>JBDHKD010000050.1:0-20759 GCA_039586575.1 Gemmatimonadota bacterium | reverse complement strand
GTCGGCGGATGACTTCCACATAGCGCTGGTAGCCGGAGCCTGTGCTGCCCGGGTGCCAGGTTGCAGGCCGCGGCAGGGCAGCCGCCAGCTGCGTCGCCTCCTGAAGGCTCAGCGCGGCCGCCCGCTTGCCGTAGTATCGGCGCGCCGCCGCCTCGGCGCCGAAGACCCCGGGGCCGAACTCCACCACGTTGAGGTACAGCTCGAGTATGCGCTGCTTGCCCAGCCTGCTCTCCAGCTGGCGGGTGAGCAGCGCTTCTTTGAGCTTGCGTAATGGGTTACGCGATGGCGTCAGCCAAAGGTTCTTGGCCAGTTGCTGGGTGATCGTCGAGGCGCCGCGTAGCCCGCGCCTGCCACTCAGGGCGTCGCGTATCGCCCTCCGCATCTCGCTGGGCGAGAAGCCGCGGTGCCAGAAGAACTCGATGTCCTCGGCCACGACGACGGTCCACTTGAGCGTGGCGGCGATACTGTCGTAGGGGACGGGCTGCCAGGCGAGCTGCGGCAGGCCCGGCTCGGCGAGGCAGCGTTCTTGGTAGCGCTCGATGAAAGCGGTGGACTCGGGAGACCCGTGCGTCAGGGCGGCGACGTCGGGCCAGGTGGCGGCCTCGTAGACCATCCAGCCGCCAATGAGCGTTGCCAGAGCCAGAGAAGCGCCGAGCGCGATGCGAAACCTGGAATAGGGGCCAGACGCGGCTTCGTCTTCTTCCAATCCATCCATCACGTCGTAAGCCGCGTTGACAGGATGGCTAGATACCCCAAATAGCCGGCGAGCAATAGCGTGCCCTCGAAGCGCGTCACGCGTCGGCCAGTCAGACCGATCGGTATGCAGGCCAGTGCGAAGATCAGTGCCACCGGGATGTCGATCGTGATGATGGCGCGCGGTACCGGAAGCGGCCTCAGTAGCCCGGCGATGCCCAGGATACCGAGCAGGTTGAAGATGTTGCTGCCCAGCACGTTGCCGATGGCGATCTCCGGTTGGCGGCGGGCGGCGGCGACGATCGATGTAGCCAGCTCGGGCAGCGACGTGCCGGCGGCGACCAAGGTCAGCCCGACCAGGGTGCGCGAGACCGCGAGCAGCTCCGCCAGCGCCACCGCACCGTCCACGACCCAACGGGCGCCGACGACCAGGAGGGCCAGACCCAGGACGACGAAGATCGAGCTCTTGAGAGCCTTGCCGCCGGCCGCCAGCCGGCGAACCGCCGCGCTGAGCGTCTCGGCCCTGTGCCGCCGGGCCTGGCGGTAGCTCCAGCCCGTCATCAGAACCAGCGTCAGGAGGAAGAGAGCCGCCTCCGGCCGGGAGAGGTAGCCGCCCCAGATCAGCATGAGCAGCAGCACGATCGTCGTCGCCACGACTGCCAAGACCTCGCGCCGTACGAGGCCGGTCTGGCAGGGCAGCGGTGCGATCAACGCGGTCACGGCGAGCACCACACCGGTATTGAAGATGTTGCTGCCGATGGCGTTGCCGATCGCGACGCCCGGGTAGTTCTGTAGCGAGGCGACGCTGGTGACCACCAGCTCTGGTGCCGAGGTGCCCCAGGCGACCAGCGTGAGTCCGATAAAGAGGGGGGAGAGGCCGAACGCGGCGGCTAGCCGCGCCGAGCCGCGAACCAGCGCCTCGGCGCCGATGCCCAGCAACACGAGGCCGGCCAGGAGATTCACAGATGCCGCGAGCACGATCCCTCGTAAGGTCTTGTCACGGATCCTCTTGGCATCAGTATACGCGGGGGCATGGCGAAATATTCAAGGAGTGTAGGGTGTTTCGGACGCCAGATCGTATCGATCGCCGGAATCGGAGTCAAGCTACATGACCGGTACGCTCGCCGTCCTCATCGCACTCTATCTGCTCGGCATCTTCGTCGTGAGCATCTACGCCGGTCGCCGGGTGCAGAGCGAGGAGGACTACATCGTCGCCGGCCGGCGGCTGCCGCTGAGCTTGGCCTGGGCGACGTTGCTGGCCACCTGGTTCGGTGCTGCGACGATCCTGGGAGCGGCGGAAGCGGCGCGGATCGACGGTGTGCGAGGCACGGTGCTCGACCCGTTCGCGTCGGGTATGGCGCTCATAGTCGCGGGGTTGTTCTTCGCCAGGCCGCTCTGGGAGATGCGGCTGCTGACCATCGCCGACTTCTACGGTCGCACCTTCGGGTCGCGCGCCGAGCTCATCGCCAGCCTCGTCCTGGTACCGGGATACTTCGGCTGGATCGCCGCCCAATACATGGCGCTTGCGGGCATCCAGGGCGCCTTCTTCGGGATCGAGCCCACGGTCGGGATGCTGCTCGCCGCCGCCGTCGTACTCGCTTACACGCTCATCGGTGGCATGTGGTCGGTTACCCTCACCGACGCCTTCCAGATGGTCGTCGTTCTGGTGACGCTGATCGTTCTGGCGGCCGCCGCCTTCGCGCAACTCGGCGACGGGGCCGTCGCGCGAGGCATTGGGCGGCTGCTATCGGAGACGCCATCCGACTCGCTGACCCTGTGGCCCGAGGCGGGCGCGGCGGCTGTGATCGTGTGGCTGGGAACTTGGGGTAGCGGCGTGTTCGGGAACATCCCGGGCCAGGATCTCATGCAACGCGTCTTCGCGTCGAAGGATGCGAGGACGGCAGTGCGAGCCTGCCTGCTGGCCGGGGTGGTCTACATCGCTTTCGGGCTCATCCCTGTGGGTCTCGGGCTGGCATCACGGATCCTGCTGCCCGGCGATGGGGGCGGCGAGATCCTGACGGTGCTGGCCAGCCAGTACCTGCGACCCGGCCTGACGGTTGTCTTCGTGGTGTCGCTGATCTCGATCATCGTCTCAACCGCAACCAGTGCCGTGCTCTCGCCGGCGACGATACTGGGCCACAACCTGCTCGGCAAGCTGGCGCCGTTCCGCGCTAGACAACTGTTCGTCGACCGGCTGGCGGTCGTGCTCATCACGGTGGCCAGCCTGATCGTCGCGTTCTCTGGCCGGACGATTCTCGAGTTGCTGGAACTGTCGCTCTCGATCGCTCTGGTCTCGCTCTTCGTACCGCTGGTGGCGGGGCTCTACACTCGGTCACGCAGCGAGCTGGCTGCGGTGCTCGCCATGATCTGCGGTACGATCGTCTGGTCGGCGCGCGAGCTGGTCGGCGAGGTAGAAGTGGGCGGGACGCTCTTCGCCTTCGCTATGCTCCCCTCTGCCATCTCGGGCACGACGGCGAGCCTGATCGGCTACATCGCCGGGGCGTGGATCGACAGGAAAGCGCGGCGCTGATCGACGTGAACCGTGCGAGTTCCGCCCGCCCGGCTCCCGACGATGCAGCTGCTCGACGCGCTGTGAGCCTATCCACCCTCGAGGCCTTGGAGGAAGAGACCGACGATCGAGTCCGGCAGCGACGGGTTCAACTCGTTGCGGTTCGACAGGAACAGCACCGTCAGGTCCTCGTTCGGGAGACGTTGTATCTCGTTGCGAAACCCGATGGTGCTGCCACCGTGGCGGTAGCGTCGGCGCCCCTGGTACTCATCGACGAACCATCCGTAACCGTAGCGGACGCCCTCTTCGTCGGTCGGCACGGCCTCACTGAGCGTCCGTGCGGCGAGCTCCGCGGCCAGGAGGTGGTCCCTCCCCTCCACGACGTTCAGCCACTTGTTCAGGTCGCGGAGCGATGAGTAGATGCCGCCGTCGCCCAGTACGGCACTCGTCCTGCTCTGGTCCGTCCGCGTCCACGATCCATCCTCTTGCCGCGAATATCCGTAGGCCCGGTTCGCGACGGTCGTGACGCGCGCTTCATGGGCAACTGTTGCCGCCATCCCGAGTGGATCGAATATCGCCTCCTTCAAGAACGTTGCGAAGTCCTTTTCGCTCACCTCTTCGACCATCATCGCCAGCACAGCGTAGGCCGAGTTGGAATAGCGAAACGCCGAGCCGGGAACGAAGTACGTGGAATCCTGGGCCTTCATCAGTTCGAGGACGCCCGCGTCCTTGATCTGCTCGTCCTCGCCCGCGGCAAGCAGGTCCTCGTAATCGATCAGCCCCGACGTGTGGGTCAACAGATGGTGAACCGTGATCCGGCGGCCGTAGGGCGGGAAACCCTCGAGCACTTCCGGTAGGGCGGTGGTCGTTTCGATCAGGCCGTCATCGACCAGTTGGAGCACTGCGGTGGCGGTGAAGCCCTTGGTCAGAGAGGCCAGTCGGAAGTTGGTCTCAGGGGTCGCCGCCCTCTTCGTCTCTAGCTCGGCCATCCCGGAACACCGCTCGTAGATGACCTTGCCCCGGTGCCTGGCGAGAAGGCAGGCGCCGGGGCGATCGTCGCCCTCGTACTCCAGCAGGAGCGCTTCGATGCGCGTGTCAGGAGACTCCCCTCGGTTCTCTCCCCCCGTCATACACGACGTCACGATCACCATCGCCACTGTCAATGAGATCTTGATCCGCATGTTACTCTCTTGAGACCGGTCATCCTTCATCCGGGAAAGCGTAGGTTCCCTCGTAGATGCTGAGGCCCGATCCGGCGACGACCGTCATCCGCGCAGGCCTCGGGCCGCTCGTCCTCGCGCAGCCGTACTCGCCGGCCTTGTTGATCGCAACGAACTTCTCGCCGGGTTGGAAGTCGAGACCGACCGCCCGGTACTTCTCTGCGATCATGTGGAGCGCGTCCTCGCACGCCTGCTGCGGCGTGCGACCCTCACGCATCCGCATCACGATGTAGTAGGTCGCGCACGACTTGATCACGTCCTCGCCGCGGCCCGTGGCGCCAGCGGCGCCCACCTCGTTATCCACATAGAGGCCGGCGCCGATGATCGGAGAGTCGCCAATGCGGCCGGGGATCTTGTAGCTGAGGCCGCTGGTGCTCGTGATGCCGGCGATGTCTCCGTTCGCGTCGACCGCCAGCACGTTGACGGTGCCGTACGTTTCCGCCGCCTCCCCGGTCAGGAAGGCACCCTGTTCCTCGCGCCCCTTCAGATGGTCGGGTGGCCCCCAATCGTCGCGATCGCTGTGCTCTTCGCGCCAGCGTAGCCAATTCTCCCGCGCCTTCTCGGTCAGCAGGTTTTCCTCTTCGAACCCCCAGGACCTGGCGAACTCGAGCGCGCCCGGACCTACCAGCATCACGTGGTCCGTGCGCTCCATGACCAGCCGTGCCACCGACGAGGGATACTTGATGTTCTCCAGCGAGGCGACGGATCCGGCGCTGTAAGTGCGGCCGTCCATGATCGATGCGTCGAGCTGTACGACACCGCGCTCGTTGGGAAGTCCCCCGTACCCGACGCTCATGTCCTCGGGGTCCTCCTCGATGGTATTGGTGGCCCGTTCCACGGCGTCGAGGGCAGAACCGCCGCCCGCCAGGATCTCCCAGGCGGCCGCCACGGCGCGCTGGCCGGTCTCGTTCGAGTGGCTCGTGATGATCAGTGGGGTGCTGCCACGCTGAACGAGCGCCGGGCCGCTGAACGGGTTGAGCCGCTGCCAGAGGACGGCGCCGATACCGGCCAGGGCGCTTCGCTGGAAGAACAGACGGCGTGTGATTCTACTGGGCATTCGAGGCCTCCCTCACTTGTAGTAGTCGATCTTGCAGCCGCAGCCGTCCCACATGCGCTGGTAACTCGCGAGCCTGTCCGCGACGAAGCGGCGCACCTCCTGGTCGTCCGACAGCAGTCGGACGACTCGCTCCTCCAGCGTCGGCTGCTCCACGGCGGCGAGCCCGGCTTCGCTGCGCACTATCAGCAGGTCTCCCGCCACCAGGGTGTCGTGACGTTCCAGCTCCTCGAGCTCGGTTGCCAGCTCGGCCCAGGTCGCGGTCGGGACGGCGACGATCCGTTCGACGCGCAGGCGCTGGTTCAACTCTTCGACGTTCATCGGGCGGGCGCGAAGCGGGCGGCCCAACCGCCGCCGGGTGCCAACTTGGCCACAAGCGCGTCAGCGGCCTCGACGGTGCGCTCGACGCGCAGATAGTCGGCGGCGCTACGCTCGGCGTTGGCTCCGTCGGCAAAGATAACGCCGCGCCACCGGCCTTCGCCAAGGAAGGACAGGTCGAGCACGAGCTCGCGTGCCGTCCAGTCGGTCATCGCGCCGACGTACCAGGTGTCTCCGCGCCGGCGCGCCACGGCCACCCAGTCGCCCACCTGAGCGGATAGCACGCGCGTTTCGTCCCAGACGGTGGGGGCACTGACGATGAACGCCAGGCATTCCGCTTCGCGGAGATAGTTGGACGGTGAGTCGGCCAGCATTTGCAGCGGGCTCTCGTAGACGATGTACATGGCCAGTTGGTGTACGCGCGTGCCGAGGCTCAGCGGCCGGTCGAACACCGGGTGGAACTGGCGCTCCTGCGCGTTCAGCATCGCGCCCGGCGTGTAATCCAGCGGGCCCGCCAGCATGCGGGTGAAGGGGAGGGTGACGTTGTGTTCCGGGTCGGGGTGCTCGCTCCACTTGCTCCACTCCAGCCCGCGGACGCCCTCCCGCGTCAGCACGTTGGGGTATGCTCGTCGCAGCCCGGTTGGTTTGTAGGCGCCGTGGAAATCGACCAGCAGCTGCCGCTCTGCGGCGGCCTCGGCGACCTTCCAGTAGTAGTTGACCATCGGCTGGTCGTCGCGCTGCATGAAGTCGACCTTGATACCGGCAACGCCCCACTCGGCGAAACGGTCCATAGCCTCCACGAAGTGATCGTCGAGCGTCTTCCAGACGACCCAGAGGATGAGACCGACGCCGCGCTCGCTCGCGTGGGTGAGTAGCGCGTCGAGGTCGATGTCGGGGTTGAGGCTCCAGAGGTCGGCCGGGTCGGACCAACCCTCGTCGAGGATCACGTACTCGATCCCTTGGTCGGCGGCAAAGTCGATGAAGTACCGGTAGGTCTCCGTATTGAGGCCGGCGGCGAAATCCACCCCGTAGAGGTTCAGCGCGTTCCACCAATCCCACGCCACCTTGCCGGGCCGGATCCACGACGGGTCGGCGATTCGCAGCGGCGGCGCCAGCCGGTAGACCATCGTGCTCTCGATTAGATCGCCGTCCTCCCCGGCGATCACCAGAACGCGCCATGGAAATGTCCGCGGGCCGTGAGTGGCGGCGATGTAGTCGGCGCGCTCGACGACCCGGACGGTGCGGTCCCTGACTTGCTCTTCCTCCAGTGGGTAGGCCGCAAAAAGGCCACGCAGACGCGGGCCGCTTGTCCCCGTCAGATACATCCCCGGATAATCGCGCAGATCCGCCTCGCTGATCGCTAGCTTCGGACCGCCCTCGAACGCGACGAGAACGGGGGTGGCGGCCATCATCGCGGCGCTGATCTCGCCGGCCCGCAGATGCTCGTACAGACGCTCCTGGTGGGTCAGCAGGCTCTCCTCGGTCGGATACCACACGGCGGGATCGCCCTCCAACGAGACGCTGAACTCCTCTGTCGCCACTGTCAGTTCACCGCCCTGCTCGGTACGGAATCGGTAGGCGAGGCCATCATCGTAGACGCGAAGATCCAGTCCCCAGCCGTCGCTGAAGTCCAGCGACAGCCCGTTGTAGTGATCCCGAACCCGCGAGAACTTTTCCGGCACGACCGGCACGATCGTGTCGTCCACGGCACCGCTGCGGACAGCCACGACTTCCGGGCGGTCGCCGATTAACGCGCCCTCGGCCAGCCGCATGGCGATCGGCGACGGCGGCACCAGGATGCGGCCGCGCCAGCCGACGCTGTAAGTTATTGTTTCACGTACAGATACGGCGACGGTGATCGCGCCGTCGGGTGAGGTGACGTGGTGATCTGCCGCGTCCTGACTCCGGGCGCCGGATGCGCTGACGAGGAGAGCCGGCAGTGTGCAAGCGGCGAATAGACGAGTGCTCATCGTTCTCGACTCATTCAGGAGTGATCATCACCATGCGGCTCTGTCGCTCGCCGACTTCCAGAAGGACGAAGCTTTCCGGTTCGCCACGCGCGGTGTGGCGAATTGTGGCGTCCACTCGCTCGCCGTCGACGATCAGGGCCGCGTGTGCGCCGCGCATTACGGCTCGCCAGCGCAGGACGGGGCCCGACTCGTTGTCGAAGCGAGTTTCGGTATGACCCGCGTGTCGTACCGTGATCTGATTACGGAGGAGAGGGACGTGCTGGATGCGGGCCCAAGACACGGCCTCGGGTAGCCGTGATCTCGTTTCGACGACGCGCTCGGTCGCGCTGGGCGCCACGCCCATCAGCCGGTGGACGATAGTGCCGACGGCGGTGAAGGGATTCTCCGGGTACTCGCGCCTGGGAAGCTGAGGATCGAGCTGGCGCATCAGATACTGGAAGCCCAACTCATCGCGCCCGTTCTGGTAATAGACCTCGGTCAAGTATCCGTTCACCTCGACGATCGACCCCTCCTTGAGATTGTCGATCAACCGCTCGCGCCGGTCACCCGCGTCGACGATCCCGAAATACAGGGGAAGGATCTGCAACAGAGGGACGTGGGTGGTGTCGAAGGTGCCGTCCTGAATGATCGAGGTGGAGAAGCGGCCCAGTTCGTCGTTCCACCAGGTCTCGTTGTAAACCGACCTCAAGTATGCGGCCATACGCTCGAAAGCGCCGGCCTCGGCAGTCTCTCCGCTGGCGGCGAGCAGGTTGGCGTAGGCCAGGTTGGCGGCGAACTGAGCGGCTACCAGGTCGCCGCCGGTCCGCGCTCGCGGGCCTTCGCCCTCCCAGTAGGTGGGGATGCCCCGGATGCCGGCCGAGGCCGGGCTCTCCATGATGCCGTCCTCGTCCGGATCCCAAGCCTTTACGTACTCGGTGAGGCTGAGCCGGTAATAGTCTCTGAAGTCGGTGTCGTGCAGGTAATCGTCGTCAGAGGTCCATTCGTGGGCCCGGTAGCACGCGTCAATCACATCGAAATTCGCGGGCAGGTTGTACCAGAAGTCATCGTCGCTCCGGTAGTCGACCGGCGCTGGCTCGTCGTAGCGGTTGATCTCCCAATAGCTGCACCAGTCACGGGACTCGGCGATACCGCGGGCGAACTTCCGCAGCATGTTCTTGGTGTGCTCGGCGAGGCCGAGCGCCAGAGCGCCGGTCGCCTGATGCGAGACGTCTCGCATGCAGAAGGCCTCGCGTCCCGGTAGCGCCGCCTCGTACCATGCCCCCACGGGATCCCCGTCGAAGACATACCCCAGCGCCTGCCCCTTCGCCCAGGCGAACCCGGTTGTCAGCCGGTCGTGGGAGGACGAGAACTCGATCGCCCCGATGGGTTGGCCGGACCCATCGCCGTTGGCCTGTCGCGTATCCCCCGCGCTGTAGCAGGCCGTGATGACGATGGGCCCGGCTAGACAGCAGATCAGATGTAGGCCGCTGATCCTCATTCCTTCTGGGAAACGCAGGCCTAGCCCGCGGCGAGCGACTTGTGGAAGTGAGTGATCACCCAGCCGCCCGCGCGCTTCTGGAGCTGCCACGTGCAGCGTACGGGCAACTCGAGCGTCGACTCGCCGGCCTTGGCTGTGAACTGCCAGAGCGAGGTGGCCCAGGCATCACTGCCGCCCGGCATGACATTGACCGCGACCTGGCTCTGCTCGATCTGCACCGAGTCGAGGGCTGCGTACTGGCCCTCGATCACCTCACGTAGGCCGTCCCAACCCACGATCGGCCCACCGAACGCTCCGAAGTTCATCATCGCGGCATCGTGGGCGACGATCTCCGCATAACCCTCCATGTCCTCCTGCTCGACGCATTCGACGTAGCGGTCCAGCGCGGCCCGCACTTCCACCTCCGCCCGTTCCATGTCGACCGCCGGCTGGCACGCGGCGGCGACCCACGCACAAGACAAGGCGACAAGACTGGATTGGGCTTTCATCGATCCCTCCTGGCGTCCTCTTCGAGAGTGGGCTCTAGCGTTCCGGCAACCGTCCGCATCAGGGCCGCGAGACGCGCCTCCAGCCTTGTTGTCGCACGCTTCCAGATCGTGCGCCCGGTCAGCAGGGCGCCGCCCGCCGCGGCGCCGAGCAGCGAGAG
Organism: Gemmatimonadota bacterium; assembly: GCA_039586575.1. Classification (GTDB taxonomy): domain Bacteria; phylum Gemmatimonadota; class Gemmatimonadetes; order Palauibacterales; family KS3-K002. Next base: position 10,872 of record JBDHKD010000050.1, on the reverse strand, counting down.
CACGGCGGGCGCGGTACTCGGCTCGAGGATCGCCCCGCTGATCCCAAAGGCGATCCCCCACAGCACGGTGGGCAGGAAGAAGGTGAGCAGGGCCGCGCCTCCCCGGTCGGCGAACACTCGCGTCGCGGTCTCACCGTCGCGTGGGCTGACGGTGACGTAGATCTGGGTCACTTGAGCCACGGTCCTCCACTCGAGTGAGCCCATCGTAACCGTGGCTTCTCCCTGATGGCCCATAACCTCGCGAATCGCGTCGACGATCTGTCCGAAATCGGCCTCTGAGATCTCACCCGGTGCCGAGTCGCGCAGCTGGTAGGAATCCGGTCCTCCGAACAGGCGAGCCATGCGACCTCGCCCGGCGGCCGGCAGGGCCGCGGCCGCGCGTTCGATGAGCGATGGGTCGAGCCCGACTTCCCTCGCGATGGCCTTGATCTCCTCGATCGAGAGGCCCTCGATGGCGCCGGACGCGCTCGACGGTTCACCCAATTCGAATGCCTTGCGCAGGATGAGCGCGAATTCCTTCTCGGAGTAGCGCCGCTCCCGCTTGCCGCTGCTAGGATCGCGAGACATGGCCGGAGTCCGTTGCGTGGGTGCCCGGCTCAGCGGACGAGGTGGAACCGTTCCTGGCGGCTCAACACCCAGTGGCGGTCGCCCGCCTCGTCGATGTAGGCGTCCTCCTCCAACGCCATGCGGACCTCCTGTCCGTCCCATTCGGGCACCGCGGTGGTCGCCTGCAGTTCGATCGAGTACCAGGTGTTGGGCCGGACCTTCACGTCGCCGCGGCCCGGTACTCCGCCCTGCCGATCCCACAGACCGACCAGCGGGCCGGCGCCGTGTCCGTGGTCACCGACCGGGTGACTGTATACTGTGCCGTTGATCCCGACGGCGCGCATGCGCGACAGCGCTTCTCGCAACACCTCGTTACCGGTGCGGCCGGGCTGGAGCCCCTCCATCACGATGTCCTGCAACTGGTTCCCCACTGCGAGGGCGCTCATCAGGCCTGCCGGCGCGTCGGCCTCACCGGGGCGCAGCACGTAGCCCATGTGTTGGGTGTCGGTGTTGAGACCCAGCGCCGTGACGCCGAAGTCGCAGTGCAGCACATCGCCGTGCAGGATCACCGGGTCGGCCGAATCGCCCATCTGGACGCCCCGACGCTGTACCTCGACCGAGGTCTGGAACCAGGTGTCGAGTCCCAGGTCGTTCAGCCGCTGCCGCATCCACCAGGCCACGTCCTGGGTGCGGGTGATGCCGGGTGTGATCACTTCGCCGGAGAACGCCGTCGAGATGATCGCGTGGGCGATCTTCATCATCTCGACGTAGACCGGCAACATCTCCGGCAGGCGCTCGGAGATGTAGTCGAGCGCGAGACCCTCGCGTCGCACGATCCGCTCCAAGTATTTCTCAGGCAGCGACGCCTGCAACTGTTCCCACTCGCCGGCGGTCAAGCCGTCGGCGAAGGCGAAAGTGTGGGAGATGTTCAGTGCTATCGTCTCGGGATCGCACGCCTCGACGATGGGCGGCAAGAGCTTCCACTGCTCGGGCCCCCACGGCTCCGCCGGCCGCTCCTGGCCCGCCGCCGCCCCCACCGCCGCGTCCGGGTCGCGGACCACCCGATACAATCCACCCTGCGAGTTGCCGCCGATGGCAATGCGTTCTACACCCTGCTCGGGGCCCTGATCGCAGAAGACGTAGATCGTGCGGCGGCGGGCCGCGAACGTCGTCGGCGCGACGAGCCCGCTGAACACGGGGTCCTCGTTGTACTCGCGCATCGGGATGATCCACATGTCCACCCCGTGCTCGCGCATCAGGCGTGGCAGCAGGCGCTCGAGGCGAAGCTCCAGCCAGCCTTGCTGGATCTCCGCCTGCTCGCGGAGTGTGCCGAGCGGCCGCTCCTGGGCGGCGGCCGGCAGGACGGTCGCGAAGATGGCGGCGAAGGCGAGTATTCGTTTCATCGCGTGGCTCCGTCGGTGAAGTACGATGCGGCGCGCCGCGGCGGTCCGCGTGCCGGAGGCGCGCCCTTGCTTCGGGTGGGGCTGATCTGGGGATTCCTTTCGCCGGAAAGCTAGCCGTTTGAGTGGAGACTCGACAGATACCCGCCGGGTGCGGGTCGCCGCAGGCGGCACGCCGTCCTAGTATGTATGGTGTATTCGATCAGTAAACGCTCAGGCCGAGGGACCGTGAGCGCGGGGCAACGATGGGAGGCGACCGATGACGCGACCGGGTACGGAGGCCCAGCCCCTACGAGTGGCGATCGTGGGGTCGGGGCCCGCCGGCTTCTACGCTGCCGAAAAGCTGTTGAAACAGAAGGACGTCGTCGTCCAGGTCGACGTGTTCGACCGGCTGCCGACGCCGTTCGGGTTGGTCAGGTTCGGCGTTGCCCCGGACCACGAGAAGATCAAGAATGTGACGCGGATATTCGAGAAAGTCGCGAACGACCCCAACTTCCGCTTCTTCGGCAACGTCGATATCGGCCGCCAGCTCACGCTCGACGACCTGCGCCGGCACTACCACCAAATCTGCTTCGCCACCGGCGCGCAGACCGACCGCCGGATGAACATCCCGGGCGAAGATCTGAAGCGCAGCCACCCGGCGACCGAGTTCGTCGCCTGGTACAACGGGCATCCCGACTATCGAGCCCACGAGTTCGACCTGTCGGTCGAGCGCGCCGCCGTGGTCGGTGTGGGCAACGTCGCTGTCGACGTGGCGCGTATCCTGTGCCGCACGCCGGAAGAGCTGGCGACCACCGACATCGCCGACTACGCGGCTGAGGCCCTCAAGAACAGCAACATCAAAGAGGTCTATGTCCTCGGCCGCCGCGGCCCGGCGCAGGCCGCCTTTACCAACCCGGAGGTCAAGGAGCTGGCCGAGCTGGCCGGCGCCGACTTCGTCGTGCTGCCCGACGAGGCCGAGCTGGATGAGCTGAGCCAGAAGTGGCTTGCTGAGAGCGGCGACAAATCGACGGCGAAAAAGGTCGAGATCCTGCAGAGCGTGGCTGGCAGGGAACCCGGCGACAAGCCAAAGACGCTGACGCTCCGCTTCCTCGTCTCGCCGGTGGAGCTGTACGCCGACGATGATGGCGGCGTGAAAGGAATGCGCCTGGTCAAGAACGAGCTTCACGTCAGCGAGGATGGGTCGCTGCGTCCCAGGCCCATCGACCGGTTCGAGGAGCTGCCCGTCGACATCGTTTTCCGGTCCGTGGGCTATCGCGGTGTGTCGCTCGCCGGTGTCCCCTTCCATGACCGCTGGGGGGTCGTGCCGAACGAGAAGGGACGTGTCGTCGATCAGGAGACGGGCGGGGCGTTACGTGGCATCTACGTGGCCGGCTGGATCAAGCGAGGGCCGTCCGGCGTAATCGGCACCAACAAGCCGTGCGCCGGCGAGACGGTCGACTGCATGCTCGAGGACGTGGCGGCGGGTGCGGTTCTGGCACCTGAGCACCCCGACCGGGCGGCGGCGGAAGAGCAGGTCCGTCGTGTCCAGCCCGACTTCGTTTCGTGGGCCGATTGGAAACGTGTGCAGGAGCGTGAGGAGGGGAAGGGAAGGGAGCAGGGTCGCCCGCGTGCGAAACTGACTTCTGTGGAAGAGATGCTGGCCGTGCTCGGTCGCAAATAGCCGAGGAGGTCCGATATGAGCGCGCTCACTTCCATTGCCGCCGCCGTCCGCACACGGCCCGAGCGCAGGAGCGGAACCTCGATTACGCCCCGGCTCATCATCAGTCAGGGCGAGCGCGAGGTCTTCGACCGGGAGATGATCTCCGCCGAGACGGTGGGCAGCCTCAAGCGCAAAGAATGTCTCTACTACTTCGAAGCGTTGCCGGCCGAGGGGCTGGGCGTGATCAGCGACGAGCGACTCGCGCCGGATGACCTGCAGGTCTGGCTGGGCCTCGACGAACTGGTCTCCTGGGCGCCGGAGCTGGCGCTCGTCTGGGCGCGCTCGAGAGAGAAGGGAACCATCCCCCTGGCTCTCGACCTCGACTTGCCGTTGACGCTGAGCGGCGACGAACGTCGTGGCGTTCCGTCGGCGCCGGTCCGGCGTGTGGGCCCGGGTAGCGACGACACGCCGATTAAGCAGCTGCTGTTGATAGCCGTCACCTACGATGCCCCGTATGCGGGTACCGACGATCCTGTCTGGTTGCGGGTCGTGACGGAGGCGGGCACCGTGGTACAACATGTCATCACCGACACGCCGCAGACGGACCTGGAGATCGACACTGCCAACATCTACGAGATCCCCGTGAGGATGCCATTCACGCGCGCGGAACTTGCCGGCAGCGCTGCGGGGGCGATCCACCTGGGCATCCAGGGCAGCGACAAGTGGGTTCCCAAGCGGATCTTCCTGTTCGGCCTGGACGAAGCGTCGGCGACACCGGACAGAGTCGTGCCCTTGGTGTGGATGTCCGACCCCGGCCCGCTGAGCGCCGATCCCACCGAGGGCGTCCCGTCGATCCAGCTGCCGCTGGACTAGCATGATCGGCGGAATCGTACTCGCCGGCGGCCGCTCCGAGCGCATGGGTCGCCCGAAGGCTCTGTTGAAAGTAGGAAACGCGACGTTTCTCGAGCGCGCCATCCAGACCCTGCTGTCGGGCGGTTGCGAGGATGTCGTGGTCGTCCTCAATACCGAAGACCGCACGATTAGCGAGCTGACGGCCGGTGCCGGTGGCCGCTCGACAGCGGGCGGTGGCGCGGAAACACAGCAGATCGACTCGCTGCGTGCCGGGCTGCGCGCCTTGCCACCGGAGACCCGGGCAGCGGTCGTGCTCCCGGTGGACCACCCGCTGGTCGAGGCGGCGACGGTGCAGGAGCTCATCGGGGCCTTCAACAGGCGGGGCGCAGCGATCGTGCTGCCCACACACAGCGGCAGGCGCGGCCACCCGGTGCTGTTCGGAGCCGAGCTGTTCGGCGAACTGCTGGATGCCGATCTGGCCGAAGGGGCGCGTAGCGTGATCCGCGGGCACGCCGCTGACTTGGAGGAGGTGCAAGTGGCTGACGGTGGCGTGCTGGTCGATGTGGACACGCCGGACGCGTACCGGTCGCACTTGGGAGAGGTGGAGTGAGCGGCGAACCGAGCGAGGTCTGGGCGGCGCAGGCGGCGGAGCGAGCGCTGGCGGCGCTCGAGGGCGGCGAACCTACGGCGCTGGTGACCGTGGTGCGGGCGCCGGCGTCGGTAGCGGTCGGCCGGCGGCTCGTGGTGACGGCCGCGGCGAAGGACGGCACCTTGGGTCACTCGGACCTGGACGAGCGGGCCGTTGCGTTGGCGCGTGAGGTGTTGGAGGCCGGCGAGCGGGGTATCCGCGAGGTCGCGGGCCCTGGCGGGGTGTGGGAGCTGTATGTGGAGTCGCAACGCCCGATCCCCAAGCTGCTTATCGTGGGTGCCGGTCACATCGCCCGGCCGCTTTGCCGTCTCGGCGCCATGCTGGGCTTTCGGGTCACGGTGATCGACGACCGGGCCGAGTTTGCCAGCGCCGACTGGTTTCCGGAAGCCGAACGGGTCCAGGTCGTGGACTTCGGCGATGCCTTCCGCGGGATCGACGTGGGGCGCGACAGCTATGTGGTCCTGGTGACCCGCGGCCATAGCTACGACTACGAATGCATCCAGCAGTTGCTCGGGCTGGAGATCCAGCCTGCCTACCTGGGGATGATCGGCAGCCGCCGCCGTGTGCGAGCCGCCTTCGAGGCGCTGGTGCGCGACGGCGCCGACCCGCAGCGACTCGCGGATGTGCACGCGCCGATCGGTCTCGACATCGCCGCCGAGACGCCGGAAGAGATCGCGCTCGCCATCGCCGCGGAGATGGTGGCGGTGCGCCGCGGTGGAGGCGGCGGCAAGCTGAGCGCCGCCCGGCGGGTCATCGACCGTGTCGCCGGCTCACATGACGCGGAGAAGGATCACTAGACGTGGACGACCGTGAGATCTACGCCGCAGCGGTAGAAGCCGCCCGGTCGGGTCGCAAGATGGCGCTGGCCACCGTGGTTCGCGTCAAGGGCTCGACGCCCCGCGATACGGGAAGCAAGATGCTCATCGCCGCCAACGGCCGGCAGATCGGCACCATCGGCGGCGGTTGCGGTGAGGCGGAGGTTCTGATGGCGGCGGCGGAAGTCATCGAGACGGGCGTGCCGAAGCTCATCCGTGTCGACCTCACCGACGAAATCGACTCGTGGAGCCCGGCCGTCTGCGGTGGCGTGATGGAGATCCTGGTCGAGCCGCTCGAGCCGGACTAGTCCTCCATCGCCCGCTCGATCGCCGCCAGTACATCGGCCCCCAGCTCGATTTGGGCGGCGGCGGCGTTCGCTTCCACGTGCTCGACCTTGGTCGCCCCGATGATGGCGGAGGTCACTTCCGGCCGGCGCAGACACCAGGCCAGTGCCAGCTGCACGAGCGTGAGCCCGGCCTCTCGCGCCACGCCCTCGAGGCGCCGCACCGTCGCCAGCCCCGCCTCGCTGAACCACGGCCCCATGAACTGGCTACCGACCTCGTCGGCGGCGCGCGAATCGGCCGGCAAGTTCTCCAGCGAAGTGTACTTGCCGGTGAGCAGGCCGCGCGCCAGCGGCGAGTAGACCAGCAGGCCCAGCCCCTCTCGGGCACAGACCTCCATGACGCCGTTCGTCTCGATCTCACGCTGAAACAGATGGTACTGGGGCTGGTTGGACACCAGCCGCCTGAGGCCCAGCTGGCGACCGAGCGCCGCGGCATCGGCGATGTTCTCGGCCGACCACATGCTGACGCCGCCGTACAGCACCTTCCCCTGTGCGACGAGGTCGTCTATCGCCCGCAGTGTCTCGTCCAGCGGCGTGTCCTCGTCGTAGCGGTGGCACTGGAAGAGGTCTATGTAGTCGGTGCCGAGCCGCCGCAGACTCGTGTGCACCTGCTCGAAGATGTGCTTGCGCGAGAGGCCGCGGTCGTTGGGTTTCGGCCCGACGGGGAAGAAGGCCTTGGTGGCGAGCACGTACTCGCGACGCGGTAGCGACCGCAGCGCCAGTCCCAACACCTCTTCGCCGCGACCCTCGGCGTAGACGTTCGCGGTGTCGAACAGGTTGATGCCGAGATCGAAGGCGCGCTGCACGCAGCGCAGCGCCTGCTTATCGCCGGTCTTGTAGCCGAAGGTCAGCCAGCTGCCCAAGGCGATGGTGCTGACTTTGACACCCGACTTGCCGAGGCTGCGGTAAAGCATGGTTCGGGTCTGGTGCCGGCTCAAATGTGAAGGCGCATCTGCGCTTCGCCGGCCCGGGTGGCCGGTCGCCGGAAAGGCGCCCGTGCGACCGCTGCGAGCTTGCGGCCGTGGAGCGAGAGCATGACCGGCTTCCCCGCCCGATCGCCGTTGCCGTGACCGTCGAGTCGTACGGCGTCACCCGACTGGGTGAGCACGACGGCGCCTTCCTCGGGGAGCAGGTCGAGCAGCCCGACTAGCTCGCCGGCCTTCAGCCGTGGCGGCAACAAGCGCACGCCCTTGCCGCCCCGTGACTGGGAACGCAGGTCGTCGAGGTTCATCGTCTTCGCGTAGCCGTCGGCGGTGACACCGAGCAAGGTGGCGGCGCGCCGCGGAGCGACGAAGGCGGTGACCCGGTCGCCGCGTCCGAGCGCGATGCCTTTGACGCCGGTGGCCGAGCGGCCCATCGGTCGGACTTCCGACTCGTCGAAGCGGATCACCTGGCCCTTGAGAGTGGCGACCACCAGCTGGCTCGTGCCGTCGGTGATGTGCACGTCGACGATCTCGTCACCTCTCTCGACGCCGGCGGCGATGATGCCGCCGCTGCGAATGTTGCGATACTCGGAAAGCGCCGTCCGCTTGACTCGCCCCTTCGCCGTGACTGTCACGACGTAGCGATCGGCCGGGAAGTCGCGGAGCGTATGAACGGCGACGGGATTCGTGTCGAGCTCCAGGATGTCGCTGAGACGTCGACCCCGAGACGAGCGCGTACCCTGAGGCACATCGCTCACGCGAGTGGCGTAGACCTGGCCGTCGCCGGCGAAGGCGAGGAGTTGGTCGTCCGACTTGCAGAGCCAGAGCCGGGTCACGAAGTCATCGCGCCCCTCCTCCAGACTTTCCGCCGCGGCCTGGCCGCCGTCGCCCGAAGCGTTGCGCGCGGGTAGCGCCTTCAGGTAGCCCGAGTGCGTCAGGAAGACGTGCATCTCCTGCTCGGCATCCCCCGTCGGCAGCGGGAAGCGTCCCCCGTCATCGAGGATCTCGGTGCGCCGGGCATCGCCGTAGCGCTCGGCGATCACGTTGAGCTCGCGGCGCGCCAGATCGCGCTGCCGCTTCTCGTCGGCCAGGATCGCCTTCAGCGTCGTGATTCGACGCGAGAGCTGGTCGAGTTCTTCCTTGAGCGCACGGGTCTCCAGGTTGGTGAGCCGGCTCAGCCGCATCGCCAGGATCGCTTTCGCCTGCAGGGCGCTCAGCTTCAGCGCCGAGCGCAGGTTCTTGGCGGCCGTCTCGGGTGTGCGGCTCGACTTGATGATCTTCACGACTTCATCGATCTGGTCGAGCGCGACCAGCAGTCCCTCGAGGATGTGTGCCCGCTCCTCCGCCTTCTCCAGGTTGAATCGCGTGCGGCGTATGATCACCGCCAGCCGATGCTGGATCCAGACTTCCAGCGCCTGTTTGAGGTTGAGCTGCCTGGGCACCCCGTCGACGAGGGCCAGCATGATGACGCCGTAGGTGTACTGCAGTTGGGTCTTGAGGAAGAGCTTCTCGAGGATCTTGCGCGGGTTGACGTCGCGCTTCAGTTCGACGACGATCCGCACACCGTCCCGGTCGCTCTCATCGCGTAAATCGGTCAGCCCCTCCAGTTTGCCGGCGCGGGCGAGCTGGACGATGCTTTCGATCACCCGCTGCTTGCTCACCTGGTAGGGTAACTCGGTGATCACCAGCGAGGGCTTGCCGTAGGCTCCCGGCTCGACGTGTGCCCGCGCCCGCATAACGAGACGGCCGCGGCCCGTACGGTAGGCATCGGCGATGCCGTCGGCTCCCCAGATGTAAGCGCCGGTCGGGAAGTCGGGGCCGCTGACGATCTCAAGCAGTTTGCCTATCGAAGTGTTCGGTCGCGCCAGGATCTGTTGGGCCGCCGCGGCCATCTCGCGCAGGTTATGAGGCGGCACCTTGGTCGCCATCCCGACGGCGATCCCGTCGCTGCCGTTCACCAGGAGCTGCGGGAAGGCGGCGGGCAGCACCTCCGGCTCCTGGAGCCGGCCGTCGAAGTTGGGTCTGAAATCGACGGTGTTCTTATCGATGTCGCGCAGTAGATCGGTGGCGAGCGGTGCGAGCCGCGCCTCGGTGTAGCGGTAGGCGGCCGCCGGGTCGCCGTCGATCGAACCGAAGTTACCCTGGCCGTCGACCAGCGGACAGCGCATCGAGAACGGCTGCGCCATGCGCACCAGAGTGTCATAGACGGCGGCGTCGCCGTGCGGATGGTACTTGCCCAGCACGTCGCCGACGACCGTGGCGCTCTTCTTGTGAGCCCGCTCGGGCGCCAAACCGAGCTCCTGCATCGCGTACAGGATACGGCGCTGTGCGGGCTTCAGACCGTCGCGCGCGTCGGGCAAGGCGCGCTGAACGATGACGCTCATCGAGTAATCGATGAACGACTCGCGAAGTTCTTCTTCCAGGAAGCGCTCGACGATGCGCTCGCGGCGTGGATTCTCGACCTTGACCACAACCCCACTCCTCTTCCACCAGGCGGTCGGCGCGAAGATACACCGAAGGACGTCGTCAAGTTAATCCGTAGTCGGCCCGTCCTCAAGGCGATGACGGAAGGATGAGACGCGGCTTGCCGATTGCGGACCAGGAGTGTATTGGATAAGCGTCTCAACGATTCGACGTCCGTGAACTCCAGGAGGTGCGCCATCCTAGACGAACCGATCCTACCCGAGATCGCGGAGGAGGGAGTATTCGAGCTCTCCTGGGAGCTGTTCGGCGAGCTGTGCCGGGCACTCGCTCTGCGGGTGGCGCAGGACTACGACCCCGAAGTCGTCGTCGGCATCGCCGCCGCCGGTGTGATACCGGGGGCGGTGATCGCCGCCATGCTGCAGAAGGAATTCTACGCGATCAAGATCAGCCGCCGCGGGGGGGATAGCGGCGGCCGTGCGCGGCCGGAAATCCTATCGGCGGCGCCGCCGGAGCTGGCAGGCCGCCGCGTGCTGCTGGTGGACGAGATCTGCGACAGCGGGGACACACTGCGGTTGGCGGTGGCTGCGGTGCGCGATGTCGACCCGGCGGAGCTGCGCACCGCGACCTCGCTCGTCCACGTGGGCGGCTACGAACCGGACTACTTCGCGTTGGCCGCCGAGGGGACGGTCGTCTTTCCGTGGGATCGGGAGGTCGTGGATGAGGAGGAAGGGCGGCTGGTGGTGAATCCGGAATACGAGGAACTGTTGTAGGGAGTTGGGGAGCGCTAAGTGAGTGAGGGAGCAGTGGAGCATGGGAGCTTGGGAGCTGGGGAGTGACCGCGCCGATTAACTCCCCAACTGAATAGCTCCCTTGCTCGATTGCTCCCTCAGTCTCTCAACGCTCCCTAACTCACATCCTATCCTTCCTGCATCGAGTTCAGGAACTCCTCGTTGTCCTTCGTCCGCTTCATCCGCTGCAGTAGGAACTCGATCGACTCGGCCGGCGGCATGTCGGCTAGGAAGTTCCTGAGCAGGTACATGCGGTTGAGCTCCTTCTCCGGGAGCAGGAGTTCCTCGCGGCGTGTACCGGAGCGGTTGATATCGATGGCCGGGAAGATGCGCTTGTCAGCGATATGGCGATCGAGGACGAGCTCCATGTTGCCAGTGCCCTTGAACTCCTCGAAGATCACCTCGTCCATGCGGGAGCCGGTCTCGATCAGGGCAGTGGCGATGATGGTCAGGCTGCCGCCTTCCTCGAGGTTGCGGGCCGAGCCGAAG
>JBDHKD010000049.1:0-20835 GCA_039586575.1 Gemmatimonadota bacterium | reverse complement strand
GTATCGTGGGGCGCCCGAGAGTCGTGATCTCAATCATCGGATCTGTGATCCCGGGGCAGCGAGGGTTCGAGCGGCAGGCCGCTCGAGAGTCGGTGCGTTCTTTAATTGTGTGCCTGTGTGAGGAGGGTTGCAAGTACTGGTAATCATAATTCTGAGTTGAGGTTACAGCCGCCGCTGCCCGTCGCGTGACAGCGGGATGACCGGTCGGGCCGTGGATTGATATCCGACTGACGGTCCGCTGAGACCTCCAGGCTACTGTGGGACCGCAGCGTGTGAGTGAAGCGACTCCAACCAGTCGGCTAATTCGGCCACGGGAGGCGGCGATGACCGATAGAGGCAGGAGGCTCAGGAAAGCGGCTCGCAAAGCGCGGTACGTCAGCCTGGCGATGTTCTACGTGGCGCTGACGGCGGCGCTCCTGTACTCCGTCTTTGGTGCGGCGTAGTCCGGGGCAGCGCAGCGGGCAGGCGGGTCCCACGCGCGGCGGAGGGTGCAGTCCGCCGCGCCCACTTCCCCCAATTATCACCCTCAGTCACTGCTCTCCGCAGCGAGGGGCGCCCTACCCGGGGCGCTCCTCGGCCCACCCGTGGCTGCGGGCGAACTGCCACGGTGAATAGGGATATGAAGGGTTGGGGGCTCGAGCCGAGCCCGAGGAGGGAGTGAGTCGAGGCTACCCGAGGTCCTAGGCCTCCGCCGTAGCCTTCCAGCGGGACCAGCCGCTGAGCAGCCAATCGCGGATCCAACGGGAGAGCGATGGCAAGCCGGGGCGAGCCCGGGCCCGCCCGTTACGCCGTGCCGCCGGCGCGAACAGGTGCCGCTCGAGGTCCGTCTGGTAGATCGCGGCCACGTTGGGCCGGTACGCTCGGTTCACCGAATTCACCTCCTTAGCGAGCCGCGTTTGATTCCGAAGGCGTGTGGAACAAGCTTTCTGCTATAGTGCAATATCAGGAGCGCCGATCAGGTAGCGGTCAACTGAACGGCCGGGCTACCGGGTCGGCGATCATGTGGCTGATCATGTCCAAGCGCCGGACGCAGGGGGCGGGGGCGGTGTGTGAGAGTCAAGGCTGCGCGCGAGCCTTGCGGGGGTCCCACCCCGTGTCTACAGTGAGCTTTCGAGCCCCTTCCTCACGAATCTCTAGGTTAACGCTTGCCGGTGCAGAGGTCCGAAATGAGATCGAGATACTTGTGTGGTTTCGTGGTGCTGGGGTTCCTCCTACCGGCCCTGGGATCGGCCCAGACCGCCGAGCCTATCCCTTCACCGGAATCGGTCCTCGGCTTCGAGGTCGGCGCGGACCGCCGGCTGGCCGACTGGACCGAGATCACCGGTTACATGAGCCGCCTGGCGGAGGCCAGCGACCGGGTTCACCTGGACACGCTGGGCGCGACGACGCAGGGGCGTCCGTTCATCGCGCTGACGATCTCCAGCGCCGCGAACCTGCGGCGGCTCGACCACTACCTGGCGATCCAGACCAAGCTGGCGGACCCGCGGCTGGTGGAATCGGAGCTGGAGGCCGAGCGGCTGGTGCGCGAGGGCCGGACGATCGTGCTGATCACCGCCGGTATCCACTCGACCGAGGTGGGCGGCTACCAGATGGCGATGCGTCTGGCCTACGGGCTGGCTTCGCGGACCGACGAGGTGGCGGGAGCGATCCTCGACAATGTGATCTTGCTGCTCGTGCCGTCGCTCAACCCGGACGGCAGCCAGATGGTGGTCGACTGGTACGAGAGCACGTTGGGCGAGCCGTGGGAGGGTGCGGGGCCGCCGTTCCTCTACCACCACTACGTGGGACACGACAACAACCGCGACTGGTACGCGTTCACGCAGAAGGAGACGCAGCTCACCGTCGCCCAGCTACACAACGTCTGGCACCCGCAGATCGTGCACGACATCCACCAGATGGGGTCGAACGGGGCGCGCTTCTTCGTACCGCCTTGGACCGATCCGATCGAGCCCAACGTCGACCCGCTGCTGGTCGCTGGGATCAACGCGCTGGGCACGGCGATGGCCTGGGAGATGTACGGGCAGGGCAAGACGGGGATCGTGGTGAACGCGATCTTCGATGCCTGGACCCCGGCGCGTGCCTACCAGCACTACCACGGCGGCGTGCGAATCCTGACCGAGACGGCGAGCGCGAGACTGGCCACGCCGATAACGGTGCCGTTCGACTCGCTGGGCGGTCGGGACACTGATGCGCGCGAGCCGTCCTGGCGGTTCCCGGAGCCCTGGCCCGGTGGCGAGTGGCGCCTGTCGGACATCGTCGACTACATGGAAGCGGGGGCACTGGCACTGCTCGAGCAGGCGGCGCTGTACCGGGAACGCTGGCTGTCGAACTTCTACCGGATCGGGCTGCGCGGGATCGCTGGCCGGGAAGGGTGGCCGGGCGCCTTTCTCATCCCGGCGGCCGGCCAGAACATCGCGGGGCTGGGGGAGCTGCTGCGCATCCTGGTGACCGGCGGAGTGGAGGTCCATCGGGCGCTGGAGCCCTTCGTGATCGGCGGGCGACGTTATGATGAGGGCACGTACATCGTGCCGATGGTGCAGCCCTATTCGGGGTTCGCCAAGACGCTCTTGGAAGTGCAGGAGTACCCGGCTTTGCAAGAGTACCCCGGCGGCCCGCTGCGCACGCCCTACGATGCTACCGCCCACACGCTGCCGTTGATGATGGGCGTCGAGGTCGTGGCGGTCGCCGAGCTGCCCGACGCCGAAATGTCGGAAGCCATCGAAGCGCCGTCCTATAATAAGGAAGCGGCCGGCCTGTCTGGCGGTCGCGCTCCGCGCCTGGCGATCTACGAGTCGTGGCAACCGTCGATGGATGCCGGTTGGACGCGGTGGGTGTTCGACGAGTACGACATCGCCTTCGCGCAGCTGCGCGACGCGGACGCGCGCGCCGGCGGCCTGCGCGCCCGCTTCGACGCCATCATTCTGCCCGACGGCTCGCCGCGGGGTATGATCGAAGGCCACGCGGCCGAAACGATGCCGCCGCAGTACGTGGGCGGCCTGGGTGAAGCGGGGGTCGCTGGTCTCAGAGAATTCGTGGAAGCGGGCGGTACGCTCATCGCGTTCAACCGCGCATCGGACTTCGCCGTCGAACAACTCGCGCTGCCGGTCGTCAACCTGCTCGCCGATCTCGACCGTCGCGAATTCTATATCCCGGGCTCGATCCTGCGGCTGCGGCTCGAGCGCGGCCACCCGCTGGTCCGCGGGATGCCGACCCGGACCACGGCGTGGTTCGAACGGGGGGCCGCCTTCGAGGCGGCCGAGCAGGCCGGCGACGCCGTCGAGATCGTCGGCCGCTACGGCGACGAGGCCGAACTCTTGCTGAGCGGCTGGGCGAACGGCGTCGAGCACATCGCCGGTGGCGGCGCCATCGCCGTCGTGCGACACGGCCAGGGTCGCGTGATCCTCTTCGGGTTCAGGCCGCAGTACCGCGGCCAGACCGTCGCCACCTATCCGCTCATCTTCAACGCGCTGCGCAGCGCGGGCGAAGGCCGGTGACGCTGGAGAGGGTCGCACCGTTCCCGGCGCTGCGCTTCCGTGCCGATCGCGTCGGCGCGCTGGGATCGGTGTGGGCGCCGCCCTACGATGTGATCGATGCGGACGAGGCGGCGCGACTCAGGGCGGCGAGCCCGCACAACATCGTCCATATCACGAATCCGGTCGGTGACGACTCCGAGCGTTACCAGGCGGCGGCGCGGACGCTGGCCGCGTGGGTCGGCGACGGCGTCATGGCGCGCGAGGAACGGCCGGCGTTCTATATCCACAAGCACAGCTTCAGCTCTGCGGGCGAGACGCATACGCGAACCGGCGCCTGGGCGACGCTCAGGCTAGCCGACTTCCAGGAAGGCGTCGTGCTCCCGCACGAGCGGACCATGAAAGGTCCGAAGGCGGACCGCCTCGCACTGATGCGGGCCTGCCGGGCCCAGCTCTCGCCCGTCTTCCTCATCGGCTCCGATCCGGGCGACAAGATCTCCAGGCTGCTAGCCGATACGAGCACGAAGAAGCCGGAAGAGCGGGCGGAGTTCCCGGCCGGAGAGCAGCACGAGGTGTGGCGCGTGGACGAGCGGCGCGCCCTGGAGCAACTGGGCGACCTGCTGAGCGAGCAGCGGTTCCTGATCGCCGACGGCCACCATCGCTACGAGACGGCGCTGGCCTATCGGGACGAGGCCACCGCCGCCGGCGCGCCGCCAGGCGGAGCGCACGAGTACGTGTTGGCGTACATCGTGCCGGAGAGCGACCCGGGCCTGCTGCTCCTGCCGACCCATCGTACGGTCGGCGGCGAGCCGCTGAACTGGATCGGCGCGGCACTCGACGCGACGGCCCGCTTCGAGATCGTCAGGTTGGGCGACGCCGAGGTCGCGTCGGCCGAGCGGATGCTGGAAGCGGAGGCCGGACGGCCGACCTTCGTGCTGGTGGCGCGCGAGGAGACGGGCGGCTGGCTGATGCGCCTGCGGAAGCCGGACGCGCTGAGCCGAATCTCGTCGGTAGCGTTGCACGAGGCGTTCCTTGCCGAATGCCTGGGCCTGTCGGAGGAGGAGCAGCTGGGTCGTATCAACTACGTCAAAGACGCCGGCCAGGCGCTGGACGCCGTGAGGTCCGGCGCCGCTCAGGCGGCGGCGTTGCTCGCCGCACCGCGCGTGACCCAGGTGAGCGAGGCGGCGGCCGCCGGCCAGCGGCTACCCGCGAAGTCGACGTTCTTCTGGCCGAAGGTGCCGACCGGAGTGGCGGTGCACGTGCTGTCGTGGGAGAGTGGGTCAGTGGGTCAGTAGGTCAGTGGGTCGGTGGGTCAGTAGATCAGTAGGATCAGTAGATCAGTAGGATCAGTAGATCAGTGGGTCAGTGAGCCGGTACTAGTCATGCGGCAGGGCTCCGAGGGCGAGCCGGATCTCTGTGTTCACCCAGCCGTCATCTTCCACGCGCAACCGTGCCTCTAGCTCGTCCACAGCTCGGGGGTGGATGATCCGCCCCAACGCCCAGGCGGCATGTCCGCGGATCAGCGGGTCGTCGTCGGCCAGCCCGCGAGCCAGCGCCGGGACGGCGGCCGGGTCGGCCCAATTGCCGAGGGCGACGGCGACGTTGCGGAGGAGCCCGCGCCGCCCGGCGCGGGCGAGCGGCATGTCGGCGTAGCGCGCCTGGAACGCCTCGTCGCTCAACACCATCAACTCGACCAGTTGCGGTCCGGTCACCTCATCGCGCGCCCGCAAGCGCGGCTCCGTCGTCTCAGGCGCACCCTTGTTCCAAGGACAGATTTCCTGGCAGATGTCACAGCCGAAGATACGATTGCCGATCGCTGGGCGCAGCTCGATCGGTATCGGCCCGCGCAGCTCGATGGTGAGGTAAGAGATGCAGAGGCGCGCATCGAGGGAGCGCGCCTCTTCGATGGCGCCGGTGGGACAGGCCCAGATGCAGCGGTCGCAGGTGCCGCAGTGGTCGGGCAAGAACGGCTCGTCGGGTTCGAGCTCGGCATCACTGATGAGCGCACCGAGGAACAGGTAAGAGCCCAGACCGGTGTCGAGCAGGCAGGTGTTCTTGCCGATCCAGCCGAGCCCGGCACGCTGGGCGTGGTCGCGTTCCAGGAGCGGCCCGTAATCCACGTAGCAACGGTGGCTCGGCGGCGTCCCGGCCAGCTCGCCGAGCGCCTGCGCCAGCAGGGCGAGCTTCTCCTCGAAGATGGCGTGGTAGTCGCTGCCGCGAGCGTAGCGGGCGATGACCGGTCGCGCGGGGTCGCCCACCGGGCCAGGGTCGCCGTTCTGATAGTTGAGCGCCACCATGATGATGGAGCGGGCGCCGGGCAGCGCGGCGGCGGGGTCGAGCCTTCGCGCCACAGCGTCGCTGCGTGCCAGGTAGGCCATCTCCCCGTGGCAGGCACGCTCCAGCCAATCGAGGTAGAAGCCGGCGTGCAGCGGCCGTTCGGCTGGCGCGATGCCGACCCGATCGAAGCCGAGCTCGCGGGCGCGGGCTTTGACGGTTCGAGTCAGTTCCGGGCTCGCCATCATCACGGCGTCAGCACGATCTTGCCGAACGCGTCGCCGGCCTCGAGGCGCTCATGCGCCTCGCGTGCCCGTTCCAAGGGCCAGACGACGTCGATCGCCGGCTCGAGCTTCTTCTCGAACACCAGGCCCATGACATCCTCGAACTCCGACCGGCTGGACATGGTCGAGCCGATGATGCGAAGCTGCTTCCAGAACGTCAGGCGGATATCGACCTGGCCGCGCGGGCCCGTGGTGGCGCCGTACGTCACCAGCCGGCCGTCGCGCGCCAGCGAGCGGAGGATGTCGGGCCAGATCGCCTCGCCGACGCTGTCGAAGGCGAGATCGACGCCTCGCTTCTCCGTGGCCTTCCAGACGGCTTTCGAGAAGTCGGAGTCCAGCCGGTCGATGACGTAGTCGGCTCCCAACCGCTCGACGCGGCGGACGTTCTCCGCTCCGGCCGTCACCGCGAAGACGGTCGCGCCGAATAGCTTGGCGAGCTGGATGGCCGCGGTCGAAACACCACCCGAAGCGCCGGTCACCAGCACCGCCTCACCGCTTCTCAAACCGCCGCGCGTGACCATGCCGCGCCAGGCCGTCTGGTAGACCAGTGGGACGGCGGCGGCGCTCTCGAACGACAGGTCGTCGGGGATCGGGTAGACGTTGATGGCGGGCACGGCGACGTACTCGGCGAAGCCGCCGGCCAGGTGCTCGCCGATGATCCTGAACGATGCGCAGAGGCTCTCTTCACCCTTCAAGCACCACTCGCAGCTGCCGCACCAGAGGCTGGGGTTCACCAGCACACGTGTCCCGGGCGCCGGACCCGCGACGCCGTCGCCCAGCGCCTCGACCTGGCCGGCGATGTCGGAGCCGCCGATGTGCGGGAACTCGAGCCTGAGGCCCGGAAGGCCGCGGCGGGCCCAGAGGTCGAGGTGGTTCATCGCCGCGGCACGCACGCCGATGAGGACGTGGCCGGGCCGCAGTTCGGGCTGTGGCACGTCGGCGATCTCGATGACTTCCGGACCGCCATGCTGTCGGAAGACCGCTGCTTTCATGGTAGAGCGTTTCACGAAACAAGTTCGCTCGCCTCGACCTCGGCTGGCAATGGGGTGTATAATTCAACAACCAGGCTGCTCTCCCGCCGCCGAGAACCGATAGGATCGGACCGATGAAACGATTCCTCGTGCTGTGCCTGCTCGCCCTGGTGGCGTGCGATTCCGACCTCGCCGCGCCGGGCAACGGCGGCGAAGATCCGGATCCCGCCCTGCCGCTCGGCGAGGCGGCGATCCTGGGGCACCTGAGCGTGCTGGCCGACGACAGCATGCTGGGGCGCCGGGCCGGCTCGCTGAGCGAGGAGCAGGCGGCGCTCTACATTCGCGACGAGTTCAGCGAGTACGGCTTGGGTCCGGCGACGCCGGGCTACTTGCAGGAGTTCCCGCTCCCGACGGGCGGCGCGTCGCAGAACGTGCTGGCGGTGCTCCCCGGTCAGGGGGGCCTGGCGGATGAGTGGGTGATCATCGGTGCCCACTACGATCACGTCGGCTACACGCAGGCGGATCCCGACTCGCCGATCGTCGTCTATAACGGCGCCGACGACAACTCGTCGGGCACGGCGCTGCTGATGGAGATCGCCCGCTACCTGAGCGACCACGTCGAGGGCGGCAATATGGGCGACGCCGACCGGCGGTCCGTCATGTTCCAGGCCTACGGCGCCGAAGAGCGGGGACTGGTCGGCTCGGACTACTTCTGCGCGAACCCGACGGTCAGCATGGCGAACGTGGTGGCGATGCTCAACCTGGACATGGTGGGCCGTTACGCGCAGAACGGGCTGTGGCTGATCGGCGCCTCTTCATCTTCCGACTGGTATTGGCTGCTGCAGGACGCGGGCGCGGACACGCTGCCGGTCACCTACAACGAAACCCTGATCAACCGCAGCGATCAGCGGTGCTTCCTCGAGGCCGGGAAGCCGGTCCTCTTCTTCCATACGGGGCTGCACGACGAGTATCACTCGCCGTATGACGATGTCGGGCTCATCGACACGGAGGGGATGGTGACGGTGGGTGACGTGGCGACCGATGTGTTGTTGCAGCTCGTCGTGCGAGCGAATCCACCGCTAGTCGAGTAGCGGCACCTCGCCGGCCTCGACGGCGCGCGCCGCGTCGCGACAGCGTATTCCCCAGGGACTGTAGGCGTTCGCCGCGAGTCCCTCGCGCCAGGCCGAGACGGCGTCGGCCTTACGCCCGGCCAGGTAACGGGTGCGGCCGAGCTGGAAGTAGGCTTCGCTCATGGCCGGACCGAGCTCGATCGTCAGCTGGAAGTAGGCCTCGGCGTCCTGGTACATCTCGCGCGCCAGGTAGACCAAGCCGAGGTAGTAGTTCCCGTAGAGCGTCGCCTTGCGGTCCTGGCCGGCACGGATCGCGCTGGTCAGGTGCTCCACCGCCTCGCCGTAGATCTTCTTCTTCAGGCAGATGTAACCGAGATTGACGCGCGCCTGCTCGTCCTGCGGGTTGCTGGCGAGCACCCGTTGATAGGTCATCAGGGCGTCGTCGTAGTCGTGGGCCATCGCCTGGGCCCAGCCGAGCGTGGAGAGGGCCTCGATGTCGTCGGGTGCCAGCTCGAGCGCGCGCGTCAGGTGCTGCTTGGCGTCCTCGAAGTCGCCGCTGGCGATGCAGTCCCAGCCCTTCTGCCGGTAGGTGGAGGCGCCGAGCTTGTCGCTGTGGAGCGGCGTGCCCTCGGGTGCGACGCCGGGCACGGTGATCGAGCTGGTATCGTCGGAGAGCCAGCGGCTGCGCTCGATCAACGTGCGCAGCTTGCTACGCAGCTTGCCGATCCGCCCCTCGAGGTCGCGCAGGTCCCGGTCCAGCTCGGTGATGGCGCCGATGAGCTGGTTGCTCTCGCTCTGCGTGCTGGCGCGCAAGAGCGCGTCCTTCAGCTCGCGATAGCGCGCTAGCAGGTCTTCGAGCAATTCGGGCTCGCTCAATCGTCCTCCCGTCGGGGCGAGCGGGGATGCTGAAATGACGCCCCGCATCTCGCAATCTCGGGGGCCGCCTTGGTTAGCGCCATAGGGGTGGTGACGTCGCGGCGGTCATCGGGGCGGTCGTCTCGCTCCACGCCCCTGCCGTGTCCCCGGGAGGAAGCGGGAGGCCCAGCTCGCGTAGTTCGCGAGCTCACGCCGGAACTCCGCGGTCGCATTCGGCAGGTGGCGCGAGCACGGAGCGAGTGGTCCTCCCGCTTCCGACCCTAGGACCCCGGCGCGTCGCTGGTGGCCGGCTCCTCGCGCGGCGGCGCGTTCTTCACCCAGCGCTCGAACCACTCGAACTGCTGGTAGAGGGCGTCGAGCACGGTCTCGCGCCCCCGGTACCCGTGCTGCTCGTGCGGGTACATGACGAGCTTGATGGTGCCGCCCAGCCCCTTGACGGCGTGGTAGAGGCGCCTCGACTGGACCGGAAAGGTGCCGGAGTTGGTGTCGGCCTCGCCGTGCAGCAAGAGGATGGGCTCATCGATCTCGTCGGCGTGCATGAACGGCGACATGGCGAAGTAGATCTCCGGCGCCTCCCAGAACGTGCGACGCTCGTTCTGGAAACCGAAGGGCGTGAGGCTCCGGTTGTAGGCGCCGCTCCGCGCGATCCCGGCCCGGAAGATGTCGGAGTGGGCCAGCAGGTTGGCGGTCATGAAGGCGCCGTACGAGTGGCCGCCGACCCCGACACGATCCGGATCGGTCACACCCAAATCGACCAGCGCGTCCACCGCGGCCTGTGCGTTCGCTACCAGCTGCTCGACGAACGAGTCGTTGGGCTCGACCTCGCCCTTACCGACCACCGGCATGCTCGCGTAGTCGAGCACGGCGTAGCCCTGGGTGAGGAAGAAGAGGTGCGAGTAGCCGCGATAGAAAGTGAAGCGGTGCTCCGAGCCGCGGACCTGACCGGCGGCGTCCGACTTGAACTCGCGCGGATACGCCCAGATGACCGTCGGCAGGCGCATACCTTCCTGGTAGCCGGGCGGCAGGTAGAGCGTTCCGTTGAGATCGAGACCGTCGGCGCGCAGGTAGTGGATCCGCTGCTTCGTCACACCGCTGAGCTGCGGCGCCGGGTCCTCGAACCGTGTGAGGGGATTAAGCGTGCCGGCCTCGAGGTCGCGGACGAAGTAGTTGGGTGGCTCGGTCTTCGACTGGCGCTCGGTGAGGATCCGCCGGGCCTCGTTGTCGAGCATCTCGACCGGCGTTTCGTAGTAGGGATCCTCGGCCTGCCAGATCCGTTCTGTCGCGCCCGAGCTCAGATCGAAGCGGTCGACGAACGGGTGATCGCCTTCCGGAGAGGCGCCGTTACCCGCCAGGTAGATCGAGCGGCGATCGGGGGCCATCAGCATCACCCTGGCGCCGGTCTCGGTCTGCGTCATGATCGGATCGCCGGGATCGGCATAGGCGTCCTCGGCGCTCATGTCCCAGATGATCCGCGGTTCGGCGCGCGGCGCGGCGACATCGATGAGGACGGTCTTCGTCCACTCGGTGTCGCGGTCGTAGGTCCAGGCGAGGGCGAGGCTGCCGTGCTCGGTCCAGTAGAGCCGGTAGAGGCGAAGCTCGGTGCGTGCCAACTCCGTCGGCTCGCCGTCGAAGGGCGGCTGCATGACGACCAGCCGGTCACGGTGCTCGACCTCGGCCTTCGGGTCACCGCCGTCCAGCGCCTCGGTCCAGATGAGGGTGTGCGAGTCGCCGGGCTGCCAGCGAAAGTCACGCGGGCCTTCGCGCACGCCGCCGATCGGCACGTTCTCGGCCAGCGGCAGCGAGGCGATCGGGTGGACCTCCTGGCCGCCGTGGCCCCAGACCTCGACTTCCTGCGGAAAGCTGTACAGCGGGACGAGGTAGGAGTAAGGGCGCTGGATCCGGCTGACCAGGAAGTGACCGCCGTCGGGCGCCGGGTCGATCGCGGCGAATATCGCCGGCTCGCCGTACGGCTGGCGCCCGCCGTCCAGATCGATCAGCGCCAGCTGCGCGGTGAAGTAGTAGTCGAAGAGTAATTCGTCGAACGGCGAGGTCAGCAGATTCTGGTAAGTGCGAACCGGTGCCTCCTCTCCGCTGCCCGCCTCCTGGATCGTCGGGCCCGTCGGCACCGGTGAGGGCTCGGGCGGCGCGTCGCGGTCCGCCGGGATCAGCTGGCAGACGAGCGCTGCGGAAGTCGGCATCCACTGGCAGGGCGACATCCAGGCGGCCATCAGCTCCGGCCCCGTCAGACGCTTCGCCCGCTTCGAGTCCACCGACGCGATCCACAGCTCGACGCCCGCGTCGGTCGTGTTGGTGAAGGCGATGTGCTGGCCGTCCGGGGACCAGAAGGGATAGCCCAGCTGCACGGCGTCCGGGAGATCGATCGTCCACTCCCGACCGTCGGCCACGCGGACGAGCTTGATGCCGGTCCCCAGCGGCGGCTGGTCGTCGCCGTTGGTTCGCGGGTTAAGGCGAATCCCGGCCAGACCCAGCGCGGGCTCGGCCAACTGCGCGATCGTCGGATGGGCGCGCCGCTCGGCCAGCGCCAGCCAGGCCCCGTCCGGGCTCACCAGGACGAACGGGGTGGGCGGCGCGTCGGCGATGGCGACGACGTCGGCGGGCGGTGTGCGGTAGGGCTCCTGGGCCGCCGCCGCGCCAGCGGTCAGAAGTAGCGCGAAGACGACAACGACGGCAGCGCGAGCGTTGACGTTCACGGTGTCCCTCCGGTCTATGGTCCGCGGTGGGGCTGGGTGGACGACTGTAGTCAGGGCTGTGTGTGGGGTGGGTCAAGACGAGGTGGTAGGTCGGTAGGTCAGTAGGTCAGTGGGTAGGCGTTGACGAGGGGCGAGGGCTGAGTGGGTCGAAACCACCATCCTCAGCGCTTCGTAGGCTGGAATGACGGGCGGGTGTCGCCCGTGGGCAGTGGCGCGCAGGTCGGGAGAAGAGAATGGCCGAAAACACAGTCATCCGCACACAGGGGCTGAGCAAGGCGTACAAGGGCGTGCAGGCGCTCAAGTCGCTGGACCTCGAGGTGCCCGGCAACTCGATATTCGGTTTTCTCGGCCCGAACGGGGCCGGCAAGACGACGACGATCAAGCTGCTACTGGGGCTGGTGCATCCGACGTCGGGGTCGGCCGAGGTATTCGGGCACGACATCGTGGGCGACACGATCGACGTGCGGCGGCGGATCGGCTACCTGCCGCAGGAGCCGCGCTACTACGAGCACATGACGGCGCGTGAGACGTTGCGGTTCACGGCCCGCTTCTTCTTCGAGGGGCCGAGCGCGGCGCTCGAGCAGCGGGTCGAGGAGACGCTCGAACGGGTCGGCCTGGCCGACAAGGCGGACCGCCCGATCAAGGGCTTCTCGGGCGGCGAGCGGCAGCGGTTGGGTATCGGCCAGGCGCAGGTGAACGATCCCGACCTGCTGATCCTCGACGAGCCGGCCGCCTCGCTCGATCCGATGGGGCGTCGCGACGTGCTGGCCATCATGGAGCGGCTGCGCGAGCGATCCACGGTCTTCTACTCGACGCACATACTCGATGACGTGCAGCGGGTGAGCGATACCGTCGCCATCCTGAATCGTGGCGAGCTGATCGCCAAAGCGCCGATCGAGGAGTTGCTGGCCGGGAGCGATGGGATCGTCTACTCGATCGAGGTGAAAGGCGAAGGCAGCGAGGCCGAGAAACGGGTGGCGGATCAGCCGTGGGTCTCCGAGGTGCGGGTTACGCCCGACACCGATCGGTCCGAGTGGCTGGTCAGCGTCAGCGACGCGGCGGCCGCGGAGTCGGAGCTCTTGCGGCTGCTGCTGGCCGACGAGCGGATCACGGTGACCGCGTTCGGCCGCAAGACGTACGACCTGGAGGACGTGTTCATGAACCTGGTGGAGGAAGACGGCGATGACGACCGCTAGCCTTCAACTCGTCGCCACGGCCGACCGCGGACCGCTCGCCGGGTTCGGCAACATGGCGGACAAGGAGTATGGGTCCTGGTGGCGGACCCGGCGCGCCCTGGTCCACCTGGTGCTTTGGCTCGTCGTGATCAACGGCTTCATCCTCTTGATCGGCCTGGACGAGGCGGGTGGCAATCCGTTCTCGGCGCTGGAGGAGCTGATACAGATCTTCCTGCGGGTCGGCGGTCTGTTCGCCACGATCGGCATCATCGTGTCGACGCAGAGCTCGCTCTTGGGCGAGCGGCAGCAGGGAACGGCGGAATGGGTGCTGTCGAAACCGGTGACGCGGAAGGCCTTCGTTCTCTCGAAGCTCCTGGTCAACGGGTTGTCGTTCACCGCCCTCGCCGTGCTGATCCCTACGACGCTCTTCTTCTTGCAGACGCTTCTGCACACCTACCTGCAGCCGAGCTTCGTGCCCTTCATGAAGGGGCTGGCGCTTCACGTCGAGCAGCTCGTCTTCTACCTGGCGCTGACGCTGGCGGCGGGCGCGTTCCTGGGATCGCGCGGCGCGGTCTCGGGCCTGGCGATCGGGGTCATCTTCGTCGGGCTCATCCTGCCCGGCTTCTTCCCGTCGCTCATGACCTGGACACCGTTCGGGCTGCCCGGCTACTCGGGCCTGGTGGCGGCCGGCCAGCCGCTGCCGATACTCGCCTGGCAGCCGATCCTGATCACGGGGCTCTGGACGGTATTGTTCGTGCTGGTGGCGCTGTGGAGGTTCGAGCGCGAAGAGCTGTGAACTTCAAAGTTACTGACCTACTGATCTACTGACCTACTGACCTACTGATCTACTGACCTACTGACCTACTGATCTACTGATCTACTGACCTACTGACCTACTGACCTACTGACCTACTGACCCACTGATCTCCCGGTCGAGGATCATGATCTTCTGCCAGATCTTTCCGGAGAGCCCCGTCGTCAGGCCCTCGACCTCATCGACGGCGGCCAGCACGACCGGGTCGTCGAAGGTCTGCGCGTAGATAGCGGCGACCTTACTGACCAGCGACAACATCTCGGAACAGTAGTCCAGATAGCGTGCCAGCTCCGGCTGCGTCAGCTCGCGCTGCGGCGAGGACGGCGTATCACCTGCGGGACTCATCACCTTGTCCGGGTCTTTCGTCAGCTGATGCATGTCGACGATGTGCGCCAGCGCGCGTAGCTCACGCAGGGCGTGAAGCGCTCTTCTTCTCTTGATCCGGCCTTCCAGCGTGACGAGGAAGAAGATGATGAGGCCCATGAAGATGAGATCGTTGACACCGGCCTCCAGCGCTTGAAGGAGCTCCCAAATGCTTGGGGGGCCGGCGGGGAAGTCGGCCGTGGCGATGAGACCGATGGGCAGTGACACGAGGAGCAAGATGGCGACGGCGATGGCGGCGCGCAGCGGGAGGATCGGCCGCGCCATCTCTTTCAGGCGCTGGATCGTGTTCACGGCGATGCCCTGCAGGCTCTCGCCCAGGTTGCCGAGGCCGCTTCCCGGAAACCTCTCCTCGATGCGTCGTCGCAGCGCGCCGACCGTCTCGATGATCCGCTCGGCCTCGAGTTGTAGCTCGGTCGGCTGTAGGGCCGCGCCGCCACGCAAGAGTGACCAGGGCATGAGACGCTACTGGGCCGGCACCGTCACGACCGCCTCGTATCCCTCCTCCAAGCGCTGCACCAGCGTCTGCAGGCTGTCGATCTCCGCTGCACGCCGCGGGTCGAGCTCTCGCATGCGCCGGTAAAGTGACAGCTGGAAATCGGCGAGCCGGGAGGAGAACTCCGGCGACTGCAGCAGTCGGTTGCTCTCCAGCGTGAGCGAGTTCTGGATCGCCTGGTATTCGTCGATCAGCGCCAGCCGTTGGCTGTCCGGGATCGCCTCCCCATGCCGCTCGGCCCGCGCGAAGCGGTCCTCGATCACGTACTTCCGCTCCACCTGACTCCGCAGTATGGGGTCCGACTCCGCCAGCCGCTCCTCCATGGCGAACATGATCTCGTCCCAGCGGCGCGCGATAGCCGTGTCCTGAAAAGCCCGAATACGTAGCGGCTCGAGCTGGCGGACCAGCGCCTCGTAGGCGGCCATCACCTCCGACTCCCTGGCCGGCAGCTCGCGGATCTGCCGCTCGGCCGCCTCGCTCTGGGGCCCGGCGGCAGGTTGCGACGCCGGCGGCGTCGCGTCGGGCCGGCGCTCCGACTCGCGGCCCCCCTCGGAGCCGACACAGGCCAGGCCCAGGAAGGCGAGGGCAAGAGCGCCCGAGAGCGCGAGGCGGGTCCCTGAACAGAGTTGGTCAAGCATGGCCTTATGAATACGAGGGTTGGAGCGGTTGGGGCAAGCGTGGCGGTAGGGTGTGGGGGTAGGGGGCGCGGGTTGAAATTCATTTTCAACTAGCTTAGTTTGAGGTACGGAAAGTGATAATAACTATTGATAACTACTATCCTTAGCGGCGGGTGGCGGAGAGGGGTTGGCGCCGCGGGGATCGAGAGGCAGATGACGACGATACCGGAGTCGATCGAGGCCCTCGCACAGCGCGAGTACAAGTACGGGTTCGTCACGGACATCGAGCAGGAGTTCGCGCCTCCCGGGTTGAACGAGGACGTGATCCGCTTCATCTCGGCGAAGAAAGGCGAGCCGGACTGGCTGCTGGAGTGGCGGTTGAAGGCGTACCGTCATTTCATGGAGCAGCTGGAGGCGGGGAGGGAGCCGAAATGGGCCTTCCTGCCGTATGGCTACGGCCCGATCGATTACCAGGCGATCAGTTATTATGCGGCGCCGAAGCAGCGGCCGGAGAGCCTGGACGGGGTGGATCCGGAGATCTTGGCGACGTACGAGAAGCTGGGGATCCCGCTGGAGGAGCAGAAGTGGCTGGCGGGCGTGGCGGTGGATGCGGTATTCGACAGCGTGTCGGTGGCGACGACGTTCCAGGCCGAGCTGGAGAAGCACGGGATCATCTTCTGCCCGTTCTCGGAGGCGGTCCGCAAGCACCCCGAGCTGGTGCGTGAGTATCTGGGCTCGGTGGTACCGCACACGGACAACTTCTTCGCGACACTGAATTCGGCGGTGTTCAGCGATGGCTCGTTCGTCTATATCCCGAAGGGTGTGCGCTGCCCGCTGGAGCTGTCGACGTATTTCCGGATCAACGCGGCGCAGACGGGCCAGTTCGAGCGGACGCTGATCGTGGCGGACGAGGGCAGCTACGTGAGCTACATGGAGGGGTGCACGGCGCCGATGCGGGACGAGAACCAGTTGCACGCGGCGGTGGTGGAGCTGGTAGCGTTGGACGACGCGACTATCAAGTACTCGACGATCCAGAACTGGTATCCGGGTGATGAGGAAGGACGGGGCGGCATCTACAACTTCGTGACCAAGCGGGGCAAGTGTGCCGGCCGCAACTCGCACATCTCGTGGACGCAGGTCGAGACGGGCTCGGCGATCACCTGGAAGTATCCGAGCTGTATCCTGCAAGGCGACAACTCGGTCGGCGAGTTCTATTCGGTGGCGCTAACGAACTTGAAGCAGCAGGCCGATACGGGCACGAAGATGATCCATATCGGCAAGAACACGAAGTCGACGATCGTCGCCAAGGGCATCTCGGCCGGTCGCGGGCAGAACACGTATCGTGGCCAGGTGAAGATTCTCAAGGGTGCGGAGAACGCGCGCAACTTCACGCAGTGCGACTCGCTACTGATCGGCGACAGGTGTGGCGCGCACACCTTCCCGTATATCGAGGTGAAGAACAAGAGCGCGAAGATGGAGCACGAGGCGTCGACGTCGAAGATCGGCGAGGACCAGATGTTCTATTGCCAGCAGCGCGGGATCAGGATGGAGGACGCGATCTCGCTGATCGTGGCCGGCTTCTGCAAGGAGGTGTTCCGCGAGTTGCCGATGGAGTTCGCGGTGGAAGCGCAGAAGCTGTTGAGCGTGAGTCTCGAGGGGAGCGTCGGCTAGGAGACGGGAATTCGGGAATCCGTGACTACTTGAGTAGTTGAACAATTGAATAGGCGAATTGGGAATTGAGTGAGGGAATGCTCGAGATCAAGAATCTGCATGTGAGTGTCGAGGGTAAGAAGATCCTCAAGGGTTTGAACCTGTCGGTGCGTGCCGGCGAGGTCCATTCGATCATGGGCCCGAACGGGTCGGGCAAGAGTACCTTGGCCTCGGTGCTGGCGGGCCGTGAGGGCTACGAGATCGAGCAGGGCGCGGTGCTCTACCAGGGTCGGGATTTGTTAGAGATGGATCCGGAGGAGCGGGCCTGCGAGGGCGTCTTCCTGGCCTTCCAGTATCCGGTCGAGATCCCCGGCGTCGGCAGCATCCAGTTCCTGACGGCGGCGCTGAACGCGATCCGCACGCATCGCGGACTGGAGGAGTTGGACGCGTTGGAGGCGCTGCAGCTGTTCAAGGAGAAGATCAAGGCGCTGCAGGTAAGCGACGATCTCTTGCATCGCTCGGTGAACGAGGGTTTCTCGGGCGGCGAGAAGAAGAAGAACGAGATCTTCCAGATGGCGGTGCTCGAGCCGACGCTGGCGATCCTGGACGAGACCGATTCGGGCCTCGACATCGACGCGCTGCGGGTCGTGGCCGAGGGCGTGAACGCGCTGCGCAGTCCCGAGCGGGGCTTTCTGGTGATCACGCACTACCAGCGGCTGCTGGACTACATCGTGCCGGACTACGTGCACGTGTTGATGGGCGGCCGGATCGTGCGGTCCGGTGGCAAGGAGCTGGCGCTGCACCTCGAGGAGCAGGGCTACGCCTGGGCGGGTAATAAGGATCCCGCCGAGGCGGCAGCGACCTGAGGGTCGGATTCGACGGTGGCGACCACAAAGGTGAAGAACGAGCAGCTCGCGGGCTACCTCGAGCAGTACAAGAGCCTGGAGAACGGGGCGGGTGGGCCCGAGTGGCTGCGTCCGTTGCGCGAGGCGGCGAAGCAGCGCTGGTCGGCGCTCGGTTTCCCGACGGCGCGCGACGAGGATTGGAAGTTCACCAACCTGGCGCCGCTGGCGAAGAGGTCGTTCAGCCGGGCGGAGGGCGGAGCGCCGGTCACGCTCGACGATCTGGCGCCGTTCGTCTTCCGGGGCCAGGAGTCGGCGCGTCTGGTCTTCGTGAACGGCCGTTACGTGCCCGAGCTCTCGGACTCGTGCGCGCAGCCGGGCGGCGTGCTGGCCTGCAGCCTGAAGGACTCGCTCGAGCTGCAGCCGGAGCTGGTGAAGCTGCACCTGGCGAAGCACCTGGACTACGAGGGCGATTTCTTCGCGGCGCTCAACACGGCGTTCCTCGAGGACGGCGGCTTCGTATACGTGCCCGACCGCGTGACGGTCGAGCGTCCGGTCCATCTGATCTACGCGTCGACCGAGACGTCGTCGCCGGCGGTCACTCATCCGCGCAACCTGATCGTCGTGGGCGAAGCGGCGGAGGGCGCGGTGGTGGAGGAGTACGTGTCGCTGGGCGGCAACGAGTATTTCACCAACGCGATGACCGAGATCGTGGCGGGCGCCGGGTCCGTGCTGGAGCACTACCGGGTCCAGCGCGAGAGCAGGGCGGCCTTCAATATCGGGACGGTCCGCGTGCAGCAGGCGCGCAGCAGTCACGTCGCCTGCCACGGCGTGCAGCTGGGCGGCGCGTTGGTCCGCAACAACGTCCACCCGGTGTTGGCCGGCGCGGGCGCCGATTGCCTGATCAACGGCGTGTTCCTGCCCAGCGGGTCGCAGCACATGGACAACTTCATGCTGGTAGAGCACGCCAGCCCGCATTGTGGCAGCCGGCAGTTCTACAACGGCGTGCTGAACGAAAAGTCGAGCGGAGTGTTCAGCGGGCGGATCATCGTGCACAAGGACGCGCAGAAGACGGACGCCAAGCAGACGAACCGCAACCTGCTGTTGTCCGACGACGCGAACATGGACTCGAAGCCGCAGCTGGAGATCTACGCCGACGACGTGAAGTGCACGCACGGCGCGACGATCGGGCAGCTGGACGACGACGAGATCTTCTACTTGCGCTCGCGCGGCGTGCCCGAGCAGACGGCGCGCACGCTGTTGCTATTCGGGTTCGCGGCCGAGAATCTAGAGCGTATGCGGCAGCAGCCGATCCGCGAGTATGTGGAGAGCCTGATCACGGACTGGCTACCGCACGGCGAGATATTGAAGAAGTTACGCTAGGCAGGGCCGCGCCCAACCGGGAGTTGGCGGGCGCGGCGCTCCATCCTCATCCACGAGCGGTATCTTAATGACCGATCTTCGTGAGCTCTACCAGCAGGTCATCATCGAGCACAGTCGTCACCCACGCAACTACAAAGAGCTGGAAACGGCTAGCCACCGGGCCGAGGGCTACAATCCGCTGTGTGGCGACCAGATCACCGTCTACATCGAGGTGGAGGACGGTCTGGTGAAGGACGTCACGTTCCTGGGCTCGGGCTGTGCGATCTCGAAGGCGTCGGCCTCGCTGATGACCGGGGCGGTGAAGGGGAAGACGGTGGAGGAGGCGGAAGCGCTGTTCGCGCGGTTCCGGGCGATGCTCACGAGCGGGCACGACGCCGAGATCGACGAGGGGGCGCTGGGCAAGCTGACGGTGCTCTCCGGGGTGCGCGAATTCCCGGTCCGGGTGAAGTGTGCTACGCTCGCCTGGCACACGCTGCACGCGGCGCTGCAAGAGAAGGACGAGCCGGTGACGACCGAGTAGGGGCTGTCGAGATGGAAGCGAGAAGGCAGTTCGTAAAGGTCGCGCAGACGAGTGAGTTGCCGCCCGGGGAGCTGAAAGCGGTTGAGGTCGACGGCTTGCAGATCGTGCTGATAAACTCAGGCGGCACGGTGTACGCGCTGCACGACGCGTGCACTCACGAGTCGTTCCCGCTCTCGGAGGGGACGTTGGAGGACGACTGTGTCGTCTGCCTGTTGCACGGCGCGCGCTTCGACCTGCGGACGGGCGCCGCCACGGCGCCGGCCTTTCAGGACGTCATGACGTACGAAGTCCGAGTCGACGGTGAGGACATACTGGTCGCCGCTGATGGCTAGCCGACCGACAGCGATGAAGACAACCCTGGATGTGAAAGCGATCAAGGGCCAGTTCCCGATCCTCGATCAGGAGGTGAACGGGCATCGGCTGGTTTATCTCGACAACGCGGCGTCGTCGCAGAAGCCGCGCGCCGTGATCGAGGCCGTGGCGCGCTACTACGAGCGTGACCACGCCAACGTGCATCGCGGAATCCACGAGCTATCGACCCGTGCGACGCGGGCGTACGAGGGCGCGCGCGCCCGGGTGGCGGCCTACATCCGTGCGGCCGAGCCCGCCGAGGTGGTATTCGTGCGCGGGACGACGGAGGCGATCAACCTGGTGGCCTCGGCCTGGGGCCTTCAGAACCTGCGTGAGGGTGACGAGATCCTGCTCACGGTGCTCGAGCATCACTCGAACATCGTGCCCTGGCAGCTCTTGGCGGCGCGGGTGGGCGCGCGGCTCGTGAGCGTCGACATCGACGACGACGGTCGGCTGCGGCTGGACCAGTTGCGCGATCTCTTGAGCGAGCGCACGCGGCTGGTGGCGGTGACCCACGTATCGAACGCGCTGGGCACGGTGAACCCGGTGGCGGAGATCGTCGCGGCGGCGAAGCGGGTGGGTGCCGTGGTGCTGGTGGACGGCGCGCAGGCGGCGCCGCACCTGCCGATCGATGTGCGGGAGCTGGACTGCGATTTCTACGCGTTCAGCGGCCACAAGATGTGCGGGCCGACGGGCATCGGGGTCTTGTGGGGCCGGCAGGAGCTCTTGGCGGGGATGGCGCCGTACCAGGGCGGCGGCGAGATGATCGAGATCGTGGAGCTGGAGCGCTCGACCTACAAGCCGGCGCCGCAGAAGTTCGAGGCGGGCACGCCGAACGTGGCGGGCGCGGTCGGCCTGGCGGCGGCGATCGATTTCCTGGAGGGCGTGGGGCTCGAGCGGATCCAGGCGCACGAGCACGCGCTGGTCGAGTACGCGCTCGAGCGCGCCGC
>JBDHKD010000123.1:0-9020 GCA_039586575.1 Gemmatimonadota bacterium | reverse complement strand
TACATCGAACTTCAGCAGGCGACCTCGCAGGCGACGCAGACGGAGCAGGGTCTCATCAATGCGCGCTACGAGTTCATGAAAACGCTGGCACGCCTACAGGCTGCGGTGGGCCGTCCCATCGTCATACCGCAATAGACTGAGTCGCTGATGGCGCTACCCGACCTCTCGATCCGCCGGCCCGTCGCCACCGCGATGGCGTTCCTCGCCATCGTCATGCTGGGCATCATCGCCTTCTTTCGTCTGCCGGTGGATCTGCTGCCCGATGTCGCGTTCCCTACTCTGACCGTCTGGACACAGTACCCCGAGGCGGGACCCTCGGAGGTCGAGCGCTTCATCACCGAACCGATCGAGAGCTCCGTCTCGCGCGTACCGGGCGTCAAGTCGGTCAGCTCGGTGAGTCGCGAAGGCGCGTCGCAGGTCACCCTCCAGTTCCTCTGGGGCACCGACATGGAGTATGCGACGCTCAACGTGCGCGAGCGGCTCGACAACGTCCGCTACAACCTGCCGGACCGGGCGGAGCGCCCGACGATTCTGCGCTCCGATCCCACCAGCGAGCCGGTGATGACGCTGGCCGCCACCTCGGAGGTGAGCGACCTCTGGGAGCTGAAGGAGGTCGCCGAGAACGTCTTCAAGCGGCGGCTCGAGCAGGTCGACGGCATCGCGCAGGCCGCTGTGGCCGGCGGCCTCCAGCGTGAGATCCACGTGCAGGTGGATCCTGATCGCCTGGAGGCGCTGGGCGTGACCATCGACCAGGTCTCGCTGGCGCTCGACGCGGCGAACTACAGCGCGCCGGGCGGTAACATCCGGCGCGGCCGCTATCGCTACTCGCTCCGCGCGCTGGGCGAGTTCCAGACGGTGACGGAGATCGGCGAGACGGTAGTGGGGCGCGGCGCCGATGGATCGGTCGTACTGCTGCGCGATGTCGCCGGGGTCGAGGACGGGTTCGCGGACCGCGAGACCATAGCCCGCTACAACGGCCGCGAGTCGGTGGGGCTACTCCTATATAAGGAGGCGGGCTCGAACACGGTCCAGGTGGCCGAGCGGGTGGACGAGGTGCTCGAGCAATTGCGCCTGGAGTACCCGGCCGTCGAGCTGGCCATCGCGTCGTCGCAGGCCGGTTTCATCCGCGACGCGATCTCCAACGTCGTGCAGGCGCTGGCGCTGGGTGGTGTGCTCGCCTTTCTAGTGCTCTTCCTGTTCCTGCACGATGCGCGCTACCCGGTGGCCATCTCACTGTCGATCCCGATCAGCGTGATCTTCACCTTCGGGCTGCTCTACTTGACCGGCGTGAGCCTGAATATCATGAGCCTCGGCGGTCTGGCGCTCGGCGTCGGTATGCTGGTCGACAACTCGATCGTCGTACTGGAGAACATCTTCCGGCACCGGGAGCGTGGCATGGCGGCGGCGGCCGCCGCCGGGCTCGGCGCGCGCGAGGTGCAGGCGGCGATCACCGCGTCGACCTTCACGACGATCGCCGTGTTCGGCCCGATCATCTACGTGAAGGGTGTGGCCGGCGAGCTGTTCAAGGACCTGTCGATCGCGGTGGCGGTCTCGCTACTCGCATCGCTGCTCGTGGCGCTGACGCTGCTGCCGATGATCGCCGCGCGCATCCGGATGTCGGACGAAACAGATGCACCGCAGAGTCCGGGGTACGAGCCGGGGCGGCTCTTCCCGCCCGTGGGTCGCTACGTGGAGGAGGCGCGGGCCCGTTACGGCGGCCGGGCGCGCTGGTGGCGCTGGCCTTTGATAGTGACGCGCTGGATCGGCGCGCTGATCGGCTCGGCCATCAGGGTCGGCTTCGCGTTGGCTGCCGCGCTCGTCGTCTTCTGGGGCGGCCTCATCGCCAGGCCGCTGGCCGCGGCGACCCGGCCGATCTTCCAGGTCTTCGACCGCTGGTTCGACCGCTTCGCGGACCGCTACCACCAGCTGCTCGAGTGGGCCATCGATCATCGCGGGCCCACGCTGGCCGTGGCGACGGCGGTCTTCGCCCTCGCCGTGATAGTTGGCTACGGGCTGCCGCGCGATCTCTTACCGCGCGTGGATGAGGGCTCGTACCGAGCGCGGATCGAGCTGCCGCTGGGAACGCCGCTCGAGACGACCGATGAGGTGACCGGGCAACTGGAAGCGTTGGCGCTGGAGGATGCGGCCACCGACGCGGCCTTCGCGCGCGTCGGGCGTGCCGAGGCGGCCGAGGTAACCGAACGCGAGGCGACGGGTGTCAACACAGCGGCCCTCGATGTCCGTCTCCAGGCCGGCGAGCGGACGGCCCCCGCGGTGCGGCGGCTACGCGCCGGCGTCGGCGACCTGCTGAGCAGCGAGGCGCTGACCATCGAGACGGGGCGCGCTACCGAGCTGGGTCGCGTGCTGGGTGTCGGCGACGCGGACGTCGCGGTAAGGATTCGAGGTGAAGATCTAAACGCGGCGCTCGGTGTAGCGCGTGAGATCGAGGGTCGGTTGAACGGGCTGCCGATGCTCACCGGTGTGCACATCGGACTACTGCGGGGCCAGCCCGAGGTCGAGATAGAGATCGAGCGGGAGCGAGTTGCCCGCCACGGGCTAACGGTGCGCGAGGTGGCCGACGCGATCGAGGCTTACATGCGCGGCCTGGTGGCGACCCGCTTCGTCGATTTCGATCGCAGAATCGACGTGCTCGTCCGTCCACC
Source organism: Gemmatimonadota bacterium (assembly GCA_039586575.1). Lineage (GTDB taxonomy): Bacteria > Gemmatimonadota > Gemmatimonadetes > Palauibacterales > KS3-K002. The sequence goes on along the minus strand of JBDHKD010000123.1, from coordinate 6,357 downwards.
GGAAGAGATCCGCCGCGAGTTCAACAACCTGCTCGAGTTCCAGATCGGCGGCGTCCCGGTGCGCGAGCTGATCACCTGGCGCGAGACGCTGGCGCCGGTCGAGGTGCTGCGCGACGGCCAGGGCCGCGTCGTGCCGGTCTATGCCGATGTGGCCAGCGGAGGGCTCGACGCGGCCATCGCCGCCATCGGTTCGGCGCTCACGGGTCTCGAGGTGCCGCCGCGTATGCGCTACGAGGTGGGCGGCGTGAACGAGGAGATGCGCGAGTCGTTCCGCTCGCTCGCGCTCGCCTTCGGGCTCGCCCTGGCGCTCGTCTTCATGATCCTCGCAGCTCAGTTCGAGTCGGTCATCCACCCGTTCACCATCATGCTCGCCGTGCCGCTGGCGGCGATCGGCGCGGTGGTGGCACTGGCGATCGCCGGTGATGGCGTGAACGTGATGAGCCTGATCGGCTTCGTCATTCTGGTGGGGATCGTGGTTAACGACGCGATCATCAAGGTCGACTTCATCAACCAGTACCGGCGCGAGGGGCACGAGCTGCGCGAGGCGATCCTGGAGGCGGGCCGTGTGCGGCTGCGTCCTATCATCATGACCACTGCGACTACGGTGCTGGGACTTACGCCGTTGGCTTTGGGGATCGGCGCCGGGGCGGATCTGCGGGCGCCGCTGGCCGTGGCGGTGATCGGCGGCCTCATCTCCGCGACACTGCTCACCCTGATCGTCGTGCCGGTCATCTACGCCAGCCTCGAGAGCCTGCGTGGTCTGGCGCGCGCCGGGGCGACGACGCGCCCGGAGGTGGCATCGTGATTCGGCTGTCGATCAACCGGCCGACCACCGTGGCGATGATCTACATCGCCATCGCCGTGGTAGGCGTGGCGTCGTTCCTCGACATCCCGGTCGAGCTGCTGCCCGACGTCGAGTATCCGCAGCTCAGCATATCGCCTGAGGTCGTCGAGGCCTTCCTGACCGCGCCCCTCGAGTCGGCGACCCAACAGGTTCGCGGCGTGCGCAAGATCGAGTCGGAATCGAGCGAAACGCAATCGAGCATCACAGTCGAGTTCGCCCGCGGCACCGACATGGACTTCGCGCGCCTCGAGCTGGGCGAGCGGATCCAGTCGATCCGAGACAACCTGCCGCCCGACGTGAGGCCACAGATCACGCTCTACGTGCCGCGCGAGTTTCAGACGGGCGAGCGCGTCGACATGCGCTACACGTTCTCCGGCAGCTACACGTTCGAGCGGTTGCGCAACTACGCCGAGGAAGAGCTGCGGCCGCAGATCGTCGCGCTCGATGGTATAGAAGAAGTAGTGGTCTGGGGCGGCGACGACCGCGAGATCCGCATCGAGCTGGACCGCGGTCGCATGGAGGCATTCGGCGTGCGGCCGTACGATGTGGCGCAGGCGCTCAACGCTGCGGAACTCATCCGCACCGCCGGGAAGCTGCGCCGTGACAACACCGAATGGGTGGTCTCGATCCGTAACGATGTCGAGGCGGCGGCCGAGCTCGAGTCGCTGATCGTCGTGCCCGACACGCTCGGCACCGGCGAGGTGGTGCGCGTTGCCGATGTTGCCAGGATACACGACAGCACCGCTGACCCGACGCAGTACTTCCGGATCGACGGACGTCCCGCGATCTCGATCGCCCTGGTTCGCGGCGTCGGCACCAACGCGTTGCGCGTGGCCGAGGCTGTAAAGGCGAAGGTCGATGAGTTGAGCGGCGAGCTGCTGCCCGGCACGCGCCTCACCCTCGAGTACGACGGCAGCCACGAGATCGAGCGCCAGCTGACCGACCTGCGGCTGCGAGCCCTGGCGGCGGCGATAGTCATCTTCCTTGTGCTGCTGCTCTTCCTCGGTTCGTTCCGCACTGCCGGGATCGTCTTCGCCACCGTGGTCTTCTCGGTGCTGATCGCGGTCAACCTGCTCTACTTCGGGAAGTTCAGCCTCAACGTGCTGACGATGGCCGGACTGGCGATGGGCTTCGGCTTGATGGTGGACAACTCCATCGTCGTGCTGGAGAACATCTACCGGCGTCGACGCGCCGGCGGCGAAGAGTCGCGCGAGGCGGCGGACAGGGGCACCCGGCAGGTGGCGCTGCCGATAGTGGCCGGGACGTTCACGACCGTGATCGTCTTCCTTCCCTTCCTGTACCTTCAAGGGGAGCTCAGGCTCTACTACCTGCCGTTCGCCTACGCCGTCGGCTTCAGCCTGCTGGCCTCGCTGTTCGTGGCCTTCACCTTCGTGCCCGGCCTGGCGGCGCGCGCCCTGGCGGGCGGCGGACCCGGCATACGGGTGGCAGCGAGGCAGCCGTTCTACGTCCGCATCTACCGCGGGATCCTGTCGTTCGCCCTCGACCACCCGATCATCGTCATCCTGCTGACCGCCGGCGCCTTCGCGGGCAGCTATCGGCTGTTCGATGAGCACGTGGTGAAGGGCGCGATCTGGGGTCGTGGTTGGGGTCAGGAGACGTACATCCGGATCATCTTCAACATGCCGAGGGGCGCGGAGCTCTCGCGCACGGACCAACTGGTACGTGAGTTCGAGACGAAGCTGAGGACGATCCCGGAGATCGAGCGTTTCACCGCCAACGTGATGCCAGAGCGCGCCTACATGCAGGTCACCTTCCCGGACTCGTTGGAGAACACGTACGTGCCGGTCGCCATCAAGGAGCAGATGGTGGCCTACTCATACCTGTTTGCCGGGGCCGAGGTGCGGGTCTACGGGTTCGGGCCGTCGTTCTACGGCGGCGGCGGCTCGCCGCCCACCTACACGATCAAGCTGCTCGGCTACAACTACGAGATCGTCCGCGAGATCGCCGAGGACCTGGCGCGGCGGCTCAGCCGCTTCAACCGGGTGCGCGAGGTCGACACCAACGTCAGTAGCTGGTGGTGGACCGACAAGGCGTTCGAGTTCTTCCTCAGCGTGAACCGGCCGCGGCTGGCCGGCTACGGGCTTTCGGTCGAGGAACTGCTCCGCTACGTCTCGAGCAACGTCCAGGGGCAGGTGAGCCTCAACCGCATCAAGGTGGGCGGCGAAGAGGTCACCTACTCGGTCAAGCTGGAAGGTTATCAGGAGTTCGACTTCACCGACCTGCGGGACCTGCTGGTGCCGACCGCGACCGGTGAAAACGTTCGATTGTCGGACGTGGCAGAGGTCGGGCGCCGCGAAGTGCTGAACCGCATCGTCCGGGAGAACCAGCAGTACCAGCGCCTGGTAGGCTGGGAGTTCCGCGGGCCGCGCAAGCTGGGCGACCAGATCCGCGACGTCGCGGTCGACGCGACCCAGCTGCCAGCCGGCTACTCGATCGAGAAAGAGCGCGACATCTTCTGGACCGATGAAGAGCAGCGGCAGATCTACACGGTCCTTGCCTTCGCGGTGATTCTCATCTATCTGGTGACTGCGGCGCTGTTCGAATCGCTGCGCGCGCCGTTCGTCGTGCTGCTCACCGTGCCGCTGGCACTGATCGGCGTGTTCCTGATCTTCTTCTACACCAATGCATCGTTCACCCGCTCGGCCTACATCGGTGTAATCATGATGGCGGGCATCGTGGTGAACAACGCGATACTCGTAGTCTATCACATCAACGAGATCCGCCGAGCCGGGAGCGAGCTCAAGGAAGCGATCATCCAGGGGACGCTGGAGCGGGTGCGCCCGATCCTGATGACGACGTTGACCACGGTCGTCGGCCTGCTGCCGTTGATCCTGTTCAGCGAGACCATCGACGCGACGATCTGGAACGCTCTGGCCCTGGCCACGATCGGCGGCCTCATCGCCAGCACGATCTTCGTGCTCACCAGTATTCCTGTCCTCTATTACCTGTTCGAGCGGAGCGGCGCTGCTCGCGCCCCGGCACCCGCCGTCGCGCCGGCACCCGCCGGCGACTGACACCGCGGGAACCACCGGCCGCCTCCAGCTGTTCTCCGCCCCTGAAGGGAACGGGATCACGATCCGACATTTGGAACTATGGAGGCGGTAATGTATAAAGCGCTTATCTTTACGGGGCTCATGGCAGTGGGTGCGGTGACGATGGCCGCCGGCGGTCGCCAGCCGGCCGAGCTGGCGGCGGAACCCTGGAACGTCGACGCTCCCCACACCGAGATCAACTTCTCAGTAAGGCACTTCTTCACCCCGGTGAGCGGGCGGTTCGAGGACTTCGAGATCGACCTCGCTTTCGATCCGGAGGACCCCGAGAGCAGCAGCGTCGAGGTGCGGATCGCCGTGGCCAGCGTCAACACGGGCAACGAGAAGCGCGACAACCACCTGCGCTCCGGCGACTGGTTCGAGGCGGAGACGTACCCGTACATCACGTTCAAGAGCGGCTCGGTGACCCAGACCGCCGCCGATCGGCTGCTGGCCCGGGGCGAGCTGACCATCAAGGACTTGACGCACGAACTCGAGCTGCCCATCACGCTGCTGGGCGTGAAGGATATCCCGGAGCAGATGCGTGAGATGCTGGGCGGTGTCACACAGGTCGCCAGCTTCCAGGCCGAGACCGAGCTCGACCGGCGCGACTACGGTGTCGGCACGGGCAACTGGGCGATGACCGCGGTCGTCGGCGCCGACGTCGAGGTCGAGATCGTCGTCGAGGCGAACCAGAAGTAGTCCCGCTCATCCGGAGTTCCATTGCCGGGCCCGCTCGGGGTGCCTAGAGTACCCGGGCGGGCCCTCCGCACGCCCAACATCAACTGTAGCCGGGAGACCGAATGAATAGGGTTGCTAGTGGACTGTCTTGGCAGCCGGCGCTTGGTGCCGCGCTGCTCGCCGCAGCGTTGAGCGCGGGATGCCGGGAGTCAGAGCCGGAGGGCGAGCCAGCGGTGGCGGGCGAGAGCGCGCCGGGGGCTGTTATCGTGGCGCCTCGAGACGGCGACGAGGTCGCCGGGCCCAACCTGAGGATCGAGCTCGCCGCCGAGCGCATAACGCTCCGCCCGGCGGGTGTCGATGAGCCGAACAGCGGCCACCTTCATCTATTCATCGACCGTGAGCCGACGCCGGTCGGCGAAGTGATCCCGAACGAGCCGGGGATCGTGCACCTGGGGCAGGCGCAGACCGAGCACCTGTTGGAAGGCCTCGAGCCCGGCGAGCACATGGTGATCGCTGTGCTCGCCGACTACCTCCACGTCCGGCTTCCCGACACCAAGACCGATACCGTCCGCTTCACGGTGCGCGTAGCGCAGTAGACCCCCGAACGCCTACGGGCGTGGGGTAGCGGCCAGGCCCTGGCGGTCATATATTGTTATGCAATATATGCTATAAAGGTATAAGAGGCGACCGTGTTCAGCTCCCAGCTCAAGAAGGGCAGTGTCGAGCTGCTCATCCTGTCGATACTCGCCGAGGAGCCGCGTCACGGCTACCAGATCGGCAAGCTGATCGAGCGGCGCTCGGGCGGGCGCCTGCGGTTCCGCGTCTCGTCGCTCTATCCGATCCTCGTGCGGATGCAGAGGAAGGGCTGGGTGCAGGGGCGCTGGGTGGAGCGGCCGGGTCAGCGGCGGCGGCGGTATTACCACCTGACGCCGAAGGGTGAGGAGGCGCTGGCTGCCGAGCAGCGGACGTGGTTGCAGTTTGCTGCGGCGGTGAACCAGGTCATAGGACTGAGCCATGCGTGACTGGAAGCGATATGTCCGGGAGCGTCTACCGCTGCCCGAGACGAAGGGTGCGAGCGACGAGTCGGTCGTCGAGGAGCTGGCGGGCGAGCTGGAGGACCTGTACCTGGAGGCGGTGGAGCGCGGTGCCTCGGAGGAGGAGGCGGAGGCCTACGCGCTAGAGGGGATGGGCGATTGGGGCTCGCTGGCCGAGGAGGTCGTGCGCGGTGGCGAGGTGGAGACGGTCTCGAGCGGCGAGCGCTGGCTGGAGCGCGCCGAGGTGCGGGGGCGAGTGTGGGGCGGCGGCTGGGCCTGGCTGGCGGATCTGGAGCGGGATACGCGCTTCTCGCTGCGAGGGCTGCGTAAGAGCCCCGGCTTCACGCTGGTGGCGCTGTTGACGCTGGCGTTGGGGATCGGTTCGGTGACGACGATCTTCAGCCTGATCAACGGCGTGCTGCTGAAGCCGCTTCCCTACGCCGAGTCCGGCGAGCTGGTGTACATGTGGGAGAAGATGGCGTCGTTCGAGGACGCGATGGTGACCTATCCGAACTTTCTCGACTGGCGCGAGCGGAACCGTGTGTTCGAGGATCTGGCCGCGTTCAATGATGGCAGCATCAATCTCACCGGCGTGGGTGACCCGGTGGAGCTGGATGTGGTGCGCGTTTCGGCGTCGATGTTCCCGATCCTGCGGGCGCAGCCACTGCTGGGTCGCACGTTCCTGCCCGAGGAAGACAGGCTGGCCGGCGAGCGGGTCGTCGTACTGGCCTACGGCTTCTGGCAGGAA
>JBDHKD010000122.1:0-5578 GCA_039586575.1 Gemmatimonadota bacterium | reverse complement strand
CGCCGCCACGAGAAAGCGGCCCTGCCCGTCGCTGATCGCACGCCCGACCGGGGCCCCGTCCTCGCCGATCAGGTCAACCAGGGCCCACACCACCAGGCTGTCGGTCTCCACGTCCCGCAGTCGGCCCCCGACCGACTGCCCCTGCAGCGGCTGGGCGAGCGCCAGTGCCGCCAGCACCGTGGCCATTAACGTCATTCGCATCACCGATCTCTTGAGCACTTGGCTTCGCAGCACGAGGAAACTTCGGGACGTCTCCACTCCTTTAGACGTATCACCGGGTTAAATGGTTTTTCACCAGAAATATAGGCTGTTTTCATGGCTGCGGCGCCGGCGGTGGGGTAGAGGGCGGCCCCGAAACGGGATAGATTACAAGCCGTTCAAGGTAACGGTGAGCCTGCCGCAGAACGTAAGTTGACTTACATCAAAAGACCCGGGAGGCCGGAAGTCCGGCCCGACCGGCGTGGGTGGTGAAGCGTCAGGTCGGAGGTATCGGCGGCGGTCGGGGTGGGTCGATTGGCAGCGTAGAGAGGTTGTAGATGGCGGAAAAGCGTAGCGAAGAGAAAGTCGTATCGCGGTTTCTCGAGGACGAGATGCGGGAGTCGTTCATCGACTATTCGATGAGCGTGATCGTGCAGCGAGCGCTGCCGGACGTGCGGGACGGCTTGAAGCCGGTGCACCGGCGGATCCTGTACGCGATGCACGAGGTGGGACTGGCGCCCAACCGGCCGCACAAGAAGAGCGCGGCGGTGGTGGGTGAGGTGTTGGGCAAGTATCACCCGCACGGCGATATGGCGGTATACGATGCGCTGGTGCGGATGGTTCAGGAGTTTTCGCTGCGCTACCCGCTGGTGAACGGGCAGGGGAACTTCGGGTCGATCGATGGCGACAGCGCGGCGGCCTATCGGTATACCGAGGCGCGGCTGGGTCCGGTGGCGACGGAGATGCTGGAGGACATCGAGAAGGACACCGTTGATTTCGTACCGAACTTCGACGATCGGCTGCGGGAGCCGACGGTGTTGCCGGCCAAGTTCCCGAATCTACTGGTGAACGGATCGTCGGGGATCGCGGTGGGGATGGCGACGAACATTCCGCCGCACAATCTGCGCGAGGTGGTGGCGGCGGCGAAGCACCTGATCAGCCATCCGAAGGCTACGCCGGCCGATTTGATGAAGCATGTGAAGGGTCCGGATTTTCCGACCGGCGCCATCGTGCACGGGAAGCAGGGCATCAACGACGCGTACAAGACGGGTCGTGGGCGGATCGTTGTGCGGGCGCGCGCGGAAGTCGAGGAGAAGAAGGGCGGGGAGCGGATCATCATCACCGAGATTCCGTTCATGGTGAACAAGACGCGCCTGATCGAGCAGATCGCCGAGCTGGCGCGCGATCGCAAGGTCGAGGGGATCAGCGATTTGCGTGATGAGAGCGATCGCGACGGCATGCGGATCGTGGTGGAGCTGAAGCGGGACGCGGTCTCGCAGATCGTGTTGAATCGGCTCTACAAGCATACGCAGATGCAGACGACCTTTGGCGCGATCATGCTGGCGTTGGTCGGCGGCGTGCCGAAGATCATGAACCTGCGTGAGATCATCGAGCAATTCGTCGAGCATCGCCACGAGGTGGTGGTGCGGCGCAGCAAGCACGAGCTCAAGGTCGCTCAGGATCGCGAGCACATCTTGATCGGCCTCAAGAAAGCGGTCGACAACATCGATGCTGTGGTCGAGATCATCAAGAAGGCGAAGGATCCGGAGGACGCGTCGAAGAAGCTGCGCAGCCGCTACAAGCTGACGGAGCGGCAGGCGGAAGCGATCCTCAACATGCGGCTGGCGCGCTTGACCGGTCTCGAGGTCGAGAAGCTGAAGGCGGAGCTCAGGGAGGTCCGTGCTCAGATCAAGGAACTGGAAGCGATCCTGGCGTCGAAGCCGAAGCGGATGGGGCTGATCAAGAAGGAGCTCGACGAGCTGGCGAAGAAGTACGGCGACGACCGTCGTACGGATATCGCCGGTGAGATCATCGACTTCTCGATGGAGGACCTGATCGCCGAGGAGGAGATGGTGGTCACGGTCTCGCACGAGGGGTACATCAAGCGCATGCCGGTCGACACCTATCGGCGGCAGCGGCGCGGTGGACGCGGCGTGGCGGGGATGGCGACCAAGGAGGAGGACTGGGTCGAGCATCTGTTCGTGGCGTCCACTCACGACTACATACTGTTCTTCACGGCGCGCGGGCGCGTGCACTGGCTGAAGGTGCACCAGGTCCCGCAGACCGGACGGACGGCGCGCGGCCGCCCGATCGTCAACCTGATCCGCATCAACAAGGACGACCGGATCGCGGAGATGGTGCCGGTGAGGGATTTCAGTGAAGACCACTACCTGCTGTTCGCCACCCGCAAAGGGCTGGTGAAGAAGACCTCCCTGGCCGCCTACTCGAACGTGCGGTCCGGCGGGATCAACGCCATCAACGTGGCGCAGGGCGACGAGTTGATCGACGTGCGGCTCACCCGACCCGGCGACGAGGTGGTGCTGGCGACGCGGAACGGCAAGGCGATCCGCTTCCAGGAGAAGGAGGTCCGCGAGATGGGGCGAGCGGCTCGCGGGGTGAAGGGGATCGTGTTGGGTCGCGGCGATCAGGTCATTGGCTTGGTCGTGGTCCGCGACAAAGCGGCGCTGCTGGTCGTCACCCAGAAAGGGATGGGTAAGCGGACCCAGATAACCCAATACCGGCTGCAGCGGCGCGGGGGCAAGGGCGTGATCAACGTTCGCCTGTCGCCGAAGACGGGCAAGGTCGTGTCGATCAAGGAAGTGCGGGACGAAGATGAGCTGGTCTTCGTGACGCGGAACGGGATCGTTAACCGTCAGCGTGTCAAGGAGATACGCGAGACGGGCCGCAACGCCCAGGGGGTGCGGCTGGTCAATCTGGGGGCCAACGATCAACTGGTGGACGTTACGCGGGTCGTCTCCGAGAAGCAGGAGGAAGAGCTGGCAGCGGCCGAATAGGCGGCGATGCAGGGTGGAAGCTCGCCGAGCCGTGCGGCGGCGCCCCGGTTGACTTAGGGGCGCGGCGGCCCGAAATTGGAAAGCCTCTCTCCCCCCGCCGCCCCACTACCCACCGCAGTCGGGTGTCCTGGAGCCTGTATAGATGCAGCAGCTCGTCCCCATCGACGAGATCCGTGCTGCCGCCGAACGGATCGGCGGCGTGGCGCGTCGTACGCCACTGCTGGCGGAGCGGCGCGGCTCGGCGGTGGGCGGCGGTCGGCTGCGACTCAAGTGCGAGAACCTGCAGCGAGGCGGCGCCTTCAAGCTGCGCGGCGCCTACAACTTCATCGCGCAGCTGCCGGAGGAGTCGCGCTCGCGCGGCGTGATCACCTACTCGTCGGGCAACCACGGCCGGGCGGTGGCGCTGGCATGCAAAGAGCTGGGCCTGACGGCGGTGGTCGTGGTGCCGGTGGACGCACCGCGGGTGAAGCTCGAAGCGATTCGGCGACTGGGAGCCGAGATCGTCGAAGAGGGGACCAAGTCGGTGGAGCGCCAGCGGCGGGCCGAGGCGATCGCCGAGGAGCGCGGGCTGGCGATCGTGCCGCCCTTCGATCACCCGCAGATCATCGCCGGCCAGGGAACGGTGGGGCTGGAGATCGTCGAGGACTGGCCTGAGGTCGAGCGGGTCCTGGTGCCGGTGGGCGGGGGCGGGCTGCTGGCCGGCGTGGCGGCGGCGGTGCGCGCGTTGAAGCCGCAGACCGCGGTTCTGGGAGTCGAGCCCCGGGGGGCCGCATCGATGCACGCGTCGCTGGCGGCGGGAGAGCCGGTGGAACTCGGGTCGGTGGCCAGCGTGGCCGACGGACTCAAGCCGGTGCGACCGGGTGAGCTCACCTTCGAGCACGCGCGCCAACTGGTCAGCGATGTGCTGCTCGTGGAGGACGAGCAGATCCTCCGCGGCCTGGCCTGGTGCGCTCACGAGTTCCGGCTGCTGGTGGAGCCGAGCGGGGCGGCGACGGTGGCGGCCCTGTTGGCCGGGACGCTGCCGGGTCCCGCCGTACCGACGGTAGCGGTCATCTCGGGAGGGAACGTCGACCCGGTGAGCTGGGGTAAGTGGGTTAGCGAGTACGGAAACGTGACAAGCGGAGGGGCATGAGCGACAAGGGCTACATTCTGGTTGGCCACGATGGCGCGCAGGCGCTGGCCGGGCTGGACGACGCGCTCGCCGAGCGCGGCTACAAGGTCCGCAGCGTCGGCGACGGAACGACACTGCTGAGCTATATCGCCAGCCAGAGTCCCGACCTCGTGATCATCGACGAATCGATCCGCGAGATGGCGCCGCTGGAGATCGTCCGCCATGTCCGGCACCGCGTAGGCTCGCGCGACATCCCGCTCTTGCTCACCTCGTCACTGCGCCAGGGCGATGATGCGGCCTCGGCGATCAGCGCCGGTGCCACCGACTACATCCGCAAGCCGTTTGAGATGGGTGAGATGCTCGCCCGTGTGGCCACCCACCTGGAGCGGGGCCGCATCATGCGCGAGGCGCGTCGCGAGGCGGATACCAGCGGGATCGTGCTCGAGATCGTCCGCGACGTCACCGCCAGCCTGTCCAGCGAGGAGATCTTCGACATCCTCGTCCGCCGGGTCTCGCGGCTGTTCCAGATCCGGCGCTGCTCGATGATCCTGATCGAGGAGGGCGGCGAGCGCGGCACGGTGGTGGCGGCGCACGATGACCCGAGCATCAGCGCCCTCGGCCTCGATCTGAGCCGCTACCCGGAGATCCGCCAGGCCGTGGAGACGGGGGCGCCGGTGCTGGTCAAGAACCTGAAGGGGTCGGCGCTGTTCGAGCAGATCCGGCCGCTGTGGGAGACCGAGAACATCGACGTCGATATCCAGTCGATCGTCGCCATCCCCTTCGCCTTCGACAACAACCGCTCGGGCGTCTTCTTCCTGCGCTCGCACCCCGACGAGCCGGCGCTCAACGAGGAGTCGGTGCGCCTCACTTCGGCCATCGCCCAGGGCGCCGTTCGCGCCCTCAACCGCGCCGCCATGTTCGAGAGCGTTCTCTCCCACCAGGAGCAGCTGGAGATCCTGGCGAAGACGGACGAGCTGACGGGCTGCCTGTCGCGGCGTTACCTGATGGAGCGGCTGGAAAACGAGTTGGAGCGTGCCGTTCGTTACGAGCGCCTGCTGGGCGTCGTCATGTTCGATATCGATGACTTCAAGCGGCTGAACGACACACATGGTCACACCACCGGCGACGCGGCGCTCCGTTCGATCGGTGAAGTCCTGCGCCGCTCGCTGCGTACCGCGGACTTCGTCGGCCGCTACGGGGGCGACGAGTTTCTCTTGGTCCTGCCGGAGACCAGCGCCTACGGGACGCACCAACTGGCCGAGCGGATACGCAACGGCGTCCACCGCCGCGAGTTCGATCTGCGCGGTGGCACACTCAGGCTCACGGTAAGCGGCGGCGTCGCTGGCTTCCCCGACGCCGACGTGATGACGCCGGAGGACTTGATCGACCGGGCGGACCAGGCGCTCTACGAGGCGAAGGCAGCCGGCCGCAATCGGGTGATCTCTTACAGCTCCGAGCTGAAGGAAACCAGTCA
>JBDHKD010000121.1:0-9666 GCA_039586575.1 Gemmatimonadota bacterium | reverse complement strand
CTACGTCTTCGATGCTGAGCCTTACGGCGGTGCGATCACCCGCGGTCTGGAGCGGGACGACTACTCGGAGCTGGAGCACCTGCAGGCGGACGACGGCCTTTACCGGTTGATGATCACCAACGAGGTGCAGGAGGCGCAGCGCACCAACCTCGCCGAGCTTTGGGTCGTCGACCACGCGCCGGGCGCCCGGGTGGTTGCCGACCAGTGGGGCGGCCTGCACACGGTGGTCGACCCCCGGCCGCCGCGGTCGGCGCGGGACCACCTGGGCCGCGACCTGCTGACGTGGTTGAGGACGACCGACAGGCGCATCTGGGAGCCCGAGGCCGTGGCGGATGCGGAGGGGCGCCTGCGGCAGGACATCGTGTTGAGCTTCGCGAAGCCGAACGGTGCGACCGAGGCCATGCTGGTGGCGAACGTCGCTAACTCGCTCTGGGGCTCGTACATGATCAAGCAGGTGCTGGACCTCTGGGGCCGCGAGGTCGACAGTTGGTACGCTTCGCTGGACGGAGCGCCGGAAGCGGCTGAGGCGGTCCGCGCCTGGAACCGGCAGGAGGAGCTGTACGAGCTGAAGATCTATGTCGAGGAACAGACGGGTTGGGTGCAGCGCGGGACGCTCTTGGGCGGCGGCCCCTTCATCGCCGAAGATCGCGTCGTTCCCCTCGACCTGAGCGGTGTGGTGGGCGACGAACTGCGTATCCGGATCCAGCCGCCCTACGGCTACTGGGCCCTCAACTCGTTCGCCGTCGACTACGGCGCGGACCGGGCCGTGCGGGTGGACACCGTGGCGCCGCTCGCGGCACGGGACCACCAGGGCCATGACGTGCTGGCAAGTCTCGTCGCGGTGGACGACAGCTACTACGAGATGCCCTCGACCGGTGACTACGGCTACCTGACTTTCGCGGCGCCGGAGTCCCGGGCCGGGATGGAGCGAACGGTGTTTCTGCACACGCGTGGCTACTACCGGCTGTATCTGTCCGAGGAAGGCGACCCGGACCTGATGACGATCGAGCGGATCTTCGGGGTTCCCGGTGCGGTGCTGGAGTTCGCGGCCGCCCGCTACGCCGATTGGCGCACCGCGCTGGCTGCGCGCTGACGGTTAGCGGGGCGATCCGCCGCTCTCCAGCGCGTCGGCGATGCTCTTGAAGTGGCCGCCGAGGCTCGCGCCGCCGTCTACGGTGATCTCCATACCGGTGATGTGCGATGCGGCGGGCGATGCCAGGAAGAGCACCGCGTTCGCCACATCGTCTGTGGTGACCAAGCGGCCGAGCGGCACTTGTGCCCTGTAGGCATCGACGATCCCGATCGACTCGGCCAGTCGCCGGGCGCCTTCCGTTCCTTCCACCAGCCCCGGCGCAACCGCGTTCACACGTATACCGTCGCCACCCCACTCCACCGCCAGCGTACGCGTGAGGTTGAGCACGCCGGCTTTCGCCGCACCGGAATGCGCCATGAACGGCGCGCCGCCCTTCACGTACGTGGTCGTGATGTTGATGATGTTGCCGCTGCCAGCCTCGCGCATCGCCGGATACACCGCCTGACTCATGTTGAACGTGCCGTTCAGTACGATCTCGACCACGGCACGCCAGCCTTTCTCCGAGAGCTCGGCGGCGCGGGTCAGGAAGTTGCCGGCGGCGTTGTTGACCAGTAGGTCGAGGCGGCCGAAGCGGTCGAGCGCTCGCCTCACCACGTCGTCGCACGCATCCCTATCGCGGACGTCCAGCTCGCAGGCCAGAACCTCGTGGCCAGCTCGCTCGATCGCGCCGGCCAGCGGCGCCAGGTGCGTCCGACGCCGGCTCGCGATGACGACGTTCGCACCGTGCTGCGCCAGAGCGTTGGTGATTCCGGCCCCAATGCCGGTGCCGCCGCCGGTGATCAGGGCGGTCTGGCCGGAGAGCAGACCCTGGTGGAACGTGGGCGAGTCGGCTGGCGTTGTCATCCTGGGATTCTCCTCCTGGTTCGCGTGGTTAGCGGCCTAGGTTAAGATGGCTCCTGGGGCCGTTCTTGACACGGGTTTCCGATGGCCGTGTATTATCCAACATGATGAGAGATCGACTAGCAAGACGAGAGGAAGGCGTCTCGCGCCTGGTCATCGTGCGCGACCTGCTGCTCTTCCAACTGAAGCTCTTTCTCGATGGATTGATCGACGTGACCCTCGCGCCGGTGTCCATCGCGGCGGCGATCGTCGAGATCTTCTTCGGCGGCGAGCGGCGCGGGCGGCTCTTCTACAAGATCCTGCGGTTCGGCGAGCGGGCCGACCTCTGGCTCAACTTGTATGGCGCCTCCCGGCGTGCCGATGCCGACGGTCTGTTCGGCGGCAGCCGGGCGGGTAGCGACACGCTGCTCGGTGAGATCGAGGAGCTGGTCCGCGGTGGCGACGAGCCGCGGCGGTTGCGACGCCGCGACCGTTAGCCGAAGACGACCGTAACCGGCGGTTCAGCTCGCGCCGGGTCCCGCTACGGCCGCCGGTCGTTGACGTAAAGCTTCGTGAGCTTTAGGGTTCTGCGGAGCCCCGCTAGGTCCCGACCCAGGATATCGATGTCGCATTCCTTGCTTGAGCGTCTGCGGGCCGCGCTGGCCCAGCAGTACGAAGTCGAGCGCGTCCTCGGTGTCGGCGGTATGGGCACGGTCTTTCTGGGTCGCGACGTGACTCTGGAGCGCCGCGTCGCGATCAAGATCCTGCGCCCGGAACTGGCCACCGCCACCGCTGCCGAACGCTTCCTGCGCGAGGCGCGCCTGCTCGCCAGTCTCAGTCACCCCAACGTGGTTCCGATTCACACGGCCGGCGAGGCTGACGGCGTCTTCTACTACGTGATGGACTTCATCGAGGGCGAGACGCTGGGTCAGCGGCTGGCGCGTGGACCGATGTCGGCGGACGAGACTGTGAAGCTGGGGAGCGACCTGCTGGCGGCGCTGGCGGCGACGCACGAGCGCGGTGTGATGCACCGCGACGTCAAGCCGAGCAACATCTTCCTGATCGGTGACCGGGCGCTACTGGGCGACTTCGGTGTGGCGAAGGAGACCGGCGAGGAGTCGCCGCCGCTCACCGAGGCGGGTCACCGGGTCGGCACGCCGGCCTACATGGCACCCGAGCAGGTGGAAGGCCAGGCGACACGCAAGAGCGACATCTATGCGTTGGCCATGGTCCTCTATGAAGCACTTACCGGCGAGCGCTGGTCTATCGCCACCCCCACCGACGAGGCCGATTTTTCCGCCGTGCCCGAGCACATCGCCGCGGTCCTGCGCCGCGCCCTCGCCCTCAAGCCGGGCGACCGCTGGGAGGATGCGGCGGCGTTCCGAGAGGCGCTGACCCGGCCCATCGGTGGTCGAAGGCAAGCGCTCAGGAAATGGGCGCCGCTCGCCGCGGCGCTAATGCCAGCGGTCGTGGCGCTGGGGTACTGGCTACTGACGCCGGCGCCGGCGACGTCGCTGCCCATCCGGGACCTGGCGGTTCTGCCGTTGCAGGTCATCGACTGGGATGTCCCGCTGGAGGGTGCGGACCTGGCCGGGCTGGTGATCGGCGAGATCGAGAGCGCGCCCGGGGTCAGCGTCGTCCCGCGGCTCGTGACCTTCCAGTGGTGGGACTCCGCCTCGGCGGGCGCGGGCGCCGCACCGCAGGCGCGAGCCGCGCAGGCGCTGGGCGCGAGACACGCGGCGTTCGTCACCGTCAGCGCCTACGGCGACTCGGTCGAGGTCGAGCTGGAGATCTACGATGCGCGGGGCGACCCGATCCCCGGTCCGCTGGTTATCGGCATCCCCCGGGCTCGGCCGCAGCAGGTGAGCAAGGCGATCGCCCTCGAGCTGGTGAAGATCGAGCTCGACACGGTCTTACCCAGCGGCCCGCGAATTACCGACAACCTGGATGCGCTGCGCCAGTACCTGCTGGGCGAACGCGAATTCGAGCTGGGTCGCTGGCAACCGGCGGTGGAGTACTACGAGGCGTCCGTCGCGCACGACACGAGCTTCATGCTCGCCTGGTGGCGACTCGCTAACGCCTGGCGCTGGCTCGGCGAGCGCGGCCCCTACGAGAAGGACTTCCAGGAGCTGTTCGACCGCTACGGCTCCGATCTGGGCACGCGGGACAGCATGCTGATGGCCGCGCAACTCACGCCGCCTGGGCCGGAGCGTCTGCGCCGGTACGCAGAGACTCACGAGCGCTACCCACTCGAGTACTTCCCCGCCTACCTGCGCGGCGAAGAGCTGTTCAACCGCGGGCCGCTGTGGGGCGAGCCGCTCGAGCATGCCGTGGCGATGCTGGAGGAGGCGGTGGCCCTGAATCCGCTCTGGGCTGCTTCCTATGTCCACCTGATCTGGGGCAACATCCGGTTGGGGCGCGAGCAGGAGGCGTGGGAGGCGCTGGAGCGATTCCGCGGGGTCGCGCCGGGCCAGGACGTCGGTTGGCAGTACCCGCCCGAACTGTTGCAGCAGGCGATCGCCGAGCGCTTCGCCGACCCGAGCTTGGTGGCCGAGGGACGCCAACAGGTGCTGGGCCATGCGACGTTCGGGCGGCCCCAGTGGGTGGCGGCCCTGGCTCGCCTCGCCGGCGCCTTCGACGTACCGCGCACGCAGGTCGAGCTGGGCGGCTTCTTGGTCCAGGGCGGTGGGCAAGTACCGCGTGCCCTACAGGCCGATGGGCACCTGGCTATAGGTCTCGGCCTGGTCGGCCTCGGTCGCTTCGACCAGGCACTGGCCAGCTTTGACGCCGCGGCCGATCTGCTGGACAGCCGCGAGGCCCGGCTCCACGCCGCCGAGTGGCGCGTCTTACCCCGGGTCATCGGGCTCGATGTTGTAGATGCGGCGGATGTCGAGCGGGGCCGCCAGGTCTTGGAGCAACTGGCCGGCTCCGATTCGGTCGGCGTGCGCGCCCTCTGGGCGCTGGCGCTGGACGCGTTTGTCGAGGGCGAGACATCACGTGCGCTGCGTCTGCAAGCCCGGCTGCGCGACGTTCCACCGGGAGGCGGCGCCGCGCCGCTGCGCGAGTTACTGAACGCCGTCGGTGAGGCGGGGATGGGCCGCCACGCGGCGGCGCTGATGCGCTCACACCGCCTGCTCGGGCGTCAGACCGCCACCGTGCTGCTGCATGGGAGCCAGGTGCGGGGTGAGTTGCTCAGTGATCCCTTCGCTCGCTCGCTCCTCCACCTCAAGCGCGCCGCCTGGTACGAGGCCATAGACAGTGTCGCGGCCGCGGAGCGCGAGTTAGTGTGGTACGAAGCGGTCGACGTACTCGGTTTCCCGAGCCTCGAGCCGCCGCAGGCTGGCGAGATCGACTGGGCCCTGGGTGTCGTGGGCCGCTACCGTCGCGCGCAGCTCGCGGAGCGGCTCGGCGATCGCGAGCTGGCTTGCCGGCTGTCCCGGCGCACCGCCGAGCTGTGGCAGGACCCCAGCCCGGCACTCGTCGCGGAGATGCGCTGGGCCCGGGAAGCGACCTTGAGGCTCTGCGAGTGAGACTGCTGACCGACCGACCGACCTATTTCGGCGGCGCGACGCTCGAGAATCGCGCCTCATCCTGCCCGAGCGGCCGGTGTTCCTCGGTCTGCGGATCGGCGATGTCGCCGACGCACTGTTGATCTTCGTCCTAGTGGTGCTCTACGTCGAGCTGGGCGCGCGGGCGGCCCTTTTCCGGACGCTCCTGCTGCGGGCGGGCTACATCGCGGCGCTCTTTCTGATGGTGCAGGGTCACGCGATCCACTTCGCGGCGAACGCGATCAGCGGGGCCGGCCAGCCGGGCGAGCCGGGTTGGATCCTGGCCGACTTTCTCGACGAGCATTGGGGACACGTCGAGTTGCACACGGCGTTCATCATCCTCGCCGCCATGTTCGTCGGCTGCGGGCGGTCGGCCTGGCCGGAACCCGTGGAGCCGGTGCTCACGCGGACCGAGCGATCAGGGTTGTGGCTGGCGATGCTCGCCTACGGGGTCCTGCTCGCTGGCGATGCCGTCGAAGGCCAAACGGTGCCACTCATGCTGCCGTGCGCTGTCGTGCTCTCGCTTTGGGCTCTGCACCCGCTCGTTCGGCGGCACGACGTGTCGCTCTATCGGAAGTTCTTCGGGGCTAGCTTCGGCATCACCGCCATCACCCTGGTCATCTACGGGCTGGTCTTCGACGGCTTCCCCGAACTCACTTCGCTGGCCAGTGTGAGATAAGGGATGATTACGCTCCGCGTCCTGGGTCCTGTCGAGATCATCGTGGACGACGGCCCGGCACCGGCCGAGCTCCTCTGGCGCAAGAATCTGGCACTTCTCGTCTACCTCGCCCGCTCGCCGAAACGGACGCGCTCCCGCGATCACCTCGTCGGCCTGCTGTGGGGTGACAAGCCCGAGTCGGCGGCGCGGCACTCGCTCAACGAAGCGGTGCGCGTGCTGCGTAAGCACGTGGGAGGCGACGCTTTGGAGAGCGAAGGCGGCCAAGTCAAGCTGGCGCAGGATGCGGTCGAGCTGGATGCCGAGCGACTGGAGGGTCTGCTGGAGGAGGAGCGGCTGCACGACGCGGCCGGGCTGATCGCCGGTGAGTTCATGGAGGGGTTCAGCGTACCCGGCTGCTCGGAGTTCGAGGATTGGCTCTACGCCGAACGTGTGGGGCTCAGGCAGCGGTCGGTCGACGTGCTGGTGGGCCTGGCCGAACGATTGACCGACGGGGGCGAACTGCGTGAGGCGGCGGCTTTGGCGCAGCGGGCCTTGGCGCTCGAGCCGACATCGGAGACGGCGGTCACCGCGGCGATGCGCCCGCTGGCGATCGCCGGCGAACGGGCGGCGGCGCTGGCGCTCTACGACGCGTTCGCCACTCGGCTCGATGAGGAGATTGGCATCGAGCCGGACGAAGAGGTCCAGGCGCTGGCCGAGCGGGTGCGCCGCGAGCGGACCTGGAGGTTGCCCGAGTCGGTGGCAGTGCGCGAGGACGAGGGCGCCGAGTCGCGACGCGTGCCGCTCGTGGGCCGCGAGTCGGAGCTGGCCCGGCTGCTCTCCGCCTGGGGAGCCTGCCGCGACTCGGGCCAGGCGGCGCTCGGGATCGTCGAAGGAGATCCGGGTACGGGCCGCACGCGCTTGGCGGAGGAGCTCCTGGCGCGCGCGCGGCTTGACGGCGCTGCGGTGGCTACGGCGCGGGCGGTGGAAGCCGATGTCGGCGCGCCGTGGAGCGGTGTGCTGGCGCTGGCGCGCGGGGTGCCACTCGACACGCCGGGGTTACAGGCCGTGGCGCCGGCGGCCGCTGCCGTGTTCGCCGCGCGCTTGCCGGAATGGGCCGAGCGCTTCGGAACGCCGGAGGCCGGCGCCGGCGCGTTGACGCCGGGAAGTGCGCTGGCCGATGCGCTGCGCGCGGTGGCCGCCGAGCAGCCGGCGCTCTTGTTCGTCGACGATGCGCACTGGCTCGATCGCGACTCGGCGCTGGCGCTCGGCGCAACCCTCCGCGATCTGGAAGGCTCGAGTGTCTTCGTGCTGATCGCGACCGCGTCCTATCCCGAGCGCCCCGAGCTCGAGGAGCTGCGATCGCGGGTCGGCCGCGACTTGCCGGGCGTCGCCCTGCGCCTGGGACCGCTGTCCGTCGTCGCGCTCCGCGCACTCGGCCGCTGGGCTCTGCCATCCTACGACGATGTGGAGCTCGACCGCGTCACGCGCCGCGTCGCAACGGACTCGGCCGGCCTGCCGCTGCTCGCGGTCGAACTGCTCCACGCCGTCGCCCTCGGCCTCGACCTCGCCGCGGCGCCCGGCGCCTGGCCGGAGCCGCTCCGTACCCTTGACCAGACGCTGCCCGGCGAACTGCCCGACGCCGTGGCCGCGGCGGTTCGCGTCGGCTACCGCCGCCTGTCCGGCACGGCGCAAAAGGTCCTCGCCGCCGCATCGATCCTGGGCGACCGGGTGGACGCGGACAGGCTGGCCCGGGCGTCCGGCGTCGACGGCGAGACGCTGATCGCTGCGCTCGACGAACTGGAATGGCAGCGCTGGCTTACCGCCGAGGCGCGCGGCTACTCGTTCGTCGCCCGCATCGTCCGCGACGTCGTGGCGCGCGACATGCTAACCGCCGGGCAGCGGCAGCGGATATTGGCGGCCGTGGGGGAGCGTGACCGGTAGCCGATGATCGGTATCGGTCGCCGGCGCGCTCGACGGGCACCCTCTGACGGATCACGGCCTAGCGACTGGGAATCGTGGATCTTTCTTTCAACCGCGGGGGTAGATTTCGCACCCGCCCCGGTCGGCGTCCCTCAGGTCCCAAAGGCGCCAACGACCCGTAGATTCCCGGTGTAGAAGCCTGACCAGAGGAGCTATGGACTGGAGTCCCCTGCAGCTCGAGGAGCATGCGCCCGTTGGAGGTGGCCTGCCGGCGCCGGAGGAGACGCCCATCGTGGCCGTCGATGGCGAGCCTTCGGTTCTGAGCTTCGTGCAGGTGTCCCTGGAGGATGAGGGCTATCCCGTCGAGCCGTTCGACTCGGCGAAGGCGGCGCTGGAGCGAATATCCGCCGGCGGCGTCGCGCTGATGATATCCGACATACTGATGCCCGACATGGGGGGGATGGAGCTGGTCCGCCACGCCCTAGAGGAAGACCCCAACCTGGCCATCATCGTGCTCACCGGTGCCGCAGACGCGGAAAGCGCTATCGAGTCGCTGCGACTGGGCGTGGACGACTACCTGGAGAAGCCGGTTACGGCTGAGGGCTTGGTGGAATCGGTGGTCAGGGCGTTGCGCCGCAGGGCGCAGGCCGAGTACCGGCACAAGCTGGAGATCTGGCTGCGCGAGGAGGTGGCGCAGCGGACCGCGGAGGTGCAGCGTCAGGCGCGACAGCTCGAGCTGGTGACGGTCGCCACGCTCTCGACGTTGGTTCGGGCGATGGAGGCCAAAGACCCGTATCTCAAGGGTCACAGCGAGCGCGTCGCGAGGTTGTGTGCGAAGATGGCCCTACACATGGCCTTCCAAGACGAGGACGTGGACGACCTGCGCACCGCCGGCTTGCTGCACGATCTGGGCATGATCGCCATTCCCGACTCGATCACTCACAAGCAGAGCGCGCTGAGCGAAGAGGAGTACCGCCGCGTCCAGGATCACGTGGAAATCGGCGTCGACATCTTGAAGCCGTTGCCCCACCTAGCACGGGCGGTGAGCTATATCGCGCAGCACCACGAGAGGCTCGACGGCTCCGGGTACCCCGAAGGTCTGTTGCAGATACCACTGGCCTCGCAGATCCTCGGCTTGGCCGAGCACTTCGCTTCGCTCACCGAGCAGCGGCCGCACCGCCAGGCCTACACGGCGATCGAGGCGCTCGAGCAGCTGCACGAGCAGCAAGACGTTTGGTTCGAGGCTCGCGCCGTCGATGCCCTGCAGCAGGTGATCAAGAACGAGCCGAGTCTCGGCGAAGCGGAGTGGTTCGAAGTATCCGAGTGAATTTCCAGGCAGAATGACGCCGCCCCGGCTCGGGTGACCGAGCGCGGGGCGGCGTTTCTGTCGGCGGAGTATCGACTCTGTCAGTCGGCTACTTGCCCGCGGCGACATCCTCCAGCATCGCCGTGGTCAGCGACTTCGGCCGCTCGATCGGATAGCCGAGGGCACGGTCCCACACGATGTTGGACAACACGCCCAGCGCCCGGCCGATCGAGAACAGCACGGTGTAGAAGTCGTACTCCCTGAGGCCGTAGTACCACTGAATGACGCCGGACTGCGCGTCGACGTTCGGCCACGGGTTCTT
>JBDHKD010000048.1:0-22109 GCA_039586575.1 Gemmatimonadota bacterium | reverse complement strand
TCTCCGTGCCGGCCGAGCCCTTCCAAGTCGGCCAGGGCTTGGTCATGCAAGGCTCCAGCGAGGTGGACTGCGCCCTGTTGCCGGCCGACGGCGGCACCGCCAAGTACCTGCTCGTCGCCCTCAGTGCCGAGTTCGAGAACGACGGCAACTTCCAGGTGACGCTCGGGGCCAGCGGCGTGGCCTTCCAGCCGGTCGACGGCTTCCAGCCGTCCGTGAGATCGAGCCTCGATACGCGACTGCGCGCCTTCGAGCAGCGGCTGCTGGCCCGCGGGCTCGCTGTGGCTCCAGGACCGGCCCGGACGGCCCAGCTGTTCGCCCAGCCGCAGGTGGGTTCGACGCGGCAGTTCTGGGTGATCAACAACCTCGACTCGCTGGACGGCGATCTCGGCGCCGCCGATTTCGACCGCGTCACCGCGACGCTCGAGTACGTGGGCGTCCATAGCTTGCTCTACGTCGATGACGCCGCGCCGGCCCAGGGCCTGACCGAGTCCGATATCCAGAGGCTCGGCGACCTCTACGACCACATCCTCTACGAGTCCGACGTCGACTTCTTTGGCGAGCCCAGCGATTTGGACAACAACGACCAGGTCATCATCCTGCTGTCGCCGACGGTCAACGGCCTGACGCCGGAAGGTTCGGAGGGCATCGTCGTCGGCTTCTTCTTCGGGCTCGATCTGTTCGACCCCAGTACGCCGAACTGTAGCGACTGCCAGTTCTCCAACGACGGCGAGCTGTTCTACGGGCTGGTCCCGGACCCCGATGGCGACTTCAGTGACCCGCGGAGCCGCACGTTCGTCAACCAGGTCCTGCCCGGCGTCATGATCCATGAGACCGAGCACATGATCAACTTCAACTTCAAGGTCTTCGTCAACCGCCTCAGCGTCCTCGAGGAGCTTTGGCTGAGCGAGGGGTTGGCTCACATGGCCGAGGAGTTGGGTGGTGACGAGGCGGACGCCGCCGGCGATATCACCGCCGCCGATAACCTCTATGCGACTAACTTCGGGCGCGCCTTCCAATTCCTCGAGGACCCGAGCGCCAGCTCGCTGACGGTCGTCGACGGGAACGGCACACTCGGCGAGCGCGGCGCCGCCTGGCTCTTCCTGCGCTGGCTCGCCGATCAGTACGGCGACTTCGTCTTCCGAGACATCGTCGCGGCCGTCGAGAACGGTGTCGACAACATCGAGACCCAGACCGGCGAAGACTTCTTCCGGCTGTTCGCCGACTGGGCGGTCGCGATGTGGGCTGACGATCTCGACATCGCCGGCCTCGCCGACCGCTACCAGGTCCCGAAGTGGCAGTTGCGCAGCATCCTGCACGCAGACGGACAGCCGGACGAGTATGTCCTGCAACCGGAGCAGACGACGTTCAGCGCGCTTCGCGGCGGCACGATTGCCCGGTTCCTGGCCGGCTCGAGCCCCTACTACATCGAGCTTTCGGCCGATGAAGCCACGGATTTGCAGCTTGAGCTGATCGCGGCGGGCAACGCCGGTCTGGCAATTCTGCGTTACGAGTAGCGGCAATCATACCTGCCTGGCGATGGTCAAGCGTCTGGCAATTACGCTGGTGGCCGTCGTCGCCCTGGCCTGCGGCGATGACGGCCCCAGCGGACTCGATCCCACACTTTACGAGCTTCTCGTCGTAGCAGGCGACGGTCAGAGCGGCCTCGCCGGGACCGCGCTCGGCGAACCGCTAGCTGTGACGGTGCGCAGGCGCGACAGCGGGCTGGGTCGGGAACAGGTCATGGTGCGCTGGGCGGTCGTCGTGGGCGACGGCGAGGCGACCCGTGGATCCTCCCTGACCGATGCTGACGGCGTTGCGCTGACGCACCTGCTACTCGGCTCCCAGTCGGGCACGCTACAGGTCGAGGCCCGCGTCGCTGGATTGGAGCCGGTCATCTTCGCTGACCTAGGGGCGCTGCCCGGCCCGACCATCCAGTCGTCATCGCCGACGCCCGTCACCGCCGGTGACACGCTGATCGTGCGGGTGAGAGACCTCCCGGCCGGCTGGCCGGTCGAGGTTCTGTTCGAGGGCGTACCCGGCGCGATCGTGAGCCGTGAGGACGGGCCGGTCAGCATCCTCTACGCGGTCGTGCCCACCGCGAAGGGGGCCTGTGCTGGCACGACCGCCTCGCTCGATCTACGAGTCCGGGTCGACACCTACACCTCACCGGCGCAGAGCATCCTGGTGACGGTGCCCGACGAACCGTTCCAGGTCGGTCGCGTTCTGGTGATCGAGGGGACCGGCGGTGTCGAGTGTGCCATTCTGCCGGCGGGCGGCGGCACGGCCAACTACATGGTGGCCGTGCTGAACGCCGACTTCGAGGGGAGTGGGAGCTCGCTCGTATTCTTGGACACGCGGAACCTCTCGATCACGCCGGTCGCCAGCCCGCAGCTACCTGCCGATGCCGAGTTCGATGGCCGGCTCCGCGCCTTCGAGCGCCGCTTGGCGGCGCTTGGCCTCACACCTCCGCGCGAGGCGACGGACGCTCGACTTTTCGCCCTGCCGGTAGTGGGTGATACCCGGGACTTCTGGGTCATCGCCGATCCCGACGCCGTGGGCTCCGGCCTCGAGCAGGACGACTTCAGCAGGGTCACTGGGCGGCTCGAGTTCGTCGGCGGCCGCATCCTGCTGTACGTGGATGTCGAGACGCAGGAGTCGAGCTTCAGTGACTCTGATATCGAAGCGCTCGGCGAGCTCTATGACCACGTGCTCTATGACACC
Source organism: Gemmatimonadota bacterium (assembly GCA_039586575.1). GTDB lineage: Bacteria > Gemmatimonadota > Gemmatimonadetes > Palauibacterales > KS3-K002. Next base: position 19,388 of record JBDHKD010000048.1, on the reverse strand, counting down.
GGCATCGACTACTTCGGTCAGCCGACCGACGTCGATAACAACGATCGGGTGATCGTGCTGCTCACGCCGGGCGTCAACAGACTCACTCCGCGGGGCTCCGCCGGCGTCACGATCGCCTTCTTCTTCTCGCTCGACCTGTCGTCGCCCGACCAGCGCGGTTGCGAAGTGTGCCGGCTCTCCAACGGCGGTGAGATCCTCTACGGCCTCGTCCCCGACCCGGACGGCCAGTTCAGCGACCCGCGATCGCGCGACTGGGTCATGGACCTGCTGCCCGGGATCTTGATCCACGAGACCGAGCACATGATCAACTATCGCTACAAGGCCTTCGAGAACCGTACCGCGCTCGAGGCGCTCTGGTTGAGCGAGGGGTTGGCGCACATGGCCGAGGAGCTGGGCGGCGACGCGGCGCGCGCCGCCGGGCTCGATGCGATGGCCGAGCGTCTGTATGCCAGCGGTTTCAGTCTGGCCGCCGCCTTCCTCGGCAACCCGAGCGGCAACTCGCTGACGACCGTCGAGGGCTTGGGCTCATCGGGCGAGCGGGGCGCCGCCTGGCTCTTCCTGCGCTGGCTGGCCGAGCAGTACGGCGATTTCTTCATCCGCGGACTGGCGCAGGCGCCCGAGCAGGGGGTCGAGAACGTCGAGGCCCGCACCGGCGAGTCCTTTTTCCGGCTGTTCGCCGATTGGGCGGTGGCGCTGTGGGCCGACGACCTCGAGATCCCCGACCTGGCCGCTCGCTATCAGATCCCGAAATGGACGCTGCGCAGCATACTGGTGGATGATGGCACGCCCGGTGGGTCGCCGGTCTACAAGCTGCAGCCGCAGCGGCGCAGCTTCGCCGACCTGCGCCGCCAGGGGACTACCGGACTCGTTGCGGCCGGCAGCCCGATGTACGTCGAGCTGGATGCGGATGGTGACACCGCCGCGCTCGCACTGCGACTGACCGTGCCGCTGCCGGCCGGCCTGGCGATCCTACGCTACCAGTAGCCTAAAGCTCGTCCAATAGCTCGCGGATCCTCCAGAAACTCTTCTCGATTTCCGGCTTCAGGTCCTGGCGGCGAATGCCGAATGCCGGGTGCAGCAGCGGCAGGAAAGTGATCTCGCGGCCGGCGATACGCTTGCGGCGCGGCTGCGTGGCCGCCTCGGTGATCTTCTCCTTGGGGAAGAAGCGCTCCAGCGCGAACCGGCCCAGCAGCACGACCAGGTCCGGCTTGATCAGGTCGAGCTGCCGCTCCAGGTAAGCCGCGCAGCTTTCCATCTCCGGAGTCTTGGGGTTCCGGTTGTCGGGCGGCCGGCACTTCACGATGTTGGTGATGAAGACCTCGGAGCGCTGCAATCCGATCTTCTCCAACAGCTCCGTCAGGTAGGCGCCCGCGTCGCCCACGAACGGCTCGCCCTGCTCGTCCTCCCAGCGCCCCGGCGCCTCACCGATGAAGAAGACGCGCGCGTTCTTCGGCCCGACCCCCGGCACCGCCTGCGTTCTGTACTCCGCGAGCTCGTCGCACTTCACGCAGTCGCGGATCAGGCCGTGCAGCTCGTCCAGCGTTGTGCAGGTGACGATTGGGTCAGGCGCGGCGAAGAGGTCGCCCTGGGAGAGGCTGTTGAGTTCCGACATTTGGCGCGCTCCCTTCCTTCTGTCAACCTCCGTGATCGGAGGCAAGGAAGCCAGTGAGCCAGTAGATCGGTGGGTCAGTGACTACTGACGTACTGACCTACTGCGCTACCGACCTACTCAACTCCTCCGCCCCGATCACGCTCACATCCAACGGTAGCCCCTTCCGCTCATCCAGCACCAGCGTCATCGCCTCCATCTCGCACTGGCCCTCACATACGCCGCAGCCCATGCACTTCTCCCACTCGACGACGGCGGTGTGGTCGAGCGTGACCGCCCCGAACGGGCAGGCGGTCTCGCAGTCGCCGCAGGCGATGCACGCCTCTTCATCCACCTGTGCGACGTAACCGGATGAAGCGACCATCGGCACGCCCTTCCGCATCGCTTCAAGGCCGCCGCAGCAACAAGAGCAGCAGTTGCAGATCGCGTAGAAGCGATGGTCCATCGCGTCCTTGAAGTAGGCGGTGTGAAGGTGGCCGCGCTCGTGCTCCGCCTGCAACACGTCGAGCGCCTCCTGCTGCGTGATGCTCCGCGAGCGCTGCGGGTGGTGCTCCAGTACGAAGTCGCCCCTGCCGACGATCATGCAGACGTCCGTAGGCTGGCACGGGTTCTCCTGGTTGCGCCGGCACGGACAGTCCAGCAGGACCACGCTGGGTGGCCCCTTGAGCACGATGTCCCGCGCCAGCGGGTAGGGGACAATGCGCTCCAGGTCGGTCCGCTTGATGTCGTGGTCTAGTTCGATGATGCGGCGCGCCAGCTCCGTCGGCAGGACCTTGCCGTGGTAGCGGTCGGCCCACCAGCGTTTACCCTCGTCCGACATGAACGGCAAGAGCCAGCGGATGGCGACGCGGATGTATTGGTCGGGCCAGCGGGCGTAGACGTAGCCGTGCAGCGCGTTGCCCAGGCCGCCGCGCTTGCCGTTGCCCCGATCGACGCTGCGCGAGCCGCCGCCTCGCGACCGGCGTGTCATCGCCCGGGTCGAAGGGAGCATCAGGTGGCCGCGCTCGCCGACGATCCAGAGGGCCAGGGTTCCTGCGATCAGAGCGCCGGGGATCAGGAGGAGCCAGAGCATAAGCAGGTGACCGGCAAAAGGTCGATGGTAACCGGTAGGCAGCAGACGGTAGATGATAGACTGTGCACCGGCGTGTCCCTCAGATTAACTACTGCCGCTAGCCCCGGCAGGCAAGCCGTCCACCGCCGACCACCGAAACCCCCTCTGGCGTCGAATCGTATTATCTTACGAGACGTCAAGTCACTTTCATGTCCGCGGGACTGCCGGGTGGGCCAGATGACCGTCCGCTGCCCCGGGACCGCCTGCAGGAGACTGGTCGACTCATGTCTGCAACCGTAGTCCGGCGCCTCGTCCCGGCGCTCGCCGTTCTGGCGCTTGCCTGTTCCTACGAGACCGATGGTCAGATGACAGATTTCCAGAACTTCGCCGTCTATTCCCAGAGCCCGGGCCGGGTGGTCGACGCGCTGACCGCCGTGCTCGTGGAGCGGGACGCCTTGTCGGCCGACCTGGCCGCCGATCTGGGCACCAGCCTGGTCGACGCGTTCACCGCCAACCAAGAGGCGTTGCTCAACAGCCAGAGTGTTTCCCTGGGCACCGATGAGCTGGCGCGGCTAGTACCGGAGGAGTTCCGGCAGTTCATCGGTGATGAGGGGGGACGCTATGTGCTGGAGCTGAGCTTGAAGCCGGCGGCGGACGGTGGGCTGAGCGTCACGGTGACGCCGACGATCATCGCGACCGTGCGCGGCGGTGAGGGGCCGCTGGGCGGCCGGCCGTTGCCGTCCAACGGCACGTTGGAGAGCTCGATTCTGCAGGCGCTCACCCGTCGGCTCGGGGGTTGATCGATGCGACTCGGCGGCACGACTCCGCGATCCCGGTGTCTCGGGGTCATCGCGTTCATCACGTTCCTCTTGAGTTGTGGTGAAGCGGGTGAGCGGTTCGCGGCCGGCGCGGACGTTTTGGTCAACGACCCGTCGGTCGACCGCGGCAACAACACGACCCAGAGCGAGACCGCGGTAGCACGCCACGGTGACGTCGTGGTCGTCGGCTACAACGATTCCGGCGAGTTCACGCGCCGGGGCAGCATGACCGGCTATGCCTACTCGCTCGACGGCGGTGCCACGTTCACCGACGCCGGCGTGCTGGAGGCGGGACCGGGCGGCCGCAACCTCGGCGATGGGGCGCTCGCCGTGGACCGCGACGGTAACTTCTATTTCGCTACCCTGACGGTGGATGCCAAGGCGCGCTCCTACGTCGGTGTGGCGCGTTCGCGGACGACGAAGGGTGAGGTAGCGTTCGGGACGCCGGTACTCATCCCGGGCCTCGAACCCAACGGCTTCCAAGACAAAGAGCTGATCACCGTCGACGCGAGCGGCGGCCAGCACGACGGCAACGTCTACGTCGTCTGGACCGAGTTCCCACCGCGTGGTGCACCACGCATTCTCTTCTCGCGCTCGACCGACGGTGGCAAGACCTACTCGAAGGCCGAACGTCTCTCTTCCGGCAGCCAGGTCCAGGGCGCGGTGCCGGCCGTCGGCAGGCGCGGCGAGCTGTACGTCGCCTGGGAGGATCGCTCGGGCGCCGTCGGCGGCCGCATCCGCTTGCGGCGTTCCACCGACGGCGGCCAGAGCTGGGGCACCGAGTACACGGCGGCCCGCTTCACCCGCATCGCCGATCGCGCCGCCACATCTTCTTGCTTCCGGCCGGCGCTCAACGGCTTCATCCGGGTGAACGAGTTTCCCAGCCTCGACATCGACCGAGGGAGCGGCGACCTCTTCATCGCCTACGCCGCCGATCCCGGCCGCCAGAGCCGCGGCGATGCATCCGATGTCTTCGTCGTTAAGTCTTCCGACGGCGGCGCCTCGTGGAGCGAGCCGGTCAACGTCGTCAAAGGACGCGCCGTCACCGCCGACGGAGACGAGACCCGCAACGACAACTTCATGCCCGTCCTCAACGTGGGGCCCGACGGCCAGGTCAGCGTCTTCTTCTACGACCGGCGCAACGACCCGGATAACCTCGCGATCGATGTCTACCGCGCCCTCTCCACCGACGGCGGCGGCTCCTGGATCAACCAGCGCGTCACCGCCGAGTCCTTCGACGTGCCACCCCTGAAGCCCAACTTCGATCCGCTGGTCAAGGAGTGCTACATGGGCGACTACAACGGCGGCACGGTCGACGATAACGGCTTCTACCTGACCTGGGGCGACAACCGTCGAATCATCCGAGCCCCCCGCTTCAGCCGCGGCCGCCCCGACCCCGACGTCCGCTTCCGCGCCCTCCCGCTCGAGCCCTAGACCGGGACCGCGGCCGGTCACCGGTTCGCTGCCCCCCCAGCGGACCGTTCGCTTTCGAACAGCCCCGTGCCGCAGGCGGACAGTCGGACGGCGAGCCGCCGAGCGCCGTCCGGCTAAGCCGTTGGAGTAAAAGGCGTTACGGGCTGGGGCCGCTGGCATCCTCCTTGCCTTGGGATGGGGCGGGTCACTGTGCGCGAAACCTTCGGCTCAGGCATGGGCAGGTCATGGAATCGATCCTTCAGGACATACGCTATGCGCTGCGCGCGCTGCGCAAGCACCCCGGGTTCACCGCGGTGGCGCTCGTCACCCTGGGGCTCGGCATCGGGGCGAACACGGCGATTTTCAGCATCATCCAGTCGGTGCTGCTGGCGCCGCTGCCCTTCGAGGAGCCGGAGCGGCTGGTTCAGGTGTGGGAGTCGCGGGTCGAGCGCGGTTGGACGCGCGCCGGAATGAACCCGGCCAACTTCTGGGACTTTCGCGAGCGGAACCGCACCTTCGAGGACCTGACGGCCATCTGGTACGGGGGTCGCAACCTGACGGGTTTCGGCTTTCCACAGCGAGTCGGTACGGGTCAGGTCTCGGCCGGGTTCTTCCGGGTGCTGCGGGTTGAACCCGTCCTGGGCCGCACGTTCTTGCCGGGCGAGGACGAGCCGGGCGGTGAGACGCGGGTCGTGCTCTTGTCGAACGGGTTCTGGCGGACACGGTTCGCCGCGGACTCGACGGCCCTCGGCCGCTCGCTCACCCTCGATGGTGAGAGCTACACCGTGGTCGGCGTGCTTCCGGCGGGCGAGCCGTGGCTCGACGATACGGAAATATTCGTTCCCTTCGTTCGCGATCCGGAATTCGATCGGGTCGGCTTCTGGCTGAACGTGATCGGCCGCCTGGCGCCGGGTGTATCGATCGAGGCCGCGCGAAGCGATCTCCTGGCGATCGCCCGTCAGCTGGAGGAAGAGTACCCCGAGGCCAACGCCGGGATCGGTGCTACCGTCGAGCCGGCGGAGAGCGTCTGGCTGGCGGGCGCCGAGCTGCGCCGCGCGCTCTGGATCCTGCTGGGCGCGGTCAGTTTTCTGCTGCTCATCGCCTGCGTGAACCTCGCCAACATGTTGCTGGCCATCGCCACGGGCCGAATGCGAGAGACCGCGGTCCGCGCCGCGCTCGGTGCCGACCGCCGGCGGATCGCCCGCCAGGTGCTCACCGAGTCTCTGGTACTGGGTCTGGTCGGCGCCGTCGCCGGGCTCCTCCTGGCGTTCTGGGGTGTCGACGTGTTCAAGGCGCTGGAGCCGGGAGGAATCCCGCGCGCCGACCAGGCGAGCATCAACGGCTGGGTGCTCGGCTTCACGATCGCCGTCGGCCTTCTGACCGGCGTGCTGTCGGGGATCGTGCCGGCGATCCAACTGCCGCGCGCCGACTTCCACTCGGCGTTGCGCGAGGGCGGCCGCGCCATGGTGGGCAGCCGTGCTCAGAAGCGGCTGCGTAGCGGCCTGGTGGCGGCAGAGGTCGCCCTCTCGCTCACGCTGCTGGTCGGCGCCGGCCTGCTCATCCGCAGCTTCTTCCAGGTGCTGACGGTCGATCGCGGGTTCCAGTCGGAGAACCGCCTGGTCTTCGCCATCAGCATGCCCGGGTCCTACGACAGACAACACCGGGGCGAGGTGCGCGACCAGTTCCTCGAGCGCTTGAGCGCCATACCGGGCGTGGTCTCCACCGCGGTCAACTCGCGGCCTATCTCGGGCGGCAACCCGGGCATGGGGATATTCCCCGCGGACCGCGCCGAGGAACTAGACGAGGTGACTCCCTGGGCGGGCTGGCGGCTGGTGACGCGCGATTACTTCCGCGTCATGGGCGTCCGACTGCTCAGCGGCAGGACCTTCACCGAGCACGACCTGATCGGCGATCCCTGGACGGCGGTCATCAGTGAGCGGCTGGCGGAGCGTCTATTCCCGGGTGAGGACCCCGTCGGACGTCAGGTGCTGCTCTGGAAGGGGCAGGAAGACCGACGCGCCGAGATCATCGGCATCGTCAGCAACCAGCGGGAGCGCGGGCTGGACAGCGATCCCACGCTCACCGTCTACCTCCCCTACTACGGGTCCGGCTGGTCGCCGATGCAGTTCGTCGTCCATACGGCGGGTGAGCCGGTTGCGCTCCTGCCCACCGTGCGTTCCATCCTCGCCGAGATCGACGCGACGCTGCCGATCTCCAACATTGAAACGCTGGACGAGATCGTCGGCGATTCCGTGGCCGGCCGCCGCTTCTACATGCTGATGCTGGCCGTCTTCGCCGCCGTCGCCCTCGCCCTGGCGCTCGCCGGCATCTACGGCGTCCAGTCGTACTCGGTGACGCGCCGTACCTCCGAGATCGGCATCCGCGTCGCCATCGGCGCCAGTCCCGACCAAGTGCTCAGGCAGATCGTCGAACAGGGCATGCGCCCGGCGATCGTCGGGATCGCCCTCGGCCTGCTCGGCGCCTACGCGCTGACTCGCTTGATGGCCACGTTGCTGTTCGGGGTGGGAGCGAGCGATCCGCTGACCTATCTGGGCGTCGCGGCCCTGCTGACGGCGGCGGCGCTCGTCTCCTGCTACCTGCCGGCAAGGCGCGCGCTCGGCGTCGATCCCGTCGCCGCGCTGAGAGAGGAATAGAGGAAACCATGGGCACACTCGGTTCGGACGTTCGGTTCGCGGCGCGCATGCTGCTCAAGAGCCCGGTCTTTACCGCCGCCGCGCTGGTCTGCCTGGCCCTGGGGATCGGCGCCAACACGGCGATCTTCAGCGTCATGTACGGGATCGTCTTGCGTGCGCTGCCCTACGAGGACCCTGAGCGGCTCGTCGAGCTCCAGTTGTCGGAGTCGAGCGGCGAATACTACTCGGCCTTTTCGCCAGGCGACTACCTCGATCTGCGCGAGTGGTCTCGCACCATCGATCGGTTCGCCGGGCGGCGGGCGATGGACCTCAGCCTGACGGACGCCGGCCTGCCGGAGCGGATCCGCGGCCAGAGCGTCACGCCCGGCTTCTTCCAGGTGCTGGGCGTCGAGCCGGTCCTCGGACGCTTCTTCTATCCGGAAGGTGACCTGGCCGAGACGGACGCTCGTAGCGTGGTGCTGAGCTACGCCTCGTGGCAGAGCCGCTTCGGTGGTGATCCGGCGGTCATCGGGCGCCTGTTGACCTTGAACGACCAGCGGCACACGATCGTCGGCGTCGCCCCGCCGTCCTTCCGCTATCCGGAGACGGCCGAGATGTGGGTGCGCTCGTACCGTAACGATGTGCCCGAGCCGCCCATCGATCTGGGCGAGGACCTGAGCGCGGTGCGACGCTTGGGATACTTCGTCGTCATCGGCCGGCTGGCGGAGCGAGTCACACCCGCTGAGGTCCAGGCGGAGCTCGACGTGCTCGCTGCCCGCCTGACCGAGACCGGCGACGGCGAGGTCGAGCCGCTGCGCGCCGTGCCGCTCCACGAGGTGCTGGTCGGCGACGTGCGGCCCGCGCTCATGGTGCTACTCGGCGCCGTCTGCCTCGTTCTGCTGATCGGCTGCGCCAATGTGGCGAACCTGCTGCTGGCTCGTGCGTCGGCGCGCGAGCGCGAGGTCGCGCTGCGAGCGGCGCTCGGTGCCGGGCGGGCCCGCCTGCTGCGTCAGCTGATCACCGAGAACTTGCTGCTCGGTCTGCTGGGCGGCGTCGGGGGGCTGCTGCTAGCCTATTGGGGCGCGGATCTGCTCGTTCGTCTGGCGCCCAGCGATATCCCGCGGCTAACGGAGATCGGCGTCAACAGCGACGTGCTGCTCTTCACGCTCGCCATCTCGCTCTTGACCAGTTTCATCTTCGGCCTGCTGCCGGCGCTCCAAGCCTCGCGGCCCCGACTGCAAGAGTCGTTGAAGGAGAACGGCCGCACGACGGAAGGGAAGGAGAAGAAGCGCCTCAGCGCTGCGCTCGTGGTCGCCGAGGTCGCACTCGCACTGGTTCTCTTGTGTGGGACCGGCCTCTTGTTCAAGAGCCTGATGCGCCTGCAGGAGGTGGAGCTCGGCTTCCAGCCGGGCAACCTTCTCGTCATGCAGCTCAACCTCCGCGACACTCGGTACCCCGACTCGGAAGAGCAGGCCGCCTTCGTCCGCGAGGCCACCGAGCGTGTCGGTCGCTTGCCCGGGGTCACTTCCGCCGCTACGGTCCTCGCCCTGCCGTTCAGCGGGACGGCGGCGACCTTGAGGTACGCCGTCGAAGGTCAGCCCGCCGGCCCCGACGATGACTACTCGCTCGAGTACCAGGTCGTAACACCCGGGTACTTCCAGACCATGGGTATCCCGCTGCTGCGCGGCCAACTCCTCGATGAGCGTGATGATGCCGATGCACCCCCCGCCATCATCATCAACGAGACCCTCGCGCGCCGGCACTGGCCCGCCGCCGATCCCATCGGCCAACCGATCTCGCTGGGCGGCGGCTCATTCGAGATCGTCGGCGTCGTCGGCGACGTCCGCCACTTCGCCTACGATCGACCGCCGCGACCCGAGGCCTACGCCGCCTTCGCCCAGGATCCCTGGCCCTTCATGGCTCTGGTCGTGCGCACCGAGACCGCGCCACTCAGCCTCCTCGAACCAGTGCGCGCCGAGATCCTCGCCATCGATCCCGACCAACCCGTCTTCGATGTGAAGTCGATGGAGCAGGTGCTGGCCGAATCCGTTGAGCAGCGCCGCTTCACCTTGCAACTGCTCGGCCTGTTCACCGGCGTGGCCTTGTCGCTGGCCCTGGTCGGCATCTACGGCGTGATGTCCTACTCGCTCAGCCGGCGTATCCACGAGATGGGGATCCGCATGGCGCTGGGCGCCGCGCGGACCGACGTCTTGCGCCTCGGCGTCAACTGGGGACTGCGACTCGTCGCGCTCGGAGTCATCATCGGGCTCGCCGCATCCGTCGCCCTCAACCGCTTCATCGCCAGCCTGCTCTACGGCACCAGCGCCATCGACCCCTGGGTCTACCTGCCGGTCACCCTGGCCCTCGTCGCCGTCGCCGCCCTGGCGGCCTACCTGCCCGCCCAGCGCGCTGCGCGACTCGAGCCGTCGGTCGCGCTGCGGCACGAGTAGACGGCCGGCGCCCGGCCGTCCACGGCGCGCCTTCCTCTTGACAATCTACAGAAGGGGTGATATTCTGCTTTAGATCATCTACAGGAGCAGCCATGACCGCCAAGTCCGATCTCCTTCAGGGCACTCTCGACATGCTGGTCCTCAAGATCCTCTCGCTCGAGCCGCTGCACGGCTGGGGGATCTCGGAACGGATCCAGCAGATGTCGGAGGACGTCTTCCAAGTCAATCAGGGCTCGCTCTACCCGGCACTGCAGCGCTTGAAGCGTAAGGGCTTGATCCGCTCGGAATGGCGGGTGACGGAGAACAACCGGCGGGCCCGCTACTACGAGCTGACCGGGGCGGGGCGCCGGCAGCTGGCGGCGGAGCGGACGGCGTGGCGGCGCTCGTCGCTGGCGGTCGAGCGGATACTGGGTGCCGCCTATTGAAAGCCGAAGGTAGGGGGAGAGGCTTCCCATGGTTTGGATACGAACGGTAGCGGAGCGACTGAGCGCGCTGTTTCGCAAGCAGCGGATGGAGGAGGAGCTGGATGACGAGCTGCGCTTCCATCTGGAGATGGAGATCGAGAAGAATCTGAAGGCGGGGATGTCGCCGGCGGAGGCGCGCCGAGCGGCGCGCTTGCGCTTTGGGGGCGTTGAACAGGTGAAGGAAGAGGTGAGGGAAGAGCGTGGCGTGCGGCCGCTGGAAGATCTGCTCATGGACCTGCGCTACGCGCTGCGCCAGCTGCGCGGTCGACCCGGCTTCGCCGCCGTCGCGATCCTGACGCTGGCGCTGGGGATCGGCGCGAACACCGCCGTGTTCAGCGTGCTCAACAAGGTGATCCTGTCGCCGCTGGACTACGATCAGCCCGAACGCCTGGCGCGAGTTTACCAGACGCACGAGCAATACGGCGCCGCCGCTTACGTGAACGGCCCCAGTTACCTGGACTTCCGGGAACAGCTCGACGGCCTCGAGAGTGTGGCGGCGATGTACAACTACCGGGAGTTCGGGTTCAACCTCACCGGGTTCGGGCCGCCGCGCTGGGTCACGATGCTGCCGGTGAGCTCCGACTACTTCGATGTTTATCGGGTGCGACCCACACTGGGACGGACCTTTTACAGGGAGGAAGAGCGCGGTTCGGCGCGCATCGCCGTGATCAGCAATCGCTTGTGGAGGACGATCTCGGGTGAGGCGAGCGTTTTGGGGCAGCACCTTCTCCTGGACGGCGATGCCTACGAAGTCATCGGCGTGCTGCCCGCCGGCTTCGTCGACGTCGTGGGCGGCGATGTCGATCTCTGGGTCCCGCTGGAGCTGCAGGACCAAAACGCCACGCAGAACCGCGGCAACCATTACCTGAGTGTCATCGCCCGACTGGCACCGGGCGTCACGTTCGATCGGGCGCGCGCCGAGCTCGAATCGCTGGCTGCCAGCCAGGCCGAGCTCTACCGCGGCCACGTCGGCTGGTCGGCCGCGATCGCTCCTCTCTACGACGATGTGGTCGGCGACACAGGCGCTATGCTCTGCCTGCTGTTCGGAGCGGCCGGTCTGGTCCTGCTCGTCGCCTGTGTGAACGTGGCCGGCCTCTTCCTCGCCCGTAACGTCACGCGCGAGCGTGAGCTGGCGCTGCGGGCTGCGATCGGCGCCGGCAAATTCCGGCTGGTCCGTCAGTTGCTCACCGAGGGTCTGGTCGTCGCTCTGCTCGGCGGCCTCGCCGGCTTCGCGCTCGCCTACCTCGGCGTGCGCACGCTGCTACCACTGGGAAGTGATGCGCTGCCCCGTGTTCACGAGGTTTCGTTCGACGTCCGGTTGTTCGTCTTCGCTCTCGGGGTGACGCTGCTCACAGTACTGATCTTCGGCCTGACGCCGGCGCTGCAGTTTACCAAACCGAACCTCGACCAGTCGCTGCGCGAGAACCCGCGCACCAGCACGGGCGGGGCGCGCAGCAAGCGACTGCGCGACGGGCTGGTGATGTGCCAGGTGGCGCTGGCGATCCTGCTGCTGATCGGCGCCGGACTGCTCTTGCGCAGCCTCGGCAAGCTGGGTGAGGTCGATCTGGGCATCCGGCCGCAAAACGTCATGACGTTCGAGGTGAAGCTGGGCGGCGAGCGCTATGACGATCCGGCGGGTCGTATCGCCTTTCACCAGGACTTCCAGGACCGGCTGCGCCGCCAGCCGCAGGTCGCGGCGGCGGGCGCGATATCGAAGCTTCCGGTCTCCGACACCTACAACTCCTGGACCTTCACCTACCTATCGGCCGACGGTGAAGTCATGCGGCACGGTGGTGGAGCCGATTTCCGGATCGTCGAGGGAGACTTGTTCGAGGCGCTGGACATCGGGCTGGTGACGGGCCGTCTGTTCGAGAGCTACGACGACGCTGATGCACCGGAAGTCGCCATCATCAACGAGGCGTTGCAAGCGCGCTACTACGAGGGGCGCGATCCCGTGGGCGAGCGGATCGCGGCTGCACGCGTGTGGACGATCGTCGGCGTCGTACGGAACGTCGCCCACGACGGCCGCGGCAGCGTGACCCCGAAGGTCTACCTTCCGCACGCGCAGTTCGGCGACGACCGCAACTGGGCGATGACCCAGGTCGTCGCAACGAGCATGCCCGGCCGCGATCTGGTGGCGATCGCGCGTCGCGAGCTCGCCGCCATCGATCCGAACCTCGTGGTCCATCGCGCCCGCTCGATGCGCGAGGTGACCGCGAGCGCCATCGCTCGCGAGCAATTCGCCTTCGGTCTGCTCGGGCTGTTCGCTGCCGTGGCCCTCGCTCTGGCCGTCGTCGGGATCTACGGGGTCATGGCCTACAACGTCGGCCTGCGGGCGCGCGAGTTCGGCGTACGGATGGCGATGGGTGCCAGCGCCGGTAGCATCCGGCGGGCGGTGCTCCGACACGGGCTGCTGATGCTGGGTGTGGGTGTCGTAGTGGGCCTGCTCGGGGCGTTCGCGCTCAGCCGGCTCCTGCGCTCGCTGCTCTTCGAGGTCAGCGCCACCGATCTCACGACCTTCGTCGCCGTCCCGCTCGCCCTGGCCGCCGCCGCGCTCTTGGCGGGATACATTCCGGCGCGCCGCGCTACCCGAGTCGACCCGGTGGAGGTGTTGCGATACGAGTGAGGTTCGCTCTCGCGCCGCGCTGCCCTACTCCCAGCGCAGCGCCTCGGCCGGGTCCAGTAGGGTCAGTCGCCTGGTCGGTATGTAGGCGGCGAGTAAGACCACGCCAAACAGTGTGGCGGCAACCGCACTGAAGGCCAGCGGGTCGGTGGGCGCCACGCCGAACAGTAGGCTCTCCATCAAGTGGGTCACGGCGAGCGCGACGCCGAGCCCGAGGACGACTCCTACGGCCGAGACCGCAAGTCCTTCCCGTACGACTTGCCGGCGGATTTGGGTGGGGTGGGCCCCGAGAGCTAGACGAACGCCGAACTCCCGGATGCGCAATGACACCGAGTGTGCCACCAGCCCGTAGACACCTGTCAGGGCGAGGATGAGCGCCGTGAGGCCGAAGCCTCCTACGAGTAGGGCGTTCACTCGTGCTTGCAACAAAGAGCGCGCCCGCAGGGAGTCGAGACTGCGCAGCCACGAGACCGGCTGCTGGGGATCGATTCGCCAGACGGCCTGTCGCAACTCCGCCGTGAGTCTGCCCAGCGGCTCTGTGGTGTGGACGACGATGTAGAATTCCCGTGCCACGTCCATATCCTGGCGTTGCGAGATGTAGACCTCCGGTTGCACGGCGGTCGTCGGGCCGCGCCGCCGGACGTCACCGAGCACACCAACGATGGTATACCAGGGTTGTGCTCCGTCCTCTTCACCCAAGAGGTGGTCCGGTAGCCCAAGCCGGATACGCCGCCCGATCGGTTCGCCATCTGCGTAATGCGTCTCAACGAAGGTCTGGTTGACGAGCGCCACGAACTGCGAGCGCTCGCTGTCCGTTCGCTGCAGCGAGCGCCCGTTGACGAGCGGGACACCGAGAACCTCCGCGTACCCCGGCGTGACGATCATCAGGTCGACTGCCGGCACAGCCGCCAGCTGCTCGGGGGGCGCTTCTGCGCGTGTCAGCTGCTTTCGCCAGAACAGGGGTTCGAGCGGTAAACCGATCGACGCGGCGGCCGAACGAACGCCCGGGATCGCCTCGATCTCCCCGAGCAGCTCGTCCAGGAACCCCGCCACACTCTCGTGACCGGCGTAGCGCGCCTGCGCCAGGCTGATGTGCACGGCGATGCGGTTCTCGATGGCGAAGCCGGGCTCGACCGCGGCGACACGGTCGAGACTCCTCAGCAGGAGCCCCGCACCGACCAGTAGTACCATCGCGATGGCCACCTGCGTCGTGACAAAACTGCGCCGCGCCCGGGTCTCGCGGTGCGAGGCGACCGAGCGGCTTCCAGGTTGCAGCGCTTCGCTGGCCCGCGTATGCGCGGTGCCCCAGGCGGGTACCAGGCCGAAAGCGAGGCCGGCGACGATCGAGACTGTTGCGGTGAACGCCAGTACCCTCGGGTTCACCGACAGGTCGAACTGTGGCGGTAGCCAGGCGGGCTGCCAGGAACGTAGCGCGTCGATGGCGTAGAAACACAGCCCCAGCCCCAGCAACCCTCCCGCGACCGAGAGTAGGATGGCTTCGCTCATCACGTGGCCGGCGAGGCGGGTGCGCCCGGCGCCTAACGCGGCCCTCACTGTCATCTCCCGCTCGCGTCCGGATGCGCGGGCGAGCAGCAGCGTCGCCACGTTCACGCAGGCAATCAGCAGCACGAGCCCGACGGCGGCGAAGAGCAGGAGGATGCTGGTGCGAACCCCCTGCACCATCTGCTCGTGGAGCGACTGGACCTGGGCCCCGACTCCGTCGTTCCACTCCGGGTAGGCTTCCTCCAGCCGGCTGGCCAGGGCAGCAATCTCCCGGTTGGCTTGTTCCAGAGTGATGCCGTCGCGCAGTCTGCCGAAAACCAGCGAATTATGATTGCTGCGGTAGTTCGGATCGCTCGGATCGGCGAGCAGCGGAGTGATCACATGCTGGGCGCCCATGCCCGAGATGCCGGCGCTGGGGATCTCGAATCCGGGAGGAAGGATGCCAACGACGGCGTGGCTTATGCCATCGAGGATCAACCCCTTACCGAGGACATCGCGCTCGCCGCCGAATCGGGAGAGCCAGAGCCCATGGCTGATCAGGCAGACCCGCTGCGCCGCCGGTCGCTCATCCGCTGCGTCGAATCCACGACCGAGCTGAGGGGCTACGCCGAACAGCGACAGAATGCCTGCGGTCGCCCGCACCCCGTTCACGCGGACCGGATCACCAGACCCGCTGACGTTGTAAGGTCGCCTCTGAACCGCAGCCATCTCTCGGAGGACCGCACTCAGGCGCCGCCAGTCAGTGTAGTTGCCGAGCGAGACCGTTGAGAGGTTGCCACTCTGCTGAGTACGAGTCTCCCACACGATGACGAGCTGGCTCGGCTCCTCGAAGGGCAGCGGTGAAAGGAGCAGGGAGTCTACGACGCTGAACAGGGCACTGTTGACTCCGATCCCCAAGGCGAGCGTCAGCACGACGACGGCGGAAAAGCCAGGTGCTCGGGCGAGTCGCCTCAGCGCTATTCTCACGTCTTGCCAGATCGAGTCCATCGTTCTCACCTGGGAGTCGTTGTCGCCCCGATCAAGGGGAAGAAACGTGCCAATTGGTCAAGCAGCGGCAACGAACTGTCTGGCAGGACATTGCGGGCTACGCGTCGTGCTGGGCCGTCGGCTGCGACGCCCGATACTGGCACCGTGAATCCCGCAAGCGGACACCTATCGACGATCAGTGAGCTGCGCTGTCGGGGAGCCGGCTGAGGCCGGCAGCCGGAGCCGGGCGACGCAGCCGCTGCGGTCGAACCGGTTCTCCAGGTCGAGCGTGCCACCGTGTCCCTCGGCGATTTGCCGGCTCAGCACCAGGCCGATCCCCGAGCCGCCGGGTCGCGTGCTGAAGAAGGGTACGAAGATGTTCTTGGTGTCCGAGAGCCCGGGCCCTTCGTCCCGCACCCAGACCTCCAGCCGGTCGCCGTTTCGCTGCCAGCCGACCTCCACCGCGCCGTCCGTCTCCAGCGCCGCGTCGACCCCGTTGCGAACCAGGTTGATGAGCAGCTGATCGAGTTGGTCGCCGTCCGCCTCGATGGTCATCTCGGGCCCCGGCAGCACCTCGACGCGCAGTCGCGTCTCGAGCCCGGCGATGCGCCTCACCCAGGTCCCCACCTCGACCGGCCCCAGAGTCGGCGGCGGCAGTCTGGCGAAGTCGGCGTAGGAGGCCATGAAGCGGCGCAGCGCCTCCGAGCGGCCGGCGATCACCATGAGCCCCTGTTCCAGATCCTCCTCCAGGTCGGACGGCCGTGGGTCGCGCCGCGTCAGGCTCAGCAGACTCTCCGCCGAGGACTTGATGGGGGCGAGCGAGTTATTGATCTCGTGGCTGAGGACCCGGATCAGTCGCCTCCAGGCTTGCCGCTCCTCCTGGCGTAGCGCCTGGCTCAGGTCGGTGAGCACCAGCAGCTGGTGGGGCAGGCCGCCCTGGCGGAACGTGCCGCGCCGGACCTCCCAGCGGCCAAGGCGGCCCTGAAACGTGAGGTCGAGCGTGCAGGGGGCGGGAGCCTCCAGGCAGCTGGACAGTCCCAGGCCGCCGGCTTCGCGACCCAGCAGCCGTTCCGCCGGCTGGTTCAGCAGGCGCGTCCCCGCCCGGTTGACCAGTCGCAGCCGGTTCCCGGCATCGAAGGCGAACACCGCCACGTCGATCTCCTGCATCACGCGCTGCAGGAGGGCACTGGCTTCTAGAGCGCCCAGCCGCTGTCCGCGCAACGTGTCGCCCAACAGGTTGGCCTCGAGCATGGCCAACCCGAGCGGGTCGTCGACTCGCGCCCGGCGCGCCCGCAGCGAGTAGTCACCCTCCCGCAACCCGGCTAGCATGTTGGACAGCGTCTGCAGCGGCCGGATCACCCGCTCGCGCGCCGCCGCGGCGAAGCCGATCCACACCGATAGCAGCAGTAGCGCGAATGTCCACTGGACGTGCGGCCGCCAATCAGCCGACCAGATGAAGTAGAGAGCCAAGAGCGCGCCCGGCAGGCCGGCGACCAGGCTCATGACGAACACGCCCTGGTCGTGGCGGAGCTTGATCATTCGTCGCTCTTGTTATGATAAGCCAAGTCGTATCGTTGCAGCCGTCGGTACAGCGCGCTGCGGCTCAGCCCGAGCGCCGCCGCCGCATGACTCACGTTGCCGCCGCAGCGGTCGAGCGCCTTCTGGATAAGATAACGCTCCGCCTCCTCGAGTCTCAGCTCCTCCAAGGCCGCGCTCCCCTCGGCTCGTGCCCGCAGGCCCAGGTCCTCGGCCCGCACTGTGTCGCTCCGCGCCATCAGCACGGACCGTTCGATCACGTGCTCCAACTCGCGCACGTTGCCGGGCCAGGTGTGCTCCAGCAGCGCCCGCAACGCCCCGGCATCGAAGCGCAGCTCGGGCCGCCGGTAGCGATCGGCCTGGCGGTCGAGGAAGTGATCGGCCAGCAGCGGGATGTCCTCGCGTCGCTCACGCAGCGGCGGCAGACGGATCTCCACCGTGTTCAGCCGGTAGAGCAGATCCTCGCGGAACCGCCCCTCGGCGACCTCCTGCTGGATGTTGGAGTTGGTCGCCGACAGCACCCGCACATCGACCTGCCGGGTCTTCGACGATCCCACCCGTTGCAGCTCGCCGCTCTCCAGCACGCGCAGCAGTTTCGCCTGCTGCTTCGGCGGTACGTTGGCGATCTCGTCCAGGAATAGCGTGCCGCCGTTCGCCAGCTCGAAGCAGCCGATGCGATCCGACTTGGCGTCGGTGTACGCGCCCTTCACGTGCCCGAACAGCTCGCTCTCGAACAGCGTCTCGCTGATCCCGCCGGCGTTGACAGTGACCATCGGCTTGGCCGCCCGCTCCGATGCGGTATGCAGCCAGCGCGCCACCACGTCCTTGCCCGTACCGTGCTCGCCGGTGATCAGCACGTTGGCATCGGATGGCGCCACGCGGTCCATCATCTCGAGCACCGGGACCATGGAACGTGACTCGGCGATCAGCTCGGGCAGGCCGTCCTTGCGCAGCCGCAGGTTCTCGTCGTGCAGGCGCTGCTCGCGTCGCAGCGCGCGGCCCAATTCGATCTGGGTGCGCAGCGTGGCGAGCAGTCGAGCGTTGTCCCACGGCTTCGGGATATAATCGCGGGCGCCGCCGCGCATCGCCTCCACCGCCGTATCGACACTCGCCCAGGCGGTCATCACGATGACCGGTAGCGTACTGTCCAGCGCCTGCAGCCTGGCCAGCAGATCGAGCCCTTCGCGGCCCGATGTCGTATCGCGCGTGTAGTTGAGGTCGAGCAGCACGGCGTCGAAGTCCCGCGACTCGACCGCCGCCAGAACGCCCACCGGCGAGGTAGCGGTATCGATCGCGAACCCTTCGCCCTTCAGCAACAGGCGGAGCGCCTGCAGCACGTCGGGCTGGTCGTCAGCGATCAGAATACGCGGGGCTGCCTCACCCACGAAGGTACTCCTATGCGATTCGGTGATTACCGGCCGTCGACGATCCACCCATCGGCGAGCTGGATGATGCGGCCTCCGTACGCCGCCCACTTCTCGTTATGCGTGACCTGGATAATCGTCGTGCCCTGCTCGTTGAGCTCCTTCAGCAGGTCCATGATCATCTTGCCCTGGCTCGAGTGCAGGCTGCCGGTAGGCTCGTCGGCCAGAATCAACTTGGGGCTCGCGACCAGGGCGCGCGCCACCGCGACCAGCTGCTGCTGGCCGCCCGACAGCTGACTCGGGAACAGGTCCTTTTTGGCCACGATCTGGAAACGGTCGAGAATCTCGGCCACGATCGCCTGGCGCTCCGAGCGCTTGATGTCTCGGTAGGAGAGCGGGATGTCGAGGTTCTCGGCGACCGTAAGATCGTCGAGCAGGTGGTATTGCTGGAAGACGAAACCGACGTAGCGCTTGCTCAGCGCGTTGCGCTCTTTGCCGCTCAGATCGTGGACCGCCCGGCCGTCGAGGTAGTACTCGCCGTCCCACGCCCCATCGAACATGGCGAGGATGTTCAGCAGCGTCGTCTTGCCGGCGCCGGACGGGCCCATCACCGTCAAGAACTCGCCATCAGCGACATCGACATCGATCTTGCGCAGAACGAACGTGCGTCCCGCACCCGTGTCGTACCACTTCTCGACACTACGCAGCTTGATTATGTCGCCCATCGTCTCAGAAACCGATCTCTTGCAGCTCGCCCATCCGCTCGCCGTTGGCCTCGCTGACGATCTGACCGTCGAACAGGTTGACCGTGCGACCGGCGAAGTGCGCGTAGCGCGGGTCGTGGGTGACCATGCAGATCGTGCCGCCCTCCCGATGCAGATCCTTCAACAGGTCCATCACCGCGCCGCCGTTCTTCGAGTCCAGGTTGCCGGTCGGCTCGTCCGCCAGCAGCATCAGC
>JBDHKD010000120.1:0-9623 GCA_039586575.1 Gemmatimonadota bacterium | reverse complement strand
TCGAGCTGCCGTTGGTAGCGACGCATGTGGTAGACGTACTCCTGCTGGGCCTCGGCCCAACGCGTAGCGCTGAGCGCCTTGCGTGCTTCTTCCCACACCCTCGCCGTTTCGATCCCCTCTTCGGGCCTGATGACACATCGTCGCTCGCTCTCGACCCTCAACTCATCGAGTCTAATCGCGTCTACCGGCACTTCGATCTGGATACTCCTTGTCTCACCGGCGGCAAGTGGGAACTCCGCAGTCACTGTGCTCGCATAGCCGATACGTTCGGTGCGAAGTTTGTAGAGACCCGGCCGGCGGGCAGTCAGCGAGAACGCACCCTCCTCGTTGCTGAGCACCCTCGACACTTCCCGCTCCGAGTCATCCAGCAGAATCACGAAGGCGCCCCACACGGGGTCAGCAGTTCCCCCTTCCACCAGCAAGCCGCGTATGGATTGAGCGGAAGCCGCGCCAGCATCGAGAACGGTAAGGGCGATAGCTGTCAGGGCAGCACGCCCGGCGAGTCTCCACCGTAGTTGCCGCGCTGACATGTCAGAGCTGAAGGTCAGCGGCATCCTGGTGGCTACATGCCTCCAGCGATGCCGTTGACACTGCGGGTCCAGTAGTTCTCCAGCAGCAGCTCGTACTCTTCTCCCGGCGCCGCAAGCTCGAAGGTCTCATCGAAGCTGTCATCGTCACGGATAGTCAGCGTAATCCGGGCACGCCAACCCGGTGGGAGATTCTCGATGCTCTCGGAGAGGAATACGAGGCGCCGGTCGTCTGCGTTCGTGGTCTGCAGGATGTACTGGTTGACGAACCCTTCGCTGTGGAATTCTCTGAGGATGATCTTGCCCCGCAGTCTGTCGTAGCTGAACAAGGCCCAATCCTCGTGCAGCTCGCCTTCGGGGTTCATGTCCTGGGGCTCGAAGGTCGAGGTGTTCAGCGCCGCCAGATACTTCCCGTCCATCACGAATGCGTAGGCCCGATCGCCCTCGCCGAGGCCAGCCTTCCCCGTCTCCCTCCCCTTCCAGGTCCCCAGGAAGTACTGGAGCCTATTCCACGTCTCGCGCTGATCCTTTTCCTGACCATAGCAGGGGCTAGGCACGAGGAGCAGAAGGGCCAGCAGAGGCGGCACCCAGCGCCGCGCCCACTCGGCCGCCGGACCTCGGTTGGCGACAACACCCTGAACCGGAGCGTTCCTGATCACCATCCTGCTCTCTCGTACCCTGAAGTTGAGGCGAGCGGTAATATCGGGTCGCCGACGGGCCATGGCTAGAGGGCCCTCGAAACCGCAGCGATAGCTCCGCACGACGCTCCCTCGCACCACAGAGTCCGCACCGCCCGCCGGTAGTGCAAATCACCAGCCCGACTCCGCCGCCGAGCTGAGGCGCCAAGAGCCGTCCTTCCATGCCTCGATCACCAGGGTACCCTGGCGGTCGGTTCGTCGCGTCTCGATCCCTCGGGCGGCGAGTCGCAACAACAATCGGGGCGACGGGTGGCCGTAGAGGTTGCTGCGCCCCACCGAGATCACCGCGAGCTCGGGTTGGACTCGCGAAAGGAAGAGCCGCGAGGTGGACGAGGCGCTCCCGTGATGCGAGACCTTGAGCACCTGGGCCCGTAACTCGTCCGCGCTCTCGACGCTCAGGCGGTCTTCCACATCCCCGGCTACGTCACCGGTGAACAGCATTCTGAACGAACCGTATTGTAGCCGGAACACGAGACTGTAGGCGTTGGTCGCGCCCTCGTTCTCCGGGACGATCGCACCCGGATGCTGGAACAGCAGATCGACGCCGTCCACTCTGAGTGTGTCGCCCGCGCCAGCGTGCAGCCAACGGCTGGATCCGTTGGCGATCGATCGGAGCAGGGCGAGCTCACCGACCTGACCTGTCGGTCGGTCAGAGCCGATGACTCGCTCAACCTCGAGCGCATCGAGCACAGCTGGCGCTCCGCCCACGTGATCCAGATCGGGGTGGCTCGTGAGAAGGGCGACCAGCCGGCGCGCCCCATGTTCACGCAGGAAGGGCACGACACGCTGCGCTCCAGCGTTGAAGTCGCCGTAGCTCGGCCCGCTGTCGACCAGCAGCCAATGGCGCTTGGGCGTCGCGACCGCGATGGCGTCCCCCTGCCCCACGTCGAGCACGTAGACGGTCAGGTGATTCACAGCAAGTCGCGCCCGCGCCGCTGGCCAGGTGACGGCAGCGGCGACGAGCAGGCCAACTACGAGGATGAAGCGACGGCGCTGCCAGGCGCCATAGAAGGCGTGTGTGCCGAATACGAGCAGCAGTGCATAGGCGAGCGCCGGGAGGGCTGCCGGCCGAGCGATCTCTATCGACCCCCAGGAGAAGCCGCTCAGCAGACGCGCCAGAAGATCGATCCCATTAAGGACGACGATGGCTGCATCGGCGGGCCAGGCCGCGAGCTCCGGCCAAGGGGTTAACAGCGCGGAGAGGAAAAGCGCCGGCATGGCGAGGGTGAGAAGAGGCATGGCCGCGAGGTTACCGACCACGGCGGCGGGAGTGATGCGCCCGAAGTGGGTTGCTGTGATAGGCGCCACGAGCAGGATGGTGGCGGTGCTGGTGACGACGCTGATCGCTGCCAGTCGACCGATCGCCGGCATTCTCCTCAAGCGGCGCCAGCGTCGTGCCTCTGTATATGCGTAGCCCACGGCCGCAGCGCCGGCGAAGGAAAGCTGGAAGCCCGGTTCCAGGACGCTCCACGGTCGCACTAACAACAAGCACAAGGCCGTGAATCCGAGAACGTCGAAAGCGGAAGAGGCACGCCCGGCGAGCCGCGTCAGCGTCCACAAGCTGACCATGAGGGCGGCTCGCACCGCCGATGCCGGCGCTCCGATAAGAAGCACGTAGGTGAAGGTCAACGCCGCGGTCAGCAGATGCGCGTTGCGCGGGCCGATCCGGGCGGTGCGTGCCAGGGCGAAGATGGCCGCAGCCAGGATGCCCACGTGCAGGCCGGAGATCGCCAGCAGGTGGGCCAGGCCGGCCCGCGCGATCCGACGGTAGAGCTCCGGACTGATCGTCTCCCGCTGACCCAGCACGAGCGCCTGAGCCAGCGGGGCCCAACGCCGCGGGTAGGTATGCCACAGCCGCTCCGCCAGAACACCGCGGCTATAGAGAAAAGGATGCTCGCGGAAGCCAGGCGGCTGAACGAGCGTGACCCGTTTCGCGGTAATCCAGCCCCTGCGATCCGGTGGCCGCGGCCAGCGACCGGGCCGCCGGCTGGGTTGCCAAGTCCCTGTGAGCTCGTAGATGGCTCCCGGACGCACAGGACCCTCGGTCCAGACACGCAGCGACCCGCTCCAGCGGCAGCCGTCGTTCTCAGCCGGGGACAGCGGTCGGAAGCGCACGCTGCCTCGCTCGTCCGCCGGGAGAAAGCCGATGGCCAAACCACTCACTCGTACGCTCGCCCCCGAGGACCAGCCGGCTCGACAGTCTGCCCTCGCCTGCTCTTCGGCGACCACACCGGCGATCAGACCGCCGGTGCCAATGGCGAGCAGCGTCGCGACGATCAGGAGGCCCGGGCGGCGCAGAAGCACCGCAGCTAGACCGGCACCGATCGACAGCAGCGCGGCCGCAGGAAGGAGCCGATCCAGCTCGTTCAAGCCAACCACGAGCCCGGCGACCAGCGCGATCGCGGCCAGGGCCAGCGGGCGCGTCCTCGGCGGCCGACTCACGTGATCCACGTTCCACCATGCGAGGTGCGCCTCACGGAATCGTCAACTTGTCCGGCAGCCGATTGCGAGCGAACCGGCAAACAGTATTCTTATCGAGTTATGGAAAGGAGCGGGCCTTGATCGACACAGGGCGGTGCCGGAAGTCCGGCTATTTCATCCTCACGGTGGCGGGGCTGGCGGCGTTTGCCGCCTGCGGCGACTCGAGCGTTGAGCCCGACGGCCGCATCGTCGAGGGTGTCGATCTCGATCAGCTGTTCGCCGAGCCCGGCCAGGCCGAGATCGATGCCATCCTCGCCGATTGGGCGGCGCGCGACGTGTCGGCTAAGGATGTCACGGTGGAGGTCGCCGAATCGATCACGATCGGCGGCAGCGCTGCCACCCTCAGCGTGGTGTCCCACACGGTGGGTGGGGTGAAGCACTACGGGGCCATCCTCGTCCCCGCAGGTGCCCAGCCGGGGACCTTGCCCGTGCTCGTCTACGCCCACGGCGGAGACGGAGGGATCGATATCGACGGTACGTTGTCCCTCCTACCCTTCGTACTGGGGAGCGACCTCCAGAACTACGTCTTCGTCGCACCCTCCTTCCGAGCCGAACCTCTGTTCTACAACGACGTCACCTACCTGTCGGACGGGCCGCCCAGTCCCTGGGATCGCGACGTCGATGACGCACTCGCGCTGGTCAACGCGACCCTCGCGACGACGCTCGAGGCCGATGCCCAGCGGATCGCGGTGATCGGGTTCAGCCGCGGCGCCGGCGTCGGCCTGCTGATGGCCGAGCGCGACCCGCGAATCGACATAGTCGTGGAGTTTTTCGGGCCCACCGACTTCTTCGGCACCTTCGTGCAGGATGTCGTCGAGGAGGCGCTGCGCGGCAACCCGCGCGACCTCCCGGGACTCGACTTCCTCGATACCGAATTCATCCAGCCGCTGAAGAACGGCTCTCTGACCGTCGAAGACGTACGTCCCGAGATCGTTCGCCGTTCGGCCGTGCTCTTCGCCGAGCGGTTGTCGCAGCTCCAGGTGCATCATGGTACTGATGACCAGACCGTCGAGGTGAGTCAGGCGCAGAGCCTCATCGATGTCATGAGGAGCTTGGGATATGGCGCACCGGAGTTCGAGTACTTCCTCTACGAGGGCGGAACACACGATCCACTGTCGCTACCTGGCAGCCTTGACCACACCCGCGACTTTCTGAGCCGTTTGCTGTCCGTCGCTCCTATGGCAGCTGGCGCCCTCTGAATGTGAAGTCAGCGCGGGCGATGACATCGCTGAGCGGGATGAAGCCGAGGAACCGGCTATCCGGCCAGCCGAACATATCGCGCCGATCGGAGAGCAGCACAACCGAGTCGGGCGGCACCACCCAGGGGCCCCAGTTGTAGAGATCCACCTCGATGGCGTATTCGGAGCGCCAGGCCCCGGGGCTAGCGATATCGAAGGGCCACGGTTGACGCACTCCGTTCAAGACCACCGCTCCCGAATCCATCGCCACCGTGTCTCCCGGCAGCGCCGCGACGCGCCGCAGGACGTGGAGGTCACCATCCGGGTCTGGGAAACGGAAGATCACGAGGTCGCCGCGCTCGATGCGGCCGGCTGGGCTCCAGGCGACGAAGTACTCGCCCTGCCCCACTGTCGGCTCCATGGAGGGTCCGGTCATGTAGTAGACCGAGGGGAGGCGCGTGCCGACGCGGGTCATCCAGGCGCCCACAGCGAGCAGCGCGCCCACAATGAGCCACACACCGAGCCTGACCCACTTCACCGCGCAGGAGCAGGCTCGAACACGTTCACCAACGCGGGGAGGGTTGCTGCGGCGGAGCTCCGCCGCGACCAACGCGGCTCAGGCCTCGTCGCTCTTCTTCCCCAGCGCTCCCTCCTTCTCCGCACTCGGCCCCTCGATGTCACGCAGCACATCCGCCGCGATCTTGTCGTAACGGTCGAGCGCCCGGCGCGTATGGAGATCACCGCGCAAGCTGACGACGATCATCAACAACATCCCGACGATCACGGCACCGTAAACGACGACGGGGAGTGAGAGGCCGCGCAGGGTGAAGATACCGAGACGGAGATCGACCGCCTGACCCGAGTTGGCGTAGGCGAACCAGGCCAGCAGCGCGATGAGCACCGCGCCACCGAATACTCTCAGAGCTGTTGCGCGCCATTTCATGATTCGACGGGGAACCCGGTAAACGTGGCACCGCTGGTGCCCGTGAGCGCCACCCTGAGGTAGCGACCGATCCATTCCTCGGGACCAGGCAGCAGGACGACCTTGTGGGTGTCCGTACGCGCCTGCAACAGATTTCCGCGGCGCGCCTGCTTCTCGACCAGCACCTCGTAGACCTTACCGACCTCGGCGAGGTTCTTCTCGGTGACGATCTCGCGCACCAGCGCGATCAGTTTCTCGAGCCGTGCCTGAGCCACATGGTCGGGCACGAGCCAATCCTCCTGCATGCGGGTGGACGGCGTACCGTCGCGCGGCGAGTAGCGAAAAGTGAAGGCTTCGTCGTAGCGAACCGTGGTCACCAGGTCGAGAGTGCTCTCGAAATCGGCCTCGTCCTCGCCCGGGAAGCCGACGATGATGTCGGTGCTGAGCGCAATAGCGGGGATCACCTCACGCAGCATCTCGACCTTGCCCAGGTATTCTTCCCGCGTGTAGCGCCGCGCCATCCGTTTCAGCACGCGATTCGATCCCGATTGCACCGGCAGGTGGAGATGCGGGCAAACCGTCTCCTCCTCAGCCATCACATCGACGAGCGCGTCGTTCAGATCGTTGGGGTGCGGCGAGGTGAAGCGCACGCGGCGGACGCCGGGGGTCCGCGCGATGGCGCGGAGCAGCTTCGGGAAGTCCCAACCGTCGTGGCGATACGAGTTGACGGTCTGGCCCAGCAGAGTGAACTCGGTGATCCCCTCTCCCGCCAGCTCCTCGATTTCCTGCAAGACCGCCTGCGGCTCGCGGTTCTTCTCCGGTCCGCGCGTGTGCGGCACGATGCAGAACGTACAACGGTAATTGCAACCGCGCTGGATCGGGATCCAGGCCGAGACCTTCGACCTCCGGCGCAGCTCGAGCCCCTCGTAGTTCTCCCCGGATCGTAGCTCGACGTCGATGACACCGCCGGCGGCGCCTGAGGCCCGGTCGATCAGCTGAGGAAGCGAGCGGTAGGCGTCCGGCCCGATGACCATGTCGACGTAGTGAGCTCGCTCGATCAGTTGAGCGCCCAGGCGCTGGGCCATGCAACCGCAGACCCCGATGAGCGCGCCCGGCCGCGTCTTCTTCACACGATTAAGCTCCGCCACGCGCCCCAGTACTCGCTGCTCGGCGTGCTCACGAATCGCACACGTGTTGACGAGGATGACGTCGGCGTCTTCCGGGGCGGCGACCCGGGTGAAACCGCCGGATGCCAGAACACCTTCCATGAGCTCGCTGTCGCTCACGTTCATCTGGCAACCGTAGGTCTCGACCCAGTACGTCTTGGCCATCTTGCCGCTTACAGTGTGGATCTGGTGGCTCTGAGCCTGCCATCCGGCCCCGCCTCGATCAGCGCCGGCTGCAGCCTCGGGCCTGCAGGTCTTAAGGTATCGTCAGCCGGCATCTTGAGGTAGTCGCCGGTGACTGCCGTATCCATATCGCTCCCCTCGAGCACCACGTGACCCGAGGTACCTACACGTCGCCGCCGGTGCGACTCGGCTTTGGCGGCGGCGAGCCGGCGGATCTCTCGTGATCGTTCGGCCTTGACGCGCGCAGGCACAGGATCCGGGAAGTGCTGCGCCGCGGTGTCACGCCGCGCCGAGTAAGGAAAGACGTGCAGGTAGGTGAATGGCAGCGAGTCGATCAGCTCGACCGTTTGCCGGTGGTCGTCCTCAGATTCACCGGGGAACCCGACGATGACATCGGTACCGAGCCCCAGAGGTGAGACACGCGCGGTCAAACGCTCGACCCGGTCGCGGTAACGCCGACTCGAATAGGCACGACGCATCAGACGCAGGACGCGATCGCTACCACTCTGCAGTGGCACGTGCAGGTGGGGTGCCAGACGCCCTTGGGAACCTGCCATGAGGTCGATCGTGCGGTCGTCGAGCTGATTACACTCCAGCGACCCGACCCGGAAGCGCACGTCCGGGACGCTCTCCAGCAGGGCCTCGACCAGTGACGCCAAGCAGACACGCGGCTCGAGGTCCTTACCGTAGAGGCCGATGTGGATGCCGGTGAGCGAGATCTCCGGGTGGTGCGCGGCCAGGCTCGCCGCCTCCTCAACAATCTCACCCGGGCTCCGGGAGCGATTCCTTCCGCGGGCGATGCGGACCACGCAGTACGAGCAGTTGAGGTCGCAGCCGTCCTGGACCTTGAGCCAGGCGCGGCTGCCGCGCTCGCTGTGGTCGAGGAGCCGAGCGTCCATCTCCTCGGGACCCTGGGGGAAGACGCCCAGCCTGCTCGCCACCGCCGCAGCGTCCTGACCCGGCACCACCGCCGTCACACCGTCGAGGGCATCGATCGCTCCGGCAGCGACGGCGGTCGCGCACCCCGCGACGACCACCGGCACGTGCCGCGGCGAGCGGCGGTTGACCCCACGCACGTAACGCCGCAACTCGGAGTCGGCCTTGCCGGTGACGGTACAACTGTTGACGACGACGGCATCGGCGAGCGTCGGGTCATTCACCGTCTCGCAGCCTCGCAATTCCAACAGCTGACGCATGCGCTCGGTGTCGTACTGGTTGGCGCGGCAACCGAAGGTGTGGAAGTAGATTCGCCGGGGACGCGAGCCTGCCTGCTTCGCCATCGAAGTCAATTGGTGAAGACCGCGAGGGAGAAGGTGTAACGTGTGAAGGATTCCTCGACATCGTTCGTCTGGGCGTCGCCACGCTTGCCCAGCTCGACGGCGGCATCGAAGCGACCGCGGCCACCGATGAACTCGGCACCAAGCCCGAAGGCGACCGCACGCTCCGATGGCGCGCCTCCCCCCAGATCGAACGGGTATCTCTCCAGGCTGCCGCCCAGGCGCAGCAGTATCGCCCAGGCATTACCACGAGACAGCGCCCGTGCCTCGAAGCCAGCACCAACGTTCCAGGCGTCGGAGACGCCCCCTTGCGGCAGATCGCTGTTGAGGGTGGACCAGTTGACCCACCCCAACGCGAGCGCGAACAGCAGGTCGGGCGCGATCCGCCAGGAGGCCCCGATGTCGAGCCCGACGGGGAGATCCACGTAAAGCTCGGCTCCCGTGCTGTCGTCGCGGATATTCAATCCGAAACCCCAAGCGCCCACAGCACCCAAGATCAGGTCGGCGGTTGGCTGGAATTCTGTTCCCACCGTCACCCCCCAACCGCTATACCGGACGGCGTTCGCCGTCCGCGTCGTTCGGTACACCGGATCGACGAAGTCCCGAATGACTTCGAGCCGGGACTCGCCGAAGTAGTATTGGGCCGCCGCGCCAACGGTCCAGACCTGGGAGATGAGGTAGCCGGCCTCGAGGCGGAACTGGCTGATGCCGCCGTCCGAGGTGCGCCGCTCGAGGAACTCCTCTTCGCCCGAGCTCAAACTCAGCGTGTCGGTGAACTGGACACCCCAGTTCCGGTTGAGAGCGCCCCCAAACGCCGCGCCGCCCACCAGCCGCGGCGACAAGGGCAACGCCGCCCGAAACAGGGGGAAACTGGCCGTCTCGATGTCGCCACTCGCCAGATCACCCTCGAGTGTCCGCGACTCCGGCTGATAGGACACCCAGATCCCGGGTGAGGCGATCCGCGACAGCGAGGCCGGGTTTATCGCCGACAGGTTTCCACCGTGAAGAACCACAGCGGCCCCGCCGAGGCCGCGAGCGCGGGCGTCCAGTGGCCGCAGCGGGCGACCGAGCCCGACCGTCCCCAGCAACCTCACTTGCGCCGACGCCTGGAACGGGAAGAGTGCGCCGCTGGCAGCCACGAGCGCCAGGATCAGCCGCCTGCCGATCATGGCAGCCCGAACCCGACGGGTG
>JBDHKD010000047.1:0-23144 GCA_039586575.1 Gemmatimonadota bacterium | reverse complement strand
CAAGCGCGGCGGACTGCTGGTCGTGGAGACCTTCACCGTGGACGAGATCGATGTGCTGGGCGGCGACATCCGGCGCGAGTACGCGCTGGAGCGCGGCGAGCTCGGCGCGGCGTTTGCGGACTTCGAGCTCCTCCTCTACGAGGAGGGCGTGTTCGAGGAGCGCGAGGGCGAGCGAGGGCTGGCGCGGATGGTGGCGAGGCGGTTATCCGGGTAGCGCGGGCGAACCTTCACGCCTTCGCGCCCCAGCCCCGAGTTCTTGACCCCGCCGTAGGGCCAGTTGTCGATGCGGAAGGTCGGGAAGTCGTTGATGATCACGCCGCCCACGTCGAGGTTCTGATAGGCGTAGTCGATGAGCCGGATGTCGTGGGTGAAGATACCGCTCTGTAGCCCGTAGACCGAGTCGTTGACGATCTTCACCGCCGCCTTGAAGTCTTCGTACGGTCGCACCGTGACCACCGGCCCGAAGATCTCCTCGCACTCGACCTTCATGTCGAACGTCGTGTCGGCCAGCACGGTGGGCGACACGCAGGCGCCCTCGCGGCGGTTGCCGGCCAGCACCCTGGCGCCGCCGGCCTCGGCCTCGGCGATCCAGTCCATGACGCGGATCGCGTGCTTCTCCTCGATCAGCGGCCCGACCTCGGTGTCCTCCGACATCGGGTTCCCGACCTTGAGTTCCGCGACGCGCGCCACCAGCCTCTCGCAGAACTCGTCGTAGAGCGAGCGCTGGATGAGCACCCGCTGCACGCTGATGCAGCTCTGCCCGGCGTAACCGAAGCCGCCCGCCGCCACGCGCGTGACCGCCCAATCGAGGTCGGCGTCGGAGTGGACGATGGCGCCGGCGTTGCCGCCCAAGCTCGAGCACGACCCGCTTCTTGCCCGAGATCGACTTCAGGTGCCAGCCGACGGCGGCCGAGCCGGTGAACGAGAGGAGCTTGAAGCGGTCGTCGCGCACCATGGGCTCGGCCACTTCGACGGTGCTGTGCAGCACGCTCAACGCCTTGGGCGGGAAGCCCGCCTCGTAGGCGATCTCGGCCAGCTTGAGCACGGTGATCGGCGCCTGCTGCGGCGGTTTCATCACCATGGTGCAGCCGGCGGCGATACAGGGCGCCAGCTTATGCGCCGCCAGGTTGAGCGGAAAGTTGAACGGCACGATCCCGAGGATGGGGCCGATGGGGAAGCGGTGGAACTGCGCGGTATAGCCTTCGCCCCAGGGCACCACGTCTATGGGCAAGACCTCGCCGCCCAACCGCTTCGCCTCTTCCGCCGCCATGACGAAGACCCCGACGGCGCGGCTCACCTCGACCTCGGCGGCCTTCACCGGCTTACCGCACTCGAGCGCCATGGACTCGGCCAGCTCGCGTTTGCGCTTCTCGATCCCGGCGGCCACCGCCCCGCAGATCTCGGCGCGCCGCGCCCGGGACAGCGTCTTCGTCTCCTCGAACGCCTCGAGCGCCGCCGCGACCGCCCCCTCGCGCTGCTCCGCCGTCCCCAGCGGAACCCGGCCGACGACCTCTCCGTTGTACGGGTTCACGACCTCGTCGACGTCCGCCGACTCCACCATCGCGCCGGCGACCGGCAGTTTGTATTCGGCGCCCACGAATGCCCCCTTTCGAGTGAGACGAACCGTCGCTGAGCGCAAACTAACGCGCCGGCGCGATTGCCGGAACGGCGCCTGCGGCGCCGCCGGGCTCCACATTACGCTCGACCACCCCACGCGGCTCCTGGACGCGATCATCACGCCGCCCCCGCTCTCCAAGCTGCCCATCGACGCCACCCTCGGCTCCTGACCACGTGGCGGCATCCGACTTCCCTACCTCCCCGATTCCCCGAATCCCCGAATCGACCTTCGAGAATTCCCACTAAAACATAGAGCCCGGACAGCTCTGCTGTCCGGGCTCCCTATACCCCCACGGGGAGTCGAACCCCGGTCTCCTGGCTGAGAACCAGGTATCCTAGGCCACTAGACGATGGGGGCCAATTCGGCTGCCAATTAAATAGGGATCTCGGAGACGGTCAAGACCTGCACAAAAGAAAAGGGCGGCTCGGCTGGAGCCGCCCGACCGCGTGGCTGAAGGGTACCTATCGCTGTGCGGATTTGGGAACTGCCGGGTAGGCCACAGAAAGGGTGATCGCAGAAAGCCAAACGGTCGGGCGGTCCAGTTTATCTTCCGACATGGTCGTACGAATACACTTGATGATGGAAACAGGGTTCTCGGGGGGATTTTCAGGGCACCCGGGCGGGATGGGTGTCTTAGCCTATGAGGCTCACGCGGCTTTCTTAGGCATCACGCGTGCCAGCGTGCCGGGCGGGCGGGCGGCTCCGTCGGCTTGATGGGTTTATGGCGTTGTAGGGCAAGGGATTGGGGAGCGCGGCCAACCTGCGTGACGACATATGTTTACCGCGAGGGCCGTGCTCCGGACCGGACAAAACGGACAGAGGCCCGTCATAATGCCTTGATGCAGGCGATATGCAAGAGTGGTCTGGACCACGAAAAACAGCCGCCGGCGGGCGGCGGCTGTCGTGGCGCCCCGTAAACCGCTGCCTACTCCTCGGCGGCGGGGTCGAATTTCCGCTGACCCAGCTCGCGATCCATCATGAGCAGGCCGGGACCGTCTTTACCGACGAGCTTCAGCTGCTCGACGATCTCGCTGGCCGAGGCTTCTTCCTCGACCTGCTCGTCGACGAACCAGTCCATGAGGTTCTTGGTCGGGTAGTCCTTCTCCTGGATGGCGAGGGCGACGAGGTCGTGGATCAGGCTGGTGACGTGCTGCTCGTGCTTGTAGGCCGCCTCGAAGACGGCGAGCGGCGACTCCCACTCGACGGGCGGGCCGTCGATGGCCTTGAGCTCGACTTGGCCACCGCGCTCGAGGATGAAGCGGTAGATCTTCATGGCGTGGGCGACCTCTTCCTGGGCCTGGGCGTTCATCCAGGCGGCGAACCCTTTGAGGTCCTTGGACTCGAAGTAGGCCGACATCGACAGATAGACGTAGGCCGAGAACAGTTCCGCGTTGACCTGTCCGTTGAGCGCGCCGGCCATCTTGTCGCTAATAACCATCGTCGTTCACTCCCAGCTGGTGAATGGCGCGAGCCATCGTTCTCAGTGCTAAGGCTATTGGACTATCGAAGATATGCGGGGCTGCCCGTTTGTAAACGTCGTTTTACCCCGTCAAGCAAACAGCGGGACGGGTTTGAAGGCGACCACGTCCACCAGGCCGTGGTCGGTGATCTTGAGTTCGGGGATCACCGCCAGGGCGAGGAACGACATGGTCATCAGCGGGTCGGGCAGTCTGCCGCCCAGCTCCCGGGCCGCCGAGCCCATGGCGGCCACGCGGTCCCTGACCTGCTCGAGCGGCAGGTCGGACATCAGGCCGGCGATGGGTAGCGGCACCGCGGCGAGCACCTGGCCATCGGCGACGACGGCCTGGCCGCCCCCCGTCTCGGCGACGGCGCGGGCCGCGGCCAGCATATCTTGGTCGCCGGCCCCGACGACCACGATGTTGTGGTTGTCGTGGGCGACGGTCGAGGCGATGGCGCCGCGCTGGAGGCCGAAGCCTTTGACGAAGCCGATCCCCAGGTTGCCGGTCGCGCGGTGCCGTTCGATCACGGCGATCTTCAAGAGATCGCGCTCGGGATCGGCAACGGCCTGCCCGTTCACGACTTTCAGCTGCTCGACGCTCTGGCCGGTGACGATCTGGCCGGGAATCGCGTGGATGACCCGGGCGCGCGCCTGACCCTCGGCGGCGACCCCCAGGTCCAGCGACTCCCACTTCACCATGACACCGCTACCCGGCGGTGCGGGCGGCGTCGGCCGCGCGCCCTGGTAGGCACCGCGCTCGGCGACCAGCTGACCGGCGCTGTAGACGACCCGGGCCCGGAAGTCGGCGAGGTCATCGAACACGACGAGGTCGGCGCGGTAGCCGGGCGCGATCATCCCGAGTCCTCTGAGCCCGAAGTAGTTGGCGGTGTTGATCGTCGCCATCTGGATCGCCGTCAGCGGGTCCACCCCTTTGGCGATCGCCATCCGGACCAGGACGTCGATGTGGCCCTCGTCCAGCAGGTCCTCCGGGTGACGGTCGTCGGTGCAGAACGAGCAGTTCACGGCGTTCCACGGTGTGACCAGCGGCAGCAGCGCGTCCAAGTTGCGCGCCGTCGTCCCCTCGCGGATGAAGATGTGCATCCCGCGGCGCAGCTTCTCCCGCGCCTCCTCGAGCTGCGTGCACTCGTGGTCGGAACCGACGCCCGCGGCGCTGTAGGCGTTGAGCGGCTTACCCGTCAGACCCGGCGCGTGGCCGTCCACCGGCCGCTCGCCGGCCGTCTCGATCTTGGCCAGCACCTCCGGCACGCCCAGGAAGACGCCGGGGAAGTTCATCACTTCGGCCAGCCCGATGACTCGCGGGTGCTCGAACAGTCGATCCAGGTCGGCGGCCTCGAGCTTCGCACCCGCCGTCTCCATGTGGGTGGCCGGAACACAGGACGACGCCATCGCGAAGACCCGGAGCGGCAGGCCATCGGCCGAGTCGAGCATGTAGCGGATCCCCTCGACCCCGAGCACGTTGGCGATCTCGTGCGGATCGGTGACCACGGCGGTGGTGCCCCGCGGCACGACCGCCCGGGCGAACTCCGGCACCGTCACCATGCTCGATTCGATGTGTACGTGCGCGTCAATCAGGCCGGGACAGACGTATGCGCGCTCGAGATCGATAGTCTGCTTCGCCTCGTAGTCGCCGAACCCGGCGATCCGACCTTCGTAGATCGCGATGTCGGCATCGTGGATCTCGCCCGACCGCACGTTGACCAGACGCGCGCTCTTCAGCAGCGTGTCGGCCGGCGCGTCACCGCGCGCCACCTCGATCAACCGCGACCGTTCTCTTGATGGAAATGACTCACGCATGGTTCTCACTATGTTGGGAGCTGGGGAACCCTAGTAGAGTGAGGGAGCAAATCAGCAAGGGAGCACGGGAGGTGGGGAGTGACTCCCTAACTGAATTGTCTCCCATGCTCCACTGCTCCCTCACTCTACTAACGCTCCCCAATTCCCTCAACTCCCTTCAACTCCCTTCAACTCCCTTCATCCGCTGGCCCCGACGCGCCAGCGATCTGGTCGCCTCGCACCTTCGCCGGATCGAAGCGCCGGGCGGCCGTCATCATCTTGTCGATCGTCTCGTCGAAGCTCGCCGTCACCTTACGCTTAAAGCGCAGCGGGTTGATCCGCGCCACGACGAACGCCTTCAAGTACGGGCTGACGAAGCCTAGCCCCTTGAGCTCGGCGACCTTCCCGTTGACCACGTCGTCGAGCTCGAGCAGGCGCTCGGCGCGGGCGCGGCGCGTCTCCAGCGCGCTGGGCAGTCTGGCGCCCAGAAACTTGTCGACCCGCTTGACCACGCTATGGTAGGCGCCGCCGGCGAAGCGGCCGCGCTGCTGATAACACAACCCCAGTGTGAGGAGCGCCGGTTCCTCGAACTCGGTGGCGAACTCTCGCTCGGGCCGGTCATCCAGCTCGGCGAGCCCCTGGGCGAGCCGGGCGACCTCGAGCGCCCGTTCGCGGAGGTTGTGCGCCTTCTCGGTATTCAGCACCAGGATGCGGTAGGCGACCTCGGGCTCCGGGACGACCAGCGCGACGATCGACCTGCCGCCCAACCGCCGCACCGCCTCCAGCCGGTGATAGCCGTTCGGCGTCCAGTACTTACCCTCGTCGGTCCGCACGGCGATCACCGGGTCGAGGAAGCGACCCAGCTTGTCGATCGCGGTCGCCAGCTTCTCGGTGTGCGCCTCGGACAGGTCGCGCTGGAACGGGGTCGGCTCGACCTTGTCGATGGGCAGCCCCGCCAGCACCTGCCAGCTGCCGCCCAGCGGGTCTTTGTAGGTGCCGAGCACCGCGCCGCCGTCCTCCTCGATCGCCTCGGCCAGCCTCTCGACCTTGGCGGGCGGCGATGCCGAGGCCAGCCGCGCCGCCGTCAACCCGCGCGACTTGGGCGGCGCCGCCTCTTTCTTCTTGCGCCGCGAACTCTTCTTCACTTCAGCCATCGGACTACTCCAAGCGGATCAGCTCCGCCGCCGCGGCGCTCTCCAGGTACTCGAGCACCGCCTCGGCCGTCACCGTGCCGTAGTAGTGAGCGCCCGCTTCGCGCGCTTCCGCCGCCACGAAGCGATAGATGTCCAGGCCGCTCCGCTCACCGTTCACCGCGTTCAGCACCTCGAACCTCATCAGCCCGTGCAGCCCGCGCACGGAGCGCGCCTGGCGGCGGCCGCTGAGGAACTCGGTCGGGCCGGCGACGAGGGCCGGCCTGATCGCGCTCAACCGCCCCTCCGCTTCCGAGGGCTGGCGCTCGGGCGTCGCGCTGCTGCCCGTGGCCCGGCGATAGGCCAGCTCGACTTCGCGCAACGCCTGCGCCTCGCGGCGTTCGAGCTCCGCCAAGAGCGGCGGCACCATCTCCGATACGCCCTGCTGGATCTCGGCGAGCGAGGCGATCGCCAGCCGCTCGCGCTCGACGGCGTAGTGGACCTGGTCCACAGCATCGAAGTACGCGGCTTGCTTGTCAGCGCGCGTCGCGATCCAGGTAAGCCCCAACCGCAGGTTGCGCCCCAAGCGCTCCGCGCCGCGCCCCACGGTCTCCGCCGCCAGCGCCGGCGCCGAGCCGTCGTCGGCGCTCGCCATCGCGTAGGCCATCAGCGCCACCGCGGCGGCGCTGCGGCCCAGCTGCGTACGATCGATGTTCCAGAGCTGGTCGTCGCTTGAGTGGATGTAGTTATCCGGCCAGTTGGTGAACGTGACGCCCGGCACCCCGATCGGTGCCTCGGTGAACGTCATGTGGTCGGTGTTGTTGTGGAAGAAGATCATCTTCGCGTTGTAGCGGTGCCGCGTGCCGAGATGCGCGAGGTGGGGCTCCGGGTAGAAGCCGACGCCCGCCTGTCCCTGGGCCAGCTCCGAGTTGTTCGCCGCTACCATGAACTCGACCACCGACTCGACCACATCGTTGAAGAAGTGGAAGCGGGTGGCCGGCAGGCGCGTGATGTTTTGCACCCGCATCACGTCTTGCGCCTGGTTGGCGCCCGACATGTCCTGGTTGATGTTGACCCACATCTCGTGGTGCGCTTCCGGGTTGTCGGCGAAGTACTGCCGCTGGCTGCCGATCTCCGTCACCCACCAGAAGCGTAGGTTGCGGCGCGGGCGCGGCAGTCGGCCTTCATTTATCAGCTTGTTGAAAGCGCGGGCGATCTCCAGCACGTTGGCGCAGCCGCTGGCGTCGTCGTTGGCCGACGTCGCCTCTTCCTGCATGTGACCGGTCAGCACGATGTCCTGGCCGAGGCCGGGCTCGCTGCCCGGGATGAACGCCTCGACCATCACCTGCCAGGGCTCGGAACCCGCCTCCGAGTCGAACTCCGATTCCACGACGGCGTGCACGACGATCGGCTCCTGCGACCGCTGCAGCCGGCTCCGCAGCTCCAGCCCTTGCCGCAGCGAGAGCCCGAAAGCGAAGGTCGGCTCGAAGTCGTCCGACCCCCGGCTCAGCACGCGCAGCCAGCTCAGTTGGTCGGGGTAGGCGCTCCGGCTGCCGAAGGGGCTGGGATACCAGACGACGCCCAGCGCCCCGCGCTCACCGACCGCACGTCGCATCACGCTTGACGCCGAGCCGTAGGTCAGCACGACCTTGCCGGCTACGTCGACGCCCTCGAAGTCTTCCTCGTCGCCGGCGCCCACATCGACTAGCTCGCCGGTGACGTCGGTCGGCCGGCTGTGGTCCGCCAGGTGGAGCACCGACTGCAGGGTGCTGGCGATGCGCTCCGGCTCCGGCTCGACGATCCAGAGGTCGGCGAACGTCGCGTTCCAGGGCTGCGTGTCGGACGCCTGCTTGATGAGCTGCACGTTCTCGAGCCCGTACTCGCGCGCCTTGGCCTCGAAGTACTCTGCCACTTTCCAGAGGCCGTTCGAGCCGCCCGGCCGGTGGAAGTGCGTCTGGTAACGGATGTGCTCGTAGGACGCGTCGCCGGAGATCTCCTGCATGATCAAGCGAGCGTACTCGCGATCGATGACAGACAGCTCCTGGGCGACGGCATTCCCGGCCGCCGTCATGGCGATGCATGCTATCGCAGACGTCACGATCCACTTCGCGCTGGCTCTCATTCGTTCTCTCCTCGGTTCGGCACGATGACACGCTACCTGACGCTGACGATCCGCTCGATCAGCGCGGGATCGTTGGGCAGCAGGCCGGACGCCGGCAAGCGCGGCACCAGCTCACGCCAGTCGGGCCACATATCGAACGCCTTCTTGAACAGCGGTAGCGACTCGTCGACGCGGTCGATCGCCGCCAGGGTCGCCGCATGCCAGAAGACCATCTCGTGGTTGTCGGGGGTCAGCTGTTCGGCGCTGCTGTACGCCTCCACCGCCTTCTCCACCTCGCCCTGCGTCATGTACTCGTCGCCGGCGTTCATGAAGTTGTAGGCGCGGGCGACGGTGAGCAGTCGCCGCATCTCTTTGACCGGCTCGGGATGGTCCTCGATGCGCAGGTCGAAGACGCGGCCGCCCCAGGCCGGCAGGCTCGCATCGCCGGTGACCACCAAGAGCGCCGCCGATTGTACTCCGCGGATGTCGCCGCCCTCCGCCTGCGCCGCCTCCAGCGCCGTCATCATCTTCTCGGCCAGGTCGCCGTCGGTGGACTCGAAGGCGCGGACCATGGCGTCGCAGACCGTCGAGTTGAGCATCAGGTTGGCCTGTACCGAGTAGCCGTCGCCGGTGTGGTCGCAGTACTCGATGATCGCGTGCTCGCCCGTGTGGACCGCCACGTTCCCCTCGGCGTCGACCATCGCCACCTGCCGCACGTCGGTATGCTCGTCACCGGCCAGCAGCGCCGTCAGCGCCTGGCCGGCCGTCTTGCCGGCCCGCATGAGCTCGAGCCCCAGCGGCCCGTAGGTGACCTCGACGAACGATTGGGTGGCGACGGCCCCCACACCGGGCTCGGCCCACGAGACGATGGATCCCACCGAGAACCAGTGCGACTGCACCGCGACACCCAGCTGGCCGGTCGCCGCGTCGCGCGCGACGATCGAGTAGGTGTGGACGGGTCGCAGCGGCCGGGTCGTGTCCTGCGCCTGTAAGGCCGTGGCCGTGACGAAGATACACGCCGCGAGCGTAACGGCATGAGCCTGGCGACTTCTCATACGACCTCCTTGCAAGGCATGAGCAGCTGGGTAAGGAGGTCATTATAGGAAAAACCGCCGGGAACCGATATCGCCCCACGGTGTATCTCCCAACCCCGTTCACCTTGCCTGACCAGCGGCCCGCCCGACTTCCGTGACAGCAACAGAGAAATGAAGGGACTCACCCTCACCTTCGCCATCGCCATCGCCATCGTCGGCTGCAGTAGCGAGACCTACGATCCGCTCGGAGTCTTCACGTCCGACAACGATTTGAGCGGACTCTGGATCGGCATCGCACCCAACGGCGCGACTTACTGGGACGACGCGGCCGACCCGAACTGCAACTACGAGGCGAACCTGGTACTCGAACTGCAGCAGACCGGGGTCGAGCTCAGCGGCACCCTGCAAATCACCATCCGCGACTACTCCGGCCCGATGAACACGCCGCCGACCCCCTGCACCGAAGTGGGCACGGTCACCACCCAGTCGCTCAGCGGCACCCGCACCGCCACGCAACTCAACTTCACGCTCGAAGACGGCGCGACCGAGTTCTCCGCCACCTGCGCGCCGGACGTGCTGTCGGGCGCGTTCGCCGCCGCCAGCGGCGGCCCCAGCGGCACCTGGAAGGTCGTGCGCTAGGAAACCGGGCCGCTCCTGCCGGGTAGCAAAGTAGACAACTCCAACAGGCAGGGGTGCCGATGATTACGGAATTCCTCGTGCGCCCCCTGGCATCGGCCAGGGGTGACGTTAGCGCTTCGCGTTCCCAGGCGCAGGTCGATGGCGCGCCCATCCTCGACGCGTACAGCCAGGCGGTGATCGAGGTGGCCGAGCGGCTGCGCCCGGCGGTGGTGAACATTTCGGTCTGGGGCAGGCGGCACAGCCCCTTGGAGGACCCGCCCAGCGGCAACGGTTCCGGGATCGTGATCGCCCCAGACGGCCTCGTGGTCACCAACTACCACGTGGTCGAGAACGCGCGGCGCGTCGAGCTCGTCTTCGCCGACGGCGAGGAGTCGGAAGCCGAGGTGCTGGGCACCGATGCGGCCAGCGACCTCGCCGTGCTGCGCGCCAACGCCGGCGATCTGTCGGCCGCGGTGCTGGGCGACGCCAGTCAACTGCGGGTCGGCCAGTTGGTCCTGGCGATCGGCAGCCCTTACGGCTACCACTCGTCGATCACGGCCGGCGTCGTCTCGGCGCTCGGCCGCTCGATGCGCTCGGCGGCCGGTCGGCTGATCGACAACGTCATCCAGACGGACGCGGCGATCAATCCGGGCAACTCGGGCGGCCCGCTGGTGACGAGCCACGCGGAAGTCGTGGGGATTAACACGGCGGCGATCGGGCGCGGTGCCGGGATCGGGTTCGCGATCCCGGTGAACCAGACCACACGGCGCATCATCGCGGCGCTCATCACCTACGGCGTCTACCGGCGCGCCTATATCGGGATCGCCGGCCGCGAGCGGCCGCTCTACGCGCGCGAGGCGCGGCGGCTGACCCGAGCGCAGGCGAGCGGGGTCGAGGTCGCCGACGTCGAGCCCGGCGGTCCGGCGTTCGCCGCCGGCGTCCACGGTGGCGATGTGATCGTCGCGCTGGACGGCGAGCTGGTCACCGGGATGTCGGCCCTGCAGGCGGTGCTTTCTCCCGAGCGGATCGATAAGTTCGTGGTCGTGGAGCTGGTGCGACGCGACCAGCGACAGGAGATCACCATCAAGCTCGGAGAGTGGCCCGCGGTTTGACCCCCGCACGCGGTCGTTCCCGTACGCTCGCCGCGCTCTTCTGCCTGACGGCGGCCGGTCGGCTCGCGGCACAGTCGGCCGACCCCGCCGCCGACACGGCCATCTTCGTATTGCGGCCGCAACCGCAGCCGGTCGCCGCGATCGCCGTCCCGATCGACCCGGCGCTGGCACCGTCGCCGGACGGCCGCTACTTCGCGGCGCTCCAGACGCGGCCCGCCCCGGTACTCTGGATCATCCCGACGGGCGGCGGCGAGCCCTTCAGCTACCGGGAGATGTGGGCGGCGTACAAGCCGCGCTGGTCCCCTTCCGGCCACCGTATCGGCTTCATCGCCGGTATCGGGCCGCCCCGCATCTGGACGATCGACGTGGACCCGACGAGCGGTCGGCCCGTCGATCCGCCGCGCTTGCTTTACCGCGCCTCGGCCAACGCCTTCGCGTTCGCGCCCGACGGCGAGCGGGTCGCGTTCGTGCCCCAGCGCACGACGGCGGCCGGCGCCAGCGAGGTCCATCTCGTCGTCTGGGAGACCCGCAAGGTCAGCTTCCTGCTGCGCGAGGACGGGATGATCTACCGGCTCGATTGGTCGCCGGACGGCGAGTACCTGTACTACGGCGTGGCGCCCGACGCCGCCGACGCGCCGCACCGCGTGGTGCGCGCCCGCATTCGCGACGCGGCACGAACGACGGTCAGCGAGACACGCGAGTTTCTCGGCCTGGCGCCCGACGGCCGCTCACTGCTCCTGCGGCCGGACGAGCCCGAAGCGAACGGCGATCACACGCTGGAGATCGTGACGGCGGACGGTGCGCCGCTGCTCCGCGTCGCCGTGCCGCGCGGGCCCGCACCGACCTGGGGCTCGAGCTCGAGCTCGCTCGTCCAGGCGCGCGCCAACGAAACGGGCGCCGAGATCGTAGCGATCGCGGCGCCCACTCTCTGGTCGTTCTTCCCCTGGTAATTATTACTGGCGACTGCAGGTTAGCTCTCCGCTGCCGCGCGATCGCCAGGTGCCGGCTATCCCGCCGTCATCGACGTCGGTGAACTGCAGGCTCAGAAGATTGGCGCCGCCGTCGACGGTGAAGAGCCGGGTGCCCTCCGGACTGCTGACCGTATAGATGACGCGATCCACCGTCTCGTTCGTCCACGTCACACTTCCCTGGTACTCGGCCGGGCCGCCGCCGAGCATCATGCTGCCGCTGACGACTTCCTGACCGCCAGCGCTGACGACGCACTGATAGATCCCCGTCATATCCGGCCCCGTCCCCGGCGACACCAAGGCTTCGGGCTCCAGGAACGCCTCCAGGACGAGCGCCGGGAGGATCCCGCCCGTAGGCGCTTGCGACAGGTTACCCACCACCGCCACGACCGCATCGCGCCTACGATGGATCACGAAGCCGGTCGTGCCGCCCACCGAGCCACCGCCGTGCGATGCCTGGGTGACCGCGCCGTCCTGGACGGCTACGGTCCAGCCGATCCCGTAGCCCGTCGACTC
Organism: Gemmatimonadota bacterium; assembly: GCA_039586575.1. GTDB lineage: Bacteria > Gemmatimonadota > Gemmatimonadetes > Palauibacterales > KS3-K002. The sequence continues at coordinate 10,794 of JBDHKD010000047.1, read as the reverse complement.
GCCGGCGTTCGTGGTCTGGGGCGTCCACAGCTCCTCGATCGTCTCCGCTCTCAGAAAATCAGCACCGATGTGCGCGAACGCGAAGCGGACCAGGTCCGAAGGCGTCGAGAGGAATCCGCCGCCCGCCCACTTGTAGCTGTTGTCCACGTACGGCGCGTTCATGACCCGGCCATCTTCCGTCCGCTCGTAAAAGCGGGTGCGGTGCGGGATGATACTGTCGGCGTGGTCGGCCACGGTGTTCACCATTCCCAACGGGTCGAAGACGTTCTCCTGCATGTAGGTCAGAAATTCTTCGCCCGACGCCCCCTCCACCACCGCGCTGACCAGGTTCCAGCCGTAGCTCGAGTACGAGAACCGCTCGCCCGGCTCGAACAGCAGCGTGTCGTCCTGGAAGATCTCCAGGCCGGCGAGCACCGTCTGGTAGCGCTCGGCGCTCAGGAACTCGTCGCCGTCGTAGTGGCGGATGCCGGCCAGATGCCCGGCGACCTGGCGCGTCGTGATCGGCCAGCGCTTCTCGGGGAAGGAAGGCACGTACCGCTGCACGGGCACGTCGAGATCGAGCTTCCTCTGCTCGACCAGCAGACCGACGGCCGCCGCGGTCAGCGGCTTCGAGACGCTGCCGATCCGGAACTTCGTCTGCTCCCAGACGGGGACCCGGTTCTCGACGTCGGCGTAGCCGAAACCCTCGGCCCAGACGATCCGACCGTCGATCCCCACCGCGACCGACATGCCCGGCGTCCCGCTCTCCTCCATGAGCGCGGTGATGAGCGTGCGGGCGAACTCGATGGCGGGCGCGTAGCGGGCCGACGTCCGCACCGCGGCCACGGCGCCCTGGGCGTGCAGCGCGGCCGGCGCCGCCAGGCTCGCGATCGCGAAAATCCAGACGACACAAACGTGCGAATACCTTCGCAGGTTCACAGCAGTCCCTCCCGCTTCAAGGGTTCACGAAACCGGAGTGAGGAATAGTGGGGCTGGCAGTCAGTTACTATGACGCGCCAGCGCGCGAAAGGGTTTCATCGGTAGTCGAGGGGGGCGCCACGCATAGATCGGAGCGCGGCAGCCCCTCGACTGCCGGAACCCACGGCCCCATCTTGGGGGCGGTCTCAATCCTCACCGGGAGGCACGGAATGAACAACCTCGTCGTCATTGGTATCGTCGTTGTCGTTGCGATCATCGTCATCGCCCTCTACAACGCGCTCACCCGCTTGCGCGTGCGGGCCGACGGCGCCTGGGCCGACATCGATGCCCAGCTCAAGCGCCGCTACGACCTGATCCCCAACCTGGTCGAGACGGTCAAAGGCTACGCCAGCCACGAGAAGGGGACGTTCGAGCGCGTGACCGAGATGCGCGCCGCCGCCATCAACGCGCAGGGCGTCGCCGAGCAGGCCAAAGCGGAGAACATGTTGACCCAGGCGCTGCGTTCGGTCTTCGCGGTGGCAGAGAACTACCCGCAGCTGCGGGCGTCCGAGAACTTCACACAGCTGCAGGGCAGCCTGTCCGAGGTCGAGGACAAGATCCAGGCGGCGCGCCGCTACTACAACGCCGTGGTCCGCGACTACAACACCAAGGTGCACGTGATACCGTCCAGCCTGGTCGCCTGGATGTTCAACTTCAAGGACCGCGAGTACTTCGAGCTCGAGTCGGAGGAAGAGCGCCAGGCGCCGAAGGTCGACTTCTCCAGCTAGGGGAAAACGCGATGAGTAGCCACCGCATCCTGACCCGCCGTCGGGCGTGGCCGGCCGTTCTGCTCGCCGCAGCCGCGGCGGTCGGACTCGGTCCGGCGATCCCGGCGCAGGCGGCCGACTCGCCGGCGTTGCAATCGCGCCGGCTGACGATCACCTTCTTCGACGCGACCTACCGCGTCGGCCGCGACGGCGCCATCGACATCGAGGAGCGCATCACCGTGCGCTTCGATGGCTCGTGGAACGGCATCTACCGTTGGGTCCCGGTCAAGTACCGGCTGAGCGAAGGCGGCAGCCACCAGATCTACCTGGACGTCCAGGCCGTGGAGGACGCGAACGGCAACGAGCTGCGCCACGAGGTCAAGCGCCAGGGCGCGCTGGTGCGGATCAAGACGTGGGTGCCCGGCGCCCGCGACGCGACGCACACGCTCGTCTTCCGCTACCGAGTGGAGAACGGCCTGCGCTTCTTCGAGGGCGACGAGGAGATGCAGTGGGCGCACGACGAGCTCTACTGGAACGTCACCGGCGACGAGTGGGAGATGCCGATCCTGCGGGCGCGGGCCACCGTGCATCTGCCGGCGGAGGCCAGCGGCGTCCGCGCCGTCGCCTACACCGGTCGCTCGGGCGGGCGCGGCGACGACTACACGGAGACGACTCAGCGATCGTCCGTCGTCTTCGAGACGACCCGGCAGCTCAACATGCGCGAGGGGCTGACCATCGTCGTCGGTTGGGATCCGGGCGTCGTGGCACGGCCGTCTGTCGGAAAACGTGTCCGCTGGCTCTTCCTCGACTACCTGTTCGTTCCGGTTCCCATCATCGCCTTCTTCGTCATGCTGCGAACTTGGCGGCAGAAGGGGCGCGACCCCGAGCTCAACCGCTCGATCATGCCACAGTACGATCCGCCCGAGGACCTGAGCCCCGCCGAGGTGGGGACGCTGATGGACTTCAGCGTCGACCCGCGTGACCTGTCGGCCACGATCATCGACCTCGCAGTGCACGGCTACCTGCGGATCGAGGAGGTGTTCGGCAAGCGACGCAAACGGCCCAAGGACCACCTGATCCACATCCTGAAGGACCCGGCCGCTGTGACCGACCTGAAGGACCACGAGCTGGAGACGCTGAAGGCGCTCTGGCACCTGGCCGACAAGCACGGCGAGACGTACGCGGTGAAGGTTTCCGACTTGAAGCAGCAGTTCTACCGCCGCGTGCCGGTCATCAAAGCAGCGATCTACCGCCGGATGACGCAGCCGCCCAAGCTGTTCACTGCGCGGCCCGAGAACCTGCAGGGCGTTTGGGCCGGTATCGCGATCTTCGTAGCGGCGGTCTGTGTCGGCGTCGGCTTCCTGGCCCGCGCCATCGAGCTGGGCCAGCCGGTCGTCACCTGGGCTTCGCTGATCGCGACGCCGGTCTTCGTCTTCGGGTTCGGCATGGCGATGCCGGCGCGGACGATGAAGGGAACCTGGCTCTTGAATCACGTTCTGGGCCTGCGCGAGTACATCGACCGGGTGGATCGCGACCGGCTCAAGTACGCCACGCTCGAGCACTTCGAGAAGCTCTTGCCCTTCGCCGCCGCGATGGGGCTGGAGGAGAAGTGGACGGAGGCCTTCGAGGCCATACTGATCGAGCCGCCCGCCTGGTACGTCAGCCACTATCCCGGACACTTCCACGCCCACTACTTCTCGCACTCGCTCGGCCGTATGGCGACGACGACGGGCGCGGCACTGGTCACGGCACCGCGCTCGTCGAGCGGCGGCTCCGGGTTCAGCGGCGGCGGTGGCTTCTCGGGCGGCGGGTTTGGCGGCGGAGGCGGCGGCGGGTTTTAGATGGGAGTTGGGGAGCGAGGGGAGTGAGGGAGCGTTAAGTGAGTTGGGGAGCAGTGGAGTGGGGGAGTCTGGGAGGTGGGGAGTGACTCCCCAACTGAATCGTCTCCCTTGCTCCACTGCTCCCTCACTCAAGCAACGCTCCCTAGCTCCCGAATTCCCTGAACTCCCATAACAAAGGGGGCAACATGAAGCGATACGCTACCGCACTCATGATCCTCGCCGCAGCGCTCTGCGCCTGCGCCGAGGATCCCCTACGGTCCGAGGTCGATGCCTACCTGGCCGAGTACGCCGCGACGCTGCAGGGGCTGTACTACGAGTCTTCCCAGGCCGAGTGGGCGCTCAATACCCACATCGTCGAGGGCGACACGACGAATGCGGCCCGCGCGCGACGCGCGGCGCAGGCGCTCGCCGACTTCGTCGGTAGCGCCGAGAACATCGAGCGCATCCGCGGATACCTGGAGAGCCGCGACCGGCTCGACCCGCTGCAGGTGCGCCAGTTGGAGGCGATGCTCTACGAGGCGGCCAACCAACCGGGCACGGTGCCCGAGCTGGTCGCCCGGCGCATCGCGCTCGAGACCGAGCAGGTCGAGAAGCTGTTCGGCTTCGAGTTCACGCTGGACGGTCAGCCGATTACGCCCAACCAGATCGACGGGCTGCTGCGCTCGAGCAGCGACCTGAGCGAGCGCCGCGCCGTGTGGGAAGCGTCGAAGGCGGTGGGGCCGGTGCTCAAGCCCGGCATGATCGAGCTGCGCCGACTCCGCAACGAAACGGTGCGGGCGCTCGGCTACCCCGACTATTTCACCTACCAGGTCTCCGAGTACGGCATGACGACCGAGGAGATGCTGGACCTCAACGAGACGCTGGTCCGCCAGATGCGACCGCTCTACCGTGAGCTTCACACCTGGGTGCGTTACGAGCTGGCGGAGCGCTACGGCCAGCCCGTGCCCGAGATGATACCCGCCCACTGGCTGCCTAACCGCTGGGCCCAGGACTGGACGGCGCTGCAGACGGTCGAGGGGCTAGACGTCGCCTCGGCGCTGGCCGAGAAGTCGGCGGAATGGATCGTCGCGCAGGGAGAGCAGTTCTATATCGGGCTCGGCTTCGACCCGTTGCCCGAGAGCTTCTACGAGCTGTCATCGCTCTATCCGCTGCCAGCAGACGCGCCGTACAAGAAGAACACGCACGCGTCGGCCTGGCATATGGATCTCGCCAACGACATGCGGTCGCTGATGAGCGTCGAGCCCAACCCGTACTGGTGGGAGACCACCCTGCACGAGCTCGGTCACATCTACTACTACCAGGCCTACACGCGACCCGAGGTCCCGCTGGTGCTGCGCGGCGGCGCCAACCGCGCCTATCACGAGGGGATCGGCGACCTGATCGGGCTCGCCTCGATGCAGCGGACGTTCCTGGTGAACCGCGGCCTGGTCGACCCGGACGCCGAAGTCGACCGGATCTCGAAGCTGCTCTACGAGGCGCTGAACTACGTCGCCTTCATCCCGTGGTCGGCCGGCGTGATGACGCGGTTCGAGCACGAGCTGTACGCCGAGGAGCTGCCGGCGGACGGGTGGAACGCTCGCTGGTGGGAGCTAGTGCGCGACTATCAGGGCGTCGTGCCGCCGGAGCCGCGCGGCGAAGAGTACTGCGACGCGCTCAGCAAGACGCACATCACCGATGACGCGGCGCAATACTACGATTACGCCCTGTCCTACGCGCTGCTCTTCCAGCTGCACGACCATGTCGCACGCAACATCCTCGAGCAGGACCCGTACGACACGGACTACTGGGGCTCGCGAGCGGTGGGCGATTTTCTGCGCAGCGTGATGGAGCCGGGCGCCAGTCGCGATTGGCGCGAGGTGCTGGAGGAGTCGACGGGCCGCGAGCTGGACGCGCAGCCGATCATCGAGTACTTCCAACCGCTCTACGACTGGCTGCTGGAGCAGAACGCGGGGCGGCAGCATACGCTGTAAGGCGAATGTATCGTGACCGGGCTTCGGTGATCGGTGGTCACCGATGCCCGGTCGGCCGCTCCCGCACACGACTTGCTTGCCATCTCCCGACCCGCGTCCCATGATTCGCGGGTAGCCCGTAGCACCAAGCAGCATGCCGTGCCCTACCATAGAGCCGACATGCATCGACCCGTAGCCGAAGGAGGTCGATCATGTTCCGCAAGCTCGCTCCGCTCGCGCTGGCGACCGCAGTAGCAGCTTCCCTGACAATCCTTGGCTGTGGTGATGACGGGACCGGGCCGCCCGCAGTTGTAACGGTGGAGGTCAGCCCGCCGACGGCGACGGTCGCGTCCGGGTCGACCCAGCAGTACACGGCCGTGGCACGCGACGGCAACGGTAACACGATCTCGGGACTCACCTTCACCTGGACATCGGCCGACCAGACGGTAGCGTCGGTGGACAACACCGGGCTCGCCACCGCCGCCGTCATGGGGTCGACGTACGTCCGGGCACGAACCGGTGGGGTCACCGACAGCGCCGAGATCGTGGTGATCCCCAACAGCCTGCCCGATCCGCCCGACGATCAGTTTCAGGACACCAACGGCGACGGGATCGACGGCGAGATCGCCGGCGCGGTGTTCGTGGCGCCACCACCCACGGGTGACGACGCGAACGCCGGGACGCCGGAGGAGCCGAAGGCGACGATCGGCGCGGCGATCGCCGCGGCGCTGGCCGACGCCAACAAGGACCAGGTCTACATCTCGAGCGGCACGTACGCGGAGACCGTGGAGCTGGAGAACGGGATCAGCCTCTACGGCGGTTACGACGCCGCGTCCGACTGGGAGCGTTCGTTCAGCAACACGGCGACGATCGACGGCGACACTATCGCCGTGCTTGGCCTCTCGATCACGCAGCCGACGATAGTCGACCTCCTGACCATCGAGTCGGCCGACAACACGCAGCTGGGCGGCAACTCGATCGGCATCTACCTGGCCGAGTCCACCATGCCGGCGCTCCGCAACCTGACGGTCACCGCGGGAGCCGGCGGCCCGGGGATCGCCGGCACCGCGGGCTCCCAGGGCCTGCCGGGCAAGCCCGGTCTGGGCGGCACGATCCCGGTCGGCGGAGCGGGCGGCGACACGGTCATGACCGCCGATCCTGGCCGGCCGGGCAGCGGCAAGGGGGGCGACGGCGGGAACGGCGCGGATATCTACCCGGCGGCCGGGGGCAACGGCGGTGACGGCCTGCCGACACCCGGCGGCGGAGCCGGTGGAGCGGGCGGCCCCGATCCGACGGGCGAGGGTGACCTCTGCGACCTCAACGGCCTGAACGGCGATCCGGGGGCGGTGGGCGCCAGCGGTGTCCCCGGTCTAGCCGGAGACGGCGGTGACGGTGACGGTACTGTCGCAAGCGGCTTTTGGGTCGGCAGCCCGGGCGTGGACGGCGAGTACGGCGCGCCGGGTTTCGGCGGCGGTGGCGGCGGCGGAGGTTCGGCCGGACGGGTGATGTCCGCCATGGTCTGCTACCCAGTGTTCGGTGGTGGTGGCGGCGGCGGCGGTAGCGGCGGCCAGGGCGGCGACCTCGGGACCGGCGGTCTAGGCGGCGGTGGCTCGTTCGGGATCTTCGCCTATAACACGACCGTCGACATCGAGGCGAGCACGATCACCGCCGGTAATGGGGGCGCCGGAGGCGCCGGTGGCGAAGGTGGTCCCGGCGGTGACGGCGGTAGCGGCGGTCTGGGTTCGAATGGAGACTTGGTAGGCTTTGAGGGCGGCCGCGGTGGCGATGGCGGGACCGGCGGCGCCGGCGGGGAAGGCGGCCCCGGCGGCGGCGGAGGCGGCGGCGTCTCCTACGCGGTCTACCGCGCCGGCACGTCGACCGTGACGATCGATATGAGCACGACCCTCACCGCGGGCACGGGCGGGGCCGGTGGCACGGCTGCCACGGGCGGCAACGCCGGCACCGACGGCACGAGCGGCGAGCGGAACTGGTAGCGTAGTAGTAGCGTAGACGCAGAGCGCCGCGGACCTTCCGATCTGGCGGAGGGTCCGCGGCGCTTGCCATCGGTCAGTCCATGAGCGGCGTCGGGTCGACGTAGACCAGGTAGTCGCGGATCAGCTCACCATCGAGCCCGAAGACGTTGACGAAAGGAACGGTCAGCTGGCGATCGTCCGGCAGCGTGTATGTGACCTCGCCCTGGCAGACCAGCGAGCCGTTGCCCTCCCAGGTCTCGTTCAGCTTGTGGCTCAGCCCTTTGACGCTTCCAAAGAAAGCGGAGACCGCCTCACCCACCATCGCCTTACCCTGTACCGGCGGCTGGCTCCCGTAACGGAACACGGCGTCCTCGGTCAGAAACGATACGAACGTGTTCGTGTCCTTGGCATCGATCGACTCGAAGAGTTTCGACAATGCGATAGCGCCCATGATCGATAGTTCCTTTGGTTGGGGCTGTGAACGGTGAATCGGCGCGGGTCGGCGCCACGCCTCAGGAGCCGGCCCCCCGCAAACGCGACCAATAGGAAGAATTCATCCGGGCAAGATGCCCACGCGGCGACCGCTGGTGCAAGCACGGAGACGGAGAAGCGCCTCAGACCGCCGCCGCACCGATCAATCCTGCCGCCGGAAGAGCCGCCTGAGCAGGTCCTGACCCTGGCCTTCGAGCCGTTTGGCCAGCTCCGCCTGCAGCGCCTCGCTGTCCAGCTGCAGCTCGGGGCGGGTCATCGTGCCGCCGATCCCCAGCGCCACGTTGATCACCTGGTCCTGGCCGGCCAGCTGGCCCAGCACGTTGCTCAGCGCGTCGCCGCCCTGCACGAGACCCGCCCGCTGCAACGTCTCGATCGGCAGCTCGAGGTCGAGTTGCAGGTCCAGAACGCCGCCCAGGCCGGCCAACCCGGCGACGCCGCCTTTCAGGTCGGCGCCGTCGAAGCGCCAATCCTGCACGACGAAGTTGCCGCCCTCGATCTGGTAGGCGCCGCCCAGCGTCTGGAAGCCGGACATGCGGCTCGGGTCGAGCCGCAGCTGCTGGGCGAGTGCGTTGACGAGCGTGAAGTTCTGGAAGTTGCCGCGGGTGAAACTCGTGCGGCCGCCCGCATCGATCGCATCGGGCATGGGGAGCAGCGACTCGTCGATCGCCGCCGAGCCCGAGATGTTGAAGTCGACCAGCCCGGTCATCGCCTGACCGAGCCGTGTCCAACGCGAGACGAAGTCGCCGGCCCGGCCCTGGCCGAGCTGCAGATCGTAGGTCAGCGTGAACGGCGGATGCCCCTGGCTGAAGTCGAGCCTAAGGCCGCCGCTCAGCTGACCGCCGTAGAGCCGACCGTCGAGGTTGCGCACCTCCAGTACGCCGTCCCGCACGGCCACGGCGAAGCTCACGTTCTCCGCCCGGGTCGGTGGGTTGAGGAACTCGCCGATCCGCACGCGGCCGTCGGCGACGACCGGCGGGATCGGCGGCAGCGCGTAGCGCTCGCGGGCCAGCGCCGCCGGGTCTTGACCATCGAGCTGCTTCCCGGCGAGTCGCGCGGTCAGCATATCCGAGTAGCCGGGCTGGGTGGTGTCGGAGACCATGATCTCGCTCAGGTCGAGCCGCTGTGAGCTGACCGCAAACTCGACGCGCGGGACGATGTCCGACTCCCCGCGGCCCATCGCGTACTCGAGCAGCCGCGCACCGCTGAACGAGATGTCGAGATCGCTGCCGCCCAGGCGGACCGGAATCGCCTCCGCCGTGACGCCGGTCCCCGTGAGTCGCACCGTCGCCGACGAGATGCGCGCCGGCACCGCCAGCTTCTCGTTCTGATACGAGACGGCGGAGAGCTCGATGGGTCCCGTCATCCTCAGGCGCTGCGGCTCCGACGCCGGGCCAGCGAACGCAATATTGAAGCGGGCCACGCCTGCCATCGGCGCCCCGCCCTCGCGCAACTCGGCCATCCGGGCGAGGTCGACCTCGCCGCGCACGCGCCCATCGACCTGGCGGTTCTCGAAGTCGGAGACCTCGAGCCGCAGCTCGAACGGGCGACCGTACAGGTTCCCGTTGAATGAAGGCAAGGCGAGCGACTCGCGGGTGAAAGTCACCTGACCCGAACCCCCGGTGAGCAACTCGCCGTATTCACCGTACGACGCGCTCAGCTCGGCCAGCCCGATCGTTCCCTTCACCTGGGGCTTGACCCCGGCGCCGATCGGGCCCGCGACGCGGAGCGCGAGACTGGCGCGCCCGTCGGCCGCGACCGTCTGCGGCCGCAGCGCGGCCGGCAACTCGGCCAGGATCTCGGCGATCCCCACCTCGCCCGACTCGAGCTCGAGATCGACCGACCGCTCGTGCATGAGTCCGCGCACCACACCGCCACCGCTCGCCGTGACGCCGGCGGCGGCGACTTGCAGCCCCGGCAGCGCCAGGCTGTCGCCGGGCAGGTCGACAAAGAGCGCGTACTCGACCCGCGTGTCGGGGATGACCAGCGTGTCCTCACCCTGCAAGGGCCGCAGCAGGCGAATCGCGCTCAGGTCGACCGACCCGCTCCCCTCGAGCGCCCGGCCGTCGGCGGCGCGCGCCGCCTCGAGCCGCGCATCCAGGTTCAGCCACGCCACACGCCCGCTCGCCGCATCGGAGTAGAAGACCGACCCGTCGCGCAGAACCAGGTCGGAGACGACGAAGGCCCCGGCGGCGGCCGCCGTGCCGCTCGGCGCGCCCTCCGTTTCGGACACCTCCGCCTCGCGCTCCGGGCCCAGCCGGCTCAGGTTGCTGGTGCCGTCGGCCAGAACCTCGTAGCGGATCTCGGGCCGCACGAGCCGCAGCTGTCTGAGCTCGATCTGCTTGCGGAGGAGCGGCCAGAAGCGGACCTCGAGGTCGAGCGCCTCGAGGCGCAGCGCCGGCTCGGCGCCGAAGCCCGGCGGGTTGGCGATGGCGAAGTCGCTCAGCCTAACGGCGATCCGCGGGAAGACCTTGAGGCGGATGGCGCTCAGCTCGACCTCGCTGCCCACTCGCTCCTCGATGCGCGGCACGACCATCGCCCTCAACTTCTCCGGTGGGAAGATGAGCTTGAGGGCGACGGAACCGGCGCCGACGATGACGATCAGGGTGCCGGCCACGATGATCAGCCAGCGCGGGAGCTTGATCCGGCGGACCCGGCCGGCGGCGCGCTCGTTCGATGTGCTCATGCTTCTTACCACTTCCTTCTGGTCTCGACGACTTCCACCATTACGCGACGTGGAGATGCGACACATCTAAATTACAGTCGACGCTTGACTCCCGCTTGATCCCCGGACACGAGCATGGCTGCGGACCTTGGAGAAGTAGGAGGGCAAGAGACCATGCTTCTGAGACTGGCATCCGCGACGTTCATCCTGGCC
>JBDHKD010000011.1:0-68582 GCA_039586575.1 Gemmatimonadota bacterium | reverse complement strand
GCTCGATTGCAAGGGGCCCACCGCCTGGATCCGAAGGAGTGCGCGTATGCCCAGTATCGCCCTCAAGGTCAACGGTGAGTCGCATACCGTGGACGTCGATCCCGACGCCCCGCTGCTTTGGGTGCTTAGGGACACCATCGGCCTCACCGGCACCAAGTACGGCTGTGGGATCGGCCAGTGCCGCTCGTGCACCGTGCACATGGACGGCGACGCCGTGCCCTCGTGCTCGATCCCGGTCTCCAGCGCCGCCGGGCGTGAGATCACCACGATCGAGGGACTGTCGCCCGACCTCAGCCACCCGGTCCAGAAGGCCTGGCTGGCCGAGCAGGTGCCGCAGTGCGGCTACTGCCAGCCCGGCCAGATCATGGGCGCCGCCGCGTTGCTGGCGAAGAACCCGGCGCCCAGCGACGCCGATATCGACGAGACGATGTCGCCCCACCTTTGCCGCTGCGGGACCTACCAGCGGATCCGCCGCGCCATCCACCGCGCCGCCCAGGAGGTGTGACATGGTTACGATCTCCAAAGTCAGCCGGCGCGATTTCTTGAAGGCCTCCGGTATGGCAGGCACGGGCCTGGTGCTCGGCTTTCACCTGCCGTCCTGCCGCGAAGGCTCGGCGGCGCCGCCGGAAGATCCCTACATGCTGAACGCCTGGATCCGCATCGCGCCCGACGGCGAGGTGACGCTCTGGGTACACCGGCCCGACATGGGCCAGGGCGCTCGCACCGCCCTGCCGATGATCCTCGCCGACGAGCTCGATATCGAGTGGCCCAAGTTCGAGCGCCACCTGCTGGGCGCCGCCGACCCGCAGGTCTACGGCTCGCAGACGACCGGCGGCAGCACCTCGATCCGTACCTCCTGGGCCCGGCTGCGCCAGGCCGGCGCCGCCGCCCGCGCCATGTTGACCGCCGCGGCCGCCGAGACCTGGGGCGTCGAGGCGTCGAGCTGCCGCGCCTCACTCGGCAGAGTCGTCCACGAGGCGAGCGGCAGGTCGCTCGGCTACGGGGAACTGTCGGAGAAGGCTGCGGCGCTCCCCGTGCCCGACGATCCGCCGCTCAAAGATCCAGAGGACTTTTCCATCATCGGCAAGCCGGTCCCGCGGCTCGACAATCCGGCGCGCGTCGCCGGCAACCTGACCTTCGGTATGGACGTCAAGGTACCGGGCATGCTCTACGCCTGCCTGGCGCGCTGCCCCGTCTTCGGCGGCCGGGTGACGAGCTACGACGAAGCCGCCGCCCGGGCGGTGCCGGGCGTGCGCGACGTGGTCGAGGTCCAGACCGGCGTCGCCGTGTTGGCCGAGTCCACCTGGTCGGCCATACAGGGGCGCGACGCCCTCAACTGCCAGTTCGACTATGGCGAGGCGGCGGACCTGAGTAGCGCGGCGATCGCCCAGCTGTTCGACGAGAAGGCGGCCGAGGATGGATTCGCCACGCGCGATGACGGCGATGTAGACATCGCCTTGGCCAACGCTGCGCGCGTGCTCAACGCGACCTACGAGTTCCCCTTTCTCGCCCACGCCACGCTCGAGCCGATGAATTGCACCGCCGACGCCAAGCCCGATCGCTGCGAGGTCTGGGCGCCGACCCAGGCACCCGGCTGGGCGGCCGGGTCAATCGCGCAGGTTCTCGGCTACGCGCCCGAGCAGGTCATCTTGCACGCCACTTACAGCGGCGGCGGTTTCGGACGCCGCCTGATGCCCGATTTCGCCATCGAAGCCGCGGCGGTCTCACGGGCCGCCGGCGTCCCGGTCAAGGTCGTCTGGACGCGCGACGACGACATGCACCACGACTTCTACCGGCCGGCCAGCCGCCACATCATGAGCGCCGGCCTCGATGACTCCGGCTTCATCGTGGCCTGGAAGCACCGCGTCGTCGCTCCCTCGATCGTCGCGCCGCTCATGGGCGCTCCGCTCCAACAGGCCGCCGGTGAGGCGACCGGCGGCGCCACCGAGTTGCCTTACTCCGTCGGCGACTGCCGGGTCGACTACTGCATGGCCAACACGGCCGTGCCTACCGGTTGGTGGCGATCCGTCTTCAACTCGCAGACCGCCTTCGCCAACGAGTGCTTCATCGACGAGCTGGCGCACGCTACAGGCACGGACCCGCTCGAGTTCCGTCTTGCGCGGCTCAAGGACGCGCCCCGTCACAAGGCCGTGCTCGAGCTGGCCGCCGAGAAGGCGGGCTGGGACCGGCCGCTGCCCGCCGGCCGCCATCGCGGCGTCGCCCTCCATTACTCCTTCCAGACCTATGTGGCCCAGGTAGCCGAGGTCTCCGTCGAGCAGGGCAAGCTCCGCGTCCACCGCGTCGTCTGCGCCGCCGACTGCGGGATCGTCGTCAATACCGACGACTTCGCCGCGCAGGTCGAGGGCGCCATCACCATCGGTCTCACCGCCGCCCTCAAAGGGGCCATCACGCTCGAGAACGGGCGCGTCGTACAGAGCGACTACCACGACTACCCACTGCTCCGCATCAGCGAGATGCCCGAGGTCGAGGCCCACTTCGTCAAGAGCAACCTGGATCCGACCGGCATCGGCGAGCCGCCGCTGCCTCCCATCGCACCGGCGGTCGCCAACGCGCTATTCGCCGCCACCGGCACCCGCGTTCGCAGCCTGCCCCTCCGACTCTGAGCTCTCTCCAGGGGGGTCGCGCCGCTCTGCGGCACGACCCCCGGAGAACCGCGACCCCACTCCCGGCGTTTTTCCCTATGGACCGACGGGACTAGGCCAGAACGGTCGACCGGGTTGAGCGGCCGGGTGCACGCATTCCTCTAGCCGATCGTCGGCGCAGCCGCCTCGCGATCGCGCAAGCCGCCTTCCTTTAGATAGAGGAGGTAGCCTCCGTACGCCTGCGGCTCTAGATCTTTGCCGACCGAGAAATGCGGGATGTATTGGGAGCGCACCTCGTCCAACGGCCTCACCATGTCGCCGCGCTCCGACGCCAGACATTCCAGGAGATACTCGACACGCCCCTGCTGGAAGACCACCCAGGCGTGCCAGCTGTCGGATGCGGTGCCGGACCGGCGGCCGGTGAAGAAGCGGGCCTCGATCCCCAAATCGTTCAACTTGCGCCACGCCCATAGCGCGAAGTCCTCGCAGTCGCCCTTACGCAACTGCTCGAACGTGCTCGGGTGCTGCCAGTAGTCGGCCTCGTGGAAGAGGACGGGATCGGCGACCTGTTCACAACCGCGCAGCCAATCGCACAGCTCGTCGACCGAGGACACCTCGACTACGCTCTCTCCCTCGAAGTACCAGGAGAACTTCTTGACCGAGCCGGCGCCCAGCGCCCAGAAGCGAACCGGCCGATCCGTCGGCTCCCACGGGTCCTCGACCTCGACGTAGCGGAGCGATAGCTTCAGCACCGGCCTCAACAGCCAGCGGGCAAGCCCCAGCGAGATCCACTCCAGCAGCATTCTCACGGTGGTATTCCGTCCCTCCATCTCTTTCGGCGGCGGCGCGCTCGCTATACTCTGCCGGTTCCGGGGCTCCGTCAATGCATGGACCGTCGACCGGAGGGCCGCGCGATGCAACCTGACATCCTTTCCGAGGCCGCGCTACTCGAGCTGCTCCAGCAGTTGATCCGCATACCTTCGGTCAATCCGACGCTCTCGCCCGGCGAATCGGACGGCGAGGGGGCCCTGGCCGAATTCGCCCGCGACTGGCTGGCGAGCCATGGCGTCGAGGCCTGGCTCGAGGAGGTCGCCCCCGGGCGTCCCAACGTCGCCGCCCAAGTGGGCTCGGGGGACAATCCTACTCTCGTCCTTTGCGCCCACATCGACACGGTCAGCGCCGCCGGCATGTCGATACCGCCCTACGAGCCGCGCCTCGACGGCAGACGCGTCTACGGCCGCGGCAGCCACGACATGAAGTGCGGGGTCGCCGCCGCCATGGCTGCCGCCGCCGCGCTCTTAGACGCCGACCTCGCGGGCCGCCTGATGCTCGCGCTCGTCGTCGATGAGGAACATTCCAGCATCGGCGCCGACGACTTCGTCGCTCGTCACCAGGCCGACGCCTGCATCGTCACCGAGCCCACCGAGGGCCGGCTCATCCTCAGTCACAAAGGCTTCGTCTGGAGCGATCTCGTCACCCACGGCCAGGCCGCCCACGGCAGCCGCTGGGACCTCGGCGTGAGCGCCATCAGCAAGATGGGCCGCATCGCCGATGCGCTGGAGCGCTTCGACGAGGAAACCCTCCGCTTGCGCTCCCACCCCGCCGTCGGACCCGCCTCGCTCCACTGCGCGACGATCGAGGGCGGCGTCGGGCTCAGCACCTACGCGCCCGAGTGCCGTATGAAGGTCGAGCGCCGCACCCTGCCCGGCGAAACGATCGAGCAGGTCGAGCAGGAGCTGCGGGACGTCGTCGATGCGGCCGGCGAAACGGCTGAGATCGATTGCTTCTTCCAGCGTGCCCCGCTCGTCTGCGATCCTAACACCCCCATCGTTCGCTGCTTGCGCGATGCCCACAAGAAAGTCACCGGTGGGAAAGCCGAGCAGGCCGGCGTCGGCTACTGGACCGATGCCGCGGTGTTCGACGCCGCCGGCATCCCCGCTCTGCTCTACGGGCCGAGCGGTGAAGGGGCGCACGCCGACGTCGAGTGGGTCGATCTGGATTCGGTGGTGAGCTGCGCGCGCGTCCTCAGCGAGGCCGCCCTATGCCTGCACAACCATGTCCAGTGACTGGACGCTCAGTTGCACGACCCGCAACGTCACGACGTAGTCCGTGTGTTGCGCCACGCGGTAGGAGGGCTCCAGAGAGAGCATCGTGATCAGATAGACGCCGAACGTCGCCGACGCCGAGCCCTGGCTCGGATTCGTGTGCAGCGTGACTCTCGTTTCCTCGCCAGCCGACCCGGTATCCCGCACCCTCAATTCCACCACGCCGTCGCCCGCCCACACACAGTAGGCGTACGGCGGACAGCGCGAGTCCTGCGGCACCGCCTTGAACTCGATCGCCAGGCCCGCTTCCTCGACAACCGCCGTTCCTCCCAGCAGTAGCCGGAAATCAAGCTCCAGCTCCACATCGATATCGGCAGGCCCGGTCGTGCCGGCACACGCGGCCGCCAAGACGCTCAGCATCACGATCGGCAAATAACGCACTGGCTCCTCCCGGATCACTTACCGCACGACGACGAATTCGGTCACCACGAAACCGAACTCCTCGTCTATCGCGTTCTGCTCGAAATCGAAATAGGCGTCGGCCGGATAGCCGTATTGCGCGTCGTACTTGACCCGCGCCTCGTACGGCTCTCGGTTCAACGACTCCTCGACCCGGTCGAACAGATCCTCGATCGTCGGATAGTCCGCCGGCTCCCACGGACCCGCTACTTCACTGCCGTCCGGGTTGCTGACCGCCACCACGTCGCCATCCTGCACCAGCACTGCCACCGGCTGGGCGCCTGGACCGCCGCAGTAACAGTTCAGCGCGTACTCGTACCGGTAGGACACGATCTCCAGCGAGGCCCACCTGGCACGATTCGCCTCCAACGCGTCGCGCTCCGGCCCCAGCGGATCCGAGCAGGCGGCCACGGTCGCCCAGGCACCCAGAACCACCACGGCCATGACCCGCTTGCCTACCGCGGCTCCTCTCACCAGAACCTCCTCGTCGTCGCTCTATCCGACACCACTCTACCGGGTGGCAAGCCGAGTGCCACGCCCAGCCGGCGCCGCACCCATCCCCTAACATCCACGAACACAAGACCTTAGCGCTATAGCCTCGTCGCCGACCCGCCCCGTCCCGCACGACTCGCTTCAGCATTTCGAACCGGCCGCCGTTCAGCTTTCCGTCAGTTCCGCACCGCTTGATCCAGCCGCGCGCTCCGGATAGATTTCGTTTTTAGGGGTGCCTAAATGACAACGTTAGGCTAGGCTAAAAATGGAAGCCGCTCTCGCGCTCCTGATCGCCCTCATCGTCCTCGCCACGCTCGCGCTCTTGCTGCCGCGACGCGGTCAGCTCCACCGCTGGCAACTGGCCCGCCGGCGCGGTGAGCGGATGCTGGTCGAGGACGCCCTCAAGCACATCCATGCTCGCGAGCTCCGCGGCACGCTGGCCACGGCCGAGTCGCTGGCGGGCAAGTTGAGCGTGACGGTCAAACAGGCGTTGGAGCTGATGGAGGCCATGGAGGAGGGGGAGCTGACCCACTCCACGGGCTCGGGGCTTCGCCTGACGCCGTCGGGGCGTCGGGCGGCGCTACAGGTGATCCGCGCCCACCGGCTTCTGGAGCGCTACCTGGCGGACGAGCTGCGGATGCCGCTGGAGGCAGTGCATGCCACGGCGGACCGCCGCGAGCACACGATGACGGCGGAGGAAGTGGACGCGCTCGAGGCACAGCTCGGCTACCCACAGCAGGATCCGCACGGCGATCCGATCCCCACGAGCGATGGCGCGCTCGAGCGCCTGGAGGCGACCGCGCTGACCGACTGGCCGGTCGGCCGGCCGGCGAAAGTCGTTCACCTGGAGGACGAACCGCCGGAAGCGCTGGCCGGGATCGTCGCCGCCGGCATCGCTCTGGGCATGCAGGTCGAAGTACGCCAGGTCAGCAAGGATCGTCTGGTCGTCTGGGACGGCGAGCGCGAGCACGACCTGGCGCCGGTGTTGGCGAGCAACGTCTTCGTCGCGGGCCTGCCGCACCCGGTCCGGCCGCCGGTCAAGCTGTCGTCGCTGGAGCCCGGCCAGTCGGGCCGGATCGTGGCGCTACGCTCGGAGGGGTTCGGCAGGCGGCGCTTGCTGGATCTGGGGCTGACGCCGGGCACGATCGTCGAGTGCGCGTTCCCCGGCCCACTGGGCGAGCCGACCGCCTACCGCGTGCGGGGCGCGCTGATCGCGCTGCGTCGGGAGCAGGGCGATGAGATCGAGATCGAGGCGGTGACATGACCACCAAGCGACCGCGCTCGATCCGCCGGCGACCGCTGCCGGTCGTCGAGCCCACGGCTCCGCTGACCCTGCGTCAGCTGGGCATCGACACTACCGACTGGGACTACATCGTCGCGCTCGCCGGCAACCCCAACACCGGCAAGAGCACGGTGTTCAACGCGCTCACCGGCCTCCGGCAGCACGTGGGGAACTGGCCCGGCAAGACGGTGGCCCGCGCCGAGGGCGGCTTCGAGTACGGGGAGAAGAAGTTCAAGCTGGTGGACCTCCCGGGCACGTACTCGTTGCTCAGCGCCTCGACCGACGAGGAGATTGCGCGTGACTTCATCCTTTTCGGGCGCCCCGACTGCACGGTCATCGTCGTCGATGCGACGGTTCTGGAGCGCAACCTCAACCTGGCCCTGCAGATCCTGCAGATCACCGACAAGGCCGTGCTCTGCCTGAACTTGATGGACGAGGCGCGCCGCAAAGGCATCAAGGTCAATCACAAGACGCTGGCGCGGGACCTCGGCATCCCCGTGGTGCCGACGGTTGCGCGTACCGCGCACGGCATGCCCGAGTTGATCGAGGCCGTGGCCGGCGTCGCCGGCGGCGTCATCGAGACGCGGCCGCGCCGCATTCGCGCCGCCGGGGCGGCAGCCGATTCGGTGGACGAGCTGGCGGCGATGATCGAGGCGACCTACCCCGGCCTGCCCAACGCCCGCTGGGTGGCGCTGCGTTTGCTGGAGGGTGACAAGCGAGTCGAAAACGCGCTCGCCGATGGTGAGTTCGCCGAGCTCATCGGGTCCCGGCCGCAGATCGCGAGCGCGAGGCGATCGGGCTGAGAATGGCGACGGCCACCACACCCTCCGCCGGCGGCATCCTCGACCGCGCCGAGAGCCTGCGCCGCGGTCTCGATGTCGCCTTCCGCGACCAGGTCGTCGAGGCCCTCTACGCCGATGCCCACGCCATCGCCGATAGTGCGGTGCGGCGCGGCAAGCCGGCCGGCCCGACCTGGGACGCGAAGCTCGACCAGATCCTCACATCGCGAATCTGGGGGATTCCCATCATGCTGGCCGGGCTGGCGCTGGTCTTCTGGCTCACCATCGTCGGCGCCAACTACCCCTCGCAGGGCATCGCTTTCCTGCTGTTCAGGGTCGAGGACACGGCAGCCTCGCTGTTCGACTCGATCGGCGCGCCCTGGTGGCTCACCGGCTTCCTGTGGCGCGGTGTGTTCCGCGGGCTCGCCTGGGTGATCTCGGTGATGCTGCCGCCCATGGCCATCTTCTTCCCGCTCTTCACGATCCTGGAGAACCTCGGCTACCTGCCACGCGCGGCGTTCAACATGGACTGGCTGTTCAAGCGGGTCGGCGCCCACGGCAAGCAGGCCCTGACGATGAGCATGGGCTTCGGCTGTAACGCCGCCGGCGTGATCGCCTGCCGCGTGATCGACTCGCCGCGCGAGCGGCTCATCGCCATCCTCACCAACAACTTCGTGCCCTGCAACGGCCGCTTCCCGACGCTGATCCTGCTGGGCCTCGTCTTCATCGCCGCCGTCTTCCCGCCATCGTTCGCCAGCTTCGCCGCGGCAGGAGCCGTAGTCGGGGTCGTGGCGGTCGGCGTCTTGGTGACGCTCGTGGTCTCCTGGATCCTCTCACGCACGGTGCTGAAGGGTGAGGCTTCGAGCTTCACGCTCGAGCTGCCGCCCTATCGCCGGCCCAACATCGGCCAGATCTTCTACACGTCGCTCATCGACCGCACGCTCTTCGTGCTCTGGCGCGCCGTGCTGATGGCCGCGCCGGCCGGCGGTGTCATCTGGCTCTTGAGCAACGTCTCTGTGGGGGGTGGCTCGCTGGCCGGTTGGGTGTCGGGCTATCTGGATCCGCTCGGCCTGGCCATCGGTCTCGACGGCGTCATCCTGCTCGCCTACATCATCGCGATCCCGGCCAACGAGATCGTCGTGCCGACCATCCTGATGACTTACATGGGTGCCAGCATGATGATCGAGATCGACAGTCTCGCCCAACTACAGGCTCTACTAGTCGGTGAGCAGGGCTGGACCCTGCTCACCGCGATCTGCTTGATGCTCTTCTCGCTGCTCCACAACCCGTGCTCCACCACCATCTGGACCATCTACAAGGAGACCGGGAGTATGAAGTGGACGACCATCGCTACGCTCATGCCGCTGGCCATAGCCTTCCTGGTCTGCTTCCTCGTCGCGCAGACGGCTCGCTTCCTCTTCTAGGGCAGTACGAGTTCCGCTTGCACCGCCAGGATCAAGGCCCCGCTGCCCGGATCCGGCTGCGCCGACCCCAGGACCAGCGTCTGTCCGAGCCGGGCGTTGACCGCTGTCTGGAATATGTTCCCCTGGGTCGAGCTGAGTCCCACTTGAAGTTTTACCGTGCCGCTGTCGCCGGCCACCCGCACCTCGCCGATGTTGCCCGCGATCCAGAAGACACGATCGCCGCTGGTGGCGACACGCTGCGCCACGTCGCTCCACTCGATGCCGGTCATCACCGTCTCGCCGACCAGCCGGTAGCCGCGGAAGCGGAAGACGTCCTCCGGCAGCGCGTCAGTGATGTCCTCGAGCCCCGGATCGGTCGTGCTACCGTTCGCCTCGATGATCCGGAAGTGCAGCTTCACGCTGGGCTCCGGCTGATCGAAGCGGACCAAAACTTCCTCGATCCTCGACAGCATGTCGGGCGTCTCACGCACAGTGATAGTCCCCGTCTGGTTGTCGACGCTGACCGTACCGCCGCGGTGGCTGAACACGTAAGGCTCGATGATCCGCAGCGCCGCGCTCGGCTCGATGTACTCGAGCTGGAACGTCTGCACATCGAGATTGCCGTAGCTATCGCGCTGGCACCCGGCCAGCAGGGCGGTGCCGGCGATCAGCGCCAGCTCCGCCGCCACGCACACCGTACTCAACATCTTCATTCTCGCTCTCATCTCACGTTCCTCCACTAGTAGAACCATATGACTTTCGCCGATCGATCTTGCGTCTCGAACACCATCACGTTACGGCCCGCCGGCACTTCGAACTCGGCCTCGACCTGTGGCACCGGTAGTTGAACAAGCTCGCCCGGCATCCGCCCCGACTCGTAAGCGCGCGCGAAGAAGATCGCCGTGACCGCCGCCGCCGCTGCCAGCGGCGCGGCGATCTGCCAGGCGTGCCGCCGCCGCTCCTGCCGCCGGCGCCGGACTCGCGCCGCCCCCAGCGCCTCTTCCACTCCGACACGGGGGCCCAGTTCGTCCAGCGCGTTGCTGAGCTCTTCTTGGCCTTCCAAGAGCCGCGCCGCCACGGCGCCACAGCGCGGGCACGCCCGCACGTGGACCGCCAGCTCCGTGTCGCTTCTTCCGGCCAGCTCGGCCGGATCCGCTTCCAGTAGCCGCTCGAAGGCGGCCTTGCAGTCAATCGCCATAGCCTTCCACCAATTCGGGGACCCGCTCGAGGATCTTCTTGCGTATCGCTTTCCGCGCCCTGAAGAGGTGCGAGCGGACGGTCACCGGCTCCATCCCCAGCATCGCGCCCACCTCCACCGGGCCGAACCCTTGCAGATCGCACAGAGCGAAGATCTCTCGCTGTCGCTCCGACAGCTCCTTCAGAAACGTCTTCACCAAACCGCTCGCTCGCTTCTCATCCGTCGTCTCTTCCTTGCCACGCGGGTCATCGGTCGCCGCCGGCGTCTCCTGCCTCACTCTGAGCGCCAGCCGCTCGCGCCGCGCCCTCTTGCGGTGCAGGTCCGCGGCCGACCGCCGGGTCACCTGGTAGAGCCAGGTGGTGAACTGCGAGCGCCCGTCGTAGCTGCCGATATTCCGGTGAAGCCTCACCAGCACCTCCTGCGTGACGTCGTCGGCGTCGTCCCGATCGCCCGTCCGCGCCAGCGCCCAGCGGTGGACCTGTCCGTAGTAGCGCCGCACCAACCGCTCGAAAGCGCTCTCATCGCCGGCTTGCGCGCTCCGAACCAGGGCGCTGAGACTCTCATCTGTCCTCGTCGGCTCGCTCAAGAGTGCTCCCGGTAGCCATTTCGTACCTGAGACGTCGCCGCGGCGCTCGCCGTTTACACAGCGCTCGTGCCCGTCCAAGCTGCCCGGCGCCGGCCCGCTTCGCCAGAGCATGGTTCCACCGCACGACGCTCCGGACTGCTCGCGCATCTACTACTGGTAGGAGACCTCGTGTGTCGGCCCCAGACAGCCTGGTGAGGTCACCAGCATGACCGACCGGGAGATCAAACCGCCGCTATTTTTCATACTTGCCCTCAGCCTGGCGGCCTGCGACGCGGGACCCAACCCCTCGTCCGGCCCGCAGGTGCGGGACAGCGCCGGCGTCCATATCGTCGAGAACTCGGGGCCGCGCTGGCCGGACGGGCGCGACTGGAGGCTGAGCGCGGCGCCGCTCCTCGATATCGGCGCGGTCGATGCTGACCCGGAGTACCAGCTCTTCCAGGTCGCCGGCGCGCTGCGGCTGAGCGACGGCCGCATCGTCGTGGCGAACAGCGGATCGAGCGAGCTTCGCTTCTTCGATGCCGACGGCACCTTCCTGGCGGCGAGCGGCCGCGAAGGCGGCGGGCCCGGCGAGTTCGAGGACCTGCTCTGGCTGGAGCGCCTGGCCGGCGACTCGATCATGGCCTACGACTGGCGGCAGCGGCGCGTCTCGATCTTCGACCCGCACGGTCGCTTCGTCCGCTCCTTCGACCTCCATTTCATCATCCAGGCCGGCGGGTTTCCGACCCTCGTCGCGCCACTGGGCGACGGCTCGCTGCTGGTGAGCCTCGAGCAGACCTTCGTGGGCGAGCGGCGCGCCGGCCTGCGGCGCGATACCACGCTCTACCTCCACTGCGACACGCAGGGCGCCGTGCTGGACACGATCGGCCGATTCCCGGGCGGTGAATCCTTCTCCTTCATGGAAGGCGAATCCTGGATCGGGGGCGGTGTCCCGTTTGGCGCTCTTGCCCAGGCCGCCGTCCAGGGTGCGGGCTTCTATTACGGCAGTTCCGACTCGTATGAGATCGGCTATCACGCAGCGGACGGAACGCTTCAACGCATCGTCCGCCTGGATCGAGCAAACCTGCCGGTCACCGCAGACGACATCGAGCGCTTCACGCAGCAAAGCCTGGCCCGGGCGCGCGACGAGCGCCGCCGCCAGATACGCCAGCGCATGTTCGCCCGCATGCCCTGGCCGGAGACGATGCCCGCCTACGGCGAGTTCAAAGTCGATGAGGAGGGCAAACTGTGGGTAGCCGAGTACCGGCGGCCGGGCGACGACCAGCCGCGTTGGCAGGTGTTCGATCGCGACGGTGCCCTTCTGGGTCTCGTCGGGACTCCGCCGCGCTTCGCTATCCACCAGATTGGTCCAGACTATGTGCTCGGGCGCTGGCGCGATGCGCTCGATGTCGAGCACGTCCTCCTCTACGAGCTAGTCAAACCGTGAGCCACAACCCTGAGCAGCACAGTGCCTGTCAAACAGATGGCCGACCCGGGCGCCTGCGCCCGGCCATCGCAGCCGGAGCGTAACAGACATGCCACACCGCGAGCCTGTCCGTCTGGTCCACTACTCGAAGTTTCACGGCTCTGTCCTCTGCTGTCTCGCCCTCGCCCTCGCCGCCTGCGAGACGGGCTCGCCAGGCCAGGCGGCGCCCACGATCCGCGACAGCGCCGGCGTCCACATCGTCGAGAACCACCTGCCCCGCTGGGCCGAGGGTGAGGCCTGGCGTCTCCCCGACCGCCCCGCCCTGGACATCGGAGTCCTCGAAGGAGACTCGAACTACCAGCTCTTCCAGGTCGCCGGCGCCCTGCGGCTGAGCGATGGCCGCATCGTGGTCGCCAACGCTGGGTCCGGCGAGCTGCGGTTTTACGACGCCGACGGGACCTTTCTGTCGGCGAGCGGACGCAAGGGTGGAGGTCCGGGCGAGTTCCAGGTGCTGCGCTGGTTGGGCGTACTGGCCGGCGACTCGCTGCTGACCTACGACGGCCTGAGCCGCCGCATCTCGGTCTTCGATCCCGGCGGCGGCTTCGTGCGCAGCTCGACGCTACAGCTAGGCGGCGTTCACGGACTGCACGTGCGCCTCGGCCCGCTCTCCGACCGGACTCTGCTAGTGAGCGTCGAAGGTTTATTTGCCGGAGAGTTCTCTCTGGGCCTGCTTCGTGATACGACCGCTCTGGTCCGCTGCGACCTCGACGGGGCCATGATGGACACCGTAGTCCAGTACCCGGGCCGCGAGATGTACGTCGCGTCGCTCGACGAGCATGTGGACGTCGCGCCGCTGGCCTTCGGACGCGACCCACGATTCGCGACCTATGATGGCGGCTTCTATCTGGGCAGCACCGAGAGTCACGAAGTCGCCTACTACGGCCCCGACGCTCGGATCCGACGGATCGTCCGATTCGCCGGCCCCGCCGTCAGCGTCACGCCCAGCGACATAGACCGCTTCCTGCAAGAGCAGCTAGCCGACGTGACCGACGACTTCGATCGCCAAATCCTCGAGCGCTTCTACGCCGACATGCCGTTCCCTCAGACGATGCCGACGCACGGCGATCTGCTGGTCGACGCCGAGGGCAACCTGTGGGTCGAGGAGTACCGCCGGCCCGGCGACGATCAACCGCGCTGGCGGGTCTTCGACGCCGACGGTGCGCTGCTGGGCGTCGTCGAGACGCCGCCCGATCTCACCATCTACCAGATCGGCCCCGACTTCGTGCTCGGCCGCTGGATCGACGAGCTCGACGTGGAACACGTCCGCCTCTATGCGCTGCTGAAGAGCTAGACACCGGATCCTCTGAGGCGAAGTTGCCGGAGACGCGCTCAACCCTCAGGTTGCGAAACACCGCGTTCTCGACCCTTTGGCACTCCCCGGAGGTCGGGTTGCTATGACGACCGCTAAGGCCAATACGATCGCGCCGCAGGACCGGCGCCTGCACGCACTCATCCTTCTAGTCACCACCGCTCTCGCCGCTTGTAGCTCCGGGACCGGGAACAGCTCGGCGAGCGCCGGCCGGGACAGCGCCGGCATCGTGATCGTCGAGAGTACCTCCCCCAGTTGGCCCGATGGTGCCGGCTGGCGCCTGACGGAGGAGCCCGTCCTCGAGATCGGCGCACTGGACGGCGCGCTCGAGTATCAACTCTTCCGGGTGTTCGACGCCACACGACTCGCCGATGGCCGGATCGTCGTCGCTAATTCGGGCACCCACGAGCTCCGCTTCTACGAGAGCGACGGGACCTACATACGCACCGCCGGTCGCCAGGGCGCCGGACCCGGCGAGTTTCAGGGGCTGATGCTCGTCGAGTCATTCGCCGGCGACTCGCTTCTCACCTACGACTGGCGCAACCGGCGAATCACCGTCTTCAGCCCGGGCGGCGAGTTTGTCCGCTCGTTCACACCCGACGCCCTCGCCGGGACTCCCTTCTTCCCCAATCACGTCCTGCCGCTGAAAGACGGCTCGCTCATTCTCGGTGTCGCCAGCCCACCTGCCGTGGGCAGGGTCGCCACCGGCGTGAGCCAGGACACGATGGTGATCGTCAGGGCCGATATGGACGGCGCCACCCTCGACACGATCGCCGACTACCCGGGCGCCGAGATCCGCGTGCAGACGGCTGGCTCGGGCGAGCGGACGATGGTCATGGCCGGGCCGCGCCTCTGGAGTCCCAGCCCCCAAATGCAGGGCTACGCCAACGGCTTCTACCTCGGTAACGGGGCGTCGTTCGAGATCACTTACTACGGCCAGCGCGGGGCGGTCGAACGATTGATCCGCCTCGACCAACCGAACCTTCCGGTCACCAGCGAAGACATCGAGCGCTACAAGGAAGAGCGACTGGCGCAAGCAGAGGACGAGAACACACGACGCAGGGCACTGGCCCGCATGGAGAACATGCAGTTCACCGAGACCTTTCCCGCGTACGACGGGCTCCTCGTCGATCCCGCGGGTAGCCTCTGGGTGCGGGAGTTCCGACGGCCCGGCGCGCAGCAGC
Source organism: Gemmatimonadota bacterium (assembly GCA_039586575.1). Lineage (GTDB taxonomy): Bacteria > Gemmatimonadota > Gemmatimonadetes > Palauibacterales > KS3-K002. The sequence goes on along the minus strand of JBDHKD010000011.1, from coordinate 53,780 downwards.
AGCGCTGGAAGGTGTTCGATGGCGGCGGCGCGCTTCTCGGGACCGTGGAAATGCCGCAGGAGCTCAGGGCCTACCAGATCGGAGACGATTTCGTCCTCGGGCGCTGGATCGACGAGCTCGACGTCGAGCACGTCCGCTTGTACGGCATTCTCAAAGACTAGACCCCGCCACGACCGGCCCCAGCGGCCCGGCACCGTATACCTTCCCTGCGGCAGACGGCGTTTTGGGCGCCTCACGCGTCTATCATGGTTGGAAGCCGTGTCTTGGCACGGGCTAGTCCACAGCAGCGAACGATGACCTTTACGAAGCGGGTACGAATAGACGACAGGCCCCCGGTAGTGATTTCGGGGCTCCTTGCAACCTCGATCTTCCTCATGGGCTGCGGCGGGGGGGCGGTACGCTCCGGCCCGCTCGTGCGGGACAGCGCCGGCGTCGAGATCGTCGAGAACTCCGACTATCTCTGGCCGGAAGGCCAGGGCTGGCGACTCGCGGAGGCGCCGCTCCTCGATATCGGCTCGCTCGAGGGCGACCCGGAGTACCAGCTGTTCCAGATCGTGGGCGCCCTGCGGCTCGACGATGGACGCCTGGTAGTGGCGAACGCGGGCTCCGGCGAGCTACGCCTCTTCGATCGCGCCGGTACCTTCCGCGCCGCGGTTGGCCGAAAGGGTGGTGGCCCGGGCGAGTTCGAGGACCTGCTCTGGCTCGAGCCCTTCAGCGGCGACTCGTTGTTCGCTTTCGACTGGAGCCAGGCGAGAGCATCCATCTTCGACACGGACGGCCGATTCGTCCGCTCGTTCCTGCTACGGCCGCTGACCGAGAGCGGTGGATTCCCGAGCTTCGCCGCCCCATTCCGAGATGGGACGCTGGCACTCGGCATCGAGCTGATGTTCGACACCGATCACATGAGCACGGGAGTGCGGCGCGATTCGGTCGTCTATCTGCACTGCAGCACGGAGGGCGCCACGCTCGATACGATCGGCCGCTTCCCGGGAGCCCAAGCGTTCGTCAAGACGGAAGGCGATCGAGTGATCGGTGGACCGCTGGGCCTGGGTCGCCAACCGCAGGCAGCCGCCTTCGGCGACGTTCTCTACTTCGGTAGCAGCGATTCGTACGAGATCAGGGCCCTCTCGATGGACGGCAGCCTCAGGCGCCTCATCCGCCGGGACAAGCCGAACCTGCCCGTCACCGCTGAGGACATCGAACGCTACAAGGCAGAGGAGCTCGCCGAATGGCAGGACCCGGTGCCACGGCAGGCCCTCGAGCGAATGTTCGACTTCATGCCGTTCCCCGAGACCATGCCCGCCTACGGCGAGTTCCAGGTGGACAGGGAGGGGAACCTCTGGGTCGAGGAGTTCCGGCGGCCGGGCGACGACCAGCCGCGCTGGACCGTTTTCAGCTCGGAAGGCGTGATGCTCGGCGCGGTCGAGACGCCGCCGCGCTTCGAGGTCTACCAGATAGGTTCCGACTTCGTCCTCGGGCGCTGGCGCGACGAGCTCGACGTCGAGCACGTGCAGTTGTACGAACTCGTGAAGGATTAACCGCCGCGCGCGGTACGTCCCGCTCGTGGCCTTGCAGTTGTTGGAGAGCACTCATGAGAAGAACCAGTACTCAGCACATCATCGTGTTCCCGGCCAGTCTCGTGCTCCTCGTCGCCGCCGCGGCCTGCGGCGGCGCGGGTGACCGCTCCGGCGGCGCCGTGGTCCGAGACAGCGCCGGTATACAGATCGTCGAGAACAGTGCCCCGCAGTGGTCGGAGGATGAGGGCTGGCAGCTTGCCGAGGAGCCAACGCTCGAGATCGGGGCGCTGGAAGGGGACGCCGCCTATCAGTTCTATCGCGTGGCCAACGCCCGCCGGCTGAGCAATGGCCGTATCGTCGTCGCCAACTCGGGCACGCACGAGCTGCGCTTCTTCGACTCCAAAGGCAAGTTCCTGTCATCCGCCGGACGCGAGGGCGGCGGACCCGGCGAGTTCCAGGGCCTGTTCGGCCTCTGGGGCTTGAGCAACGACTCCCTCTACACCTTCGACTACCGACAGCGGCGCGTCTCGGTCTTCGACGCCAAGGGCAACTTCATCCGATCCTTCGATCTCAACGCCCTTACCGGCGCGCGCTCGTTCCCGACCGTCGTCGCACCCTTTGCCGACGGCTCCCTGCTGATCAGCGCCCGGCAGACGTTCTTCAGCCCGCAGATGCGCGGCGGCCTGCGGCGCGACTCCGTTGTCTACCTTCACAGCGACCCGGAAGGCGAGCTGATCGATTCCGTCGGTTGGCACCCGGGCCCGGAGTGGTATGTCAAATCCCAGGAGCAGGGGATGATGGCGGCCTCGCTGCCCTTCGGTCGCGCGCCCGATGCGGCCACGTTTGCCGACGCTTTCTACTTCGGAAGCTCCGACTCTTATGAGATCGCCAGGTACGGCGCGAGCGGCGCGGTCAACCGGCTCATCCGCAAAGCACACACAAACCCGCCCGTCACTCCAGCGGACATCAGCCTCTGGAAAGAGGAGCAACTGGAAGACTCCGAGGACGAGAGTCAGCGGCAGTTCTGGCAGCGCATGTACGCCGACATGCCGTTCCCGGAGACGATGCCCGCCTACGAGGGCGTCATCGTCGATGAGGAAGGGAACCTCTGGGTCGAGGAGTATCGTGCCCCCGGCGACGAGCAGCCGCGCTGGACCGTGTTCGACTCGACCGGAGTGATGCTCGGCCTCATCGAGACACCGCCGCGCTTCCGCATCTTCCAGATCGGATCCGACTTCGTGCTCGGCCGTCAGACGGACTCGCTCGATGTCGAGCGCGTCCAGCTCTACAGGTTGCGGAAAGGATAACTGCGGCGCCGGCTACTGCGCGTCGGCGACGAAGACCGCGTAGAGACCGCGCAAATCGCCGACCTGGAAACCGTAGGCCCGATCTTCCGGGTACCGGTCCTTTACGAACTGGGGCCGGCTGTCCTTCGCCCCGTGGCAGGCCAGGCACGCCGGCTCGACCACGATGCGGCGGAAGTAGCGGTAGCCGGCCTGGCTACTAATCTCCGTCCGCACCCAGAGGCCCATGAGACCGGGATCCTCGGCCATCAGCCGGAAGACGCGTTCGGCTTCGGCATCGAGCCGGTGGCCCGGGTTGCGGTTCCTCTCGGCGAGCTGCTGGATCGTCCAGCCGTTATCCTCGGCTAGTTGTCTCGCCTGCGCCCCCACCGGCCGGCACACCTGCACGAACGTCGACTGATTCGGTTCGCCGCTGAACGAGCTCGCCAACCCCGACCGCAGCGCGTCGAGCGCTTCAATCTCTTTGACCACCCGCGACAGCATATCGGCATCCGGCCGCTCCACCGTTCCCTGCACCGCATACGCCAACACCGCAACGACTACCATCCCTATCGCGAAACCAGCAAACGCCTTCACCCTCACGCTCGCGCTCCCTTTCTCACGTCCACCGACCTACTGACCCACTGACCTACTGACCCACCGACCCACCGACTCACCGTCCCCCCTCCGCCCTCGGCACCACCAACGTTGCGCACCGTCCGTGCCGCAGCACGTGGGTCGAGGTGCTACCCAAGAGCAACCGGTTGAAGAAGCCGAATCCGTGAGTCCCCACCACGATCAAGTCGGCCCCCCAATCTTCGACCTCGTGGAGTATCTCGTGTCCCGCATGACCTTCACGGACAGCGTTGCTCACCATCAGCTCCGAGGGCAGGCTCAGCTCGGACAGCACCAGACCGAATTGAATGCGAGCGTGGTGACGCTGCTCACGCTCGTCGAACAGCGCCGCCTCGAGCAACATGGGGGTAAGGCGGTCCTGCACGTAGAGCGCTCTGAGCTGAGCCTGATCGGCCTGAGCGATCGTCGCCGCGGCCTCGAGCACCCGTCGCGACTGGCGCGACAGATCGACGGCGGCGAGGATGCGGCGGAACGGCTCGCGGCGCTGTTCGGTAGCCACGAGCACCGGGGCATGGGCGAGGCGGATGACTCGCTCGGCGGTCGAGCCCACGAGAAAGCGTGCGACCGCCGGTCGCGGGTGCGCGCCCACTACGACCATGTCGGCCCCGATCTCTTCGGCCAGCTCGGTGATCAGCAGCGGTGCCAGGCCGCTCGGCGTGTGCAAGGTCGCATCAGCGAGGCCGGCGGCCTCCGCCTGAGCGAGGACTTTGCCGCGAAGCCCTTCCCCGAGGCTTTCCTGGTAATCGGCAGCCCGCACCCCCAGCGGAAACAGGCGCGCTTCCAGAACGCTGACCAGCTCCAGGGCGGCGCCCAGGCGGACCGCGCAGGCCGACCCGGTCACGACCGCGGCCAGTCCGTGCTCGCTGGCATCCGTCGCCGCCAGCACCCGCTCCAGCTCCAGCATGGTGTCCCCCTGCTGACCGAGAGCTAACCGCCGACCTCACCAGGCGGCACGATCATCGTCGCCCGCTGTCCGTGTCGCAGCACATACAGCGGGGTACTGCCCAGCAGCAGCCGGTCGAAGAAGCCGAACCCATGTGTTCCCACCACCAGGAGGTCGGCATCCCAATCTTGCGCCGCCTCGAGGATCTCGTGCCCGGCGCGCCCCTGCCTCATCCGCGCCTCCACGGAATCCTCGCCCAGCAAGCCGACCAGCTCCAACAGCTTCTCCATCTGCTCGCGCCCGTGCCGCAGCCTCTCCTCTTCATCGAACTTGGCCGCCTTCACCAACACCATCGGCAACGGCTCCAGTACGTAAAGCGCCCGCAGCTCGGCGCCGTCCGCTTGCGCCAGGGCCCACGCCGCCCTCAGCACGTGAACCGACTGTTCCGAGAGGTCCACCGCCGCCAACACACGACGGAACGGCGCGCGGCGCGCTTCGCTCGCCACCAGCACGGGCCGCTGCGCCAGGTAAAGCACGCGTCTGCCGGTGGATCCGACCAGGCTCCTGGCCAGCGCCGGTTGCGCTTTCGCGCCTATGACGACCAGATCCGCCCCGACCTCCTCGGCGATCCGGTTGATGAGCTGAGGCGCGAGGCCGGCACGCACGTGCAAAGGCGCCCCCGCGGCTCCGGCTTCCTCGACCTGGGCAGTCGCCTTCTCACGCGCCTCGCGCACGATCGCCAGCTCGTACTCCGCCGGCTCGACTCCCGGCGGCGCGTACTCCGGCGGCAGCAACAGTACCTCGATGATGGTAGCGACCTCGAAACCCGCGCCGGCGCGGCCGGCGCAAGCGGCCCCTGTCACCACGGCGCTCAGACCGAGCTCACTGCCGTCCGTCGCGGCCAGTACCTTCGTCAGCCCGTCCATGTCCTATCCCTTCAGCACACCCAGTGGTTTGAGCTGCGCCACGATTTTGCCGATACCCGCGTGGTGAACGACCTGCACCACATCTTTGACGTCTTTGTACGCCTCCGAGATTTCTTCATCCACGGTAGCGCGCGACGCGGCACGGATGAGTATCCCAGCGTCCTCCAGCTCGCGCACGATCGCGCGTCCCTTCGCCGTCCGCTTCGCCTGCTTCCGGCTCATCATGCGGCCCGCACCGTGACAGGTCGAGCCGAACGTCTCGTCGTAGGCGCCCTGAGTCCCAACCAGCACGTAGCTGTACCGCCCCATGTCGCCCGGAATGAAGATCGGCTGGCCGACCGCACGGTAGGCCTCGGGCACCTCCGGATGGCCGGGCGGAAACGCACGCGTCGCGCCCTTCCGGTGGACGCAGACCTTCTTCTCACGGCCGCCCACCTTATGGGTCTCGACCTTGGCGATGTTGTGCGCGACATCGTATACGAGGTTGAGGCCGAGCCGCTGAGCACTCTGACCCATGACCTCCTCGAACGTCTCACGCACCCGGTGCGCCATCATCTGACGGTTACAGAAGGCGTAGTTGGCGGCGCCGCGCATCGCTCCCAGGTACCGCTTCGCCTCGTCCGTCGCCAAGGGCGCCGAGCACAACTGACGATCCTGAAGAACGATGCCGTACTTCTCCGATGCCCTCAGCATCGTCTTCAGGTAGTCATCGCAGACCTGATAACCGAGGCCCCGGGATCCCGAGTGAATGAACGCTGTCACCATTCCCGCCCGCAGCCCGAGCGCCGCCGCCGCCGCCTCGTCGTCTATCTCCCCGACATAGCCGATCTCTATGAAATGGTTGCCGGAGCCGAGGGTACCCACCTGAGCCCGCCCGCGCTCCAGCGCGCGGCCCGAGATGGACTCGGGCTCGGCACCGTCCAACGTCCCAGCGGCCTCGATCCGCTCGAGGTCCTGCGGCCAGCCGTAGCCGTTCTGCACCGCCCAAGCGGCGCCCTTCACCAGGACCTGGGTCACCTGCTTCTGGTTGAGCTTCAGGTCGGTACGCGAAGCGCCTACGCCTGACGGCACGTTCCCGTACAGCCGGTCCATCAACTTGCCGAGCCGCGGGCGCAGTTCCTGCACCGTGATGTCCGACCGCAGCAGTCGCACGCCGCAGTTGATGTCATAGCCGACGCCGCCCGGCGAGATGACCCCCTCGTCCAGGTCGAAGGCGGCGACGCCCCCGATCGGAAAGCCGTAGCCCCAGTGGATGTCGGGCATGGCGATCGACGGGCCCTGGATGCCGGGCAAGCAGGCGACGTTCGCCACCTGTTGCAGGCTCTTATCGTTCTCGATGTGCGGTATCAACTCGTCATCGGCGAACACCAACCCGTCGGTCAGCATCGGGCCTGTGCGCGGAACGCGCCAACGGTACTCGTCGATCCGCTCCAGCCTATAGCCTTCGACCGCCATCATGACCTCACAAATCGAAAACGACCCGCGCGAACCAGCCGTCCCCCCGTTGGCCGATCCGCAGGTCGTGATACGTGACGCCCTTCAGTTCGCGCTCTACCAGCGAATCAGATGCGGGAGGCGCAAACGCGACCCGCGCGACCAGCCGCTCGTCGCCCAGCTCGCCGATCTCCGCCGCCGCGAACAGCAGCCCCTCGCTGATCTGGATGAACAGGAGCTCCCGAAGCCAATCCACGAGCAGCGCATCCCGGTCCGGCGCCGCCAGGCGGATCTCGCGCCACTCCGCCCCCTCCCCCAACCGCCGGTCGCACGCCCCGTCCTCGTCGCCGAGCAGCACGCCCGTCATCCCGTGCGCGCCCGCCACGAATAGCTCCTCCAGGGTCGACGCCTCGACCTCCAACCCCAGGTCGGCGGTGTGCTCGATCGTACGCCACCTGGCGCTCGACACGGCTCCGGCTCCTCCTGTGGGATGTCTAGTTGCCCTGTTAAACCTAATACTGCAGCGCCCGTTCAGCAGTAAGTGGTGTCAGTAGGTCGGTGGGTCAGTAAGTCAGTGCTTCGGAGGCCCGCTGTCCACCGGGAGCCGCGTGGGGTGGTCGAGCGTAATTTGGAGCGCGGCGGCGCCGCAGGCGCCGTTCCCGCAATCGAGCCGCGCGACATGGAGCGAGACCGCCCCACGCGGCGACCCCTCGGCACCCCCGATCACTGGTACACTCCCACCGATGGCTGTACCTTAGCCGCCAGAGCCCATAAGTCAGTCTCACCAGGGTCTCCACGGCGAGCAAGGGAGGCCGCCTATGCCGCTATACGAGTACCAATGCCAGGATTGCCGGAAGACATTCAGCCTGCGTCTGAACATTGCGGAGCACGAGAAGAAGCGGCCGAAATGCCCGCACTGTGGGAGCCGCAAGCTGACCCAGCTTTTCAGCTCCTTCTTCGCGAAGACCGCTAAGAAGAGTTGATTTGAATGGGCTTCCACATCGCCACGCCCGAGCAGATCAAGGCAGGCGCGGTCGCTGACGTTTACTTCCAGCGGACCAGAGAGATTCTCGATGCCAAAGGCGTCGATGCCCGCGTGCGCGCCGAGTTCGTGGCCAAGTCACTGCCCGAGCCCTGGGAATGGGCCGTGTTCGCCGGGCTCGCCGAGGTCACATACCTCCTCGAGGGTATCGACGTCAACGTTCGCGCGCTGGACGAAGGCGCGATCTTCCGCCCGCTCGAGCCGGTGCTCGAGATCGAGGGACGCTACCGCGAGTTCGGCGTCTTCGAGACGGCAGTCCTGGGACTGATCTGCCAGGCATCCGGAATCGCCACCCGGGCCGCCCGCTGCCGCCTGGCGGCCGGACCCGACCGCAAGCTGCTGAGCTTCGGCGCCCGCCGCATGCACCCTGCCGTCGCGCCGATGATCGAGCGCGCCGCCTTCATCGGCGGCTGCGACGACGTGGCCGCCATCGCCAGCGCCGAGCTGCTCGGCACTGAACCGGTGGGTACGATACCTCACGCGCTGGTCTTGCTGCTGGGCGATACCGTGCTGGCGACACAGGCGTTCGACGAGGTCATCGACGAGGCGGTGCCGAGGATTTCACTCATCGACACCTTCAGCGACGAGAAGTTCGCCGCGCTCGCCGTCGCCGAAGCACTCGGCGATCGGCTCGCCGCCGTGCGCCTCGATACGCCGAGTAGCCGCCGCGGTGACTTCTTTGACATCCTCAGCGAAGTGCGCTGGGAGCTCGATCTGCGCGGCTATGGCGATATCGGTCTCTTCGTCAGCGGCGGTATCCACGAAGATACGATCCGTGAGCTCAATCCGGTCGTCGACGGATACGGCGTCGGCTCCTGGATCAGCGCCGCACCCATCGTCGATTTCAGTATGGACATCGTTGAGTTGGATGGCGAAGCGGTGGCCAAGCGCGGCAAGTGGTCCGGCGCTAAGCAGGTGCTTCGCTGCGTCGGCTGCATCGAGGACGACCTTGTGCCGCTCCACCACAGCGACGAGTGGCCGACGGTCTGCCCCGCCTGCGGATCGGAGGTCGAGCCGCTGCTCGCCGAACTGATGAAAGGCGGCGCTCTGCTCGCGCCACCGCCTGAACCGAGCGCCATCCGCCGCCGAACGCTCGACGCTCTCCAAGACTTCGAGATCGAGTGGGAGGACGGACCGCCGTGAGCCATGCCGCGACCCCCAGGGAGATCATCGACTTCTTTCTCGATCCCGCGAGCTACGAGCACGACGTCGATGTCGTCGAACATCGCCAGACCCACGTCTCTCACCTCTTCTTCGCCGGCGATTACGCCTACAAGGTCAAGAAGCCGGTGGACCTCGGCTTCCTCGACTTCTCGACACTCGAGAAGCGACGCGACGCCGCGATCGCCGAGCTCGAGCTCAACCGCCGCATCTCACCGGAGATCTATCTCGATCTGGCTGCGGCTCACCGCGACGAGAATGGACGGCTGAGCTTCAGCGCGCCCGCCCTGGTCGTGGAGGTCGCCGTCGTCATGCGACGGCTTCCCGAAAACAGCCGCCTCTCAGCTCTGATCGAGACGGGCCGCGTACCTCCGCAAACCATGCGAGACCTGGGACGTCTCGTCGCCGAGTTCCATGGCCTGGCGGCGACCTCGCCGTCGATCGCCAAGTTCGGATCGCTCGACGTCATCCGCCACAACTGGGACGAGAACTTCGAACAGACCGAGCCTTTTGTCGGCCGCACCCTGACCTACAAGACCTGGGAGACCAGCAGGACAGAGATCGAACGCTTCATGCGGGTCTACGCCGCCTGGTTCGAGGAACGCGTGGACGGCGGTTGGGTGCGAGACTGCCACGGCGACCTGCAAACCGATGACATCTTCATCGATCCGGCGACCGGCGCCGCGCACGTGCTCGACTGCATCGAGTTCAACGAGCGGTTCAGATACTCAGACACTTTGGCCGATATCGCCTTCCTCTCGATGGACCTTCGCAATCGCGGTCGCCCCGACCTGGCAGCGGCCTTCCTCGACGCCTACTACGAGGCGTCGACCGACGAGCCCGCACCAGCCATGCTCCGCTTCTACGAATCCTATCGGGCGTACGTGCGCGGCAAGGTTCGCTCATTCGTCATCGATCAGGAAGGACCGAGCGCCGACGAGAAGGCAGCGGCGACCGCGGAAGCCCAGCAGTTCTTCGACTTGTCGTTGGCTGATGCGTTGCGGCTGCGCCCGCGTCTCGTTCTGTTCGCGGGACTCATGGGGAGTGGCAAGACACGGCAGTCGGAAGAGTTGGGCCAGCGCACCGGCGCACCGGTACTGCACAGCGACGTGGTGCGCAAGCAGCTGGCCGGCGTCGACCTCGACGAGGAGCACAAGGTGCCTTTCGGGTCGGGTATTTACTCAGAGCAGTGGACCGAACGCACCTACCGCGCGCTGCTGTTCGAAGCGCGGCGCGAACTGGCGCGCGGCAACTCCGTGATCCTCGACGCTTCCTGGTCGAAGGCACACCACCGTGCGGAGGCCCGTGAGATCGCGGCGGAGTGGGAGGCGCTTTTCGGGATCGTCGAGTGTACCGCACCTGACGAGCTGCTGAGGGCCCGCTTGTCCAACCCGAAACGCCGGGTCACCGACGGCCGGATCGAACTGTTGGCTGACCAGCGTGCCAGCTATGAGCCGCCCAGCGCCGAGGAGGCTGACCTGCTGATTCAAATCGATACTGCCGGCGATTTCGAGCTCGCGGCGACCCGGGCCCACGAGGCCCTCTTCGCCTGAATCCACGCACCCAAGCCTTGCGTAAGGGATGATACGACGCGGCCGGCCATCCTTCGCGACCCGGCTCTTCTTCGTCCTCTTCCTGTTGTCCGCCTTCCCCTCCGTGGCGTTGCTCAGTCTCGCCGCCTGGGGGATCCGAACACAGGTCGAGCTCGCCGGCGCAGCCGCGTGGGCACGCGTGGGCGAGACGGGGAGCCGGCTGCTCGAGGCCGTTGAGGAGGCCGAGGCCGACTCCCTGGTGCGAGCCACCGCCCAGCAACACGAATCCGAGCTGTCCCGATCCGTCCAGCTCGCCCGACGTTGGGACCTCGTCGCCGGTCGGCTCGCCACTGCGCTGCCATGGGTCGCCCTGGTCTTCGGGCTCTCGCTCGCCGCGGTCGCGGCGTTGGCCGCGCGACAGCTCGCCCGCTTGCTCAGCCGGCCGGTCGGCGAGGTCGTCGATTGGGCCGACCGCCTGGCTCGCGAGGAGTCGCTGCCGGCGCCCAGCCCAGCGGAAGGCCACGGGCCGCCGGAGTTCGCCGTCCTGCGACAGGCATTCCGCCACATGGCGGAGCGGCTCGAGGAAGGACGACGACAAGCGCTGGAGGCGGAGCGGTTACGCGGCCTCACGGAGATGGCACGCCGCGTCGCACACGAACTGAAGAACCCGCTCACCCCGCTCATGCTGGCGCTCCGACAGGCGCGCAGGCTCGCGGCGCAAGGCCGCACGGAGGCGCTGGAGGAGCCACTGAACGTGATATCGCAGGAGGCCGGACGCCTCGACGAGATGGCCCGCACGTTCTCGCAGCTCGGGCGCCTGCCCGAGGGTCCGACCAGCGCGATCGACCTGGCTGAGATGTTGCGGGCGCTCTTGAAGAGCGATCTGCCCGAATCCGTTGCCGGGACCCTCATTGTCGAAGGCGAAGTGCCGATGATCGAAGGCCACTTCGACGCGCTGAATCGCGCTCTCAGGAACCTCCTGGGCAACGCGGCCGAGGCGCTCGAAGCGCGGGCCGAGAGTCGGATCGAAATAACGGTCGTGCATGCCGGTGATTTCGTGGAGTTGAAGATCGTCGACAATGGGCCGGGGATCCCGGTCGAGGACCATGACCGTGTCTGGGATCCCGACTTCACCACCAAGATGCGGGGAACCGGGCTCGGCCTCGCCCTGGTGCGTCAGACGGTTCACGCGCACGGCGGCGCGATCCGACTCGAGCCCGTGGACGTGGGCGCCTGTTTCGTCATCCGGCTGCCGGTGAAGCGCCGAGGCTCTGAATGAGAAGATCGCTGCTCTGCTTGGCACTCGCGATCGCGGCAACCGCCTGCAGGGGAGACGAAGAGGGGAGCGCTTCCGCGACCGGCGAACAACTCCCCATCTACGATCCGGCCGACGCGCCAGAAGCAAGGACACCGGACCGCAGGCCGCCAGCTGGCCAGCCTTTCGCCGCCCCGGTGACACCCGAGTTCCGGCTGCGACTCGACCCATCGCGCCACACGCTTGACGCCACCATCGAGATCGACCTCTCGCGCCCCGACACGATCCACCTGTTGTTTCGCAAAGAGTGGGCGGGATACCCGGGCCTCGACGACCGGCTTACAAGACTCGAAGCGTGGGGCGCGAGTGGCGCCCTCGACATCGCCCCCGATGCCGGCTACCTCGGAGCCGGGCACCATCTAGTGGGCGCGCCGGCCGCCGAGCGCGTCACCATCCGCTACACGATGTCGCTCACTCCCGCCCACGAATCGCTCTACTACCACCGCGCCTCACAGCTGGACGGCGATGGCGGCCATCTCTTCGGCGGCGATTTGCTGCCCCGCGTTTGGGTCGGCATCCCGCAGAGCGGTCCCGTCGCGGCTCAGATCTCCTTCACCGGCATGCCGGGCAACTGGCGGGTCGCGACGATCGACGAGCGGGCCGGCGGCGGCTATCACATCGCCGACATCATCGAGTCGGTCTTCATCGTCGGCCCGCTGCGCACCAAGCGGCTGAACGTCGGCCCACGGTCCTTGACCACCGCCATCCACGGTCGCTGGCCCGTCTCCGACGACCGCGTGTTCGACGCCGTGAACCGGATCGCCGGCAACCTGCACCGCATCGCCGGTGACGGCTGGGCCCCCGGCGCGCATCTGCTGGGCGCCGGCCGCGTGCCCGCCAGGGTGCCGGGTCTCAGTACCGGCGGCCAGGTGATCGGCAAATCCGGGATCGTCTACGTGGGCGGCAGCGGGCCCGCCGAGATCGAGTTCCGCCAATGGATGTTCACCACCGCCCACGAGCTGATGCACTGGTACATCCCCATCGGCTTCCCTCTCCGCGAGGAGCCACCACGCTGGTTCGCCGAGGGCTTCACCGACTACATGGCGTTGAAATCTCTGCTCGTCGGTGATCTCATCGAGCCGCAAGTCTTCCTCGACGAGATCGCCGAGCGCTTGAACCGCTATCGTTCCAGTCCGATCCACGGCACCCGCTCCATAGTTGCAGCCGAGTCGGACTTCTGGCAGAACGATACCTACCGCTTCATCTACGACGGCGGCGCAGCGGCCGCCTTCTTGCTCGATCTCGGCTTCCAGGATCGCGCCGGCTCGCTCGAGCGCGCGCTGCGCGAGGCCCGTCGATCTTCACCCCTCACCGTCGATCGACTCATCACGGTCCTCGCCGGCGTGAGCGAGAACGAGTGGATACACGATTGGCTCGCCAGCGGCGCCGATCCCGACTGGGATGCTCGCCTCAGTACCTACGGACTGCGCTGGGACGATGGGACGCTGGTCACTCGCGACGGCTGGGCGACGAATGTACTCGCTTCGATACGACCCTAACGGAAGAGCTCGTACAAAAGGCATGCACAGCATGACTCGTTTTCTGTTCGCAACCCTCGCCCTCTTGCTCACGAGCTTCCCGGAGGCGAAGGCCCAGGACATAGTCGAACTGGCGCGTCACCGCCATGCAACTCTCGACTCCACCCTCTACGACTACCGGTCCAGACTCAACACACTGGTCAGTGTCGCGTTCACCAGCGACCCGCTCGCTCCACCCAAGCTGCTGGTCGCCAGCGAGCTGGCTTCAGGTGTGGCCTGGCAACGTGCGGGCGGCTTGCAGGTAACGATGCTCGGCCAGCGCTACGTCACTTCGTTCGGGCCCGAAGCCGAGGCCGGGCTCGACTTCAGCCGACCCTGGTTCGTCGCCACGGCGCCCGGCGACAGTCTGCGGTTGCTGGGTGGCATCGACATCCCTAACCGCGCGGCGGTACACCCGTTCGCCGCCGGTGCGGAGCGCTACTACACCTACGAGAGCGGCGACACGGTCACCCTCTTCGTGGCCGACCGGCAGATCGATCTGATCGAGGTGCAGGTGACGCCGACGCGCGGCGACGAGGCGCTGGTCGTCGGATCGCTCTGGGTGGACGCGGCCAGCGGCGACCTGGGCGGCATGCAAATCCGCTTCGTCGGCCGGCGCCTCTGGGATGGCGGGGACGAGGGCTCCGAGTGGGCGAACCGGATCCTCTCGGTCTCCGCATCGATGCAGCAGGGGCTCTGGGAAGGGCGCTACTGGCTGCCGTACCGTCAGGAGGTCGAACTGATGGTGCGCATCCCCTTCATCGGTAGCTTTGCGCTACCGATCATCTTCCGTAACGAGTTCGACCGCTACCTGATCAACACCGGCCAGCCTATCGCATGGGCGTCACCCGACTCGATGCGGGCCGGCGACGATCCGAGCACTACCTACGATCAGGGCGCCACGGTCTGGTTGCGGGCCGGTCACGAGCCGGAGCGGCTCGAGCTCCCCGATTCGGCGCACGGCTCCGGAGCCTACCCGCGCCGCGATGCGACCCAGGTGCGAGCCGGGTCCGCCGAGGGTGGCTGGGAGATCATCCGCCCACCGGACGATACACTGCTCACCTATGACGAATGGGAGCGTCCGCTCGAGACGCCGGCCTCCGAGCTCACGCTGCCATCGGCGGAGGACCTCGAGCGGCGTGCCCGCGCGCTCTCCAACGACATCGTCGGCCGCAAGCTGCTGGTCACGCAGTATGACCGGCTGCCGGATATGATTCGCTACAACAGGGTCGAGTCGCTGGCTTCGGGGTTCGCCGTCCGCTACGACATACCGCGCCGTGCTTTCTGGTCGCTGGGCGCTGGTGTGAGCTTCGGTCTGGCCGACCTTGAGCCGAAGGGGAGGTTGGACATCCGCTATGACGCGCCGAGCAGGCGGGTCGAGCTGGTTGGCTTCAGCGAGCTCCACGTGGCCGGCTCGGCGCTCAGCGATCGCAAGCGTGCCTTCGGCAACTCGCTCCGAGCCTTCTTCCTCGGTCGTGACGATGCCGACTACTATCGAGCGTCCGGCGCCGCGCTCATGCTGGACCGCCGCTGGAACTGGCTGCGCGGCCGCCTGGGGCTCGGGTTCGAGGATCACCGGTCGGTAGACAAGAACACCGACATCGCCATCCCCGGCCTCTGGCAGGATTCTGTGTTTCCTCTCAACCCGCCGGCCGATGAAGGCACCTTTTGGCGCGGCGATGCCGAGGCCATCTTCTACCTGGGAGATTGGACCCGGCCGACCGACCGTGTCCAGCTGACGCTCGGGCTCGAGGCCGGCAGCGGCCCCGACTCTCTCGACTACGTGCAGCCGCGCGCCGGCTTGGAGGCTAAGTTCGATATCTTTGACCTGGCCTCGCTGGCGCTCATCGCCCGCGGCGGCTGGAGCGACGGCGACGTTCCGGTGCAGCGCCAGTGGCGCATCGGTAGCATCGAGACCGTGCGCGGCTTCACCCACGGAACGCAACGCGGCGACGCCTACTGGACCGGACGGATCGAGCTCGCCCATATCCGCCCGATCTGGCGTCCCGTCATCTTCGCCGACTTCGGTTGGGCCGGTGACGTCGGCGACTGGCCGGGCGGTGGCTCGCGCGGCGATGTCTTGTGGTCGGCCGGAGGCGGCATCAGTCTGTTGAACGGGTTCTTCCGCGCCGAGCTCGTTTTCCCCGAGTTCGAGGAAGTCTGGCTCGAGCTCTACTTTGCAGGCGCTCTGTGAGAGAAGAATGACGCGCATTCTCATCGTCGACGACGAGGGCAACATTCGCCGGCTGATCGCCAGCCTGCTGGAAGCCGAAGGCTACTCGACGGCCGAGGCCGAGTCCGGCGAAGAAGCTCTAAAGAAGATGGTCGCTGAGGGGCCCGATGCGGTGCTGCTCGACTTGGCGCTGCCCGGCGCCAGTGGCCTCGAGGTGTTGGAGAAGATCGCCGAGGATTGGCCGGAAACGCCGGTCGTCATGATGAGCGGTCAGGCGACACTCGGCGACGCCGTGCAAGCGACCCGACTCGGCGCCTTCCAATTCCTCGAGAAACCGCTGACCCCGGAGGCCGTGCTCATCACGCTCAAGTCGGCCCTCGAGCTCCGACGCCAGCGTGATCTCAATCTGGCTCTGCGGCGCGAGCTCGAGCCGGGGCAGGAGCTGGTCGGGGCGAGCCAGGCCATGGAGGAGGTCCGGGCGTTGACGCGCCGGATCGCCGCCACCGATTCCCGCGTGCTCATCACCGGCGAAAGCGGGACGGGTAAGGAGCTCGTCGCCGTCGCCATCCATGCCCTCTCCGAACGCCGGCGTGGCCCCTTCGTTCGCATCAACTGCGCGGCGATTCCCCGCGATTTGATCGAGAGCGAGATGTTCGGTCACGAGAAGGGCGCCTTCACCGGAGCGACGGGTCAGCGGCGCGGCAAGTTCGAGCTGGCGGACGGTGGTACGCTGTTCCTCGACGAGGTCGGCGACCTCAGCCCCGAGGCCCAGGCCAAGGTGCTCCGGGCGATCGAGGCCGGCGAGATCGAGCGCGTGGGCGGCGATGAGCTCATCCCCGTCGATGTCCGCATCGTCACCGCCACCAACCACGACCTCGAGGCGGAGGTCCGCGAAGGCCGCTTCCGCGAGGATCTCTTCTTCCGCCTGCACGTCATGCCGATCCACCTACCGTCGCTACGCGAGCGCAAGGAAGACGTCCCGCTCCTCGTCGCCAACTTCCTGGAAAGGTACCGCTCGCGCCACGGCCTGCGACCGCCCCATTTCACCGAGTCGGCCCTCGGCGCGCTCACCGCCTACGATTGGCCCGGTAACATCCGCGAGCTCGGCAACGCCATCGAGCGCCTGATGATCCTCTACCCCGATCGCGCGATCGGCGCCGCCGAGATCACCACCGTCCTGCCGCGCACCCGGCTCGCCGGGCTCGAGCCGACGGCCGAGGGCGGATCGCTGTCCGATCGGCTGGAGAGCTACGAGCGTCAACTCATCCAGGGAGCCTTGGCCGCCGCCGACCACAACATCGCCGAGGCCGCTCGCCGCCTGAGCACCGACCGACCCAACCTCTACCGTCGCATGAAGCGGCTAGGGATCCGGCGCCAGGGTGCGGCCGACGACCCCGACGAGCTCTAGCGACCCGTGCCCGAGGGGCACGGCAGGCGTCTCCAAACGACACGATCCCACAGGCGGTGGCCCCGTAAATCGCCGTATATCCGGTCATCCACTCCGGCATCAGGTTTGCTCCGAACGGCTATGTGTGGCAGTTTGCCTGTCGGAGGATCCATGAGACGCACGTTCAGAATCCTCGGTGCCATCGTCTGGCTGCTCGCCGCGGTGGCGACTCTCGAAGCCCAGGACACGATCCAAGTCGGTGTGCGCACTCCGGTGGCGCCGGGAGAGGATTTGCCCGCCCAGGTAGCTCTGGAGCTCGAGGCGTTCTATAACAGCCCCGCCACCATCCGCTTCAGCAGCCGGACCCGCATCCCAGCCGACCGAACCGTCGGCGGCGACGTAGCGATCCTGGGCGGCCCGGTAGATCTGGCGGGTAACATCGACGGCGATGTCGTCATCCTCAACGGCGACATCACGCTCCGCGAGGGCTCACGGATCCGCGGCGACCTGACCGTGGTGGGCGGCATCATCATCGGGGTCGAGCGTGGACGCGTCGATGGGCTGATCACGTCTTACCCCGCCGTCTTCCGTTACAGACGGACCGAGGAAGGCATCGAGTACCTGGGCTCCGAACGTGAGGCCGACTCGCGACCCACCGGTACGCGCATCACTCTGCCCAGCTGGGAGCTGGGGGAAAGCGAGATCTTTGTCTCGGCGCGGGCCTACAACCGCGTCGAAGGCTTACCCATCGCCTTCGGTCCCCGCATCACCACAGGCGGCCGCAATCCGCTACGACTCGAGGCGTTTCTGGTATGGCGCACGGAGGGTGGATTCGAGCCCGCCAAAGGTGACATCGGTTGGGAGCTTCGCTTGCGGCAGTGGCTGGGCGGACACCGCGCCTTCTGGTTGGAAGGCGCCTATTGGTCGATTGTCGACCCCATCGAGCGCTGGCAGCTTTCCAACCTGGAAAACTCACTCACCTTCTTCTTCTTCCGGCGTGACTACCGCGACTACTACGCACGCGAGGGCTGGTACGGGCTTCTCGGTTGGCGCGCATCGCGCTTCTTCGGCTCGCTCGAGTTCCGCGACGAACGGCACGACAGCCTGTCAGCCGGTAGCCCGCTGACGATCTTCTGGAACACCGGCGACGCCCACCGGCCGAACGCGGCCGCCGATCCCGGCGACCTGCAGAGCGTGGTGCTCAACCTCGGACTCGATACGCGCAACGACCCGGACCACCCGCTTTCGGGTTGGTACAACCAGATGCGCATCGAGCAAGCGGTGGGCGGCAGCTTGAGCAGTCAGAAACCGCAGTTCACTCACCTCTCTCTCGACCTGAGACGTTTCACCCGGGTGAGCCACAATTCGGTACTCGCACTGCGTCTCATGGCCGGCGGCCGACTCGGCAGTAAGCCCACACCCGCACAGCGCGAGCACGTCATCGGCGGTGCCGGTTCGTTGCCCGGCTACAACATGCAGGAGTTCGACTGCGGGGTACGAAGCTCAGGGTCCGTCGGCGAGACGCCGGGTTACGGCTGCCAACGCTTTACCCTCTTCCAGGCCGAATATCGCAGCGGGCTGAACTTCCGCTTCCACTGGGATCACGAGCAGGTCCCCGACATCAGAGGCGACCTGTTCAGCGTCCAGTTCAACCCCGCGATCGTCCTCTTCTATAACGCGGGAGCGGCTTGGAATGACGAGGATTGGTTCGATTATCTCGGAAAGAGCGATAACTGGGTGGCGGACGTAGGCGCCGGCTTCGATTTCGGCGGCCTCGGGTTCTATCTCGCCTACCCCTTGGTCGGATCGGGAGAATTCAACTTCTTCGTGCGCCTCAGCGCCAGGTTCTAATCGCGGCCGCCTTGGCTGTGATCCCGGCCGTCGCCGCTCCGGCGGCGGCCCAACGTCCCAGTCTGTCCCTAGAAACCGGTAGTCCGGGGAACGGCTGGCGCGCGCTCGTCCGACCTCTCAATCTCTTCACCGATTCCGTTCTCGTCCGCCCGTTGCTCTCCGGCCTGCCGCTCCGTTTCCACTTCCAGCTCGAACTCTGGCACGACAAGTTCCTGGCGGACGGACTCGTCGACCGATCGTCGTGGTCGATCATCCTCTACCAGGAACCGCTCTCCGGCGAGTTCAACTTGACCCGCTCCTGGGATCCGCAGAGGGATGAGTGGTACTCCGACCTCCGATCGGCCACTCAAACGCTTCAGAGCTGGTATCAATCACCCTTCCCCGGACCGACCCCCGGAACCGGCCGCTTCTACTACGAGGCACGCCTGGAGATCGAGATCCTCTCGCTCGGCGACCTCGACGAGCTCGAGGACTGGCTGCGCGGCGACGTCGTCGGCGAGCGTAGCGGCGTCGGTAGCGCCTTCACCCGCGGATTCAAGCGGTTGTTCATTCGCCTCATCGGTCTGTCGGCTCGCAAGATCGGCGTGCGAAGCGAACCGTTCCGACCCTAGGCGCACGATTCTCAGCCCCCTTCTCTCTCATACTCCAGTAGGTCGCCCGGCTGGCAACCCAACTCACGACAAAGCGCCTCCAGCGTCGAAAACCGCACCGCCCGCGCCTTGTTCGTCTTCAAGATCGACAAGTTGGCGATCGTTATGCCAATGCGATCAGCCAATTCGGTCAGCGTCAGCTTGCGCTCGACCAGCAATCGATCCAAATGAACAACGATTGACATCGCCAGTGTCCTATACCGTGAGCTGCTGTTCTTCCCGTAACTCCGCTCCCAAGCGGAATACCTCCGCGATCACCAGCAAGACCCCACCCAAAAACAGAACCTCGAAATCGAGCAACGAATCACCTCGCGGCGTCAACCCGACGAACTCAAAGTGGCTTCGCAGGTAGTGCACGTAACCCACAACCGCCATCCCCTTCGCCAGCTCGAGCACGATCACCAAGATGCCGATCCAGCGAATCCTGATCGCGTTGACACGCGCGAACGGATCGCCCCTAGCCAGCATCGCGAATACCCGCCGCAACAAGCTGATCACGACCAATATCCCGACCACCACCACCATCGCCACCACGTTCCAAACCGTGACAAACGACATACTGCCGCCATGCACCCTGAGCGTACCCACCGCTTCCTCTATCCGCGCGCACACCGCCGCCGCCAGCTTGGCAGAGTGTGCCGGGCACTTCCGCCCTCGGATGCTCAATGCTTTTATTACTCTCCTGATCGAGGATTCTCAGTCCCCGTTTCCACAATCGAGCTTCAGGAGCGGCATGGAACCCAGATACCACCACGTGGGCATCCCCACCGACGAGCCGCGGCCGGACGAGACCTATCTCGAGGGATTCAAGGTTTACGTCTCGGGATATGAGACGAGCCCGTTCGGAGTGGAGTGGATGCGTTTTGAGCCTGACAGTCCGTTTCCGGAGATCGTCAAGACGGTTCCCCACGTCGCCTTTGAGGTCGATGATCTGGAGGCCGCGATAGCCGGCCACGAGGTACTCATCGAGCCCAACTCACCGGCCGCCGGGGTCCGGGTCGCGTTCGTCCTGCATAATGGTGCGCCCATCGAGTTTCTCCAGTTTGACTGATCGACGGAACGACAGCATTGCCTTGCGATGACGATCCCTGCAACTTAGGCGACCGACTGAACACGTTCGCTGGGAAGGCTGGTGTCATGAATCGGATCGCAGCCCTAACCGCGTGCTTTACGCTAATGACGATAGCGCCACTGAACGCACAGACGATGGAGCGGCCACTCAAGGTCCTGCTGACGAACGACGATGGCATAGAGGACGAGGGCCTGCTTACCCTGGTGCGCGCCTTTGCGGGTGAGGCGGAGGTCTACGTGGTCGCCCCGCTCGCCAACCGGAGCGCCAGCACCAACTATGTGTCGGCGATCGCCCGGCGCGGCCTCGAGGTCGAGCCGCGCAGCCTACTGGACGGGGTCACGGCATACGCGGTGGACGGCTATCCGGCCGACGCCATCGTTTTCGCGCTGCTAGGTCTCCTAAAGGACGACCCACCCGACCTGGTGATCTCCGGCATCAACGACGGTCCCAACCTCAGCGACGACTGGAACCTATCGGGCACGATCGGCGCAGCGCAGATCGCCGCCTTCTTCGGCGTGCCCGCCATCGCCGTCTCCGGCTACAGCCCCGACCATCCGGAGACCCTCGAGGCTCTGGGCCGCTGGGTCGTCGAGTTGTCGCGCAGCCGACTCGTGCGGGAGCTCGGGCCACGCCAGTACCTCACCGTCAGCGTGCCGCGCCTGCCCATCTCCGAGATCGAGGGCGCCACGTTCGTGCAGCGCGGGCCTCGCCCCTGGCGAATCGAAGTCGAGCGCAACGGCGAGCCTGCTGCGCCGAGCGGCCGCGAGCGCTGGGATGTGCGGATCCTCTCGCAGGAGATCGCGGTCCCGGCGGCCACCGACCTCGAGGCCTACCGGCAGAACAAGATCGCCATCGTCCCCATGCAGGTGGACGAGCACGATTACGCGCTGCTCGAGCAGCTACTGAAGAACGGCGCCGACCTGCCCGCCTGGCCCCCGCACGGGGGGTCGCGCTAGGCTCTTAGATCGGCCGGCCGCCGGCGGACGCGAAACCCGGCCCCCCCTCACCTCGTAGGAGGGGGAAGCGAGGGGGACAAACCATGCTGAGGCTGTTGAAACCAATCCTGCGGGTGATCGTCAAGGTCCTGGAGTGGCTGGAGCGTAAGATCTGACGCGACAGCTCTGTCCTATCTGAGGCGGTACCTGTCCAGTTTCATCACCAGCGCCTGTAGGCCTTCGGCCAGAGCCGGATGGACCATCTGTGCGTCCACCATGGCCCGCGCCGGCGCTCCAGCCCATCACGACCAGGTGATCGGGAAGCTCTCGCAAATCCATGATCGTCGTGCTGTTTAACCCAGCGACGGCATCCAGACCTTTCACCGGCGGTACGCGCGGCCGCGCACCGACGTTCAAGATAACCGTCCCGCCGCGATGCCGTTCGCCGTTGACTTCGATCTCGCGCTCGCCGACGAACCGCGCCCGCCCCCGAATCAGTCTCAACTGCTCACCGGCGCCTTCTAGGCGACGACTAATACCCTCCCGCCACTGCTGCACCACGGAGTCCTTGCGGTCGATGACGGCGGCCAGGTCGACCGCGACCTCGCCTGTGCGAACGCCTAACCTTCCCGCCGTGCGGGCTACGTGAGCGGCTCGGGCGCTGGCGACCATCGTCTTGGTGGGTGTGCAGCCCACATTGATGCACGTACCGCCCAGCTGGCCGGCTTCAACGATGATGACTTCCCTGCCGGCTTCGGCGAGCCGTGCCGCCAGCGGGACACCAGCCTGTCCGCTTCCGATCACGATCACATCGGTATTCATCGCGTTCTCACAACACTCATGCCGCCGCCCGTGTTCCACAGCTGTCGCCTGGAGACAAACGCGTCGCCTTGACCCCTCCCGGGCTCGCTCCCTGCTTGAGACAACACTATATTGCGCGAGCCAGTTCTCCCGTTCGATTTGAAAAACCGACAACACACGGGAGACCACGATGCACGCCGCTCCCAGCCCTTCTGCGCACCGCGGCGTCAGCCCGCTCTTGACGCGTGCACTTCGTCTGTGCTTCTCTCTCACGCTACTCGTTATTGCTTCCCCCGTACCTGCCCTGGGCCAGAGCAGCAATCCTGATTCCATCGTCGTCATCGAACGCGGCGAACCCGGCGTCAACGGTTGGGACGTCCTCGAGTTCCCGTTCCAGGTCCTCACCGCACCACTTTACCTGGTGTGGCTCGGCGGGGAGTGGGCGGCGGCGGCGGCGAGCGACACGCGTGTCCCACAGAAGATCGCCTTCTACAATCGTCAGCTGAACCGACTGGGGATCTACCCTGCCTTCGCCAGTCTGGGTGCCGGTTCCGGTACCGGCGCGGCGGTTCGCCTCGGGCCTCCCAGCAGCGAGGGGAAGTTGTGGGGACACCTGGCGGCCGGTGCGACCGTCAAGCTCTACTGGCAGCTCACCGCGCGGGTAGGCTACGGCGTCGAGGCGGCGGAGCCGGGGCGTGGGATGGCCTTGGGGTTTCAGGCTTCAGGATCGCTGCAACACCGGGACCGCGACGAGTATTGGGGGATCGGCCCGGACAGCGACGAAGACGACCGATCGAACTACGCCCTGGATCGGACGATCGTGACCGGCGAGCTCATGCTCGGCATGGTCCGTTACGTCGCGTTGCGTGCCCACATCGACTGGTCGGAGGCGGAGAGCGGCGCCGGCAACAACCCCCGGCTTCCGAGCGTCGACTCGATCTTCCCCGCAAACGAGATCCTTCGCTTCGGTGATTCCGACCGCTATCTCTCCTTCGGGGCTTCCGCCGAATGGCGCAACGGCTACAGCCAGGCGTTCGTCCCCGGCGGCAGCTGGGTCCGCCTCGCCGCGCGCTGGAACGACGGGCGCGGCGCGGGGCTCGCAGATTTCTCCGAGCTCATGGCCAGCGCCGGCTTGCATCTCCGCTTCGACCACGACCGGCGTTGCCTGTCTTTCGTCGGCGCGCTTCAGACGACCCGCCAACAGGGGGACGGCGAAATCCCATTCTATCGACTCCCGGCTCTGGGTGGCACGTCGACCTTGCCTGCCTATCCCACTGCGCGTTTTCGCGATCGCGACACGGCACTCGCCAAGATCGAGTACCTCTACCGCATCTGGCTCGCGCCCACCAACGAATCCGCCCTAATCGCCTCTTTCTTCGTCGTCGGCGGCCAGGTCGCGCACGACATCTCAGACGAGTTGTCGCTTAGCCGGATTAGAGAGAACTACGGGGTCGCTCTGAGCGCCTACGCGGGACCGACAACGGGAGCTCGTTTGGAGCTGGCCGGCGGCGACGAGGGGTTGAGGGTCAACTTCGTCTTCCTGGTAGGTTCGTAATGCGGAACAAGGCCTGGCCGGAATACCTCGTGGTCATCGCCGTCGTGGCAACGTCGGTGACTTGCTCAAAGAACACGCTGGTCGTGCACGACGGCACGCATCGACCGACGGACGCTCCACCGCAGCTCACGCAGCCGCCCCAGGAACGCGATCCCAACGCGACGGTCGACTTCTTCGAACACGCTGTACGCGAACCCCTCACCTACGTCTTCATTCCACCCCGCGCGCTGCGCTCCTGGTGGGAGGAGAAAGTCGAGGCCTACAACCCTACGGCCGAAGACGATGTCGAGAACTCCACCTGGTTCACGCACCGCAACGACCGCCAGCGGATGACCGCAGCCGAGGTCGCCCGCGGGCCGGGCGACGGGCTCGGACCCGACGTCAGCGGCAGTTGGACGGTGTTCAGCGCCAAGCTCGAAGGCATCACGCCCGGCCTCTTCGTGCGCGACGCTGCGGGAGTCAGCTATCTCATCAAGTTCGACCCGTCGGGTCATGCGGAGTTGATGTCGGCGGCGGAGGCGATCACCGCGCGGCTACTTCACGCCAGCGGCTACTTCGTGCCCGAGGTATCCGTCACCTACTTCGATCCCGCGCAGCTCAGGGCCGGAGAAGGCCTGACCTACGAGAACGCGCTGGGTCGGGAGCAGCCCGTCGACGATGACATCCTGCAGCAGTTCCTCAGAGCGCTGCCGAGCGGTCCCGACGGCCGGGTTCGAGCGATCGCCAGCAGACTGTTGCCGGGAACTCTGGGGCCTTTCAACTATAAAGGCACGCGCAGCGACGACCCCGCCGACACCATACCCCACGAGCACCGGCGTGAACTGAGAGGCCTCTACGTGCTGGCCGCCTGGTTGAATCACCTCGACACCAAACAGCACAACTCGATGGACGTCCTGGTCGAGGAAAGCGGTCGCCGTTACGTCGTGCATTACCTGATCGACTTCGGCTCGAGCCTCGGCAGCGCCGGCATCGGCCCCAACACACCGCGCAAAGGGGTCGAGCACGACGCCGATCTCGGCGCCACCGCAGCTCGCTGGTTCACGGCGGGCTTCTACGCGCGATCGTGGGAACGCTACCCGGGCGGTTCGACGCATCCATCCGTCGGCTTCTACTCCGCCGATCTCTTCGACCCCGGCGGCTGGCGCAACAACTACCGCAATCCCGCCTTCGCGAACCGTACGATCAGGGACGGCTATTGGGGCGCCAAGCTGGTCGCCAGCTTCGACGAGGAGCAGATCCGCGCCGCCGTGTCCGCCGGTCAGCTCAGCGATCGCGCCGCCCAGGAAGCTTTGGTCCAGGCGATTTCGGCGCGCCGTGACCTCACCGTCGCCTACTGGTTCTCCAGGGTCACCCCGCTCGAGAGCCCGGGCCTGCAGGGGTCGGCCCAGACCCCCCAGCTGGCGTTCCAAGACCTCGCCGTCGCCGAGGGCATCGTCCCCCCGGCGGGCCGGCGCTACGAGGTCGACTTCGAATTCGACGCCGCCCGCATTCGCCACAGCGGGATCCAGGAACCACTGATCACGGAGGAAGGATACGGGACGCTGGCGATCCCACCGCCCCCGGCTGACGCCGCGTTCTGGCAGCGACTGGCTGAGCTGCCGGTCGAGCAGCGAATCGCCAGGCTCGAGATACGTGCCGTCCCCCAACCCGACGCTGACCGGCCGCGCTCGGTTCGTTTCTATCTCCTGCCCGTTCCGGCGAACGGGTATCGGATCGTCGGCCGCGCTTACTGACCCGACGGCTTGGGCCTCGCACGCTCTACTCTCAGCTTGCGTCCCCCTCTACAGCACTTCTAGTGTAGAGGCGCGCCGCATCGCGCTGACGCGCGGCCCACAACCGAAGATCGCCCTGCGACCTTGCTTGAACCTCAACCTGCGAGTGAGTCCGTGAATACCCTCCATCCCCGCGTCGTCATCGTCTGGCGCCTGGCAAACTGTGTCGCGGCCCTCGTGCTCACGGCAGCCGTGGGCTTGCTCGAAGGTCTGATGCTGCGGCCCGTGGGTGTCGTCTTCATCGCCCCGGGTCTACTCACCGGCCTGACCGCTGTGTTCTTCTTCAGCCTGGCGCTCTTCTGGCCCCAGCTGCGCTACCGCTACTGGCGCTGGGGCCTGGAGAGTGATCGAGTGTTGATCCAGAAGGGCGTGGTCTGGCGATCACGCTCGTTGATACCACGCGTGCGCATCCAGCACGTGGACACTCACTCGTCTCCGCTACAGCGCTGGCTCGGCCTCAACTCACTCGTGATCTACACGGCCGGGACCCGTGGCGCCGACGCCGAGATCCCCGGCCTCGTTGCCGATGAGGCCGAGCGTCTTCGCGATGAACTAGCCAGGCTGGAAGAACTCGATGACCGGGCCTGAGCAAGCCGAAGGTTGGCAGCGGCTCCACCCGCTGACACCGGCGCTCAAGGCGCTGCAGCTCTCATTCGCTGTCATCGTCGGCGTGTTCGCCGTTTCGGTGGGGCGCGGCCCGACTCTCCTGGTCGTCGTCGTCTTCCTCTCGGGAGTCGCGGCCTGGATCACACTCTCTTACTTCCGCTTCCGCTACCGGGTCGACGATGAAGGAATCGTCATCACACACGGCGTGCTATTCCGGCAAAGACGGGTAATTCCAAGGTCGAGGATCCAGAACGTCGATCTGCGGGCCGGGCTGCTGCAACAGCTGCTCAAGGTCACCACCGCCCGCATCGAGACCGCCGGCGGCCAGAGCAGCGAGGGGACCCTTCACGTCGTCAGTCGCGCGGAAGGGATGCGGCTGCGCGCCCGTCTCGTCGGACTGGCGCGCGCCGCGCCGCCGGTAGTACTCCCAACCACCGAACCGCCCGATCTGGTAAGCACGGCCGAGCCGGTACAACCGGCGCCCGTACACGACTCGGCCATCTACCACCGCTCCCCGCTCGACCTCGCCATCGCCGGCGCCACCTCGAACCGGGCCGGTGTGTTGGTCGGCGCGCTGCTCGGCGGCGACTACCTGTTCGACTTCATGCCCACCGACCGGATCCTCGCCCGCTTCTTGCCCCCCGAGTACCTGGAGTCCGGCGCCGCGGTCGAAAGCCTGGTCAACACCGTGCAACACGACATGCGCGCCTTCTTCACCGGCCTCTTCGTGCTGGGTCTGTTCTTCGCTGTCGCCGGTTGGGGGGTGTCCGTGCTGGCGAGCGTGGCCCGCTTCTTCGACTTCAGCCTGCGGCAATACGGCAATGAGTTGCAGGTGGCCTACGGCCTGTTCACGCGGCGCGAGAAAGGCTTCCGGCGCAGCCGCGTCCAGAACGTCCAGATCGAGGAGTCGATCCTTCGCCGCTGGTTCAATCTCGCCTCGCTACGCGTGGCGACCGCTGGCTACGGGCCCGGCATGAAGGCGGACGATCGGATGGAGACGCTCTCACCGATCAGCCGCACCACCGAGATCGCCAGGCACCTCCAGACCGTGTTCCCGGAGGTCGACTGGGACTCGGTCGAGTGGCGCCCCGCACACCCCAGGGCGCGCCGGCGGCTGTTCATCCGGCGCGCGCTGGTCGTCGTCGCGGCCAGCGGCGCGCTGGCAATCCTCGTTTCACCCAACGCCCTCTTCCTGCTCCTGGGCCTGGTGCCGGCCTGGTTTCTCGCCACCGCCCACTACCGGCACCTGGGCCACGCGCGCTCCGGCTCCTACATCCTCGTGCGCGAGGGCCTCTGGAATCGGCGCACCTACGTCGTCCCGATACGCAGAATCCAGGCGCTCCACTTGAGACAGTCGCCTTTCCAACGCCGCCTCGGGCTGGGAACCCTGCAAATCGAGACCGCC
Source organism: Gemmatimonadota bacterium (assembly GCA_039586575.1). Classification (GTDB taxonomy): domain Bacteria; phylum Gemmatimonadota; class Gemmatimonadetes; order Palauibacterales; family KS3-K002. The sequence continues at coordinate 26,327 of JBDHKD010000011.1, read as the reverse complement.
GGCAACCCGCTGGAATGGCACGCCCCGCGCTCGATCGACCTGGGGACGAGTTACGGGCTGGAGCTGATGGAGGCGCTGGGCGCCGAGGTTACGGCGACCGGGCTGACTTTCTAGTCAGCAGGTCAGTGGATCGGTGGCTCGCCGCCCCACTGACCTACTGACCTACCGGATCACTCGTCACCCCCGCCCCCATGTACACCGTCCGAATCGGGAACGGAATGACTATCCCCTCCGCGTCATACCGCTGATGAAGCCGCTTGATGAACTCGTGCTTCAGCAAGTACTGGCTCACGTACTCCTGGCCCCTCAGGATCACGTTGAAGTTGATGCTCGAGTCGGCGAAGGTCGAATAACGGATGAACGGCTCGAAGCTGGGGACTCCACCCTCCACAGTTTGCAGAGTTTCTCTGGCCACCTCGATGGTTACCCGCTCCACGTGCTCCAGGTCGCTGTCGTAGTGCACGCCGACCGGTACCAACACCGACAGCTCCTGCTCGGGTAGGTGGTAGTTCGTCGTTATCGTGCTGGCAATCTGGGAATTCGGCACGATGATGATGTTGTTCGGTAGCTGGCGGATCGTCGTCTGCCGCCAGGTCACATCCTGGACGTAGCCCTCTTCGCCGGACGCCAGTTTCACATAGTCGCCGGGTCGCAGCTGCCGCGAGGCCAGGATGTGAACGCCGGCGAACAGGTTCGCCAGTGTGTCCTGCAGCGCCAACGCGACCGCCAGGCCCCCGACGCCCAGAGCCGTGATGATAGGGGCAATCGATATCCCCAGCGTCTGCAAGATCACCAGGACCCCGACCGCCAAGACCGCGACGCGCGCCAGGTTCGTTATCAGTGTCGCCCCAGGCAACGACTCCGGCGCCCGCTTCGCTCCATACTCCACGAGAGCCGCCACCACCCGCGCCAGCGCCCAGGTGATCGAGAAGATCACCAGGATGAGCAGTAGCTGCTGTATCAGCGCTGTGATCCGCTCCGGGAGCGTCGTCACCTGCACCGCCGCATACATGCCGCCGATCAAGAACCAGAGCACCACCGGCCCGCGAACGGCGGAGAGCACGATATCGTCGACGACCGACCGCGTTCCCTCCGCTATGCCCGCCAGTCTGATGATGACGGTCCGGCGCACGACGATGCCGATAAACAGGCCCAGCAGGGCGATGGCCGCTGGAATCACGATCCACTGAATGTCGCTCCACATCAGATCCATGTTGCTACCCTCCAAAGATGAACGGCCGGCCACGCTCCCGCGGCCGGCCGTGACTGACGACTGGCGTCTGCGACGCCTGACCTACTTGTGCGGCACCCCCGGGTGCCGAATCGTCTTGCCCTCCACAAGCTAGACAACGTCCTCGCCGATGTTGGTGGCCAGGTCCGCTATTCGCTCGATATTGCGGCCGATCAAGATCAATGACAATGCCTGGCCGATCTGCCGCGGCTATTCCATCATGATGGTGATCATCGATCGCCGATGCGACTCGTGCGGTTGGTCGACACGATCGTCCCGCACGGGGTCGCCGCGGCCCCACCGCACGATCGTCGCTTGGCGGCCGGGTTTCAAGCCGGCCCGAGGCAGGCAGCCGCTTGACCCGCATCCGGCCGCCAGCCTAGCTTGCTGGACCTCGCGCGCTTACCAGCTGGCACCGGTCACACGGCCAAGGAGTGTCACGATGATCCACCGCTCTTTCCTCCTCGCCATCTCTTTCATCGCGGCGACGTTTCAGCACAGTACTGCGCAGGACGGGCCGAGGATCTACATCTCGGTCGATATGGAAGGGATCGCCGGCATCGTGAGCGGAGACCAGCTCGGGCCGTCGGGCTTCGAATATAGCAAAGCCCGCGAATGGGTGACCGCCGAGGTCCTCGCGGCCATCGAGGGTGCGCGCGCCGCCGGCGCCACGGAGATTCTCATCAGCGACTCCCACGGCAACGGCGAGAACCTACTCCTCGATCGACTGCCGCGTGACGTAACGGTCATCCGCTCGTGGCCGCGCCCGCTGGAGATGATGGAAGGAATCGACGAGTCGTTCGACGCCGCCCTCTTCATCGGCTACCACGCCAGTACCGCCAACCCCGAGGGCGTGCGTGCGCACACCATATCCAGCGGCCGCATCGCCGACATCCGGCTCAACGGAACTTCGGTCCCGGAAGCCGTGATCAACGCCGCCATCGCCGGCCACTTCGGCGTGCCGGTCATCATGATCTCGGGTGACGACGCCATTGCCGACGAAGCGCGCAGGCTGCTCGGCGACATCGAAGCCGCCGTCGTGAAGTACGCGATAAGCTATGAGTCGGCACGAACGCTGATGCCGGAAGCTGCCGCCGAGCTGATCCGCGAGACGGTGAGGTCGGCGGTCGAACGGATCGATGACTTCAAGCCGTATGTCCTCGATACACCGATCACGCTCGACGTCCGCTTCAAGAACTACAGGCCGTCGGAGATGCTGGCCTACCTGCCCACCGTCGAGCGTACCGACTCCCACAGCATCCGTTTCGTGGGACGCGATATGGTCGAGGTGACAAAGTTCCTCGTGTTCATGCTCTCTTACAACGCGTCTCTGGCACCGTAGCCCATGACTCTGTTGATCAGACCGTGATCACTTGGCATTTTGGTGCAGCCGCGCCTGCCGGCGACCGGCGGTAGCTGGCCCCGCGAACCCCCGAAGGTGAGCTATGACGCGCTTCGAACACATACTCCGTGAGATCAACCGCCGCTTCATCTGGCAGACGCTCGCCATCTACCTCGTCTTCGCCTGGGTTGCGTTGGGTGTCAGCCGAGCGATGATCGAGGCCCGCGAGCTGCCCGATGGGTTCAACCTGCTCGCCATCATTCTTCTGGCCATCGGCCTACCTATCGTCCTGACCACGGCGTATCTGCAGCAGGGGATACCCTCACTCGGCCGGTCCGATCCTACGCTGCAAATCGAGTTGGACCTGGAGGGATCCGATGACGATCTCGGGGTCCGCATTCCGGACACCGGCGTGCGCAGCCTCTTCACCTGGCGGAACGCGATACTGGGAGGCGTCGCGGCCTTTACCCTCTGGGCACTCGTGGCGGTCGGCTGGCTGTTGCTCGCCGAGGAGCTCGTCGAGCTGGGCCGCCAGCCCAACCCTGCGGATCCACCGGCGAGGGAAGCGCAGTAGCCCATGCAGCTTTCCTGCCTCGTTCTTCTTGCCGCCGTTCAGGCCTCTCAGATTCCTCAACAGCCTCTTGTCATCGAGGATTACTTCAGCCTGAAGCATATTGACGCCGTGGCGGCCGGGCCGGATGGCGGATCCGTCGCCTTCACCGTCAGCGGTGCGGCGCTGGAGGACGACGAACATCGAACCGAGCTTTACGTATGGCGCGCCGCCACTGGCGCGCGAGCTGTGGCGCCCGACTTCGTCAGCGTTCAGCTGCCTCGCTGGTCGCGTGATGGCACCTGGCTCGCGTTTCTGAATCGCGGGCCCGAGGCCGCAAGCGCGAGACAGCTCTGGCTGGCCCCCGTGCTCACCGGCGACCCGCCGTTCCAGCTCGGCGAGTTCGCCGGCGGCGTGATCGACTACGACTGGGCCCCCGATGGCTCCATCTACGCGCTCACCGTGAGCACGGAGAGCGGTGCCCGTGAATTCTGGAGAATACTGATCCCAGGAGGCACGGCCGAGTTCGTTTGGGGTGGCGATCCCGGCATCCGGGAGATGGCAGTGAGCCCAGCCGGTTCGGCGATCGTCTACAGCAGCAACGGCTCGGGCGCTGCCGAGGACTACCTGAACTACGACCTGCGAATCCTCGAGCTCGAGTCGGGTAGTATTCGTCGTCTGGCCAGCCGTCCGGGACCGGACGTTGCGCCCGTCTGGTCTCCCGATGGCCGCACCATCGTCTTTCAGGCACCCCAGGACCCCAGGTACCTGAACTCCCAGACCGAGTTGCTGCGCGTACCTGCTAGCGGCGGCTCACCCGAGGTCGTCACCGGGTCCTTCGATCGCAGCGTCGTCGAGCACCGCTGGCCGGCCGCCGGTGACCTGATCTTCACCGCCGCTGTTGGAACACACACTCACCTGTTCGCGCTGACCGGCAGCGGCGCGATCCGGCCGTTGACTCGCGGTGCCTTCGACTTCGGCGCCTTCGACGCCCGGGATGCGGCGATGATCTTCGCCGTGCGCGAAGCGGCCACCCAAGCTGCCGAACTGTACCGCATCGATGAGAGCGCCGTCGAGCCGCTGACCGACTTCAACGCTCGCGCGGCGAACTGGGGGCTCGGACGCCAGCAGGTCATCCGTTGGAACGCGCCCGACGGCCAGAGCGTCGAAGGCGTACTCATCTATCCCGCCAGCTACGAGGAGGGACGACGCTACCCGCTCCTCGTACACACGAGTGGCGGACGAGGCGGACGGGTCCGCGATGTTCTCGCTCAGCCCGGCGCCTACCAGCTCTTCGCCGCCCAGGGTTACGCGGTTATGGCGGTGAACCCACGGGGTAGCAGCGGCTACGGGGAAGTCTTCGCTACCGCCAACCGCAACGATCTCGCCGGGGGCGATGTCGTCGACCTGCTCGCCGGCGTCGATATCGCCATCGCCATGGGGCTCGCCGACGCCGACCGGCTGGCCATCTACGGGAGCGATTGGGGCGCCGAGCTAGCGAGCTGGTCGCTGACGCGAACGCGCAGGTTCGCGGCAGCGGTGGCCGTTTATCGTGGCCTGGAAGAAGGACCGGGCCGGTCGGGTGCAGGCACTGCTTCGGTCCAGCGAGCTTCACTCGCCGGCGTATACGAAGGCGCGCCGGGGCCCGATCGCTCGGCGGCAGCCAACGCTCGCTACATCGAGACGCCTCTTCTCATCATCGAGACCGCCGAGGAACCCGCACGCTGGGTGCCCCGCTTCCAGCCGGCGGATCTGTACCGGGCCCTGAGCGACCTCGACCGCGCCGTCGAGTACGTCCGACCGACCGCCGGCGCGAGATTCGCCGCGACGCCGCGCGGACGGAGAAGCTTATTCTTCCGCCAGCTCCGCTGGTTCGACAAGTACCTGAAGTTTGGCGGCGCGGACGTCTTCGACTTCTACCTGGCGGAAGAGTGGGTGCCCGGGCCGGAAGGCTGGGAGCTGAGCGTCGCCAGCGCCGCACCCCGGGTCGACTACACCGGTATGCGTCCCGAGAGCGGACGGTACCTCGAGGTCGCGATGACGCTACGAGCCGCCGAATCCGCGCGGCGCGTCAGAACCTTGTCCCTCGACCCGGCGACAGGCTTGAGCCTGGTAGGACCCGACGGTACGTTGCGACGGCTCACGGGCACCGTCACCGAGGTCTTCGGGCAGGAGACCCTGATCCTGGGGACCCCGGCACCGGAGAGCCTGCAACCCGGCGGTAGTACCCCGAGCACTTTCAGGTTGGCGTTCGAGATCCCCGATCAGGCCGGTGAGTATCGGTTGCTGGTGGAAGGATTCCAGCCCGTGCGGATCTGGGTCCCCGCGAGCGAATAGACGAACAGAGAGACGACTATGAACCGACGCCGGATCGCGTTGCTGATCAGCGGGCTCATCATCATCGCCGCTCTCGCCCTCACGGGGAGCTTCCCGCGCCAGGGCGACCACTTCGGGTTCTGGTCCGTGCTGCCACCCGCCGTGGCCATCATCCTCGCCTTTGCGACTCGTGAGGTGGTCAGCTCGTTGTTCATCGGCATTGCACTCGGCGGCGTCATCAGCGGCCAGCTGAATATCGTCAAGCATTTTCTTATACCCTCCATCGGCAGCGAGAGCTACGCGCTCATCCTGCTCGTCTACCTCTGGGCGCTGGGCGGCCTGATCGGGTTGTGGACGCGAACCGGTGGCGCACAGACGTTCGCCGAATGGGCCGGCCGCCTGATCGTCGTCGGGCCACGCTCCGCCAAGTTCTTCGCCTGGCTGATGGGGATGATCTTCCATCAGGGCGGTACGATCAGCACGGTGCTCACCGGCACGACGGTCCGACCGGTGACCGACAAGTACCGCGTCTCCCACGAGGAGACCTCTTACATCGTCGACTCGACCGCCTCGCCGGCAGCGACGCTCATCCCGTTCAACGTCTGGCCGATCTACGTCGGCGGCCTGGTCGTCGGCACCGTCCCGTTCCTCAGCACCACGTCCGAGAGCATCGGCTTCTTCTTCAAAGCGCTACCCTTCAACTTCTATAGCTGGTTCGCGATCATCTTCACGCTGCTCTTCTCGCTCGAGATCATGCCGTTCATGCCCGGCAGGCTCTGGGCGAACGTGCCGCTGGTCGTCGGCCACAAGATGTCGAATGCGATTCGCCGCGCCCGTGAGACCGGGCAACTCAACCGACCGGGCGCCGAGCCGCTTACCTCGGACGAGCTGACGGTGATTCGTGTGGTCGAGGGTTACAAGAGCGGGCTGATCGACTTCCTCGGGCCGATGGGCACCCTGCTGGGCGTCGCCATCATCCCGTACCTCTACACCTTCTTCATCTTGGGATCCGAGTCACCGACGCTGTTGATCGGCGAGGCCTTCTTGCTGGCCGTGCTTGTCGGTGCAGCCATCGCCATGATCAAGGGGATGGATTTGAAGACGGTGATCGGCGCGATCATCGACGGTTGCAAGGGCGTGACGATCGGCGCGATCATCCTCGCCCTCGCCGTCACGCTGAAGAGCGTTGCCGAGTCCGTCGGCACCGCGTCCTACATCATCGAGGTGACGTCCGCGTTCCTCACCCCGGCCATCGTCCCGGCGCTCTTCCTCCTGCTCTGCATGATCATCGCCTTCTCCACCGGCACATCCTGGGGCACCTACGCCGTCGTCTTCCCCGTCGCCATGCCGTTGGCCTACTCGGTCAGCCAGGACCCTTTCTTCCTGACGCTCTGCTTCGGCGCGGTCACCGGCGGCAGCGTCTTCGGCGACCAGTGCTCCCCGATATCCGACACGACGATTCTGTCTTCGCTGGCCACCGGCTCGGATCTCATGGACCACGTCTACACCCAGATCCCGCTGGCGCTCACCGCCGCGGGGCTAGGTGCCGTGCTCTACACCGTGCTGGCTTTGATCTTCGTTTAGAGCGGTCGGTCAGTCGACGCGGAGAGTCTCGCTCCCCAGGATGCCGCGCCGGAGAGCTAGCTGGCTGCCGCTGGCACCAGCCAGCGGCCCGAGCCGGTGCTCGTAACGTGTTCGCTCACCGACCTTTACCTTACGTTTTACTTCTTCGCCGCCGCGCCGGTAGATGACCGTGATCTCTTCGCCGATCAGACCGCCGTAGAAAGCCTGGAAGTCGTCGTCCCAGTCCCCACCCTCGACCTCCACCTCACCGATCCAGTTCAGCTCGTCACCGGTCCTGATGCCGGCGCGGGCAGCGGGACTGCCGGGCGCGACCTGGCGGACCAGCATGCCATTCTTGCGTCCCATGGTCAGCTGGACACCGAAGTACGGCTCGTGGATCGTGTCGGCCTCGAACTTCATGCCGGCCAACGCCAGCGTCTCCTGGTAGGGTAGCGGCACCCGGCCGTCTACGTAGTCGCGATAGAAGTCGCGCGCCTTCTCGTCGCCGATGTACTCGCCGACGTAGCCGATGAAGTCATCGGTGGTGAAGCCACGGTTTTGCAGAAAGTGCTCGCGATACAACCGGGCCATCACGTCGTCGAGGCTGTGCTTGTTGCCGGTGGCGTGACGGATACGGATGTCGAGGAGCAGGCCGAGCAGCGCGCCCTTATCGTAGTAGTAGTACTGATCGACGAATGTCGGCTCGATCCAGGTGTTGAGGCTCGCGTCCTCCACCGCCTCATGCACCGGCTCCGCCTCAACCGCGGCGATCAGCTCGCGCGTCGTCTTCCAGAACTCGCGCTCGCCCCACAGCCCGGCTCGCACCAGGATCACGTTGCCGTAGTAGTCGGTGATGCCTTCGGCGACCCAGAGCAACTCGGTCGGCTGCTCGCCTTCGTAGCCGTATGGCCACAGATCCGCAGGACGGATCCGTTTGACGTTCCAGGCGTGATAGTACTCGTGGGCAAGCAGCGGGTAGACCAGGTCGCGGTAGGTGAACTGCGGTTGGTCGAAGATGATCGCCGGCAAGATGTCGAACTGCGAGTTCGCATGCTCGAGCCCGGCGACGAACATGTAGTTCTCTTCCGCCAGATAGACGAACGTCGTGTAGCGATCGTACGGCGGCTCGCCGAACAGGTCGTGGGCTGTGCCGGCGATCTTGCCCAACGCCTCCAGCGCCTTGCCCCGGACCGGGTCCCTGAAATGGGCGGCCGGGTACACCGCCAATCGCGACCAGCGACCGTCTACCTGCACGCTGTCGATGGCGAAGTGGCCGATGAAGGTCGGGTTGTCGACCAGTTCGTGATAGTCGGGCGCACGGTAAACGCCCGGTTCTTCGCTCTCCTCCAGCTCGGTCGCCACCTTCCAGCCGTCCGGCAGTTCGAACCGCACCTCGGCCGCGAAGTCGTAGCCGGTTTCCGGGAAGAGAAACAGGTTGGTTCCGTTGAGGAACCCGAAGTCATCTTTGAGGAAGCTGTGGCTGAGCTCGAGGGTCTGGGCGAGGTAATCGAAGCGGACGCGAACCCGCTCGGCGCCAGTGCTCACGATCCGCCAGGTGTCCTGATCCAGCTTATCCCAACGCAACGGCCGATCGCCGGAGGTCGCCTCGAAGTTACGGACGTAGCGCGCGTAGTTCTCCAGCTTGTAGTGGCCGGGTGTCCAGGCAGGAAGCGACACGAGGGTCGTGTCACCCGTCGCCGGCAGCTCGACCTCGACGCGGTAGAGCCGACTGCTGGGATCGTCGACCCGTACCACGTAGCGCACCGGCTCACCCGCCAGTGCGGTTGTTGCGCCGACCGCGATGGCTGCTGCCAGGAGTCCTGCCCGCCGAATACCCATTAGAGACCTATCCTTCCACGCATTATGATCATCGCTAGCCGGGACTTGGGACTTCCCAAGTTACCATACGGGGCGGCCTTTTCAATTGCCCGATCCGAGCTGCGGTGCGTATTCTTCCCCTTAGACGTATACGGTCCTCGCAGCGCAGCTCCCACCTTCGCCCCGGTCACCGGGAGGATGCATGCTGGGCTTGTTCCCCGCCCTGCCCCTCGATCGCACGACCCTGAAGCAGGCTCTGCCAGGCTACGTCGCCACGGCCCTGATGATCCTGGTGACGTTGCTGTGGACGTTCTGGAGCGTCGGCGAAATGTACTACGAGGGGTGGGGGGGACGGTGGTACATCAAGTTGGCCTACCTGATCCCCGGGACGGTCTGTCTGCTCCTCACCCTGCTGGCGCTCGCCCGGCCACTCATCGGTGGCTGGGCGATCATCCTCATCGGTGCCGCGTTCACCGCCTGGTGGTGGGGCCCGCGCCTGCAGGACGGGATGGACGCTGGCCAGCTGCTCGCCCTCTTCCCGGTGAGCGCCATCCTGGTGATCATCGGCGTGCTCTTTCTCTTCGAGGCGCGCCATCGCAAGCTGCTGCGCCAGGAAGGCTGGACGGCAGCGCCGTCCTGGCTGCGCCGCAACATCCGCTACGTGCTGGCCGTCGCAGGCCCGCTCCTCATCCTGATCGGCTGGTCCGTCTACTGGCTGCCGATCGTGCTCACCCGCCTGGACGACGGCATTCGCACCGAGCGACTCATCACGGGAAACGAGGTCTCGCTCATCTGGGCGCCGGAGGGACCAGGCTGGAACTGGAAGCAGCCGTGGGGTGGCTACCCTTCCTGGGATCGTGTAGCGCTCTGGGGAGTGCCACCGGCGGGATTCGATGACAAGCCCGGCTACGAGGACGCCCACGCGACGGGCCTCGACATGGCAGCGACGGGACTCTGCCGTTACCTGGCCGATGATGGTGCCACCTTGATGAACGAGCCCCAAGACATCTGGCGGATGCCGACCGCCGACGAGATCATCCGCTCGCTGACCCGGCGCGGCGAGAACGCCCGCTGCGTTGAACAGGGTGGCCTCGGCGTCGCGATGTTCGGACTAGCAGCCTGCGAAAGAACGCCTGACAAGGAAACGCCGCTCTGGGCGCCGGACCGGGCACCGATCTACTATTGGGCGGCCGACGAGTACGATGAGAACCGGGCGTACTACGTCAGCTACACCGGTGCGCTGGGCTCGCAACCCAAGTCGTGGGGCAACCCGCGGCACAGCTACCGCTGCGTTCGCGAGCCGTAACTCGATTGCCGGCGTTCGCTGGCGCGGCTTATTCTACAGGCCATGGCTCAGGTCAGCCTGCGACAACTCACCAAGGAATTCGACGAGACCGTCGCTGTCGCCGACCTCGATCTCGAGGTGGCCGACGGCGAGTTCGTCGTGCTGGTCGGGCCGTCCGGCTCGGGTAAGACTACGGCACTGCGCCTGGTCGCCGGACTCGAGCAACCGACCCGCGGCTCCATTATCATCGGCGACCGCGACGTGACCGACGTACCGCCGCGGGACCGCGACATCGCCATGGTATTCCAGAACTACGCCCTTTATCCCCACATGACCGCGTTCCAGAACATGGCCTTCGGGCTGCAGGTGCGCGGTTATCCGAAGATCGAGATCGACGAGCGCGTCCGCGATGCGGCGGAGATCCTGGGAATCCGCGAGTTGCTGCACCGCCGGCCCGGCCAGCTGTCCGGCGGCCAGCGGCAACGGACGGCGGTCGGCCGCGCCATCGTGCGCCACCCCCAAGCCTTCCTGTTCGACGAGCCGCTCTCGAATCTCGATGCCAGCCTGCGGGTCGAGATGCGCGCCGAGCTCTCGCAGCTCCACCGTCGACTGGGAGCGACGATCCTCTACGTCACCCACGACCAGGTCGAGGCGATGACGATGGGACAGCGCATCGCCGTCATGAACGAAGGTCGGCTACAGCAATACGCCGAACCGCTCGAAGTCTACCGGACCCCTGCCAATCGCTTCGTCGCCGGCTTCATCGGCTCGCCCTCCATCAACTTCTTCGAGGGCGAGCTACACCGCGCCGAGCCGGACTGCACGTTCCGCGGGGCGAGCTTCCAGTTGGCCGTACCGGGTGCCGGCACACTGCCGGCTGGCGCAACGACGCTGGGTATACGGCCGGAAGATTTGCGGCTCAGCGACGCTGGCACGTTCAGCGCCCTCGTACGCGTGGTCGAACCCGTCGGCAGCGAGATGTTCATCCACCTGACCACGGAGGACGGCACACGCATCGTGGCCCGAGCCGCTGCCGATGCGCGCGTCGCCGTGGACCAGCGCGTGGCCGTCGAGATCCCCCCGCACAAGATCCACCTCTTCCGCAGAGACACGGGCGACCGGATCGGGCCATGACAGCATCCCGCGGTCGCCGCGCACCCCTCGCACTCACCCTCGCCATCGCCGTCGCCATCGTCATCGGCATCGCGTCGGCTTGCGTACACGACAGCAGCGATGTCACTACGCTGCGCGTGATGGCTTGGGCGGGACCCGAAGAGCGGGCGATCGAAAACCGCATCCTCGACCGTTTCCTGGAGCGCCACCCCGCGGTCCGCATCGAGTACGAGTCGATCTCCTCCAACTACCGCGAGCGCTTGCTCACCTCGATCGTCGCCGGTTCGCCACCCGACGTCGCGCTACTCGATAACGGCTCCTACGGGGCGGCACCGTTCATCTCGCGCGGCCTGCTCGTGAACGTGGCCGCGTATCTCGAGCGAATCGGTGTCGATACCAGCGCCTACTACCCGGAGGTGCTCGAGATCTTTCGCCGGCCCGGCGGATTGTACGCCTTCCCGAAGGACTTCAATCCGATCGTCGTCTACCTGAACACAGACCTGTTCGACGCGGCTGGCGTCGCTCTGCCCGAACAGGATTGGACGTGGGACGACTTCCTCTCCATCGCCCAGCGCCTGACGCGCGACCTCGACGACGATGGCCGGTCGGACAGCTGGGGCACCCAGTTGCGCCGGGTCTTCTACCTCTGGCAGCCCTGGGTCTGGGCAGCGGGCGGCGATGTGCTTAGCCCGGACGGTCGGCGGGCCACCGGGTATCTGGACAGCCCCGAGACCCAAGCCGCCATTCGCTTCCTCACCGATCTGGTCACGGTCCACCACGTCGTACCATCGGTGGACGTACAGCGCCTGTCGCTGGGCATGGAGCGCAACTTCTTCCTCACCGGCCGCATCGGCATGGTGACGAGCGGCCACTGGTGGCTCCCGAGTATCCGGCGCTACATCGACCAGGGCAAGGTGCGAATCGCCGTCGTCCCACTGCCGCGCTACGACGAGACGAGCGACCCGGTCACCGTGATCTACGCCGCCGGCTGGGCGGTGCCCCACAACACGCGACACAAGAAGCTGGCCGTCGAGCTGGCCGCACATCTGTCGTCGGCCGAGGCACAGCGCATGCGGGCCGAGTACGGTCTCGCCATTCCCTCGATACGCGTCGTACACGAAGAAGTCGCGGCGAACGACCGCTACGGTCTCGAGGAAACCTTCCTCTTCGCGGCCCGCCACGGACGCATGTCGTGGGGCTCAACGGTCGAGGAGTGGGCGCAAGTCGAAGTCCAGATGCCCGACATCTTCGATCGCGTGATCTTCAACGGCGAGCCGATCGGCGAGGTTACGGCGGACATCGCGCGCCGCATCGATGGGATCCTCGCCGGCACCGCAGGAGCTGGTGGCATGCGATGAGCCGCTTGCGCGTTGGATTCGTCCTGCTCGTCCTCGTACCCGCCGCCACCTTCGTCGGCCTAGGGACCTACACCGCCTATCGCAGCTGGTCGTCCCTCGATCCCGAGCTCGACCGCTTCACCGCCGTTCGCGCCGCCGAGTACACGCGCTGGTACCGCGAACGGCTCGCCGACGAGCTGCGCATGCCACCCGAGCGCCTCGCCAGAAACGCTGCGAGGCTCAACGTCCAGCGCTTCACTACTTACGACGGCGAGGGTCGGGTCGTCGCCACATTCCCGGACGCGACGCCCCTCCCCCTCAGCCCCGGCGCCGCGGGCACGGACGCGATGCTCGCCGCCGCACGCCGCGGTCACACGGTCGTCGACCTCATGGTTGCGGATGGCGGGCCTGCCTGGCTCGCCTACCTGCCGCGAGATGGTTCGGTTACCGTCGCGCTTCTAGAAGTCGACGACTATCCGGCGGAGCGCTTTCGATCGGCGACCGGCTACGACCTGGCGCTCTACCTGGGAACGACCAGGGCGTTGGCCGCCCGGGACGACTGGCCCGAGGCTATTCCACAGTCGCTGCCCGACTCGCTGGCCAGCCTCGATCGAGCCCTGAACACAGAGCTGGACGACCGGTCGGCCGCCGCAGCCCCGCTCAAGGACTTCGACGAATGGGATGTCACCGGAGCTGTCGTCGTTCGGCGGGCCAGCATCGACTTCGAGCTTCCACGATCGCCAGTCCTGGCGATGGCCGGGCTACTCGTCGCCACCCTCCTGTCGATCCTCGTGCTCTATCGGTTCACCGTCGCGGGAACCGGGCCCGGCGAGCCGCGCCGGCTCCGCCAGGGTTTCATCCTGGTGCTCGTGCTACCGGCGCTCGCCGCCGCCTGGCTCGCTGCCGCCAACGCCCGTGTCCTGGCTACAGGGACGGACACGACTCTCGCGGTTGGGGGTGCGGTACTCGAAGAAGCCGGTGACCGAGAGAGTCTCACGACCGATGAACTGGCCGGGCTGGCGGGCGCCCAGATCGTGTGGCTCGCCGACCATACCCTGAAGGCGGCGAGCGCAGAGCTGCCGGTACAACCGCTGCTGTCGCTCGAGTCGAGCGCCGGCCGCGTCAGGATCGTTGGCCGGCGGCTCGCCTACCGGAACCTCGGGGGCGCCATCGACGAGGATCTGTTCCTGCTGAGTGACCCGTTGGAGGACGCGCGCAAGGCGACGCTGTTCTGGCTGGCCGGACTCTACGCGCTGCTGGCCGTGGGCGTGCTGATCTACGCGAGCCTCGTGGCAGCGGCGAGAAGCGGCATGGCGCTCCGCGAGACGATGACCGCCTGGACGTTCATCGCCCCCTCGCTGATTCTCCTGCTCGTCTTCTCGGCCGCGCCGCTCCTCTTCGCCTTCTATCTCAGCTTCCACGGTTGGAACTTGCTGGAGCCAGCGAAGCCGTTCGTGGGTCTGCGGCACTACATCGAACTGGCGGGCGACGGGCTCTTCTGGAACGCGGTGAAGAACACCGCTATCTACTCGCTCTACGTTCCGGCGACGATGGCCTGCGCGCTCGGCGTCGCCATCTTGCTCAACCGCTCGATCAAGGGCGTGGCGTTGCTGCGCGCGGTGTTCTTTCTGCCTTACATCACGAGCTTCGTCGCGATCTCCATCGTCTGGCAGTGGATGTACGATCCCGACTTCGGACTATTCAACTGGATTCTGGGACTCATCGGGCTCGGCCCGTACCCCTGGCTCAACAGCCCGAGCACGGCACTGCTCGCGCTCATCATCTTGGCCGTCTGGATCCACATCGGATTCCAGATGGTAATCTTCCTGGCCGGCCTGCAAGCGATCCCCAACGAGTTCTACGAAGCGGCGATGATTGACGGCGCCGGACCGTGGCGCCGCTTCTGGAAGATCACGCTGCCGCTCCTCAAGCCGACGACGTTCTTCGTGCTGGTGACTTCGATCATCGGCTCGTTCCAGGTTTTCACGTTCGTCTATGTCATGACCGAAGGCGGCCCACTCTACGCCACCGACGTCATCGTCTACCACATCTATCAAAACGCCTGGCAGTTTCTGCGCATGGGATACGCGTCGGCGATGAGCTGGGTGCTCTTCGCCGTGATCTTTGCCATCACGTTGCTCCAGTTCAGGATGCTGGGTCGGAGGATGACCCCAGTCGATGGCTAGTCAGGAGGTGAGCTCACTGGACCGACTATTCGCGGCCGAGCGGCGGCCCGCGAAGCGGGGCTTTCTGCCGTCGGCGCGGGCGCGACGCCGCCTAGGCAACGGTCTCGTCTACGCGTTGGCCGCGGCGCTCGGTATCACCATGCTCGTCCCCTTCCTCTGGATGCTCTCCACGTCACTGATGGACGAGTTCGAGGTCTTCCAGTTTCCGCCGTCTCTGGTACCAGCGGATCCGGTTTGGAGCAACTACCCGAACGCGCTAACGGCATTGCCCTTCGCCCGCTTCTTCCTCAACTCGGCGATCATGTCGCTGTGCATCGTCGGCGGCCACCTCTTCACCGCCGCCACCGCGGGCTACGCCTTCGCACGGCTGCGCTTCCCCGGTCGCGACAAGGTGTTCATCATCTTCCTCGCCAACCTGATGGTACCGATCATCGTGCTGTTGATCCCGCGCTTCTTGCTGGTGAACGCGCTGGGCTGGGTCGACACTTACATGGGCCTCATCATCACCGAGCTGGTGGGCGTCTGGGGGATCTTCCTGATGCGCCAGTACTTCCTCTCGATACCGCGCGAGCTGGAGGACGCCGCGCGGATCGACGGCGCCGGCGAGTGGCAGGTCTTCTGGAGAGTGGCGTTACCGCTGGCCAAGCCGGCGCTGGCGACCGTGGCGCTCTTCTCGTTCGTCGAGACCTGGAAGAGCTTTCTCTGGCCGCTCATCGTAACCCGCTCGATCGCGATGCGGCCGGTGGAGGTCGGGATCGCCGCCTTCCACGGCGTCTACAGTAGTAACTGGCCCTACCAGATGGCGGCGGCCGTGGTCGCCATCGTGCCGATCCTGATCCTCTTCCTCTTCACGCAGCGTTACTTCGTACGCGGGATCCAGCTGGCGGGACTCAAGGGTTGATTTCGCCGGCGCGCGTGAGGCGCGCCACATACGCGCCGTACTCGTCGCGGAATACGATCTCCGGTTGGTAGCCGGCGGCGATCGCGTGCTCCTCTAGCGTCTCCGAGTCGCAGTAGAGCTCCCGAAAGGGCGGACCCCTCTCTCCTTTATACTCGATCGCGATCCACGCTTCGCCGGCATATCCAGAGGCATCCTCGACGGCCACGGCAGCGGCTTCATCCGACTCGCCGACGACGACGCCTGGACCGGAGTCAAGGAGGATCTGGCCACCCGGCTTCAACAGCCGCGGCACGTCGGCCAGGAAGCGATCGAGCCCTTCGAGAGTCTCGAGGATGCCAATCCCGTTCATCATCATGAGGACGGTGTCGAAGGGCTCGTCCTCAAGATCCCAGATACTGGCCAGGCGCGCGCCCCGCACGCCGGCCAGACGCATGATCTCCACCGCCTCCGGTAGCACATCGATGGCGCGGACCTCGAAGCCGTGGTCTTGCAAGTAGAGGCTGTGCACGCCCGTACCCGCGCCCACGTCCAGCACCCGGCCGCGGCAGCGCTCAAGCGCCGCACGCTCGAACGGGAAGAAGTCGTCCGGCGCCCGGAAGAATACCGCGACGGGTAGCTCTTCATGCTCGCCGAGGTTGCTGTGCACGACGATGGTGGCCGCGCTATCGCCAGCGAAGAAATCACGAAGCGCCCGGCCGTGCGGATCTCTGGGATAGTAGTACGTCATTTCCGGTTCTCGGCTAGCTACCGTGCAGCGGACGTGCGCTATCTAGCGCCCGCCCTTACTACTATTATTAAAGAACTTCGCCAGCCAGGGCAGGCTGTGTGCTCGAGCTTCAGCTTTGGTCGCCATCTACAGATTCCATTCTCATGAAGCGAATTCGACCTTTCGCCGCATCGCGACAGCTGCGCCGGATGATCAGACGAACCTCTCGGGCGAGATGGGAGAGCAACGATTGGTTGCGGCGGCAGTGTTGCGATATTGAAGGTGACGTTCTGTCGATTGGCAGCGGGACAGACGCCGATGGCGAAGGTGATTACTACAGGAACTATTTCGTCAAGGCATCTTCTTATACGACGTCCGAAGTTACCGACGCTTTCGATTGCGATCTTATCATTGATGTTCGGGCTATGCCGCAACTGAAAGACGAATCTTACGACTGCGTATTCTGCAGCGGAGTTCTGGAACATGTGGACAATGTGAGAGATGCGTTTGAAGAGATCACACGCATCCTCAAGACCGATGGCATTCTCTTGCTCGGCCTACCCTTCCGCCAGGCAATTCATATGCCCCCCCAGGACTACTGGAGATTCACCGAGCACGGTATCAGGCGTATGCTAAGAGAGTCATACGAGATATTACAGCTAGTGTCGATTGACACCAGAGTACGAGCTTTTCCGGCCAGCTATTGGGTGAAAGCGATAAAGAAATCGATAGCCTGACAAGACTGTCAGCCCCCGTACCGCTCCCCGAGCGCGCTCGCAAAGCGCTGATAGACCTCCGCAGCATGCCGGCGCCAGGTAAACGCGGCGGCGAACTCTTTCGCTCGCTCCCCCATGGCGTCCCGGAGTTCACGGTCTTCCGCCATGGTCGTGAGCGCCGAAGCCACCTGCTCTGCCGTCGGCTGGCCGGGCAGGACGATACCCGTCTTCCCATCGAGGACCGCCTCCGTCACACCGCCCGTATCGCGCCCGATCGAGGGTAGCCCGCGAGCCGCAGCTTCGATGTACACCAGCCCCAACCCCTCCAACCGTTTGGGGCTCTCCTCGCTCAACATAACAAAGACGTCCGCAGCGTCGTACGCTTCGGTCAACTCCTCGTCGGAGATGCGGCCCAGCAACTGCAACCGTACCGCAGCGGAGGTCGCCATGTCGCCAAGGGCTCGGGCGTAGTCCTCGGGCCCCGACCCCACGACCACGTAGACCAACCGCTGGCGCAGCGGTGCGGGCAGTGTTGCCAGCCCCTCGATCACCCGGCGATGCCCCTTGTCGGGAACGCGCCGCCCCACGGTGAGAAGAACGATGTCATCACCGCCAAGGCCCCAGCGTTGCCGTGCCGTCATTCGGTCGGTGGCGGTAGCCTCGAGCCAGCGGGGATGGATTCCGGGATACGACACGAACGCCCGATCTCGAGGCACGTTGAAGTTCGCCACCAGGTAATCGAGCACTCTACAGCTGATCGCTGCCACGCCGGTCACCCGCCGAAATGCATTCCGCATCCATAAGCGCGGCATCAGGTCGTTGCGGTAGCGCAGTAGCTCGCTGCCAATCACCGTGAAGAAGTACCGCCTGGCCATTCTCACCTTAGACAGCGCCGTCAGTGCCATCTGGCTCGGTGCGTCAACAGCATGCACGATGTCCGGCCTGCGTAGCTTTATCTCCCGGCGGCAGGTTGCCGTGAACTTCGTGAGCTTGTCCAGACTCAGAACGCTACAGGTGGCGCCCGGAAATCGAGCAATCCTCCACGGCTGGACTCTGTCCCAATCGGTGGTATCACCATGATAGTCGGGTGCCAGGACATGAGTCTCATAACCCAAACCCGCGGCTCCCGCCGCCAAACCGTGGGCGACCGTGGCGATCCCACCTTGGAATGGTGGATACTCGTGGGTCAGGATGAGGATCTTTTCCATCGGCCGTTCTTCTGCCCTTCCCGTAGCATCGCGCCAGCTCCGACCCTATACTCCCAGCGGTAATAGGGCGACGCGCGGCGTCGCCGCAAGACGCTGCCACCAGCCCGCGCTCACAACCGTCAGCCCGTCGCGATTTGCGTATTGTCTTTCTGAACTCGGGCCGCGACTGGGGTGGAGCCGAGAACTGGTCTCGTGAGCTCTGCACCGGTCTGGCCGACCGAGGTCACGACGTCACTCTTGTCTGCCACCCGCGGAGCGAGCTGCGAAGCCGACTGGAAGGGGAGACGCGGCTCGGCATCGTACACGCTCAGATGCGCGGCGAGCTCAATCCGATTCCACTCGTCCAGCTCACCAGGGTTCTGCGCGCCCGGAACCCCAATATCGTCGTCGCCTATCGAACACGGGACATCAAGCTGAGCGTGGCGGCCAGCTGGTTGGCCGGAGGCCTGCCGGTGGTGCACGCGCACAAGGCGCCGTATCACCTGCAGGACTCGGCGGTCTATCGCTTCATCTGGACACGCGGGGTGCGGGCGATAGCGGTACCGGCGGATGCGATGCGGAAGCTTCTGTTGCAGGAAGCGCCGTGGCTGGAGCGCAAGGTGATACGCGTGATCCCGAACGGAGTGGACACGACGTCCTATCAGCCGCAGCCCGAGCTTCGCCCCGAGATCCGCCGCGAGCTCGATATTCCCGACGACGTCTGCCTGATCTCCTACCACGGGCGTATCGAGCAACGGAAGCACGTCGACGTGTTGATACGCGCGGTCGCCGAGGCGGCTGCCGACACAGCGGTTCACGCGCTCATCATCGGAGGCGGCCCGCAAGCCGATGAGCTACGCCGACTGGCAGCGGATCTTCGAGCACCCGTCACTTTCGCGGGCTTCCGCGCCGATATACCGAGACTGCTGAGCGCTGCCGACGCCGCCGCCCACCTCTCGACCGCGGAAGGGATGCCGAACTCGGTGCTCGAGGCGATGGCGTGCGGCCTGCCGGTGATCGCCAGCGATGCCACGAGCCACACCGAGCAGATCGACGACGGCGAGCAGGGGTATCTCGTGCCGCCGGGAAGCGCGGACGGCGTCGCCGCCGCCATCCGCAAGCTGGCCCGGGCACCAAGCGAGCGATCCCGTATGGGTCGCAGCGCCCGCCGCCGCGCAACGGAGCGATTCAGCCGCCGGGCGATGATCGACGGCTACGAGGGCTTTTTCGCGGAGTTCGCGGCGAAGCGAGAAGACTGAAGGGTCCTCTGCCGGGGAGGCAGGCTAGCGCGCTTTCGAGACGTACTCGGTGACTGCTCGCTCGACCTTCTCCCGAACCATTTCCACCGTGACCCGCCGCATACCATGCGGCCGGTATTCCATGCTGATCGGGTAGTCCTCGCCGGGGTAATGGGCGTAGCCGTCCACGACGAGGTCGGTATACTTGCGGTAAGGGCCGCTGCGCTTCGGGTTCGTGTAGCCGTACAGTCCGACCACCGGCGTCTCCAGCGCCCGAGCGATGTGTAGCGGCCCGGTATCGGGACTGACAAGCAGGTCGGCACCGTCCACGAGGTACATCAGGCGGCGCAAGTCGTCACCGAGTTCGCTCAGCGGCCGCGCGCGAGTCTCGCGCACGACCGCTTCCGCCGCCGCTCGTTCGCCCGGCGCCGGACCGCCCACGATTACGGGCTGGAAACCGAAGTCTGTCTCGACGATCTCCAGTAGTCGCGCATAGCGCTCCACCGCCCAGTCTTTCCTCGGCTTGCTGCTCCCCACAACCACGGCGCAAACCGGTTTTTCTATCCGCTCGTAGAAGCGCCTCTGCTGTTCACGTTCTTCGTCGCTGAACACGATTCCCCACTCGACCGGCTCGTGACCCACACCGAGGTAGTCGAGGAATTCGAAGTATTGGTCCTGCACGTGCTGGTTCTCGTGCGGCGGAATGCGGTGCGTGGTAAACAACCAGTTCAGGTCCCGCGCCCGCGCTCGGTCGAACCCCAGCTTCAGCGGCGCGCGTGCGAACGACGTCAGGATCCCGGCCTTGAAGTAGACCTGCAGGTCGATGAGCACATCGAACTCGCGACTGCGAAGCGCGCGCCGCGCCCCGGCAAACTCGGCCAGCGCTCTCGGCCCGCGGTCGCGGCGGAAGATGATGAACTCATCGATTGCAGGGTGGTTACAGACGAGCTGCTGCGGCACCGGCTGGATCACCCACGAGAGCTTCATCCCAGGCACCGAGCGCTTGAGCGCGTTGGCGACCGGTAGCACGTGTACCGCATCGCCGATCGCGCTCAGCATCACGATACAGACGCGCGGATTCTCGACCTGGAGCGCCCCGATCATCACTCGGTTCCCAGCTTCAGGTATCGGTCGCGGGCGACCTCTACCTTCTCCAGTACGTCCGCCACCGTGACCAGCTCCATCCGGCCCTGTCGGCAGCCCGGCCGAGCGGGATGCTGCCTTTCCACTGGGCCAGCATACGGCACGCCAGGCGCGTCGTAGTTGTAACGATCAACGGTCAGGTCTGCGTAAGCTTTGTACGGGCCGGCCCGCTTCGGGTCCGTATGTCCGTAAAGACCTATCACCGGCGTCTCCAGGGCCCGCGCGATGTGCAGCGGTCCGGTATCCGGGGCAATCAGCAGTTCGCAGCCGGCGACCAGATAGACCAGGCGCCGCAAATCCGGACCCAGCGCCCAGACGGTCCGCGCCTCACTGCGATCCCCCACCTCCCGGGCACGGGCCTGCTCGCGATCGCCCGGGCCACCCAGCAGCACGACCCGATAGCCAAGGTCCCTCGCCAACGCCGTCGCCAGCTCGGCGAAACGCTCCACCGGCCAGTTCTTGCCGTCCATCGCCGTCGTAGTGACGATCCCAACCACCCGCTCTCCCTCGAACTCGGCGAAGAACGACGATGCCGCCTCGCGCTCTTCAGCGGTGACCGTCAGACGCCATTCCAGCTCATAGCCCTCGATCCCTAGAAAGTCGAGGAACTCCAGATACATGTCTTGCCGGTGACTCGGACCGCGAGGCGGCAGCCGGTGATTCGCCGTCAGCCACACGAGATCGTTCGCCCGATCCTTGCCAAAACCCGCCTTGTGCGGCGCCCGTGCCATCAACGTCGGGATCGCCGACTTGAAGTAGATCCCACAGTTGATCACCAGATCGAAGCTCCGTGGCCAAAGCACCTGCCTCAGCGCCCGTATTTCCTTCAGCCCCCCTTTGCGATCAAACAGGATGACGTCGTCCACCGCTGGATGGGATTGGAGAAGCGGCGATGGCATGCGCTCTATCACCCAGGTGATGTGCCGATCCGCCGCGGCGCGCTTCAGCGCGTTTACCAGCGGCAGGCCGTGAACGACATCGCCGATGCCGCTCTGCAGCACCAGACAGATTCGCTTGCTGGGTATGTCGAGCCCACTCATTCGCGCACGACCCGGTCACGCTTCACTTTCAAACCCGGATCGCGAGCCGCCACATCAAGTAGAATGGCCGTCCTATCACGCGGCCCCGTCCGGATCTCCAACTCCCTTTCTCCCCTTCCGTAGTACGTCCCGTATCACACCGACAGCGTAAACAACGTCAACAGGCCCAGCAACTCGTGCCACATCTAGCGCCGTCGCACAAACCTCCGCAAGCAAGCTCTTGACAGCCAACCCCCTCCGCTTTATAGTTGGTAGTAACAACTAAGGACGCGCTATCATGAGCCAAGCTACTTCGACCACCACCGACCCCGCCGTCGACCGGGACGCCGCGGCCCTCTACGAGGCGCTCTCCGACCTGATCCGGGTCTACCAGTTCCGGGACCGGGACCGCATCTGCTGCCATGACATCTCGGTCACCCAGTGCTACGCCCTCGAGAGCCTCGCCAGGCGCGGGCCGCTCACCCTCAACGAGCTTGCCGCGGAGCTCTACCTAGACAAGAGCACGGTCAGCCGGGTGGTCAACACCATCGAGCGGAAGAAGCTGCTGCGCCGGCGTCCCCACAAGCAGGATCGGCGAGCGGTACAACTGGAGATCACCAGCGCCGGCCGTCGGCTGCAAGAGGTTATTCGGGCCGATATCGAAGAGCGGGAGAGGCGCCTCATCGCCGACTTCGATCCCGCGGCGCGCAAAGCCCTGATCGATCTCGTCGGGCGCCTCGCCCAGGCGGCAAAGGAGCGGGTGAGCACGGCTAGCGGCACCTGCTGTAGTCTCGACTGAGGACACCGAAAGCGCCTCGCCATGGCGGGCGCTTTCCAACACGGACAATAGTTGGTACTAACAACCATGGACACACTCTACTTCGGGCTCAGACTCCTCGCGGAACTCGTCCCGCTCTTCCTGCTGATCAGCACGCTGGTGTACGTCGCCGTGGAGGCGTTGACGCCCGAGCGCATCCAGCGCTGGCTGGGCGGCGGGCCGAGCTACTCGAAGGTTCCACTGGCGACGGCACTCGGTGCCGTGACGCCGTTCTGCTCCTGCTCGACGGTTCCGGTCGTCAACGGCATGCAATTGGCCGGCATACCGACTGCACCGCTGGTGGCCTTCCTCATAGCGTCGCCGCTGATCAGCCCGGTGGCGATCGCCCTGTTGTGGGGCGCCATCGGAGCGGAGTACGCGGTGCTCTATACGGCTGCGGCGCTCGTCGCGGCGGCCGGAGGGGGCGTGCTGGTGGAGCGCTGGCACCAAGGACGTGTGCAGCGCCTCGAGCCGGTCGTGTCGTCGGTTGGCGCAGCAGCCACGGCATGCGGCTGCGGCAGTGCTCAGCCTGGCCTTCGCGAAGTCAGTGGGCCGCTCATGAGGGGCAGAGCGGAGGTGCCATCCGGCGGCTCGACGGCTCTCGCCCTACCCCTGGAGGTCACCGTTCGCGTAGCGCCGGGTTTCGGTCTGCGGCTGGGGCGAGCGTTCACGCGCAGCCTGAGCGACCTGCGGAAGTTGGCACTGCCGCTTTTCGTCGCCGTCGCGGTGGGCGCCGTGATTTATGGCTACGTCCCCGACGCGGTCCTGGTAAAGGTGGCCGGGCCGGACACGGCTTTGGCGGTTCCAGCCGCCGCCCTGCTCGGCACGCCGGTCTACGCCAGCATCTTGGTCCTGCTGCCGCTGGCCTCGACGCTGCTCGCCAAGGGTGTGGGCATCGGTGCCGTTACCGCGTTCTTGATGGGTGCCAGCGGCTTCAGTCTACCCGAAGGAATACTTCTGTCACGAATCCTCCCCGGTTCCATCCTCTGGCGCATCGTCGTCGTCTTCACAGCCAGCGTGATCGGGATCGGATATCTACTTCAATGGATTGCGGGATGAACGCATATTGGGATGGAGGTCATGACCATGTCAGCAAGAATTGAATTCGCTCAGCCGGCGGATCTTCCTTCGATCCTCAAACTGCTGAACGAGGCGGGATTGCCCGAGGCCGGGCTCGCCTGCCGGCCCGGGACGCTGATCCTCACCGCGAAGGAAGACGGTGAGCTCGTAGGCTGTGCCGCTCTGGAGCTCTACGGCGAGCGCGCCGTGCTCAGATCGGTGGCGGTGGCGGCCGGCCGGAGAAAGGTGGGCTTGGGCGGTTGTCTTGTCGATGTAGCGCTCGATATCGCCTGTCGGCTGCGCCTGGGAGACGTCTACCTGCTGACCGAGGGTGCAGAGTCCTTCTTCGCTCAGCACGGCTTCGAGGTTACGGAGCGCGCCGGCGTTCCCGATGTGATCGCCGGCTCGGTGGAGTTCAACAGCTGCTGCTGCGCCAACGCGACCGCGATGGTCAGCCGTGTTCGGCTCGGAGGGAAGGGCCGTCCGTCGGCCGGCACCAGAATCGATGTGACGGCGCTCTCGCTTCACGACCTGGCCCCAGTTGCCAGCGACCGGTCCGAAACCCGCCACTGCCACTGAACCGTAGTGCAGGGTGGGAAGGATCGGCATGACGAAGACCTCGACGCTCACCCTGACGCTCTTTGGCGCGGCGATTGCCCTGGCGGCGGCCCTGGCTCACTGGCCGCCGTCGCCAGCATCCGCCCTGGACGCCACCCTGCTGATCGACGTCGCCATAGTCGGCGCCGCCAGCACAGCTTTGGTGATCGCGGCCCGGAACAAGAAAAGCGAAAAGGCGGCCGCTGGTCTGTGGCTCGCCTGCGGCGCACTCCTCGGGGCCGCAGCGGCGGCGCCCATCAAGGTTGCGCTCTGGCTCTTACCGGGGGTTCTTGCCTTCGGCGCAGCGGGGATCCTCGCGGGGCTCGGTGGCGCGCGCGGGGTTACGTGGCGTGTTTCGCTCTACGTCGTTGCCGCGATCGCCAACTT
Source organism: Gemmatimonadota bacterium (assembly GCA_039586575.1). GTDB lineage: Bacteria > Gemmatimonadota > Gemmatimonadetes > Palauibacterales > KS3-K002. The sequence goes on along the minus strand of JBDHKD010000011.1, from coordinate 1,816 downwards.
CTTCTTCCTCTGGTCGTCTCTGGTCGGAGAGCACGCCTGGCTCGACCCTGCCGAGTTCGCGGTCAGGGACTTTCGGGTGAACGAGTTCCTCGCCGACGTCCCGCCGCACGATGTGTGGGTGTTTCAGCTCGACGGCGGAGAGCCAGGACTTACCCTAGCCGACGCCCGCGAGACGCTGGCCAGCCGCTCGCCCCTCGAGGCGAGCACGATCGTCGCCGGCCTCGTCGGCATCCGCTTCTTGCTCGGCGCGGTGTTCCGCTGGGACGATGACAAGTACTTCGACACCTCGGCATCCTATGCCCAGAGACTGACCGAGGCTGACCGGTCGGCCTCGCTCACAGAGCCCGGCACCGGCAGCGAAATGTTCCGGACGATCTACACGTTTGAGAACGAGTCGCTGGCCGAGATGATGAACCGCACGGCTCACGCTTTCTTCTGCATGGCCTTCGAGCCTGCGGCGGACGGCTATCGGATGTATTGGGCGATCTACGTGCGTGAGACGAGCCGACTGACTCCCTTCTACATGGCCCTCATCGACCCGTTTCGCCGTTACATCGTCTATCCGGGTATCGTCACTGCTGTCGAGCGTGAGTGGGCGGCCCACTGGGGTGAGAGCGCCGCCCCGCCGAGTTGACTCTCAGCTCTTGCGATACAGCGCGTTGACCGTGACGCGGCGACCTGGATCCGTCGGCGTCACCACCGTCTGGCTGGCCACGGCCGCTTCCAGACCGTGGTGTGCCATCTCCCTATCCAGCTCTCGGCTCTCGAGCAAATAGAGCGGTCTCGCATCGAAGCCCTCGTATAGGTGCCGCTCGCCAGCGACCCTACGCACCCTGTGCCCGTCCGGCTCCGAACGCGGCGAGAAGTTCGCGACCAGCACCAGACCGCCCGGCGCCAGGACTCGCACCGTCTCCCGCAGCGCCCGATCCCACAGCTCCTCGCTGGTCGCGCTGTGGTAAACGCCGAGCGCCACGATCAGATCGAACCAGCCTGTCTCGAAATCGCCCAGGTCTTCCATCCGACCGACCCGTACACGACGTTCGGCCTCAGCCGCTCCGACGATCGGCGCGACTCGCGCGCGCGTCTTCTCGACCATCGAGCGCGAGTAGTCGATGGCGTACGTGTCGAAGCCGCGCTCGGCCAAAACCACGGTGTTCCTGCCGCCGGCACAGCCGAGATCGAGCACACGTGTCTCGGCAGGCCGCTCGAACGTGCCGAGCAACACCAACAAGCGCCGGTCCCCGGTCCGGATCGCGGCCGGCGAAGCGTTCAACCTGTTCGGGATCTTCCCAGAAACTTCGGGCGTCGGTCACAGCTCGGCATGTCGGATCACGGGATTCGGGTCGTTTCGCATATCCACACTCTATTGGCCCCATCACCGCCCTGCCAGGTGTTGTTGGCGACGAAGGCGTCCAGGTCGCCATCACCGTCCACGTCCGCCAGTTCGACACAGTAGCTGTTCGATGAGCCCAGCCTCTGGCCGCTGTCCACGAAGCGAATCGAGGGGGAGCGCGGCTGCGGTGCTCCGCTGAGGAAGAGTACCGTAAGCGGCGCCGCGAGGCCGACTGGGCGCTACACCCCCTCGTCTCACACGACGAAAAGGTTGCCGTCGCGCCGCGCCCGGCGCGCGCGGTTGAACCCGTAGAATAAGGCGACAGCAAAAACCGCCCAGACGCCGATGCGCACCAACATCCACAAGGAAAACCCTTCGTCGATGGCAGCCTGCACGTACATGACCACCATCAGGAGGGCAACGATCGTCGCCACCAGGAAAGACCACGGCGGCATGCCACGCTTCTCGGCCATCTCTCTTTCC
>JBDHKD010000010.1:0-79471 GCA_039586575.1 Gemmatimonadota bacterium | reverse complement strand
GTGCGGTCTTCGGACTCCACCGCGACGATGGTGACCTCCTTCGCCGCCGGCAGGTCGAGTGCCCGCGCCACCGACAGGGCTTCGAACAGACCTATGTAGTGTGGAGACCCACCTGGCAAAGCTCGCAAGTCTTCTTCACGAAATACGAGCAGCGTACCGGACTTCGCGTTGCCGGTCACAATGCTATCCACGACGATCAACTGGCGGACGTACAGCGCGTAGTCCAGCAAGTCCAGGCCTGTATTGGGCGTGAAGACGACGTCGACGGAATCGGGAACGATCTGCCGAAGCTGCCGGGCAACGACACCGCCGAGAGCGTCGTCGGCGAGCAGATCGTTCCCCAGGCAAAGTACTCGGACGGGCGTCTCCATGACATCACTCCCGATGAACGTGGCCATCCAAGTCGCGCCGCAGTCTCGTCACCATCTGACCGTCGCAGCCGCGAATCTGGAGGAGGAGCGGCATGCTGCCCGGCAGCGAGTGCGTGGCACACGCGTGGCACGGGTCATAGGCCCGGAACGCCATCTCCACCTGATTCAGGATTCCGTCGGAGACATTTCCACCCGAGATCAGCCCCTTCGCTGCTCGCTCGACGCTCATGGCGATGCGAGCCGCGTTGTTCTGGGTCGCAACTATGAGATTGGCCTTCGTGATGACGCCCCGCTTATCCGTCTGATAGTGGTGGAAGAGCGTCCCGCGGGGTGCCTCAACGATACCCATCCCTTCCTTAGGCGTCGCGGTAGATAGCGTGCGCACTCTTGGGTCGGTCAGCTCGGGGTCATCCGCCAGTTCCTTCATGCGCTCGGCGGCGTACACCAGTTCCACCACCCGCGCCCAGTGATTTGCGAGGGTATGATGAACAGGCTTGCCACCCAGTGTCTCGATGTATTTCTCGTACGCTGCCTGGGCCAGTGGCGTCGCCATCCTGTCGGCGACATTGAGGCGCGCGAGAGGAGCAACGGCGTAAATGCCACTGTATTCCCCCTCGTGGAAGCCTCTCCAGCCCACGGATTTCAGGTAGCAGAACTTGACGTAGGTCCAGGGCTCGACGTGTTCTGCCACGTGGTCGAGGTATTCCTGGGCTTTGAACTTCGCGACTTCCTTACCCAATGGTGAAACGACCCGGACGGACCCGTCGTAGAAGTTCAGCCGGTTCTCATGATCGACGAGGCCCATGTAGTAGGTGTTGTGCGTGAAGGCGTCAGAGACGATGAGGTTCACGTAGTCCGTGTTCTTGAGAACGACATCCTCAAACAACTGGAGGGTGAACTTACCGAACTCGACCGCTTCGTTGGCAACATCCTGAAAGCGCTTCTGCTCCTCAGGTTTTATGCGCTTCGCCACACCTCCCGGCAGACCCATCACCGGGTGAATGACTTTTCCGCCGGTCAGTCCGATGAGCTCCCGAAGCTCACGCCGCATCGCTATGACCTTCTTGCCGATGTCGACGCCGACCTTGGCGATGACGCCGAGCACGTTGCGCTCCGCTGCCGGTGCGTCGGGTCCAACAACGAAGTCGGGGCCGCCGAGGAAATAGAAGTGGAGAGCGTGATCCTCGACCATGAAGGTGCTGTAGACCAGCTCTCTGATCTTCTTGGCGACGGGAGGTGGATCAACCTGATAGAGGTCATCGAGCGCCTTCGTGCTCGCCATATGGTGAGCGGTCGGACAGACGCCGCAGATGCGAGAGGTGATCTGGGGCATGTCTTCGGCCAACCGGCCCTGGGCGAATCGCTCGAAGCCCCTGAGCTCCGGGACCTGGAAATAGGCTCGCTCGACGTCCCCTTGTTTGTTCAAGAAGATGTCGATCTTCCCGTGGCCCTCCAGCCGCGTGATCGGATCGATCGTAATCCGCCGCTCGTCAACCTTGCTCATGGTCTCATCCTCTCTATCCGTCGCAACGAAACCCCGTGTGGCTACCGACAGGCCAGCACCTTGGTCGGCGGCACGATCTCTTTGCCGATCCCCAGTCGATCGGGACTCAGACCAAGAGCCAATCCCATCAGCTGCGTGAAATAGAGGATCGGCATGGCGAAGTCTTTGTCGTAGATTCGATTAACGTCCTTCTGATACAGCTCGAGGTTCACCTGGCAGAGCGGGCAGACCGTGGCGATCACGTCGGCCTGAACATCGACCGCGTTCTGCAGGAGATTGTGAACCATTCCCAAAGCGGCCTTCCGGTTGGTGGCGATCAGCGAGGCGCCGCAGCACTTGAGACGGTAGGCGTAGTTGACCGCCTCGGCCCCCAGGGCCGCGATCAGGTCCTCGAACATGCGGGGGTCTCCGACCTCTTCCGGCCCTTCGCCGTTCTTGCGCGGGCGTACGAGATGGCAGCCGTAGTAGGGTGCCACACGGAGTCCTTTCAAGGGATGCGAGACGCGCTGCTCGATGGCACGAATGCCCACGTCGTTTACGAAGACTTGAAGCAGATGGTGAACGGAGATGGAGCCGGAGTAATGGAGGTTGTCTTCCTCCAAGGCCCAGTTGATGTGTTCGGCCAGATCAGCGTCTTCCTTGAGCGCGGCGTTGGCGAAGTACATGTTTCTGTAGCAGCCACTACAGGGGGCGACCAAGTCCAGGCGCTCGCGCTCGGCCACGGCCAAGTTCCTGGCACACAGGACATTGGCCAGCAACTCGTCGATGTGCGAATACGGGGTCGCTCCACAGCAATTCCAGTCTTCGACCTCCGTGAGCTCGATCCCCAGCTCGCTGGCAGTCTCGACTGCCGAGACGTGGTAGCTCGCCGCCATCGTCTCAAGGGAGCAGCCCGGGTAGTAGGCGTATTTCTTCATGCGATCCCTTCCATCGGCATGATCCGGCTCAGCATGCGCCGGAAATTCTCGACCCGTTTCACCTTCGATGGAATCAGCGGCAGCCTGCCTTTGCGTAGCAGCTTCACCCCCATCTGCACTTCACGCAGCAGACCTTGGAACCCACCTTCCAGAATGAAGGCTGGTGCATATCCTGGCTCGTACGACTTGCCCGTCTTCATGATCGTCTGCACGAAGCGCCTCGAGAAATCGGGACCGATCAGGTTCTCTTTGTACTGGTTCTTCCAGAGCGAGTAGCGCTTCAGCACGTACATCAATTCGGAGGGCTTGATCTCCTTCGGACAGTGCTCCGAGCAGGCGCAGCAGGAGGCACAGGTCCAGAACGTGTTGCTGGCCAGCACCTCGTCCTTCCAACCGGCATTGATCATGCCGATGAGCTCGCGGGGCGTGTGGTCCATGAAATCAACCGCTGGGCAAGCCGAGGAGCATGTGGCACACTGGACGCAGCAGTTGATCGGCCTGGCGCCCGTGGCATACATCTGGTTGGAGATCTCGTCACTGAATGAAAGTCTGGTGGCCATGGTGTCCCCTCACGAAGCCTTTCCCTTCCTGGCCGCCGCGGCGTCCAGCAGATTGCTCACCTTCTCGAGCAGCACGTCCGGCTCGACCGGTTTCTCGACCAGCTCATCGACGGGCATGAAGCCCGGGTGCACGGCTTGACCAGGGAACAGGAAGGCGATCTGTTCCCGGATGCCGGTGATAATCAAGACCGGCATATCGCGCAGTGCCGGGTCTTTTCTCATCTTGCGGGCCATCATGACACCTTCCGCACCCCGCCCCATCATGATGTCGAGGAGCAAGATGTCGTATTTCCCTCTCTGCAGGGCGTCCCAGCCGTCTTTGGGGTTGTAGCGCACCTCGGTCTCGTAGTCGGCGCCCTCCAGGATGGCCTGTATCCCCTCGGCGAAATCGGGGTCATCGTCCACTATCAAAACCTTTTTGCGCTCGCTCATCCTGCGCCTCCGTTCGAGGAGTCAGTTCAGGGCCTCGGCGTCCACCGCCGGTTCGTCTTGTGATTCGCTTTTCAGCGCGGGCAGCTTCAGCTCGAACGTGCTACCGCGACCGAGCTCGCTGCGGACCGAAATCGACCCGTCGTGCGCCTCGACGATCCGACGACTGATGGCCAGCCCCAGACCGGCCCCCGTCGCCACCTCTTCGCCGGACTTCGCCCTGAAGAAATCATCGAAGATTCGAGAGATGTCTTCTTCCGAGATTCCCACGCCGGTATCAGACACCGAGATCACGACCGCACCGTCTGTGCGTTCGGCTTTGACCGTGATCTTGCTTCCAGCGTGGGAGTATTTGACCGCGTTTCCGATTATGTTGATCAGCGCTTCGGTCAGCGTGCCCTCATGCCCCATGACGATGCCGACTGGTTCCTCGATCGTAGTTAGGATCTCGATGTCCTTGCGATTAGCGTGAGGCTCGTTGCTCTCCACGGCCTTCGCGATGGGGGTCGCGATCGATAGGGGTTGGAAGTTCTCCTTGATACTCTTGATGTCGACGGAGATCCCTCGCAGCCACGTGTTGATCAGTTCGACCAGCTCGGCGATTCGCGACTTCATGCGCTCGAGCTTCCGGCTCTGGTCTTTCGTCACCTTTCCTTCCAGCTCATTCGTCAGAACGAAGAGGTTCTGCTGAACCGCACCCAAGGGAGATTTGAGCTCGTGAGAGACGATGGCGGCGAAGTTTTCCCGCAACATCTCGCGCTCGCGTCTCAGAGCGATGGTTTCCAATACCAGCGCCCGCTTCTCGAGGCCGCGTTTGGCGATCAGCCGGAACTCGTCGGGGGTGAACGGCTTGGGCAGGAAGTCGTAGGCCCCCCTTTTCATCGCCTCCACAGCTGAGCTTACAGTTGCGTACCCGGTGATGACGATGGTGACGATGGTTGAGTCATGTTGGTTGAGTTTCTCGAGCACCTTGAAGCCCGAGATGCCCGGCATCTTTAAGTCGACGAATACCAGGTCCGGCTGGTACTCCTCTATGAGGTTGAGGCCCGTGGTACCGTCCGTCGCAGTAGCGATCTCGTACTCGCTGTCCTCAAGGATCGCGGTACACGAGTCCAGAACGACTTCGTCGTCGTCGATGATCAGAACCTTGCGCGGACACTCCACTGCCCTACTGCCCCTCCTCCGCCGTGGCCGGAAGTCGGACGATGAACGTGGTTCCCCTGCCGACCTCGCTAGCCACCGAAATAGTCCCTTCGTGCTCCCTGATGATCCCGTAACTAATGGCGAGCCCGAGGCCCGTACCGTGACCCACCTCCTTGGTCGTGAAGAAGGGATCGAAGATTCGTTCCAAGTCATCCTGCTCGATCCCGTGGCCTGTATCGGCGACTTCGATCTCGATGACCTGGAGGTCTGGGTCGTATCGCGTACCTACGGTCAAGGTGCCATTACCATCCATGGCCTCGGCAGCGTTGATGATCAGGTTGATGAACACCTGCTGCATCTGTGAGGGGTCGACGACGACCATCGGCAGGGCACCGTTAGTGTGCTTGACGACCTCGATGTTGTGGAACACGGCCTGGTTTTCCACCAGCGACAGGCACTCCTCGATCAACGTGTTGACATTGGACAACTTCTTTTGGGGCTTCTGGGGACGAGAGAAATCCAAGAGGCCGCGAATGATGGTCGTGCAACGCGTGGCCTGTTTGACGATCTTCTCGGCCAAGGGGAGCCGCTTGTCGTCCGGGGCCATCTTTTCCAACAGCAAGTGGGAATACGCGACTATGCCCTGGAGCGGGTTGTTGATCTCGTGCGCCACGTCGGCGGCCAGTTGGCCGATGATGGCCAACCGCTCCGACTCCCTGATCTTGCTCTTGGCGAACTCCCTCAATTTCTCGTCGCGCGTCTTCAGCGCGGACGCCATGTAGTTGAAGGCCTGGGCCAGGTCAGCCAGCTCACCATTCGAGGCGACCGTCACCTGCGCGTCGAGGTTCCCGTGGGCCACCTCGCGCGAGGCTGACAACAGTCTTCGTATTGGGACAGCGAGCCGCTTCGAGATGAGGTACGACAGGCCGATCGTCAGCAGGGCGCCACCCAGCGTAATGGCCAGGAAGAGCAAGCTGGTCCGGCGCCTGAGGTCGATGTACGGCCCCTCGAGGATACCGACGCCGAGGATTCCGATTGCTTGGCCGCGGATGTCGCGGATGGGCTCATAGGCGGCTATGTACCAGCTGTCGACGACAAAAGAGCGGCCGATATACCGACCCCCTTCTCTCACCACCCGGTTGTAGACCTCCTCGGCGACGCGAGTCCCGACTCCGCGCCCTCCGCTTTCATCCCGGTAGTTGGTCGATATCCTGACGTCGTCCTCGAAGATAGTCGCCGCCCCGAAGTCCTTCCCCTTGTAGACTACGCCTCGGAAGACGGTCTCCTTGATCTTGTCGACGACATCGAAACTCCGGTTCAGCAACACGCCGCCGTACAGGACACCGATCACGTTGCCGTCGTAGTCGAGAATCGGAGCCGCCGACTTCAACATCATCCCGGCGGATTGCTCGGTCTCCTGCCTGGTGCGCGCTCCGGGCGTCTCGACGAACTCACAAAACGCCCGCTCCGCTACGCGTGGGCATTCCTTCTGCAGAACCTCCGCGGGCACGATGGCGGTTGCCGCGACCGGCTCTTTACGTGCTAGCACCGCGTTGACCAGATCGTCAGCAATCTGGCTGTCGCCGACGACGTCGGGGTTCGTCGCCCTGAGCAGGACGATTCCCCGCCGGTCCGTGACGGTGAGGAGATCGAGCCGCTCCCAGTTCCAGGTTCGCTCGAGCTCGGCCGTGGCTCGCTCGAGTTCGCCGCTCAACAAAGCGTCTTTCAGAAAGAAGCGGTTGGCGGTGAAGCGAACCACGTCGTAGACGTCGCTCAAGTGGGCCAGGTAGATTTCGCGAGCCGAGTTGAGATCGGTCTCAACTCGGCTCTGAGCCTCGGCGATGACCCGGCTGCCGATGAAGCGGATGCCTACGACGCTGAAGATCGCGCTGATGATCACGATGATCAGCAGGAAGCTCAACGTGAGCCTGACGGCGATCCGCCTTATGGCCACTAACGAGTACCTACCCTCGACCTTTTGCTTCGCGGGCGAACACTCAGCTCGCCTCCAGCCTCCTCCGTCGCAGCAGCGAAGCAGGCAAACCGTAGCGATAGAACGTCCCAATCGGATCGGCGATGCTGCTTACGATATGCTCGATCTTCTCGGGTTCCTTGCTGTCGATAATCGAAGTCACGGCGGAGAGAATCTTTCCACCCTGATCTTTCACTCGGCTCGTGGGACCGAAGCAGCCCGTGCACGGCATGTTGCCATTTACGCACTGAGCTTCGCAGCCGGCGCGGGTGGCCGGCCCCATGCACAGCACACCCTGAGCCAGCATGCACTTGTCTTCGTCGATCAACACCTCGTGTGGCCGCTTGAACTCCGTCAGGGTAAGCTCTGCGGGCCGCGAGTCCTTACGCGGGCACTCGTCGCATAGCGCGACGTCGGGTGCGATGACCGTGCCCTTGGGCGGTAGATCTCCGCTCAATAGCGTTTCGAGGGCCGCCCAGATGAGCTTGGGCGTCGGTGCGCAGCCCGGCAGGTAGTAGTCCACATCGACCACCTGGTCGAGCGAGCGTACCGTGTCATAGAAGCCGGGCAGGGTCAGAGTGTGACCATTCTCCTTGTGTTCGGTCTTGGGATACACGCCGTCCGGGTTCTCCGTGCTCGGCGCATCCACGTAAGCCGTCTCGAAGATGCTCTTTCGGTCCCAGAGGTTGGCCAGCCCGGGGATCCCGCCCATGTGTGAGCAAGACCCGAATGCGATCACCAACTGCGACTTGCGGCGCAGCAGGTGGGCCAGCTCTTCCTGTTCGGTCGTACGGATGGCGCCATTGATGAAGATGGCCAGGATCGAACCGTCACCCATCGCCTCGACGTTCTTGCGCTTGAAGTCCAGCGCTACCGGCCAGAAGACGATGTCTACCGCCGCGACCACATCGAGCACCTTCTCCGCGAGGTCGACAACGGCCTCCTCACACCCGCCGCAGGAGGCGCACCAGTAGAATCCGACTTTGGGCTTGTCACTCATGCGACTCTCTCCTCCTGGGCGAACGCTTCGGCCGGCACATCGAGTTGCAGTGGCCCCAGGGCCCTCAATTTCTCCACCATGTCGTCCATGACCCACTTCAGGCGGTCCGCCTCGGATGCAGAGATCCACTCGAGGCGGAAGCGATCATCCTCGATTCCCATCTCGCCCAGCATCCGCTTGAGTAGAGTGTACTGACGCAACGCCTTGTAATTGCCTTCCTGATAGTGGCAATCGCCGGGATGACAGCCGCCGATCAGCACCCCGTCCGCGCCCTTTGCGAAGGCTTCCATAACGAACTGAGGATCCACGCGACCGGAGCACATAACGCGGATCACGCGCGCATTGGGCGCGTGCTTCATTCGCGAAGTCCCCGCCAAGTCGGCAGCGAGGTAGGTGCACCAGTTGCAGAAGAAGGCGACGATCTTCGGCTCGAAGTCTTTCTTGGTCTTAGGCATGTGCCAGCACCCCCTCGATCTCTTCGAAGATCGCGTCGTCTTCGAACAGGTTCTGCTTGATGGATCCTGACGGACAGGCCGCTACACACACGCCGCACCCCTTGCAGAGCACCTCGTTGACCTCGGCCTTCTTCTTGTCCTCCAGGAATGAAATCGCCGTATACGGACACAGCGGCACGCACGTCTTGCAGCCGGAGCAATCCTCTTCGCTGATGTAGGCCGTGTTAGGCTCCAGCTCCACGTACCCGGTGTCGATCAGCGCCAGCGCCTCGGCCGCGGCCGCACCGGCCTGGGCAACCGTGTCCGGGATATCGCGCGGTCCCTGGCAAGCCCCGGCGAGGAAGATGCCGTCGGTGAAGGTGTTGACAGGGGCCAGCTTCGGGTGCCGTTCCATGAACCAGCCACCGCCGGAGCAGGTGATGTTGAACATGCGGCGCACATCCTCGGCGTCCGCCTGAGCTTCGAGGCCCACGGCGAGCACGACCATGTCCACGGGGATCTTCCGTACCCTCCCCAACAGCGTATCCTCCGCCTGCAGGATCAGGCGGTCGTCGCCGTTCAGCGCCGGATAGACATCGGCGACCTTGCCCCGAATGAAGTGCACCCCCTCTTCCGCGACCCGGTTGTAGAACTCCTCGAAAGTCTTACCGGGTGTGCGAATGTCGATATAGAAGTTGTAGACCTCGGCCTCGGTCTTCTCCTTGATGAGGTGTGCCAGCTTCAACGAGTACATGCAGCACACACGAGAGCAGTGGCGGTTGGTGTTCTCGTCGCGGCTGCCGACGCAGTGGACGATGCCGACGGCCTTGGGTTTCTCGCCGTTCTTCAGAACGATCTCGCCACCGGTCGGCCCGGCTGAGTTGACCAGCCGCTCCACTTCGAGGGCGCTGTAAACGTTCGGGTAATGGCCGTGCCCGTAGTAAGGGACGCGTTTTGGATCGAAGGTCTTGAAGCCGGTCGCCAAGATTATGGTTCCGACCTTGATCTTCTCGACCCGCTCTTCCTGCTTGAGGTCGATGGCATTGCGCTCTGCACATGCTGCGACGCAGGTTTTCTTGCACTTGCCGCTCTTGAACTCGATACAGGTCTCCGGATCAATCACCGGTATCTGCGGCACCGCCTGTGGGAAGGGGATGAAGATGGGCTTGCGGGTACTGAGCCCGAGGTTGAAGTCGTCGAGCACCTTACCCTTCTTGTAGACGCAGCTCTCGATGCACTCCAGGCAACCGACGCAAACGTCTTCGAGTATGTAACGCGGCTTGCGAGTGACGGTGACTTCGTAGTTCCCGACGTAGCCGCCCACCTGCGAGACCTCGGAAAGGGTCCACAGCGTGATGTTGGGGTGCGCTTTCACCGACGTCATCTTCGGCGTCAAAATGCAGGCGGCGCAGTCAAGGGTGGGAAAAGTTTTGTCGAACTTCGCCATGTGCCCACCGATGGTCGGCTCGCGTTCGACCAGGTAGACATGCTTACCGGAGTTGGCCAGCGTGAGGGCCGCGTGGATTCCGGCGATACCGCCGCCCACGACCAGCACCTCGTTGTGTACCGGAACGCGTCGGATCTCCAGCGCCTTGTGGTGGCGCACGCGCTTGACCGCAGCCCTGATGAGGTCCTTGGCCTTGTCGGTGGCGGCCCCTCTCTCCACGTGTACCCACGAGTCGTGCTCGCGGATGTTCACCATGTGGAAGAAGTAGGGGTTCACCCCACCATCGGCCGTCGCATCGCGAAAGGTCTTCTCGTGCAGCTGCGGCGAGCAGGAGGCTACGATGACCCGGTCGAGCCCGTGCTCACGGATGTCCTGTTTGATCAGCTCCTGTCCCGGATCGGAGCACATGTACTTGTAGTCCCTCGCGATCTCGACACCCGGCAGCTCGGAAGCGTACCTCGTCACTCTTTCGACGTCGACGGTGCCTGCGATGTTGGTACCGCAGTGGCAGACGTAGACGCCAATGCGCGGTCCGCCATTTGTGCTCGGCCCTGTCTTATCTCGTGCCATTCTCCGACCTCCTGGCCACGATCGGCTCGTCGCTAGCGACTCGGCTCTGAGTCGTGTAACGCTTTATTCCTCTTATGGAGCTGGAAGTGACAGCTCTGCGGACCATTGGACCGCAGCAAGCACTTCTCACGGAAATAGATGCCGCAGCGGAAGCAGATCTCGTCGCCACCCGCTTCGTGGTCGACGAGGCTGAGTGAGAGCTGATCCAACAGCTTGGCGGTCTCACGCAGTCCCTCAGACGAGAAGCGGCCGAAGATCTCAGCCAACACTTCTTTGGTGAGCGCCTCATACTGGTCAAGAAGGCGCCGGCCTGCTTCGCTGAGCGAGAGCTCGACAGCGCGACGATCCTCCACAGCTTCCGTGCGCTTGAGGAGCTGGCGTCGCACCAGACGATCGACGGCCTTGCTGGCAGCCGCGTTGCTCACCCCGAGAAACGCGGCCACATCGCTGATGTTGTAGGAATCGGTAAGCGCGACAAGCTTGAGCAGCCTGAGCTGCGAGAAGGTTAGCTGCTCCCCCGTTATGGCGAGCAGCCGTTTTTGCATGAGATCGTTGACAGCCGACGAGAAGATGTGCGCGCTACCCAGAACATCCTGGATTAACCGGGCCCGGTCGATCGCCGTCATCGTAGCCCCCCGTAGCTCTCGTCCTCGAGGTCGAGGACGGCAGTGGCGGCGAGCTGGCGAGTCCGGCGGTGGGGCGACCGCTGTATTGAAAACTCAACCGATAGTCAACGTAGTTAACTAAACCCCCGCACCACACCTCGAGAACAGATTCAGCACTTCGTTCTTGAAGCCTATTCTGTGCCAGTGAATCGATCGAGAGTCTCAGGCATCCATCTCTATGCGTGGCAATTAGTTAGACCAACTGCCCGAGCAGCCGTCCGGGACGGTCCTAGACGGGCGCGGGCCAACCTGTCCCAAGAGCGACGTGTTGCGTCCGGTCCAGATTGCCACGTGTTACCTAGGAGGCGGGCCGTGCGAGGTCGGGAGGGTGCAGGCCCAGCCGAGAGCCTCATGAGGAGTTGCTTTCCAAGCCGGGTGGCAGTGGCTTAGATTCTGCTTTGACGCGGAAGGTGGAACTCCTGGGACCGCGGTCCCGCCAGCAACGACGAGGCGGCATGAGCGATCGGGCGACCGATAAGAGAAACGAGGCGCAGGGGGCTGTAGAGGCAGGTTGCCCACCCTGCGACGAGGCGCAGGCCGACGGTGTGCCTTGCGAGGAATTGGGTCGCGACTGCGAGGACTGCGAGAAGGCGGAGCCGCAGGCGGAGGAGACGACCTGGTAGGCTACTCGCCCGGGTCCGGTAGGGCGAAAGCAACGAGGTAGTCGCCGAGCGTAGTACCCAACCCCGCGTGACCCCCTGCGGCGATGACGACGTACTGCTTACCGTCGGGTCGCATCCTGTAAGTCATCGGAGTCGCCTGCCCACCCGCCGGCAGCCGTCCCTTCCACAACTCCTCACCACTCTCCAAGTCGAAGGCTCTCAGGTAGTCGTCCATTGCCGCGCCGATGAATACCAAACCGCTTGCCGTGATGATCGGACCGCCAAGGTTGGGAGTGCCCCAGTTGATTGGAATGGGAAGCGGCGCGATGTCACGAATCGTCCCCAAAGGCACGTCCCACCTGACCGCTCCGTCATCCAGCCCGACGGCTACGAGCTTGCCCCAGGGAGGCGGAGAGCAAGGGATGTCCCAGGGCGAAACGAGCCCCGCTTCACGGTTCATGCCATAAGGCGTTCCAGCCTGAGCGGTGAATTGTCCCTCGGCGTCGGGCGCGCGCCGCGCGGCGTCGAACGAGTCTCGAGGGATGAGTCGGACCCAGCTTACAAAGCGGTTCAGATTGACCACCAGCAGCCGTCGCACCGGATCGACGGCGATCCCGCCCCAGTTGGCCCCTCCAATCATGCTCGGGTACTCGAGCGAGCCACCGAGGCTGGGCGGGGTGAAGATACCTTCGTAGTCGAGTCTCTCCATCTTTTCCCGGCATTTCCCCTTGTCCCAGGGAGTCAGTCCCCAGGCCGAGTCCGGCGTCATCCGTTCAGGCATTAGAGGCATCGGCAGGACCGGGAAAGGTTGTGTGGGCCAGGCCTCCTCACCTTCCACGGTGCTGGCCGGTACGTGTCGTTCCTCGATTGGAAAGAGCGGCTCGCCGGTCTCGCGGTGGAGCACGAAGATGTGGCCCATCTTCGTAGCCTGAACGACGGCTGGGATCTCTCTCCCTTCTTTGCGGATTGAGACCGCCGTCGGCTGCGAGGCGATATCGTAGTCCCACAGGTCGTGGTGCACGACCTGGAAGTGCCAGACCAGCTCACCGGTCGAGGCCCGCAGCGCAACGACGGAGTTGGCGAACTCGTTCGGCCCCAAGCGCTGCCCGCCATAGAAGTCGGGCGCAGCGCTCCCCGTGGGAGCGAACACGAGATCGCGTTCGGGATCCGAGGCGAGCGGCGCCCAGGCGTTCCCCGCCCCCGTACGACGCGCCTGATCCGGCTGCCAGGCAGCCCAGCCCGGCCGATCCGGGGCCTTGGGTACCGGCTGGAAAGTCCAGAGTAGCGTGCCCGAGCGGGCATCGAATCCGCGGAGGTCGCCGTGCTCGACCTCCACCCTTCGATTGTCACCCTGAGCGGAGCCAACGACCACGACATCTCCAACAGCCACCGGCGGCGAGGTGACTTCGTATTCTCCGATCTCGACCTCTCCCACCCCTATCTTCAGGTCCTGCTCGCCGTTCGTGCCGAATCCCTCGCAGGGTCGGCCGGTCACAGCATCCAGGGCAAGGAGTCGGGCGTCGAGCGTGGCGAAGAAGATGCGCTTGCCACACGGCTCCCCTTCCACAGCCTCCCGATCCGTCCACGCCTCTACGCCGCGGGAAACCAGGCTCTCGGAGTACCCCTCCTCGAGATCGATTCGCGGATCATACGTCCAGCGCTCGGCACCGGTTTGGGGATCCAAGGCGACGACGCGACTGAATGGGGTACTGAAGTAAAGCGTGCCGTCAAACAATATCGGCGTAGCTTCGAAGGAGCTCGCGCGTGGATAGCGCGTGCCGTCTGACACATCGCCCGTGCGATAGATCCACGCCACCTCCAGGTGCTCGACGTTCTCGCGGTTGATCTGGCTGAGCGGCGAGTAGCGTGTACCGAGGGCGTCGCCGCCGTACGACGGCCAACCGGCAACCGGTCCGCCCATCGGGAGCGTCAACTCTGGGTCACTCAACGCCGCTCTCGCCAGCAATACCACCGTGACAACGGCCAGCACGGCCACCAACCACTTCAGGTAGTGAACGATCGTGCCCCGCTCTACCGACATTAGCGTTCTCATCCCAACCTCCAGGCGCTGAAGCTCCGTACGAGCCTAGCTCGACCATCGCCGAGCGGTCAAGAGTGCTGGTATTCGGTTATTCGCAGCGACGTCCGGCCTTCATTTCCGATAGCCCCGATCACGACTAAATTCACTCTTTCCGGGTCTTGGAACCGATTCCGTCGCCTGTGAGGAGCCGACTATGGGGAGCACCTGCTACGTTTTCCCGTTCGAGGAAGGAGACGCCACCGACAAGCAGCTCTTGGGAGGAAAAGGCACTGGCCTCGCCAGCATGACCCAGATGGGACTCCCGGTTCCAGCCGGCTTCACCGTGACGACGGAAGCCTGCCGGCAGTACTACGCGAACGGCCAGCACTTCCCTCGAGGCTTGCTGGATGAAGTCCGCCACGCCATGAAACAGCTTGAGGTACAGACGGGTAAGAAGTTTGGGGACAATGAGATACCTCTCCTGGTCTCGGTTCGATCCGGGGGCGCGCTTTCGATGCCCGGCATGATGGATACGATCCTCAACCTCGGGCTGAACGATGATGTCGTGGCGGGATTCGGGGCAGCGACGGACAACCCGCGCTTCGCTTACGACGCCTACCGGCGGCTAATCCAAGCCTTCGGCGAGATCGCCATGGGTGTCGAGGAGAGGCGGTTTGTCGAGATTCTCGAGGCCGCAAAGCGGAAGCAGGGATCGAGCTACGATTACGAGCTGAGCTTGGAATCGCTCCAGGGGATCTGCGACGCCTACCGGGCTGTGATTAGGGAGGACTTGGGCATCGAGTTTCCCCAGGACGCCGGTCAGCAGCTGGAGATGGCGCTCGAGGCCGTCTTCCGCTCCTGGATGGGCAAGCGTGCCGTTGACTATCGCCGCGAGTTCAAGATCACGCCCGAGATGGCGAATGGCACGGCGGTGAACGTGCAGACGATGGTTTTCGGCAACATGGGGAACGACTCGGCCACTGGCGTTGCCTTCACCCGTGATCCGGGCACCGGTGAGAACGTGCTGTTCGGTGAGTATCTGGTCAACGCCCAGGGTGAGGACGTGGTGGCTGGTATTCGGACGCCGAAACCCATCTCCGAGCTCGAGCAGGAGATGCCAGCGATTTGGACCGATCTGCAGAGGGTTCGGCGGACCCTCGAGGGACGTTACCACGAGGTGCAGGACTTCGAGTTCACCGTGGAGCGCGGCAAGCTCTACATGCTGCAGACCCGAAACGGGAAGATGAACGCCACAGCGTTCGTCAAGACATCGTGCGACATGGTCGAAGAGGGCGTCCTCAGCAAGGAAGCGGCGCTCTTGCGGATCAGTCCCGACCATCTCGAGCAGCTGCTGCATCGGCGTATCGATCCTACCGCTGATGTGAAACCGATCGCCAAAGGCCTCCCTGCCTCTCCCGGCGCGGCTTCCGGGGCGGTCGTGTTCGACGCCGATGACGCCGAAGCTCGCGGACGGTCCGGCGCGGCGGTGATTTTGGTGCGCGAGGAAACGAAGCCTGAGGACATTCACGGGTTCTTTCAAGCCAAGGGAATCCTGACAAGCCGGGGTGGTAAGACCTCTCACGCCGCAGTGGTCGCGCGTGGCATGGGCAAGCCGTGCGTGGTCGGCGCGGAGGACATCGTCATTGACGACCGTGAGAAGGTCGCCGTGATCCGGAACCAGCGGGTCTCGGAAGGTGACATCATCACGATCGACGGCGGTAGCGGTGAAATCTTCGTGGGTGAGGTCCCGACGGTCGAACCAGAGTTCGGCGAGGAGTTGAAGACGATCCTCGGCTGGGCTGACGCGGTCCGCTCGCTAGGCGTACGAGCAAATGCCGACACTGGAGAAGACGCCGCCAAAGCGCGCGAACTGGGAGCCGAGGGGATCGGGCTCTGCCGGACCGAACGTATGTTCAACGCCGCCGACCGGTTGCCGATCGTTCGTGACATGATCCTGGCGCGGAGTCCCGAGGAACGCCGTGAGGCTATCGAGAAACTGCGCCCGATGCAGAAGAGCGACTTCAAGGAGATCTTCAAGGCGATGGAAGACCTGCCGGTCACGATTCGTCTGCTCGATCCGCCGTTGCACGAGTTTCTGCCTTCCCTGGAGTCATTGCTCCTCGAGCTGGGCAGCTTGCGGCGCCTGCGCGACCGAATCGTGGATGCCAATCCGCAATCGGATCTCATCGAGAGCCTGATCGCGCCGTCGCTCAAGGATAGCCTACCGCCAATCGACCAGCTGGGATCCGAGCTTACCCCGGGACAGGGCAAACTGGTCATCGACAGCGTAATCGACGAAAAGGAGGCGCTGCTCCAGAAGGTACGTGACATCACCGAGGTGAATCCCATGCTCGGGCATCGCGGGGTGCGGCTCGGGATAACCGCCCCCGAACTCTACACGATGCAGATCGGGGCGATCCTGGAGGCCCTGGCCGAGCTCACCAAGGAAGGAGTGAACGCGGTCTGCGAGATCATGGTGCCCCAAGTGACCGAGCCGCGGGAGCTTGTCCGGGTGCAGGAGCTGGTGACAGAAGCACGGGCGAGTGTCGAGAAAGCCTATGGTGTGAGCCTGGACTTCAAGTTCGGCACGATGATCGAGGCGGTCAGGGCCTGCGTTCGGGCCGGCGCCATCGCCGAGCTCACCGAGTTCTTCTCCTTCGGAACGAACGACCTGACACAGGCAACCTTCTCGTTCTCGCGCGAAGACGCGGAGCAGAAGTTCCTGCCGCTCTACGTCGAGATGGGAGTTCTGCCCCAGAACCCGTTCGAGGCACTCGACATCCAGGGCGTGGGGCGACTGATGAAGCTAGCGATCCAATCCGGTCGCGCCGTCAAGCCGCAGCTGAAAGTTGGGATCTGCGGCGAGCACGGTGGCCACCCGCGGAGCATCGAATTTTGCTACACGCAGGGTCTCGACTATGTGTCGTGCTCGGCCTTCCGCGTGCCGATTGCGAGGCTGGCGGCCGCTCAGGCGCGGCTCCGAGAGGCGAGGAGGAGCGCCGAAGAGCGCGAGCACCCGGACTATCCATTCAACGTGATGTAGGAGGAGCAGTCAGAACATCTTTCCCGCGAGAGACGGCTCCTTATCGGTCCGCGTGGCAACTTTCAGGAAGGTCGCGATGCGGACAGTTCCCTCGGCGTGCAGCGTCTCGTGGATCTTCTGCACTGCTTTAAAGATCTCGCCGATTTCGCCTTCTAGGTTTGTCCCGTTGGAGTGGAGCTGGGCGTTGAGGTTCGCCTCTTCCAGTATGCGGTGCGCCCGCTTGACTTCGTCGCGCACCGACACGCCCGAACCGATGGGGATGACCTGAACCTCGGCCGTAGCTTTCATCCCTGCTCCTCCTCTGCGAAGTGTGCTCTGACGCCCTGGCCAAGCTACACAATGGCGATAGCTTGTCGAAAGGAGGGTGGCGGGCTCGATCGAGAATCGCGCCCTCGACCACATCAGGTTTCGCCATATCAACGCGTGAGCCGGAGAGAATGGGGGCACACGACTACGCTGCCGCTGAGGTGCTGCGGGACGGAGAGCAGCTGCATATCCGCGCCATACGCCCCGACGACAAGCAGGGGCTAATCGAGCTTTTCGGGCGGCTCAGCCCGGAGACTGTCTACTACCGCTTTCACGGAGTAAAGAAGAGTCTCAGTCCCCAGGAGTTGGTGTATCTCACCGAACTCGACTTTCACCGGCAGGCAGCGCTGCTCGCCATACTCGCTCGCGATGGTAGCGACCAGATCGTCGGCGTTGGGCGGTACGCCTGCACACCAGGTGGTCCGGATGAGCGGGCCGAGGTGGCGCTGACCATCGAGGACGCCCACCAGGGCCGCGGAATCGGCTCGCTACTCCTCAAGCACCTCATGCGGGTGGCCCACGCCGAGGGTGTCCGCGAGTTCGACGCCTTTGTGCTGTCGGAAAACACGCGTATGCTGCAGCTGTTCGAACGCACCGGACTGGTTGTTCGTCGGTCAGCAGGGGCAGGCGCCTGCCACCTCGTGATGACGGCGGCCTCCGACTCGGCCTTCCCCCCGGACCGCCCTCCCGACCGCTCACCGTAGCCGGGTCGGCGGTTACTACGGCTCGGACTGAAGCTCGACGCTGATCGCAGCCCAGGAATCGAGCGGATCGACCCCGTAACGCGCGTCGCCGATGTGCAGTCGCGACCCGCTACCGACGGCATCTACGACGAAGTAGGGAAAGCGGGCCCAGCTCAGGAAGCGTCCGGCTCGACGCTCCCGGACGACGAGCTCAGCGACCTCTTGCGGTGGCTCGCGGTCATAAGGCAGGGGAGCCAGCTGCAGAGGTGGCCGGGAGAACCAGTTGAGCATGCCGACCTGGTACCCGGAGCTGTCAGCCACGACGACCCAGCGCTCGAACGGCGTCACGGCCAGCGGCGCCGTCATGACCTGCTCGGCGACAATCCCTTCCGCCTGCAGGCTGCGCTTGACGAAGGCCCGCGCGACGAGGTTCGAACCGGCCATGAGGATCACGTAGGTGGCCGAGATGGCCAACGCTGCCCGCGCCGCCCCAGGGCCCTGCCGCGCCAGCCAGAGTCCCGCCACGAGTAGCAGCCAGACCCAGGGGTCGATGATGAAGAGCGTATCGCCGTAAAACCAGCGGTACGAAAACGGTGCCAGAAGGCGCATGCCGTAGGGGTTCAAGAAGTCGAGCAAGGGGTGCGTTGCCACCGCAAGGTACGAGAGTAAGAGCAGCTGCCGGGCGACAGCCGGCGCTTTGCCGCCGCGCCGTTTTCGCACCGCTCGATCCCAGAACAACATCAGGCCCGTGAGAAGCAACGGCAGAATCAGCAGCGCCAAGATCCCGTGGGTCAGTCCCCTGCGAAACCCGAGCGCTGTCTCGCCACCCCAGAAGTAGGCCAGCATGTCGAGGTCGGGGAGGTTCGCCCCGACCACCAGTGTGCTCGTGGCCAGGGCGGTTCGTTGCTTCAGCCCCGTCTGGGCCAGCGTCACCCCCAGCATCGTGTGGGTAATCGGATCCATACATGCCCTCCAAGAATGAGGCCCCGCGCTGGTCGCTCGGGGCCCCGACGGCCGCAGGGCGGCGGCACAAAGCTGGGGGCGGCCGCCGGCCACCGCAACTCCTGTCTCGGCGCCGAAGCACGTCGCGCGCTCCCGACTCGCGGCGTACGTTTAGTGTTGCATGTTCGACTTCACGATTCTCGGTATCGGGCATCTGGCCTTAGGTGTGGTCCTCACGCTCGACGTCCTGCTGACCAAGCATCGGCCGGTCTCGGCGGTGCTCTGGCTGGCGATTGTCTGGGCGTTTCCTTACGTCGGGGCCACCGCCTACCTGAGCATCGGGGTCGATCGTGTGCGGCGCGGCGCCGAGGCCCGCGAGGCGGCGAAGGCGCTGGTGGCTCAGCGAGCTGCCTTGCATCCGACGCTCGAACGGCTCGTCATCGACTACGTCCATCCCGACTCCGAGGACGCTCGCAGATACCCGGCGCAGCACATCTTTCGCGCCACCGACGCGGCGGTGCGCCCGAATCGCGTGTTCCGTGGCAACCGCGCGCAGCTACTGGTCGATGGCGATCAGTTCTACCCTGCCCTGTTCGAGGCCCTCGACTCGGCCGAATCGTCCATACACCTCCAGACGTTCATATTCGGGCGCGACCAGACCGGCACAGAGCTACTGGACAAGCTCGCCGCCCGCGCGCGTCAAGGTGTGGAGTGCCGGCTACTCTACGACCGATTCGGGTCGACCCGCGCCTACCTTTCCCGCTTCTTCGACGGCGTACGTAGCGAAGGTGTACGCGTCTGCTCGATCACACAGGCAAATCCGCTGAAGGGACGCTTTCAGATCAATCTGAGGAATCACCGCAAGATCGCGGTCATCGATGGGAAGATCGGCTTCGTCGGTGGAATCAACATTCACGACAAGAACCTCACCCTTCGTAGCAATGGCCCAGCAATACGCGACTATCACGTCAAGCTGCAGGGCCCCGCCGTCTCGGACCTCCAGTTCCAGTTCGTCGAGGACTGGTACTTCGCATCCCGCGAAGCGCCCGAGCACTTCTTCGACCCGATGTACTTTCCTGAGCTCGAAGCCGCCGGCGATGCGCTGGTGCAGATCGTGCCCGGAGGCCCCGAGATCAAAGGGCACGGGCTGGCGGATGCCTTCTTCGGCGCCATTGTCGCCGCTCAGAAGTCGATTGTCATCCTCACGCCGTACTTCGTTCCCGACGAGCCGATCGTTCAAGCCGTGCGTAATGCGGCACTACGAGGCGTCGACGTCAAGCTGGTCCTCCCCAAACGCAGCAACCACTGGTACACGGACTTCGCCGCCCGGGCCCTCTTCACGCCGCTCCTCAAGGTCGGTGTACGCATTTTCGAGCGGCGACCGCCGTTCATGCACGCCAAGGCCCTCGTCGTTGACGGTGTATATGCCATGCTCGGATCCGCAAACCTGGACTACCGCAGCCTGCACCTCAACTTCGAAACCAACCTCGAGGTCTCGGATCACGTCTTCCTCGGCAGTATCCGCCGGCAGCTCGAGTCCGAGATCGCCCTCAGCGATGAGCTCACTTACGAGCGCCACGGATCGAGAGCCCTGCCGCGCCGGCTCGTCGAGAATTTCTGCTACCTTTTCCAGCCCATGCTGTGACGGAAGTCCCTGAGGAACAGAAGTTTGGCCCCGGTGTAGGCACGTCTAGGAGAGATCCAGACCTCCAGGCCGGTCCAGCCGGCCTTGCGGCTCCGCCCTGTCGCACCCCGCCGAACGTTCCCCCGCTGGAAAGTCATTATGGACGCAGTCCCTGCGGGTAAGGCAGTGCCCTCGGCGGCCTCCGTACAACGTAAGGAGGCCTACACCCCGCTCGCCGAGTTCACCCTTGCCCTCATTCAGGCCATGCTGCGGACCGGCTACTACGCCCCGGATCACCCGGAGGCCCAGCGAGCGGTGACGGGCCTGTACGGGCAGTTCAGGAATCTGCTGGAAGGCCGCGCGGAGCTCACCTACCTGATCCTCGAGAAACAGGAGAGCCAGGAGATCGCCGTCGAGGGCTACACGAACATTCACCTGCCCTTGTATCAGGTAATGATCAAGGGGATGGCGGACCTGTTCACCCCGAAGTTTCTCGAGTTCTTCAAACGTTGGAACCTGCTCAGCTTCTCGATCAAAGCGGATGTAACCGAGACGGAGTTCAACACGTTCATCGAGTTGATGAGCCAGCCGCCGACGGGTGGTGGCAAAGATGTCGTGGAGCGTCTGACGCGGGCCTTCGTGGAGCGGCAGGTCATGCGCATCTCGACGGTCTTCCGGCACGAGATGGTCGGTCGCGAACGCCGGCTGCCCTGGCGCGTCAGGTTGGCGCTTACGCGCCTGCGCCGCGACCTGCGTGTACTACCACTCTACAAACGGGCGAGTCCCGAGCAGCTACGACAGATCAAACTCCAGATCATTGATGACGTGATCCGGCCGGTGCGCACGCCGGTCCTGCTGAAGGACTTCCTGGTCAACTACGACCTGATCGCCGCCGATATTTCGGTGTTGGACGAGTCCTCGGTCGAGCAAGAGATCGTCGCCAACTGCTCGGACGAACTACTCGTCGGCACATCGCAGGCGATTATCGAGAACCTACAGAACATACGTGAACATCCCGAGCGTGTGGGCGGCGACGAAGATGCTGCGCACATCATCGCCAGACACGTAAGCGCGCTGAGGGACATCGCGAATCAGCTGTGCGCGATGGGCAGCAGTCTTGACCACGACTTCATTGAAGCGCTTGTCGATCAGAACGTCCTGACGCTAGAGGAACTGCCGCTTGAAGTGCGCCAGGCCGTCGAGACCCGCCATCTGGCCGATGCGTTCATAGTGCGCAAGGACCAGTACTTGCAATACCTGCGCCAGCCGAGCCACGGTGAGGCCACTCAAAAGCTGGCCGCCACCGTGATCCGTATCGCACCGGACCTGTTGCGCCGCAGCAAGTACGCGCTGCTCGACGAGATAGTTCAAGTCGTGCGCGCCGGGCGCGCCGATACACAGGCGAACCGGTTCTTCCAGCAGCTCAGCGAGCTCATGGTGCGCTCGATGTCACACGGGCCGACCCTACAATTCATAGTCAACGACCTAGAGCGACAGGACAAGGAAAGCCGTAAGTTGCTTGTCGGGATTCTGGCCTTCATCGGCGACGGCGTGGCGCCGCGCTTGCTCGAGCTGTATGCGGAGAGTGACGACAAAGCCGTGCGGCTCAGCGCTTATGAGGCGCTGCGTGACATAGGCCCCAGCGCCTTACAGCCGTTTCTCTCGCGGCTACCGAGCTTGAACGAGGAATGGCCTGCCATCCATCACATTCTCGGTGAGTTGGGCGAACTGGGCGAGGCGTCGCTCGCCCAGCCCATTACCGGCTTCCTCTACCACTCGAACTCCCACGTGCGGCATGCCAGCCTCACGGCGCTGTTCAAGCTCCAGGGCGCCGCCGCCGAGGAGCACTTCTTGCACGCACTACGCGACGACATGTCCGAGGTGCGGCAGGCCGCCGTGTCGTATCTAGCGGCGATCGGCAGTCGACATCCGCAGGCGCTCGAATTCTATACCCATGCCCTCGACCCCGAGGACGGTAAGGTCGTCGACAGCGACGGTGTATTGCTGGAAGTCTGTCGCGCGCTGGCCGGATTCGCGAACCACTCACCGGATGACGCAAGAACGGCCCTCGAGATCCTGCAGAGAGGGATCCGACCCGTGAAGGCGAAAGGACCCCTCGGATTGCTGAAGAAGCCGGCGCCTCGTCACAGCGAGGCGGTGCAAGCCGCGATCTGGGAGGCGCTCTCCGCCCTCGGCCAGGAAGCGCCGACCGCTACCGACTAGCGAGTCTCGGTCACTTCAGCTGGAAAAGCGAAACGCACGCTCCCACACGTCCCGCGCGCCGTCTCACGCCTGAGCAGTCCCTCGAGAACTCTCAACTCGGCTCGCTGGCGCCTCAGCGTCACTGAGAGATCCAGCGCAGCCGCCGGTGCCTCCACCTCCGGGTGCACCGCATGAAGCGCTCCGGTCCAGGTGTCCAGGTAGAAGGCCTCCGCCTCACCGAGCGGCTTGTAACGGAGGTTCAGGACCAAGCCAGCCGCCACCATGAAGGCGAGAAACGTCCAGACGACCGCTGCAGTTTGCCGGAACGAGACCATGTTCCACCTCCTGCCCCTTTGACGTGCGGACGGGGCTTTGCGTTGGCCGCCGCGGGGCCGTGCGAGCCCTCGAAGATGTGCTATCTTGTGCGGCGTGCCACAGACGGACGCATCCCTGCCACCCTGGAGGAACCATGCGATCAGGCAACCTGGCTCTCGTCGCGATGCTGACTGCGCTCAGCCTGCCCTCGCCCGGGAGCCTCCACGCACAACGCACGGTGAAGCCAGTCTTGCATGGCCGCCACTGGGTGGCCATCACGGGGAAACCGCTGGCCGTGACCGCCGGGGCCATGATGTTCCTGAAAGGTGGTAACGCGGTCGATGCGGCCTGCGCCATGCTGGGCGCAACCTCGACCATGTGGGATGTACTCGGCTGGGGCGGCGAGACGCAGGCGCTGATCTATCATCCGCACACCGGGAAGGTGATCGGCATCAACGCGCTGGGGGTAGCTCCGAGCGGAGCCACGCCGCAATTCTTCAGAGACAAAGGACTGTCCTACCCGCCCGACCTCGGTCCACTCGCCGCGGTCACCCCCGGGACTCCGGGGGGACTCCTGGTCATGTTGGCCGAGTATGGCACTCTGAGCCTGGAGGACGTGCTGGAGCCTTCGATCCAGATGGCCGAGGGCTATCCCATCGAAGCACAGACCGCCAACTCGATCGAGCGGGACAAAGAGCGCATCAAGGAATGGCCCTACTCGGCGGAGGTCTTCCTGACCCACCAGGGTGAGGATCGTGAGGCGCCCGACCCGGGCGAGGTGTTCAGGCAGCCGGACCTCGCAGGTATGCTGAACAAGCTGGTGGAAGCAGAGCAGCAAGCCCTGGCCGCGGGGGCCAGCCGCAGGGAAGCCATCTATGCGGCCTATGATCGCTTTTACACGGGCGACATCGCCCTGGAGTTCGTGCGCGGCGCTCAAGAGCAGGGTGGACTCATCACGATGGACGACCTTGCCGGCTGGCAGGTGCACATCGAAGAGCCGGAGATGATCATCTACAAGGGGATCGAGGTCTACAAGTTGACAACCTGGGTGCAAGGGCCGGTGCTCCTCCAGGCGCTCAACATCCTAGAGAACTTTGATCTCCGATCGATGGGGTACAACAGCGCCCGCTATATCCACACGCTGTACCAGGCGATGAGCCTGGCATTTGCCGACCGCGACTTCTACTACGGTGATCCGTACTTCCCGCCCGCAGAACCGATCGAGGGTCTCTTGTCGAAAGAGTATGCGCAGCAGCGGGCGGAGTTGATCAACTGGGAGCGTAACGACCCGCAAATCGGGCCTGGTGACCCGTATCCGTTCCAGGGCGAGAGTAATCCGTTCCTGCAGTACCTGGAAAGCTGGCAGTCGACGTGGCCACCGCCGGATGGCGCCAGAGGTACGGCGATGCGAAATGGCGAGGCCGATTTCTACGTGGGAACGACATCGATACAGACGGCCGATGCAGGGGGCTGGGTCGTGTCGGTAACACCGAGCGGCGGATGGATCCCTGCAGTCATCGCCGGACGCACCGGTATCGGTATGAGCCAGCGCGCCCAGAGTTTCGTCCTCGACCCGGCGGAGAACCCGTTCAACGTAATCGAGCCCGGGAAGCGGCCGCGGGCCACGCTCACCCCCACCATCGCGCTCAAGGACGGCAGACCTTTCCTGTCGGTCGCGGTTCAAGGGGGTGACACGCAGGACCAGAATACGCTGCAGTTCTTCCTAAACGTGGTCGAGTTCCGGATGAACGTTCAGCAGGCGGTCGAGGCCGCCAACTTCAACAGCTACCAGATGCGTAACTCGTTCAGGGATCACCGGTCGATCCCAGGCCGCCTGTTGTTGAATGAGACGGTGCCACCCTGGGTGCGTACCGAGCTCCGCGAGAAGGGGTATGATCTCACCTACGGGTCACGTACGTCGGGCCCTCTCAACGCCATCTATTTCGACTGGGAGCACGGCTCGTTTTGGGGTGGGTCGAGTGATTACGGCGAAGACTATGGAATCGCCTGGTAGCCAGGGTTACTCGAGCGGCTGCGGCCGACGTTCTGGCCGCCTGCTCCTCAGCTTTCTCGTTCCCCTTGCCTGCTCGTGTGCCACGCTGCGGCAGCTGTCGTTCGAGCAACCGACGGTCGAGCTCGAGGCGTTGGAGATCACGGACCTCGATCTCTCCGGCGGCTCGCTTACCCTGGTGCTCGATGTCTTCAACCCGAACGATTACGATATCCGCACGGTCCGAGTCGAGGCGCTGCTCGACCTCGAGGATACCCACTTTGGGAGCGCCACCTGGGAGGACGCGGTCACACTAGGCGCCGGCGCGCACACCGAGGTCAGAGTCCCCGCCGAGTTCACCTGGGAAGGCGTCGGTGCGGGTGCGCGGGCGCTGCTGCAGCGCGGCGCGCTTAAATACGAGCTGGAGACGCGGCTTCGGGTGGAGACCTCGTTGGGAGGGCGCAACCTCAGCTTCAGCAACCGGGGCGAGGTGGAGGTCAGGGATCTGCTGCCCTGATCGGCCGGCCAAGAGCTCAGACCTCGAGTATCAGCGTGTCGAAGGCGAATGCGATGTCGAGGCCCGTCTCTTGGAGACGACTCGCCAAACGTAGCAGGTCGTCGTAGCCTAGCCCATCGGGTTCCTCTATGTGAGCCAGGACGACGTGGCGCGCCTCCAACTCGCGCACGATGTCCAGGGTCTGCCTAAACGTCGCTTCCGAGCGTAGTACGCTGTGGCTCTCGTGGATCCGACGCTCGCCGCTGAACGGATCGAACTCCACGACCCCCATCGGCAGCACGGCCAGATCAACACCGCGAACGGAGGCGGGCGGGTCCCAGCCGCGTAGTTCGTCGGGCACCAGCAACAAACGCTTTTCACCCTCCTGGAAGAGGAAGGCGTAGGCATAGCTCTCGGCCAGGCGCAGCGGCGTGATCTCGGTCTTGTCGATCCGCACCGAGTCTCCATCGGGCACCTCGATCAGCCTAACGAGCCCGCGCCGCTCGAAGAAGGTAAGGTGCTCCCAGGTGCCCAGCCGCTCACGGAAGTCGGACGCCACGCCTTGCGGTACGTAGATATCAGTACAGGCATTCCTGCCCGGCCAGCCACGCCAGTCCTTGTTCATCTCCCAGACTCGGCGTCCCATCACGTGGTCGGGATGCCAGTGCGAGTAGAAGCAGCCCGTGACGCGCTGCACGGTCGAGCGATCGAGCTGGTACTTGATCTCTTCCGGCGTATCGATGAGGACGTCCGGCCCATGAACGAACGTACTGGGCCCGGTTCTGCTGTAAGGCACACCCTTTTTCCGCGCCGCGACACAGATCTGGCAGCCGCAGCCCGGCTGCGGCGTGGTGATCGCGCCGCCTGTTCCAAGGAATTCGACTTTCATGGGTCCCTCCTATTGGCTTCCGCGGCCATGCCGGAGCGGGAAATCTTTGCAGCCTCGGCAATATCTTCAGCGCTCCCGGGCTGTCGGCTAACACACCACAGCACGACCAACCGGCGGCGGCTCCGGGGATTGCGAGTTACCCACCTTTCCCGAATGACCCGGCTCATCTCTTGCAGTCTGACCTTACGGCCCAACCGTCCCCGCAAGAGGCAAGCGGAACCCCGAAACCGCACGGGGCCGTCACATATCGTCGTAGCCCCGCGTGCGCGCCGCCCGTGGCCGCACGCTCCCGCCCGAACGGCCGCTTTCTGGAGCGGCCCGAGAGGAGGCGACGCGCGATGCAGACGGAGTATTGGATCTACGCGGGCCGGATCTACGGGCCGCTCGGTTTCACCGGCTACATCATCGACAACGGACATCGTATCGTGGGTCGGCGTGGTTACACGCGCCACTGGGTCTACCGGGACAGCATCTACTCTAACGGAGACGGAAACACCGGCTTCCGGATCCATGATAATCGCATCTGTGGTCCGCGGCCGGAGCCGCCCTGGGAGCAAAGGAAGCACTAGGTTCCCGGCACTTGCCAACCTGCAACACGCCTGTAACATTGCCCTCGGCTTCCAGCCGTTCACGCTACAGCGGTCCTGGTTCATTCTCAATCGAGCGGTCCATTGCAAGTCACCGCACCGACGATCCCCCCTGTCCCTCCGGCCCTCGCCACGCATCCGCTTGCCCGCGGCCTGGCGGTTGTGGCGTTGCTCTTCGTGTTCTTGCTGGGCGTCAACGGTCTGGGCGACGCTTTCAAGTCGCTGGGTGGCGGGGTGATCGAATCGTTCTTCGCCGCCACTCGTAACCCCTTCATGGGGCTGATGGTCGGCATCCTGGCCACCACCCTGGTCCAGAGCTCTTCGGTCACGACCTCGTTGATCGTGGGACTGGTAGCCGCACCGGAGAACCCGCTGCCGATCGCCAACGCGGTCCCCATGATCATGGGCGCGAACATCGGGACAACGGTCACCAACACGATCGTCTCGCTGGCGCATATGGGCCGCAAGCAGGAGTTCTATCGCGCCTTCTCGGTGGCGACCTGCCATGATTTCTTCAACTACATGGCCGTGACGCTTCTCTTACCTCTCGAGTTGCTGACGGGCTACCTGCGCCGCACGGCGACGGTACTGGCTTCGCTGGTGACCGGGTTCGGCGGCATGGAATACGACAGCCCGATCAAGGGTGCGCTGAAGGGCGCGCTGCGGCCCATCAAGGCGATGACCCACGCGCTTTCCGATTCGGAGCGGCTGCAGGCCGTCATCCTGATCATCGTGTCCGTAGTTTTGATCTACTTCGCCTTGATGCTGTTGGTGCGCGTGATGCGCACCGCCATGCGCTCACGCGTCGAGGTGATCGTATCGGGCGGCCTTCATAAGGCCCCAGTCATCGCGATCATCGTTGGTATGCTGGTGACGGTGATGGTCCAGTCGAGCTCCATCACGACATCGCTGCTCGTGCCGCTCGCCGGCGCCGGCATTGTCACCTTAGCCCAGGCGTTTCCTATCACCATTGGAGCCAACATCGGGACTACGGTGACGGCCTTGCTGGCTGCACTGGCGGTCACCGGGCCGAATGCGCGCTGGGGCATCACCATCGCTCTGGTTCACCTACTGTTCAACCTCAGCGCCACACTCTTGATCTATCCTACACAAAGAATCCGCAATCTACCGCTCACGGCAGCGCGGCGGCTTGCCGCAGTGGCCGTCCGTTCGCGCAAGTGGGCACTGCTTTACGTGGTCATACTGTTTTATGGGGTACCCGCCCTGTTTGCCTTGGTCAACAGGCTGCTTCAGTAGCATTGGAGGCACGCTATGCTTCGTGAACTGTTATCGATCTTCCGCGCCGACAGGCCCCTGGCTGATATGGGCGCCAACTTCTCCGAGATGCTCAGGTTGACGCACCAGATGACGCTGCAGGCCGGTGTACTCTTCTTCGGCGACTCGCAGGAGCCCACCGAAAGGACCGAGATCTACAAGACCGATGTCCAGGTGAACAAGCTGGAGCGAACGATCCGCAAGCAGGTGATCGCGCACCTCTCGCTTCAGGGTACCTCGGCCTCCCTGCCCTATTGCTTGCTACTGATGAGCCTGGTGAAAGATGTCGAGCGGATCGGAGACTACGCCAAGAATCTATCCGAGGTTCGCGAGTATCACCCGAACCCGCTGCCCGACGACGAGATCGCGGCCGAGCTGCGCGAGATACGCGCGCGGGTCGAGCTGACTTTCGATCGGACCGCCGAGGTGTTTCCCGCTTCCGATCGCGAGGGCGCGCTCGAGTTGACGCGCGAGGGCCGGGTCCTGACCCACCGCTGCGATGCTCTGGTCGAGAAGATCGCCCGCAGCGAATACGGCGCGCGCAGCGCCACCGCCATGGTGATGGGAACGCGATTCTACAAGCGCATCGCAGCCCATCTGCTCAACGTGCTGTCGAGCGTCGTCATGCCACTCCACAAGCTCGATTACTATGACGAGGCCGAGATCGGGGACGACGACGATTAGCCCTCGAGCGACGCTCTCGCAACCGACCCCCGCGCGAAGGCCGGCGAGCTCTCGAGCTCACCGGCCTTCCGCCTGATACTCACTCGGCTCAGCGTGGTGGGCCGGCTTCGAACACGTCGTTGATCCCGATGATCGTTATGTTCTCGTCATCCACCGGAATCGGGAAGCCGGCTATCAACTCGTCCTCCGCCATGTGCTCCGCCGACTTTTCGCCGGCGTAGCTTATGGGTGTCGCTTCCCCGCTCAGCAGCTTCTGCTTGAAGCCCTCGGCGTCCCGGGTGATAAAGACGATGTACAGGTTGTCGTACTGGAGATGCTGGCGGATGGCACCATTCACCCCATCCAACGACAACGCTGCCAGGCCGGGACGGATCGAGGCGAGGAAGCCATCGCCACCGATACCGTAGAAGACGTCATCCATGGCGTAGGCAAGCCGGCGGTCGATCGTGGCAGCCCAGTTGATCGTGTAGTTGCGCAAGAACTGTTGGGTGGCGGCGAGCGTTTCCTCCGTCATCCCGTCGTCCACGATCGCCTCGAGCTCGCGCAGCGCCGCCCGGGTGGCGAACAGCGTCCGCTCGTGAAGGTTGCCGGGCGCGGTCATGGCGATCGGTCGGATCCAGATCTCGAACAGCTGGTGGCGGCGCGCAACGTTGGTCGGCGGAACCTGGGTCCTATACCCCTGCGGGTATGCTTCGATGTAGCTGTAATCGCCGTAGTTCATGCCACGCGACTCGCGGATGACCTGGTACAGATTACTGAAAGAATTACGGTGCTCTCCGAACCAGGAGTTCATCGCCATCAAGCCGAAGAAGTCCGCGTCCCCCCGGAGCAGCGCGATCGGAAAGCCGATGGATATCGGCGTAGCATCGACGGCCTTCTCGACGATCAGGACCTCGATGCCGTTCGGTATCCGCGGTACCGGTCTGGGCAGCGGCGCCACTTCGCCCTCGGGCAGACCGTCGAAATCCTGACGAACCCGCTGAACGAAGCCCTCAGGGTATCCACCTCCAATGCCCACGACGACGTTGTTCCTTAAGTAGTAATCGGAGTAGAAACGCCTAACGTCATCCAGAGTCAAAGACTCGACCGACTCCACGTACCCCTCCTCCGGGTGCTCGTACGGTGTTCCCGCGTACGCCA
This sequence comes from Gemmatimonadota bacterium, assembly GCA_039586575.1. Taxonomy (GTDB): domain Bacteria; phylum Gemmatimonadota; class Gemmatimonadetes; order Palauibacterales; family KS3-K002. Next base: position 49,661 of record JBDHKD010000010.1, on the reverse strand, counting down.
TGCTGAACAGCAGCTCCTTGGAAAGCTCCTCGTCCCGGCCGTAGCGCCGCGTTCGTTCCAGGTAGTTCAGCCTCTGCGACTTCACCCGCTCGAAGTCCTCTTCAGAGAAGGCGGGCGTCAGCAGATGGTTGCGGAACAGCGTGTAGTACGCTTCCAGGTTGTCCTTGTGCACGCGGCCGGTGAAGACCGTCATCTCCTTGTCGACGTTGTACTCGTATTCAGCGGCCATCGGGTAGAGCTTCTCAAGGATCGCGTTATAGTTATCCTCGGTCGTAGAGCCCTCTGACAGTAGAGCCGCTGTGAGCGCCGCCAAGCCTTCCTTCCCCGCCGGGTCGTTTTGCGAACCTGCCTTCACCCAAATGTCGAAGGCAATGAACGGAGACTCGGGTTCGTGCAGAGTGGTCGTGCCTTCAGGCGCCGTCTCACACGCCCCCAACAGGAGGAGGCATACCGGGATCCATGCTAGCTTAGTCATTTATTCCCCCTCCGCCTGGACCATCGTCACCACAGTCCTGCCGTTCTCGACCAAGTAGCGTCGCGCAGCCTCTCGCACGTCCTCGCGGGTCACCGAGTCGAGTTCACGATAGTAGTCTTCCACGGCTTCGATTCCACCCGTGTTGATGACGTAGGTCATCATCGAGAAGGCGACCTGTTGCGCCGTTTCGAGATCCATGAGGAACTCGTACTTCATGTTGCTCTTGGTGTCCTCGAAGAGCTTCTCGTCGACCAGTTCTTCCTTGAAGCGCTCGATCGTCGCCATGATCTCTCGCTCGACAGCGCCGACATCGGCGGGATTCACGACCAACGTCTCGATCGCCAGCAGGCCGGGATCGCGGCTCAGCTCGAAGTCACCGTCGAAAGCCTGCACTCGACGCTCCTCAACGACGAGCTTCTTGTAGATGTCGGAGTTCGTGCCAAACGCGACCTGGCCGAGAACCTCGGTGGCTACCGCCATCCTATCGGTCGCACTCCAGGCCGGACCCTGATAGTTGACCGACAGCCTCGGCAGCGTCCGGCCCGGGTACTCGACGGTCCGCCGGCGCGGAGCGGTATGGGCGGGCTCCGGTGTGATTTGCGGCGGCACGTAGCCGGGCGCCCAGTCCGAGTAGTACTGGTTGATCAAACGCTCCGCCTCATCGAAGTCGAAGTCACCCGCGAGCACGAGCACCACGTTCTCGGGCCGGTAGTAGCGCTGGTAGAAGGAGATGCTGTAATCGTAGCCCTCGGGCATCGCTCGAACGTCGGCCTCGAAACCGATGGTCGTGTGTTTGTACGTATGCACGTCGTAAGCCGTGTCGCGTACTCTTTCCGACAGGAAGCGGAGGGCAACCATCGCACCCTGCTGGTACTCGCCGAGCACGGCGCCCGCTTCGGTTCGGAAGTCGGACTCGCTGTAGTTGAGGTTCTTGAAACGGTCCGACTCCAGATCGACGATTTGCTCCAGATATTCGTTAGAGGCGACCAGGTAGTAGACCGTTCGGTCGCTGCCGGTGAAGGCGTTCCGCGCGGCACCCATGCCGGCCGTGACGGCGTCGTAGTTGGGGTACTTCTCGGTACCGCGGAACATCATGTGTTCGAAGAAATGGGCGAAACCGCTGCGGCCGGGTTCCCATTCATCGCGGCTTCCCGTGCGCACCATCGACACGTAGGCGATCTGATTCGGCGCGCCCGCCGGAATCAGGTAGGCTTTGAACCCATTCTCCAGCTCGACCGAGCGATAGTCGAACGGGAAGATGCCTTCCGTCTGCTGTGCCAAGGCAGGCGCGGCCAGGGTCAATGCCAGTGCCAACTTGATCAGCACTCTCATCGGCAGACCTCCGTTGAAGAATGAGATTCCGGGAGAAGTCCGGTGATACTGGACTCGGCGACGAGCCCGCAGACTTCCCCAGGGGCCGGGGCTGTTGTTGAACGCCACGAATCTAGCGAAGCACAGCTAGCGCCGCACTAGCGTGCCGGGCTCGAGACCAGCGCGCGCTCGATGTAGGCCTTGACCTCCCGGCCGACTGGACTCTCCGGGTGGGTCTCGATCATACGCTCGGCGATGGGCAGTGCCCGGCGCAACTCGCCCCGCCTCACATAGTGGTCGGCCAGCGCATACAGATAGTCGAGATTGTCCGGCTCCAGTTCCACAGCTCTGCGCAAGGCGGTTTCCGCTTCAGGCTGGCGTTCCAAATACTGCAAGACCAGGCCCAGGTTGTAGTGGACACGAGGCCGTTCGGCTAGCCCCAGCGCCGCTCGACCGAGATAGTCCGCCGCCTCGTCGTAGCGCTGCAGCTCGGCCAACAATAGCCCCAGGGAGTAGGCGACATCGTGCTGTTCAGGGTACGCCTCGAGGATCTCCCAGAGCAGGGTCTCAGCCTCTTGGTTCCGGCCTTGGGAGTTGAGAAGCACGGCCAGGTTGGCCTTGGCCGGATAGAACAGGTCGTCGATTTCGATCGCCAGTCTGTAGTTTTCTTCCGCCAGCCTGGCATCACCTAACCTCGCGTAGAGGTTGCCGAGGTTGTGGCCGGCGAACGAGAAATCGAGCGAGTACTCCATCGCCTTCTGGTACTCCGCGATCGTCTCGGCAAGTGCTTCCTGCTGATACGGCCTAAACAGCCGCTCCGGCAGCCCTGCCAGAGTGCTGGCCGCTTGCATGCGAACCGCTCGCACGGGGTCGAACAACAGCGGTGCGACGAGCTCGACCAGGTCCTCGGGGTTCGGCAGGTTGACAGACTGCACAGCCATGTAGCGGACCAGCGGCTCCGCGTCGGATAGTGCCCTGTTGAATGCCGCAGCGCTCGCCTCACCCGGGTAGGCGCTCAGCAGAGAGAGCGCCGTGGCGCGCACGATAGCCGGGTAGAGATCATCCTGTGACAACCGAATCAACTGCTCTTCGGCTTCGGGGCGCCGCTCGCGCCCGGCGGCGAGAATGGCACCGTAGTGTGGCCGCTTCGCTTTGCCGTACCACTCTTCGTAATGATCCACCGACCACTCGACCGTCTCGTCGTCATGACAGCCGCTCTGGCTGCAGGCGTTGGGCACCCCGATCTCTAGAGTCAGGTCCGGGCGCGGCACACGAATGCTATGGTCCGCCCGGTAGTCGATCACCATGTAGGGTCGCTCCGGCATGTGACACCTGACACAGAGCGCTCCATCACTCGGCTTCCCTTCGTGGACCTTCTTGTGGAAGTGATGGTCGTAGCTGTCGTAGGTATCCGCGCGGTGGCATTGCAGGCAAAGCTCGTTGCCTTCCTTCAATAGCGCCAGGCTGTGCGCATCGTGGCAATCGCTGCAGCGCACATCGTTGCGGAACATCTTGCTCTGCACGAAGGAGCCGTAGACATAGACCTCCTCGAGAATCTGGCCATCAGCGTAGTAGAGACCCTCCTCTAACACCGCCGGCACCTGACTCTCGAGGACGTTCGTGCTCGTGTGGTCGTAGTCGCCCAGCTCGGTACGGCGCGAGTGGCAGGGCGCGCACAGCTCGACCTGTTGCCGCGAGCTGATCTCGCTGGTACGAATCAACAGCTCGTAGTTCTCGACCTCGGCCCGCGCCATCGGCGGTATCTCCGCCCATTCGACGTGCTTGGAGCCCGGGCCATGGCAGGCCTCGCAACTCACATCGATCTCCGACCACGAGGTCGAGAAGTTCTGGTTTTCGGCGTCGTAGCCCTTCTTGAGATTGGTCGAGTGGCACTCGGCGCACATGCCGTTCCAATTCTGACCGCCGCGCGTCCAATGCAGCCAGTCATCCGGCGGGATGTCCTGGCCCGGATACAAGTAGAACCACTCGCGGCGCTCGACATCCCAGGCGATGGTGAGCGACTGGAGCCGGCCGCCGGGAAACGGTATCAGGTATTGCTGCAGTGGCTCGACACCGAAGGTATAAAGGATCTCGAACTCGTTCGGCTCCCCGTCGGGGCCCTGCGTGTAGACGTAGTACTTGCCGTCCCGGCGGTAGAAGCGAGCCGTGATGTCGCCGTACTCGAACGTGGCGTCGTCGAAGTCGCCCACGACCGTGCTGTCGCTGGCAACCGCCATCGCGTCGTCGTGGTTCGAGCCACGCCACTTCTCGTAGGCGGCCTCGTGGCACGAGACACACGCATCGCGGCCGACGAACGTGGCCTGGCGTGTGGACAGCGCTTCAGCTGCACCGCGATCCAAACTCTCTTTCACCGCATAGACCGGCACCGATAGAACGATTACCGCAGAGGCGATCATCCCGGCCCGCATCCAGCTATGCAACGAATCGCGACTCACCGACCCACCCGTCACGGCATCACCACCTGCGCATATTCGTAAGACCTACGCTTGAGTGCTCGCCCGACGTCCACCTTCACGATGCCGTTCTCGATCCTCACAGCGTAGAGGTCGAGGGCGCGGGGCGCCGGCGGGCTGAGCACGTCACCTCGGATGTCGTAAGCCGATGAGTGGCAGGGACAGACGAAGCGCCCCTCATCGGCCGCCCAGGGCACCGTACAACCCAGGTGCGTGCACTCGCGCGAGAGCGCCAGGAAGCCGCCGTTCTCCAGACGGGCGAGGTAGAACTTACCGGCCGGAAAGGCGGTGACGGAATTGGGCGCGAAACGCTCCGCCGGGCCGGCGACGACAATCGAGGATTCCGCATCGCCGCCAGGCCGCCCCCGCGGACGGAGGAAATCGGCGGCCAGCCACAAGTACTCCAGCAGAGCGAGGCCTCCCAAGCTCAGCCATATCTTCCATAGGAAGCCGCGCCTCGAGCCCTGAGCCGCGCCAGTCTCGGTGTTGCTGTCTGCGCTCTGCGTCATCTCTACCGGAACCATCCGATCAGTCAGCTGCCCCATGGCCAGGCGAGAGCCATACCCTCTCCACGGAACCACACACCCGTTACCGTCAGAACGATGAAGGCGACGGTCAGCAGGACGAAAGCCGCCTGTACGGCTTCGTCACGCGATGCCGCATATCTCTTCTTTAAAAGCACGTAGAATCCGACCAAGGCACCGGCCAGCAGTGCGAACGGCAACAGGCCGGCGCTCAGCGCGCTGGGCAGACCCGGCAGCCAGGCAGCGAAATCGATCCAGTACTCGTCGAAGACGATCCACGTGGGCGTGACGGTCAGGGCCGTGAGCGCTGCGGCCACGGCCAAACGCCGTCCGCGTCGCGAACCGAACCAGACGCCGGAGAGGTCGGCCTCGTACCTGAGATAGGGGATCATGAGTAGCGCAGCGGCGACCAGGAGCGGAATGATGACGACGGCGAAAAGACCGTGGAAGTGCAGCAGCAGCTCCTGGATGCCGACGAAGTACCAGGGAGCCTTGGCCGGATTCGGGCTCATGCCGGGGTTAGCGGCCGTGCCCAGCGGTGCGTTCACGAAGACCGACACCGCCATGACGAACGCGATGAGCATCAGCGCCACTGCGAACTCGCGCATCAACAAGTTCGGCAGCGTGAGCACGTACTCAGGCTTCTCTTCCGGCTCTTCGTCGGGCGCCCGCGGGATCACCACGCCGTGTGCCTTCCGCACTCGCCAAAAGTGCCAGGCCATCAGGAGAATGAGGAATACCGGGACGACCGTCGTGTGGATCGTGTAGAAATTGATCAGCGTGGCCGATCCGATATCAGACCCCCCTCTCACCACCCCCTGGAGCCATTCCCCGAGCAGCGGCACGTAGCCCAACATACCGGTACTTATCGTTATCGCCCAATAGGAAAGCTGGTCCCAGGGCAACAGGTAGCCGGTAAAGTTCGAGGCCAGCACACACAACAGCAACGCCAAACCGATCAGCCAGTTGAACTGTCGCGGACCGCGGAAGCCGCCGGTGAAGTAGACGCGCAGCAGGTGTAGGAACACGATGGCAATGAGGAGGTTAGCGCTCCAATGGTGTATGTTACGGACCAACTTGCCAAAGAAGACCTGGCTCTGAAGGGTCACGATCGAATCGTAGGCGCGGCCGGGCGCCGGCTCGTAGACGAACATCAACAGGACGCCCGTTGCGGCGAGCAGCAAGAAGAGGACGAGCGACATCCCACCCAGGCCGAAAGTATGGGTGTAGCGAAGTGACCGCCTGGGCAGCCGAAGCGGCCGGAAATGCAGGATCAGGTTGTTGACGACGACCCACTTACGTTCGCGGTCGTCACGCGGGTAGATGGGCCCCCTAAACAGCGAGCGCCATATGCGAGCTGCCAAACCAGCCCGCTCCCGGCTCACACTTTTCTCTCTCGCGCCAGTCACACGCTCCGCAGTACCCAATCCCAGATGGGGCTGCTAACCCCGAAGTCCCGCGTGGAGTCCTGGTAGTGATGGCGGAAATGCTTCTTCTTCAGGTACAGCATGATGGGGCCGCGTGGCGAGAAGTGGTGCACAGCGTAGTGGATGGTGTCGTAGACCAGATATCCTAGCGTGAACCCGGCGAAGAACGCCGACCCATCTCCGCGGCCGACCAGCAGCCAGAAGCCGGCATAGAATACCACGCCGAGCGGAATGCTCAACGACGGTGGCATCACCAGCCGCTTGGTATCGTTGGGGAAATCATGATGTACACCGTGCGCGAGGAAATAGTGCTTCTGGCGAAAGCCGGTCAGCTTCGCCAGCGCTGCCTCGCCCGGGGCGAGCCGGCTCACGGTATCGCGCACCTCATCCTCCAACTCCGTGGTCGAATGGAACACGAAACGGTGGACCAAGTATTCGACCAGGGTCCAGAGAAACAGGCCGCCGGCGAACAGAAGCGCAATCCGGCCGGCTGACAGTCCGGAGGTGTAGCTCAAGTAGAGCGTCAAGCAAATGACGGGGATGAATATCACGTGCGGCACGGTCGGGTGCACGTAGGTGAACAGCTCCAAGATGCCGCTTCGGAAGATCCGCACCGACTCGTCTTTGTTGGACACGTACTTCTTCGCCACTTCGTCCTCACTTGTTCTCTGGAGGCCGGCCTGCAATCACGCGGCCTGCTGCCCAGCCTGTGCATTTAGCTGTGTGGCCTGACTATACATGCTACCTGCCCGTCAGAAAAGGGGCCGGCGCCGATGCGCTGCTGGCTGATATTCTTCAGGTGTCAAGCTATATTGTCGCCCCGCGCTGCCCTGATCTGACATCCAACCCGGAGAGAGAGGCGGAATGGAGCTGAGCGGTCTGGATTGGGCCGTCATCGTCGGCTACCTGCTGTTCGCGCTGGCGATCGGGGTCCTGTTCAGGGGGCGGGCGGGCCGGAGCCTCACCGAGTATTTCGTCTCCGGCCGCTCCCTGCCCTGGTGGCTGGCGGGCACCTCGATGGTGGCGACCACGTTCGCCGCCGACACGCCCCTGGCCGTGACCGGGCTGGTGGTGAGGCATGGGCTGGCGGGCAACTGGTTCTGGTGGGCGTTCGCACTGGGCGGCATGATTACGGTTTTTCTTTACGCGAGGCTCTGGCGGCGGGCGGGGGTGCTGACGGACGTCGAACTCGTCGAGCTCCGCTACGGTGGTAAGCCCGCCGCCTTCCTGCGTGGCTTCCGAGCCATCTACATCGCGCTGCTGGTCAATTCCATCATCATCGGTTGGGTAACCGGTGCGATGGTTACTGTTTTGCAATACACGGTGTTCGCCGGCACGGCGGCTGAGCAGGGCAACGAGTGGGTGATGATCGTCGTGCTGCTGGCCGTAGTCGGTGTCTACGGTACGCTCTCCGGGTTGTGGGGTGTCGTCGTCACCGACCTCTTTCAGTTCATCATCGCCATGGCCGGCTCGATAGCACTGGCCGTGCTGGCCGTCGGCCATCTCGGCGGCGTCGATGCGCTGAAGCTCCAGGTCACGCAGAACTTCGGGGCCGGCGAGCAGGCGTTCCGCTATCTGCCCGACTTCGGCGGGACCGACCCGTGGATGCCGGTGAGCATCTTCTTCATCATGCTCTTCGTGCAGTGGTGGGCCTCCTGGTACCCGGGCGCCGAGCCGGGCGGCGGTGGCTATGTGGTGCAGCGGATGGCCTCTGCCAAAGACGAAAGACATTCGTTGCTCGCCACCCTCTGGTTCCAGATCGCTCACTACTGTGTCCGACCCTGGCCCTGGTTGCTGGTCGCGTTCGCAGCACTCGCCATGTACCCCGAGTTGCGGGAGGCCGCTGACCCGGGCGCTGGCTTTCCCATGGTGATGCGCGACCTGGCACCCGTCGGCCTGCGCGGCCTCCTCCTAGTCGCATTCTTCGCTGCCTTCATGTCGACGATCAGCACCCAGATGAACTGGGGCGCCTCCTATTTGGTCAATGACTTCTACCAGCGATTCGTGCGCCCGGCGGCCGACCAGCGCCACCTGACCCTCGCGTCGCGACTCGCCTCTGTTTTGATCCTGCTGGTCGGCAGCCTCGCCGCCTGGTTGATGCGCGATACGTCGGTCGACGAAGCCTGGAAGTTCCTCGCTGCGCTAGGCGCCGGCACCGGCGCGGTGTTCATGCTGCGCTGGTTCTGGTGGCGGCTCAACGCCTGGTCGGAGATCGTTGCGATGGTCGCTTCGCTGGTCTGCTTCGTCGTTGTGAGTCGGTTCGTGGAAAGCAACGAGTACAGGCTGGCGATCGTCGCGGCGCTGACGATCGTATCGTGGCTGGCGGCGACCTATCTCACGCCGCCCGAGGACCAAGAGGTGCTCGAGGGTTTCTACCGCAAGGTCCGCCCGGGAGGACCGGGCTGGCGCCCGCAGGCGCGCCGGGCTCCCGACGTCGAGCCCGACCGCCACCTCGGGTTGCTGCTGGCCGCCGCGCTGCTCGCCGCAGGGATCGTATACCTGACTCTCCCCACGGTCGGACTGTTGATATTCGGAGACTATGCCCGGGCGACCCTCCTGCTGGCGGGCGCCGCCGCCTGCGCCGTCGGCGTGATTCTCCTGGTCCGGCGCGTGGGTTGGGGCCGGGTAGTGGCTTAAGATGAGCTACGGGTAACACCCGTACTCGATGACGAGCTGGCTCAGATACTCGAGCCGCCCCGGATCCACAGCCGGCGGCACCGAGCAAGCCGTACTGAGGATGTAACCGCCGCCCTGTTTGGCGACATCCAATCGATGTAGTACCGCGGCGCGAATCTTCTCTTCGTCGCCGTAGAGCAGCGTGTTTACCGCATCGATGTTGCCCTTGATGAACACCTTCCCCTGCAGTTCCCGAACCGCGTCTTCCAGTTCGATGGTACCCAGCGGAGGCGGGTCGAGTGTGTCGATCCCGTCGGTGCCAGTATCTAAGATGAGGTCCAGGCGGTCGCCGATCGCGCCGCAGGTGTGCGTGTACATCTTCACGTCTTCGTGACGCGCCCGGACTTCGGAGATCAACCTCCGCTCGTAGGGCAACACGAATTCGGAGTAGTGCGCGCGCGAAATGAGGCCCGCACCGGCGAACGCTGAAGAGATCAGGATCGCGTCGACACCCGTCGCCGCTTGCCGGCCGGCAAGGTCGATGGCGCCCGCGGTCAGTCGATCCAGGCAGGCGTGGGTCTTCCCCGGATCATCGAGGATCGCCATCAACGCGTTCTCGTAGCTCAGGAGCTCGAGGAACTGCGAAAACGGGCTGAACACTTCCGAGTGCAACGACACCTTGCCGCCGACACGGCGTTTCACTTCGGCGATGCTATCCAGGTGATAGGGTGGAAAGAAATCGTCGAACGGCCGTGGCTCGGGTTCGAAGCCCCAGGTGAAGGGATAGTTGACCTCGGTCAGGTCCCAGGGCTCCACGTACCAAAGACCCTCGGGCTCAATCTCTTCGAACGCGGGGAAGTAGCGCGAGCCATCGGGCAGGAAGTAATGGGGATTGTCATCATGCGGAAGGCGCGTGACCGAGCCATTCTTCCAGCGAATCGTCGTCTCAGCCAGCCCTTCCTCGATGTCGGCGAGCTGCTCCTCGAACTGCGGATCGCGGCCCGGCAGGTTGACGAGGATCCCGTCGAACCGGTAGCGCTGCTGCAACTCGACCAACGCGTCGGCGAACGCCGCGGAGCGGTACCAGACATCGAAGGGGGAACCCTGGGCGTTGAGAAAGTAATGTCCGATCGCCAGCTGACAGAAAACCGGCACCCGATCGGGCACGCCGAGACCCATCGCGATTCCGACACGTTGCCGACCGTTCATCACACCTCCAATTGCCGCTGCCGCGAGTCACGCCTACATATAACCGACACTCAGCACCCGGCGCCAGAATCGCAGCCGAGGCCTTGATGATCGATTTCCCGCAGATGAACCGGCTATTGTACGAGGGCAAGTCAGACGCGCTCACGGCGATGGTCGAGAAGGCGCTGGCGGAAGGGCTTTCGGCCGACGAGATCCTTCGGCACGGCCTGATCGCCGGCATGCGTATGGTCGGCTACGACTTCAAGCACAACCGCATATTCGTGCCGCAGGTTCTGGTCGCGGCGCGGGCCATGAAGACCGCGATGAAAGTCCTGGAGCCGCGACTCGGCACGTCGCCGGCCGGTCGGTCGGCGGGGACGCTCGTCATAGGTACGGTGAAAGGCGACTTGCACGACATCGGCAAGAACCTGGTCGGGATGATGGCCGAGGGCTCCGGGTTCCGCGTGATCGACCTGGGTGTCGACCAGTCGGTCGATCGGTTCGTCGAGGCGGCACGCGAGCACGACGCCCACATCGTCGGCATGAGCGCTCTGCTAACGACGACGATGCCCTACATGAAGACGGTGATCGATGGGTTCGCTGCCGCGGGACTCGAACACGTAAAGCTGTGCGTAGGTGGCGCGCCGCTGAGCGAGAGTTTCGCACGACAGATCGGCGCCCATGGCTACGCTCCCGACGCCCCAAGTGCGGTCGACTTGTTCCTCAAGCTTCGTGGCAATGCGGTGCAGGACTGAAGTGTGACCATGCGCGTTCTGGTGGATAAGCAGGGGTGCGAGGTCGAGCCCGGCGCCTCGCTCTTCGAGTGCGCTGAGCGGGTCGGACTCTCGGTCACCAACTCTTGCCGCAAGGAGGGGCGGTGCCGCGAGTGCTTGGTGGAGGTTATCGCGGGCGCTCACCTGCTCTCTCCTCCGACCGAGCACGAGCGACACCTGCGCGGCGACTTCCGTCTGGCCTGTCGCGCTCGCATCGCCGGCGCAGGCGGTACGGTGAGTGTACGCCGGCTGCGGCGCCAGGCGCTGCGCATTCTGGACTCCGGCGCGGAATTGGAGTTCAGAGAATCGGAAGCTTCGTTCGATCCAGCGGTAACCCGGCGGGGAGACGAGGTTCTGCTGGACGGCGAGCCGATCGCCAGGGCTGCAGGCCAGCTGCACGGGCTGGCGCTGGACCTCGGCACCACGACGGTCGTCCTGCGCCTGGTCGACCTGGAGAGCGGGATCGTCCGGGCCGCCCAATCGTTCGAGAACCCGCAACGTTTCGCCGGATCGGACGTCATGGCCCGAGTTGCATACGCGGCGACCGATGTCGATGGACGGCTCCGCACCACCCTGACGGCATACATCAACCAGGCAATCGGGGTATTGCCTTGCGACCCGGACTCGATCTACGAGGTGGCCGTGGTCGGCAACCCGACGATGCGGGACCTGTTTTTCGGACTCGATGTCGGCTCGCTCGGTCAGAGCCCCTACCGCTCGGTCAGCGAGCACGAACTGGCGGCCGGGCGTCGGACCTCGACCGCTCTCTCCGCCCCGGCGCGCTCGCTCGGTCTCCTCACCCACGGCGCGGCACGGGCCTACGGGCTGCCGCTGGTCGGCGGCCACGTCGGTGCCGATGCCGCCGCCTGCCTGCTGGCGGTCGACGCGCCACACGAGGATCGGCTGGTCGCCGTTCTGGACATCGGCACGAACACCGAGCTCTTGCTCGGCAATCGCCGGCGGATGCTGGCGGCATCGTGTCCGGCCGGCCCGGCTTTCGAGGGCGGCGGCATGAGCTGCGGGAGCCCCGCTTTCCCGGGCGCCATAGAGGCGGTGCAGCTGGACGGGGCCGGCGTGCCAACCTGCCGGGTGATCGGCGATGGAGCTCCGGAGGCGATCTGCGGGTCGGGCCTGGTGGACACGCTGAGCGAGCTGCTCAGGATCGGACGGATGAGCGAGCTTGGCCGGATCGAGGCCAAGCGTTTCGTGCTCGACCGCGCTGCTGACATTTACGTCACCGCCGAGGACATAAGCCGTCTGGCACAGGCCAAAGGCGCGCTGGCCGCCGGCTGGAAACTCCTGATGAGCTATTACGGCGCCGAGCACGGTGAGATCGACCGTCTGTACCTGGCCGGCGGGTTCGCCAATCACCTCGACCGGGAGGCGGCGGTGAGTATCGGGCTCGTCCCGGATCTGCCGCGCGAGCGCATCGAACCGATCGGCAACGGCGCTATCGAGGGAGCTACTCTAGCGCTGCGCTCGGTAGCGCTGCGGCGCCAGCTCGAGTCGTTCGTCACGCAGATCAAGCACATCGAGCTCGAGACGGACGAGCGTTTCTTCGACGCCTTCGCCCAAGGCTGCTTGTTCAAACCGATCGGCCCTGGAGTGGTGGAGTCATGATCGAGCTCTCGCTAGAGCGGGTCGAGCATCACCTGGGCGCACCGCCCGGCACGATGCGGTGCGGTCGCTGGGCCTGGCTGCACGATGCCGTGCGCTCCTGGTGCATCGAGAACGCGAAGCCCTCGGTGAGTCGACGGCAGGTAGGGATCGACCACATCGACGGTAGCGTCGTCCACCTCGCCGGCGGCATAGCTCTGACCGGGGGCGGGCTGGCCGCTCGCTTGCGGGCGGCGCGGGCTCACGCCCTGCACGTTGTCGCGCTGAGCGCTGGGCACGCGATCGTTGCCGAGATCGGCAGGCTGTGGCGGGACGACCGGCCCGATGAGGCGATGGCGCTCAACGCCTATGGCGTGGCACTTGTCGAAGAGCTCCGGGCGCGTGAGGCCGTCAGGCTGTGCCAGGAGATGGGGCCACACGGGACGCGCGTCCTGCCCTATCATAGTCCCGGCTACCGCGGCTGGCCGCTCGACGATCAAACGCGGCTCCTCTCGCTGCTCACCGATTACCCCGGCCCGATCGAGGTGCTCGAGTCCGGCGCTTTACGGCCACGGCTCTCGACGCTCGCCGCGTTCGGGCTGACACATGAGAACCATGTCACAGCAACTGCCTGATGCCTTAGAGCGGAGCGTCTTGCTCGCGGACGGCGCCATGGGCACTGAGCTGCAGCGGGTGGGACTGGAGCCAGGCGCCTGTGGTGAGGCCTGGAACATCGAGCATCCCGAGCGCGTGCTGGCCATCCAGCGCGCCTACGTGGACGCCGGATCCGACTGCCTGATCACGAACACCCTCGGCGGAAGCCGCATCATGTTGGGTCGGCACGGCCATGCCGATGACGTGGTGGAGATCGCGCGAGCCGCCGTTCGCATCGCCCGGGACGCCTTCGCGGACCGCCCCGGCTTCGTGCTGGGCGACATCGGCCCGCTGGGCGGGCTGATCGAGCCCTACGGAGACATCTCGGAGAGCGCGGCTCGCGAGGCGCTGGCCGAGCAGGCGTCGGCCCTCGTCGACGCCGGCGTCGATGCGATCATCATCGAGACTCAATCGAGCCTCGAGGAGCTCGGAATCGCGATAAGCGCCGCCCGCAAGGCGGGTGCGTCCTATGTGATCGGTTCCGTGGCCTTTGCCGTCACCCATGATGGTAGGGACCTCCGCACCATGATGGGCGTGGACCCCGAAAAGGCTGCGCGGTTCATGGCGGATGCCGGGGCCGACGCCCTCGGGGTCAATTGTGGGTCGGGCGTCGACGCCGCGCGGGCCGCTCAGGCGATCCAACGTTACCGAAGCGTCTGCGACCTGCCTACTGTGGCGCAGCCCAACGCTGGCCAGCCGGTTCTGGAGAACTTACAGGTGATCTACGAGCAGGCGCCGGGAGTCATGGCCGCCCAGGTCCACGACCTGCTCGCCGCCGGCGTCGGGATGGTCGGTGGCTGTTGCGGCACCACACCGCAGCACATCCGGCTTTTCCGGGCGGTGCTCGATGCCTGGAACGCAGGACCGCCCTAGCGCATCGGTCAATATTACCGATTCTCGCACCGTTCTCCCGGAATCGACCGAGCCTGGCTGGCGGGCGGCCGGCGGGCCGCTCGACCGGATCTCACGCCTAACCGATTAAGATAGATCGAGTTAGGGGACACGGATCGAGAGCGGTGCCCGACGACGGGGCCGGACTCGGGACGTGCCCGATTCTTGCACAGACTCGTACGCGCGGTGCCCCGCAGGTGGCCGATCGGGCCGCCTCGTCCCCCCAGGCGCTGCGATTCCCGCTTCCCGCTAGAGGACACAAGAGGCCGGCCTGGTGGCGAACAACGGACGTGAGTCGTCCGCACATGGCGCACCGGGGCCTTGTACCCGCCGACAAACCCTTATTAGGAGGAGCTAGGAGATGAGGAAATCGACAGTCTTCCTGCTCGGCGCCATGGTGGGGTTCGCTTTGCTGGCCCCGGCGCAGGAAGCGGCAGCCCAAGGGCGCGGAAACGGCGGTGGCAGTGCCGTAGCGTACGACGTGACGAACCCCTACAGTGCAACCTTGAGAGCGTGTGGTGAGGTTGTGCAACTCGACGGGTGGGTCAAGATCAAGCTCGTCGACCAGGAATCCGCCTCCGGTAACAAGAACTTCGCGTGGCACATCAACGGCAAGGCCGAAGGCGTAAGCCGCACGAGCGGAGCCCAGTACCGCTGGAACATGAACAGCCTCGTCCGAACGAACGGTGATCCGACGAGCGACGGACACTACTCGGAGCACACGATGAGGCGAGTTCGGGCCATCGGCCAGGGCGACGCAACAGACTACATGTTTGATTTTCACGTGTTGTTGAACTGGAATGCCAATGGCGACCTGACGGCCAACTTCCACGAATCGAATGTGAGCTGCCGACCCTAGTCTCGAGCGGCAGTCTCTAACGGCGGCGCGGCTTCCCAGCGAGGTCGCGCCGCCTCGCTTTACACTCCGTACCCGCACGCCATGACAAGCTGAGATTCTCGCCAGCTTCCCCAGCCTCACACGGCCTCTCGCTGCCGTGACTGCCCCGCCACGCTAGATTGTCCAAGCCCCAGAACCCGAGCCGGAGAATCAGGATGGGCGGTCCGATTACCAACCGTCACCGGGCGCTGCTGCTGGTTGCGGCTGTGGCGATTACCGCATGGGGAACGTTTGGCTTCTTCCAGAGGCTGGACATCGGTCGGGGCGGGTTCACCTACAGCCCCGAGTACCTAGTGAATTACGTCGAGCCGGAGGGTGGAGGCCGCGCGGCCGGGTTGCAGGTCGGGGATCGGGTGGTCAGCGTCGAGGGGATTCCGGTGGAAGAGTTGCCGCTCTATTCGCGGTGGCCCCACTCGCTGATCCGGCGGCCCGGGGAGTCGCTGCGGCTGGTCGTGGAGCGGGAAGGCGAACCGCTGTCGCTCGGTGTGGTCTACGGCGCGACGCCGCGCGGCGTGCTGAACCTGAGGCTGGGAGTGGCGCTGGTCGGGCTGGCGTTCCTGGTGTTTGGCCTTTGGCCGCTCGTTTCGGTTCATACGTCTCACGCCCTGGCGCTCGCGGGCATCGGCCTGGCGGCGGGCATGGCAACGTTCGGGGCGGGGCCCTACCTGGGTACCTGGGACGGAGTCGCGTCTCACGTCCAGTTCGCCGCTATGTTGCTATTGAGCGTCCTCTTACTCCGCTTTTTCCTCACCTTCCCCAGGCTCAAGCGTGCCGGTGCCAGCCGCCTCGTCACCGGCGTCATCTACGCGGTCTGGGTGCTGTTCGTGGCCTGCCTGGTGTTAGAGCTGATCTTCCATCCGACCCTCTACCACACGTTCGGGTCGCTGGGCATGCTCCTGATGCTGGGCTACTGCGTCCTCGCGCTGGTCGCGGTCGCGCACACCGTGGTGACGACGCCCCGTCAGGAGCTATCGGACTCCGGGATGAGCCTGATCCTCATCGGGATTTTCGTGGCCGTGGTGTCCTTGTTCCTGGCGCTCTCCTCCGGCTTCCGCCTGCCGGGCTCGGCGTACGCGCCGCTACTCATCGTCGCCATTCCCGTCTCGATGGCGCTGGCGGTGAGGAAGCAGGCCCGGGCTACCTAGCCCCGGCCCCGCCTGGAACTCCCGGATCGAAGTGCACACCGACTTCGGCGATGAGCGGGCAGGCGCGCGCCCCATCGATAAGCAGCCGGACCCGCCGTGCGGTCACCGTGTCTATCCGGTCGAGCTTCTTATGGCCGATCGTCGTGCCGTTGACCACGGTCTCCCAGCGACCCTCGCGCTCGACCTGAAGACGATAGGCGGACACGCGCTGGCCGAGCTGGATCGGCTCCTGGAGTCGGATCACGTTGAAGCGTGCCGTCACGTTCAAATCAATTTCGAGCGCCACCCGCCGCACTGTATCGTCGGTCGCCCAGTACGTCTCGAGGTCGCCATCCAGTGCCCGCTCGCCGGCGTACTCGGGGGCCCGGCCGCGCACGTTGGAGGCGGTGGCCACCTGACGGGTTGCCGCGTCGCGCCCGAAGATCGCATCGAGGTACGCGCGGAACTCCCGCAGCCGTGCTACATCCTCCGAATCCAGGCGCCCCTCCCGGTTCGGCGGCACGTTGAGCAGCAGCACGCAGTTCCGGCCCACCGAGTTGAAGTAGATCTCGATTAACTCGGCCAGCGACTTCGGCTCCTCGCTCTCGTGCCAGAACCACCCGGCGCGTAGCGAGACATCGCATTCCCCCGGAACCCAGTCCGGCCCCTGTGGGTCGCCGGCGTTCAGGTAGGCCGGGTCCGCGTTCCCCACCTTCACCTTAGCACGATCGAGCAGCGACCAGTTGGTCGGCCCCGCGACACCGCGCTCGTTGCCGATCCAACGGACGTCCGGACCCTCGTCCGAGAAGATCACGGCCCCGGGCTGGAGCTGGCGTACCAGCGCCCAGTAGGCGGCGAAGTCGTACTCCATGTCCTGTGCCTCGGGACCCTTCGCTCCATCGAACCAGACCTCGGCCAGCGGCCCGTAGTCACTGAGCAGCTCGCGCAGCTGACCCAGGTAAAACTGATTGTAGGCCTGTTCGTCGCCGTAAGTCGGCTCGTGCCGGTCCCACGGCGACAGGTAGAGCCCGAGCCCGATACCCTCGCGGCGCGCGGCAGCGGCGAGCTCACCCACGACGTTGCCGCGACCGTGGCGCCAGCTGCTGCTCCGCACCGAGTGGTCGGTGTACCGACTCGGCCAGAGCGCGAAACCGTCGTGGTGCTTGGCCGTGAGGATCAACGTGCGGAACCCGGTCTCCCCTGCCACGCGCGCCCAGCCCCGTACGTCAAGGTTGCCGGGCGCGAAGATGTCGGGGTCCTCTTCCCCCGTCCCCCACTCCCGATCCGCGAACGTGTTGAGACCGAAGTGAAGAAACATCGCCAACTCCCCGCGCTGCCACTCGAGTTGGCGTGCTGTGGGTATGGGCAAGACTGGACGGGGCGGCGCCACGATGCGTTGCCGCAGCGGATCCGCCGGAATTCGCGCGCCGCCCATCCAGGCGGCCAACGCTACCGCTGCAAGGAGCGGAGTCGTTGAGCGACTATTGCAGGTCATCTCGCGTCATGCCTGCTACGGTCCGAGGGGCGGCGTGTCAAGCGGAACTGAAGAGCACCGCCAAGTAAGCGCAGTAACCCAAGACCAACACCATACCAGCCAGCCGACCGATCGGCCGGCGGCGCCAAGCCAAGATCGTCAGCAACAAGGCGGCGCCCAGCATCACGGGCAAGTCCATGGAGAGAAAATTCGCCGACAGCCGGATCGGGGCCGGTGCCACCACAGCGGCTAATCCCATGATCGCCACGATGTTGAAGACATTACTCCCCAGCGCGGTGCCAAGAGCGACACCCGACTCGCGCCGCAGCGCCGCGACCACGCACGTCGCCAGCTCCGGCAGCGAGGTGCCCAACGCCACGATCGTCAGCCCGACGACGGCATCGGAGATCCGCAGCTGCTCGGCGACCTGCACCGCCGCCTCGACGAGCATGCCCGCCCCCAGGGGCAGTCCGATCGTGCCGGCGATGAGGAAGAGCACGATCATCCAGGTTCTGGACGGTAGCCCCAAAACCCATTCCATCGGTAAGCTGCGGTCTGCCTGGCGCTGGTCGCGGGCGCTCTCTCTGACGACGAGGCCTCCCAAGATCACCAGACTCACCAGGAGGACGACACCGGCGGGCCGGCCAAGATCGCCCAGGAAGCAAAGCGCCACGAACATCACGCTGACGCCGAACATGACGACGCTGTTGCGACGTGTAGTGCTTTCAGTGATTGCGAGGGGGTAGAGGATGGCCGGGGCACCGACGACCAGCAGGGCGTTCGCTATGTTGCTGCCCACGACGTTGCCGACCGCGATGCCAGGATAGCCATCGAGCACGGCATGAAGCGTGACCACGAGCTCGGGCAGCGATGTCCCGAAGGCGACCACGCTGAGGGCTATGGCCACCGGCGACACTCGCGCACGGCGCGCGAGCGCGACCGCCCCGCGAACCAGCAGGTCACCCCCCATGAGAAGGTAGATCAGGCCACCGAAGAGTTGCAGGTAGACCACGCCTAGGCGCGATCGGTGGACTTGGGCTCGCCGACGGCCCGCAACCGCTCTTGCGCTTGCCTGAGCTCGGTGATGTCGCGAGCGATAGCGTAGATCAAACCCGTATCCGGCTCGGGGTGAGCCGTCCACAGCAGCCATTTCCAGCCGCCGTCGGCGCAGCGGTAGCGGTTCTCAAAAGAGACGGTGGGGATGCCCTCGGTCAACTTCTCGATTTCGCGGACGGTCTTGTCGTGGTCGTCCGGGTGCACGTAGTCCAGGAAAGGCCGGCTCAGCAGCTCGTCGGTCGGCCAACCCAACGTCCGCTCGAACGCAGGATTGACACGCTTGAAGTAGGCGTCCGTCCCGGCGATGCACAGCATGTCGAGTGATACTTCGAAGTACTTCTGAAACTCGTGCAGCAGCGTCATCTGCCGCTCCAGCTCCTCCGCCATCTGATTGAACGTCCGTGCCAGGAGTCCGAGCTCATCTTCACTCGACACCTTAGCACGAGCACCCAGCTCGCCGAGGCGGATCCGATTCGCCACGCCGGCCAGATCTTTGATCGGCCGCGCGAACCGGAGACCCACGATGATCCCGAGCAGGATGGCAAAGGCCGAGAGCGAGAGGCCGAGCTGCATCAGCCGACGTCGGAACTCCACAATGTCTGACCGCTCCTCCGCCGCGTCGAACTTCACCACGACGCCCCAATTCACTTCGGGCAGGAAGCGGGTGGCCGCCCAGACCGGCTCGCCGCGATAGTCGATGAGCCCCTTCGAGATCACCGTATCGCGACCCTCGATCGCCCAGGTGGCCGGGTCGCTCGGCCCCTCAGGACTAACCGGGCCGGGCTTCTCGGTCGCTCGCTGGCGCACCGGGTGCAGCACCCGCGTAACTCCAGCCGTGTCGTGCAGCACGATCATCGTCTCGCCCGTCTCGCCGAGCCCGATGAAGTTCTGGGTCACATCGAGCAGTTCCTCGGCATCCAACAAGACCTGTAGGACGCCGATTCGCTGCCCCTCCAGAATCAAGGGGGCGACGAAGCTGGCCCGCGGCTCGTCATCGGCAGCGAGAAAAACCCCTTGGAAGGCGATGGTATCTCCGACCCACAGCAGCCGTGAGTCCGGCACGGTTGGCGGCTCACGCTCGGCGTCGCGGACGGCCGAGCTGAGGAGGCCACCTTCAGCGTCGAACAGCGCCAGTGACTCGACAACCCGCGATGATGCAACCGCGTCCGCGAGGATCCGTGCTACCTGCTCCTGCTGTTCGGGGTTCCGGGTCTCGTTGTAGTCACGCAGGCTGAGCCGCAGTTGGGTCCGGCTGGCGATCAGGGCGACGCGATCCTGCCAGCCCATAATGACCTTGTGCAGATCTTCCTTCTTGGTCTCGGCCAGCGAGTTCAGCTGGCGTAGCGTCTTCTTCGTCAACAGATCGCCGGCGGTCGTGTACGCCAGGGCACCCAGCGCCAGCATGCTGACCAGAGAGACCGCTACCAGTGTAAAGACGAGTTTAGTCCGCAGGTCCACCGTCGACCACCGTGGGGGAATCCGTTGGCTATGGCTTCTCTCCCGGAATGTCAAGCAAGTTAATCAATGAAGCCGCCTCCGGCACGTCTCGACCGCTGGCCCGGAGACCAGCCTACTCCCGAGACCAACGGCACTACGCGCTGGGATTCCCCTGCCCCGCCAGGTACGCTTTCGCGTGCTGGAGCCGCCCGCGATCGGTATCGGCGTTGGCCGATATCTCGACCAAGGTCCTGTAGTGGCGCGTGGCTCGTTCCGCATCGCCGCTGAGCTCGGCGGCGCGGCCAGCGCCGTACAGGCCGTTGAACCGATTGGGGCTGCGATCGAGCGCCGCCTCGTACTCGACGAGCGCCGCCGCCGGTTGTCCACGCTCGAGCAGCATGTCGCCCAGCAGCTCGCGCGCTGGCAAGACTTCGCCCGGTGTCACCGGGTGCTTCTCCGTGCCCGCCTCGAGCTCGGCGGCTCGGCGCATGGTCGAAAGCGCCTGATCCCGGGAACCCTCCTCGAACTGCAACCAGGCGAGCGCCGCTAGCCGCTGGATCTCGACCTGGGCGCCCCAGTACGCGTTCCTGGCGGCCACCTGTTCCTGGAGTACAGCCAGCGTCTCGAGGTCGGCTCGCCCCTGCTGGAAGCGGCCGCTACGCGCCGCGCCCAGCGCCCGCGCGAAGTAGGTGATCGCCTCCATAGCAGCCGCCGTCTCCCACGGATACGCGCTCGGCTGCCGTGGCTCCAGATCCGCCGCCGCTTCCCACATATGCCGCTCGAGGGCGAGGCGGGCGGGAACGGCGGCGAAGGTGTAGGCGCTAGCGAGATGCGCCTGGTACGGCGGCTCCACGCTCTCCAACTCCTTCAGTACCGCTTGGGCTCTCTGATCCTCGGCGCCCTGGAGGTACGCGTACGCCAGGTAATCCAGCGCATGGAAGTAATGGAGAGAGATCTGGTCGCCGACCGGGCGTTTCAAGGCCGCGTCGGCCGATCGGCGGTTCCAGTCGATCGACTCCTGCCAGAGGCCGAGCCGCGTGAAGGTGTGGGTCGGCATGTGCAGGGCGTGTGGGATCTCGGGTGCGATCTGCCCGTAGCTCCGCGCTACGTCCACGGCCAGCGCCGAGAGCGCCGGGTTGTCGTAGGCGTGGATGACGTAGTGGTGCGCACCCGGGTGGTCGGGTATCTCCGCCAACACGCTCTCCGCCAGCGCGCCCGCCGCCCGCTGCTTCGCGAACGTCTTGTCACCGGGGTCGACCGTGCCGAGCTGGGCGAGCGCAAAAAAGACCGTCCCCTCAGGATCGTCCGGATACTGCTCGTGGAAGGCGCGCCAGCCTTCCTCGTAGGCGACGAGATTGGGCCTCTCCGAGTCGCCGCGGCCGGCGCTATAGTAACCCCCCAGGGCCTCCACATATGCCAGCTCGCGGTCGGTCTTGGCTCGGGCTCGCGCCTGCAACAGCAAGCCGAGCCCACGTTCGAACTCGGCCTCGTCGGGCGGGTCCGACCATAGCGGGTGCACGAAGCTCATCGCCTGGCCCCAGTAGCCCATGGCGCAGTCCGGATCGGCCTCGGCCGCCGCTGCGAACGCGGCATCCGCCTCCTCGTAGGTCATGCTATGCAGCAGCGCCAGGCCTCGTCCCAGATGGGCGGTGGCCTTGTCGCTGCACGAGTGGACCAGCTGCACGGTTCCCAGGGGTGACCCGGACAGATCGGACACACGGGTCGCCGCGCCGACGTCGGCAGAGAGACCGATATCCTCGGCCGGACGCTCCTGGCCGCTACAGGCGCCCAGGATCAACAGTGCTGCAAGCAGGCTGGACACATGCCGCATTGCGCTCTCTCCTCTCGAGGTTGTGCACCAGGTCAGACGCCGCGATGTAGATGAAGTTGCCAGCCGCAAGCGGGAGCAGAAACGTCACGTCGACCTCAAAGGACGCCGCGTACGTCACGATTCCGCCCAGCAGGAACGACAGCGCCGAAAGGACGTTGAAGAATAGCGCTCGTTTCTTACTCCAGCCTGCGTGCACCAGCACGCCGAAGTTCTTGCCAGCTCCTCCCTTGCCGAAGATACCAAGGCGAAGGCCCGACAGCGGTTTCGTTCTCATCGGTGCGAGTCCCCGTGACGATGCCGCCCGCCGTGGCACGCCCTTTCCGATGTCAGTCGCGACAGACGGCCGGCCCGGTAGGCTTCCAAGACACTCATCGTGTCCTCGTCCTCGGTCACGAACACCGGAAGGCCCATGTCGCGCAACCGGCCGAAGGCTCGTCGCCCCAGGCCGCGACAGACGACCGCTCCCACGCCCAAGGCCCGCAGCGCCTCAGCGGAGTGGCAGCTCCCCGGCTCCTGTTCGCCGTGCGGGTTTCGGACAACTTCGGCTCGAGGGCGTTCAGTGGAAGAACAGATACGCTATGAAGATGCCGGCAACGACTGCGGCCAAATCCGCAAGTAGCCCACAGGTCACGGCATGCCGTGTCTTTCTCACGGCGACCGAGCCAAAATACAGGGCGATGATATAGAACGTCGTATCGGTGGCCCCTTGGAAGGTGCAAGCCAGCCGGCCGACGAACGAGTCCGCCCCATACGTCTGCATGGCGTCGACCATCATCCCTCTGGCGCCGCTGCCGCTGAGCGGCTTCATCAGGGCTGTCGGCAGGGCTCCGATGAAGTCGGTGTTGATGCCGAAGCTGGCAAACACCCGCTCGATGCCCACGACCAGGAGGTCCATGGTCCCGGAGGCGCGGAACACGCCGATAGCGACCAGAATGGCCACCAGATAGGGAATGATCTTGATGACGACGGGAAATCCCTCTTTGGCTCCCTCGATGAAAGCCTCGTAGACGTTGACCTTGCGAAGCATGGCCAACGATATGAAGCCGGCGATGACCCCGAACAGGAGCACGTTGGCGACGACGTTAGACACCGTCTCGATTTGCTCCTGGGGGAGCCGGGTGAAGTAGAGGATCGTGGCGGCGACGACCCCGGTCAGGCCGACCAGGTAGGCCATGACCACCCTGTCGAACAGGTTGATCCGCTGAACCACGGCGACCGCAATCAATCCGACCAGGGTCGAGAAGAACGTAGTCAAGAGGATGGGAAGGAAGATATCGGACGGATTGGCGGCCCCCATCTGGGCGCGGTAGACCATGATACTGATGGGGATCAGCGTCAGGCCCGAGGTGTTGAGGACGAGGAACATGATCTGGGCGTTGGAGGCCGTGTCTTCGCTGGGGTTGAGCTCCTGCAGCTCCTGCATGGCCTTGAGGCCGAGCGGCGTCGCCGCATTGTCGAGGCCGAGCATGTTGGCGGCGAAGTTCATGATCATCGACCCATGAACCGGATGGTCCCGCGGCACCTCCGGAAACAGCCGGTGAAAGAACGGCCGCACGACCCGCGCCAGGATGTCGATCGCGCCGCCCTTTTCTCCCACCCTCATTAAACCCAGCCACAGCGTGAGCACTCCCGTCAAGCCGAGCGAGATCTCGAACCCGAGCCTGGCCATCTCGAACGTGCTGTTAACGATGGTCGTGAAGATCTCGGTATCGCCGAGGAAGATCAGCCGAACCAGCCCCACGACCAGAGCGATCAGAAAGAACGCGATCCAGATGTAGTTAAGAACCATGAGAGATCCCCGGGTAATCGGAGCTTCGAGCGACAGAGGGTCTCGAGACGGGCAAGCTGCTCACAGGTCCGCGTCGCTGAGCAATTCCACCAATACGGGGACATGCTCGCGGACCAACGCGTCTGTGGACGCGAGCGGAAACTCGTAGGTGATCACCGCGATCCCCCGCTCGGCGCCCCAGGTGCCGAACGAGCCGGGCGTTGGATACCCGACGTCCTTCACTAGGGGCAAGCCGGTCCTCTGGGCCAGCCTCTGAGCCAGGGGTCCTTGTTTTGCGTCGTCGATGCAGGCCAGCGGGGCGTGCAGTGCAATCACGGTCTCCGGCCTTAGCTCGTCGATCAGCCCGATGAGCGCCCGGGTCTCGGGCTCGGAGGCGGGCTGCGGGCCCGGGCTCAACAGGACGTCCCGCGGCTCTTCCATGGTGGCGCGATGAGGCACCCGGTCCGGCTTCCAGTCTCCTGTCGGGAAATTGCGGTTGAGATCGACGCCGCGAGCATTTCCCCGCGTTCCACGGATCAGCCCGTCGGGATTGGCGGCCAGGACCACCGCGCAGTGCGGGGACGGTTCGGCCAGGTGGCGCAGGGCACGAGACAGAGCGAACGTCGTCTCCGGTTCTTCGCCGTGGATGCCGGCGAAGATCAGGAGTCTGCAGGGGCTACTGGGGTGCCAGACCTCCAGCGGGATATCCAGGTGAGAGCGTCCGTACCTGTCGGGACCCCAGAGGATGGTCCCGCGCTCTTCTCGAGGACGGAGGTTCATGCGAGAGGCCTTTTCGTGTTGGTTACGAAGCGCCGATAGATCTCATCCAGATTCTCGAGCACCACTTCCTTGAGCTCGATCTCAGCCTGCTGGATGGTCTCTCGCAGGATGCCGGTCGTGAGCTGGCGCTCGTAGGCCGAGGCGACGGGCGCATGGCTCAGGTGCCAGCGCTCCGGCGCCACACCCAGCCGGTCCTGGTCGTAGGGCCGAAAGAAACCGAACGCAGAGTCGGCGGCGATCTTCCCGTCCAGCCACTCGTGCAGGGGACCGAACATCCCGCCCGCCTCGACTTCCTCCGGTATGAGCTCGATCTCATAACCTTCCGGCCGGGCAGCCAGGTCGTAGACATCCAGATCGGTACCCCAATGGTGCCGTGAGGCGCCCGGCAGGGCGGACCAACGCAGGATCGCGAAGACCAGTTCCTCCTCGCTCAGCTGCTCGATGTCCAAGGGCACCGCCTCGCTGTCGAGCACGGCGAGCTTGCCGGTCGCTTTGCGGTTCCAGATCGAGAGCTGCTGCTCGAAGCTGCGAAAGCCTGAGAGGATCTGGAGATCGAAGCCGGCGCTGCGCGCTTCGTCCTGCAACTGTAGGAACGCACTCACAACGTCACGGTGCAGGCGCACACCGAGCAACTCGGCATCGGCGCCCGAGCACAAGTGCTGCTGCGTCTGACCGGTCAGCAGAGCCGTCGCGGAGTTCGACATCTCCTCGGGGGACTGGTGTCCACTTTCATGGGCTCGTCGTGTTCCCACGGGGCGGCGAGGCCGAGTCCGATGATAGGGCTGGAGGGTAGCGACGTCTATGCCCTGTGGCACAGCCCACCCGGCCATCAAGAGGGCTCGCGAAGTGAAAGCCGATCGGCCGCCCCTCCCTAGAAGCCCAGGTTGAAGCGCGTCCACAGCTCGTCCCCGAGCTGCCAGTAGCGCTCGACCGTCCGCTCGGCCAGGTCGTGGCAGTACTCGGTGAGGAACGCCTCTGCCAGCTCGGGGTCCCTGCGATAGAGCTCGAGCGCTTCTTCCTCCAGCGACGGCTGCCGGGCGAATGCCTCCCGTTCGATCGGCTCCCAAATCTCCTCGAGCGCTCCATTCATCTCTTGGTAGCGGAAGTACGAGAGCTTGCTGGCCCGACGAAACGCCCACCAGGCGCAATCGCGCCGGAAGGCGCGGCGGCCATCCACCAAATAGGAGTCGGGCATCTGGGAAATGCCGATGTAGAAGGGGATATGCGGTGTCGTGGCCGGGTTGTCGTACCCCAGCCAAACGACGCCGCCGAGCGGGTCGGGCAACCAGCTACGAGACTGGGTGACCTGGACGTAGGTGGCATAGGGAGAGGCGATGGTGCGCTCCCGCTCGACACCGAGCAGGTCTCTCGTGTCGGCGTTCATGAACGGATTCGCCACCGGGCTTTTCACCGTGTCACCTTCGCGGTTCACCACCGTCAGCCGCCGGGTCATGTCGAAGGGGGTATCCTCATAAGTGTCGCGAAAGATCGCCAGCACCTCCTGAACTGAGACCTTCTCATCCGGCCTCACCGACAGGGGGTAGTTCTCGGAGTTCGGATCCAGATCTAGTGAAGGAGCCAGGAGGCTGAGGGCTCGCCATTCGCGCCGTCGCGAGTAGAGGCTGCTGCGACTGCCATAGGCGTAAGCGAACTGGAAGGGGTCACCGCTGTCGGGGTCCCACCACCCCATCTCCTGCGCTAGCGAGTGAACGTTCTCCGACGCCAGGTAGTGGTCCGGGTCGTTCAGGTCGAGCTCCAGGATGCGGTGGGCGTTCGCGCTCACGGCCACGTGGTCGTCGGGGATGCGCACGGCCGCCCACACCGCGCCGACCTTTCCGCGGCCAGGCCCCAGAATCTCGAAGAACCACACTTCCTGCGGATCGGCGAAGGTGAAGCACTCGCCCCAATCGTTGTACCCGTACTCCTTGGTCAGCTCATCCGCGATGCGGATCGCCTCACGAGCGGTCCGAGCCCGCTGTAGCAGGAGCCGATACAGCTCGGGCGCGTCTATGATGCCCTCACTGCTCTTCAGCTCCCGCTTGCCCCCGGTCGTCGTCTCGCCGATGGCGAGCTGATGCTCGTTCATGATCGGGTAGGCCGCGTTCATGAACTTCCAGGTCTCGGCCACCTGGGGGATCGCGCCCCAAGGGATCCGGTCGGTGTCCTCGGGCCCGCCCGTCCGCTTCGCGTCCATCCACAGGGTGTCCATGGCGCCCGCCGCGTGGCGGCGTCGCGGCTCGATGCTGATCCAGGTGCGGTCGGTCCCAGAATCGCAGGAGTGGCTCGTCATGGTCGAGCCGTCTTCCGAGGCGAGCCGGCCCACCAGAATGCTGGTGCAACCCTCGCACTGGACGCATTCCTGCGAGCGGACCGGGTCGTCGGCTCCGCCCGGCAGGCCTACCAACAGCGGGAACAAGGCGATCGAGATCAGGCCAGCGATATGGAGACGTCTACGGGTTGGGTGGTGCATGGGTGCTGTCTCCCTTCGGTCGAGTGCGAGCATACTCGATGATAGGGCGCCAGTCGCTCCACCGAGCTCTGGCCTCCCGTAGTCACCGGCTACGGCCCGATCCCCCACTCATTCAAGAGCGCCACAGAAGCGTCCAGTCCCGCCTGCAGACACGGTTGATATCCACCGCCCGGGCTCGTCCAGGCCGAGGCGTAGTAGAGACCCCGGATCGGGGTCGCGATAGGCAGGCGGGTCATGTAGGCGTTCTCCAAGACCTGCTCGTAGCCGTAGATGGCGCCCTCGGGGTTCCGTGTATAGCGCACGTTGGTCAGTGGAGTCGACGCTTCCACCACCTCGATCATCGATCTCAGGTCGGGGATCACCCGCTCTGCGGCCCGATCGATCAGCGCTTGGGCGATTCGGTCCTTCTCCGCCAGGTACTCGTCCTTGTTGCCAGCGAAGTAGTCCGCCGCGAATCGCTTCCACGGCTCGTAACCGCTCAGCATGATGATCCCCACCGTCGAGGTTCCGGGACGCGAGTAGCCCTGGAAGGCGTTGTCATAGACGGTGACGCCGAAGTCACTTTCGTACGGATCACAGGCGAGGCTAGCCGCGTAGGCCCTCTCGGGGTCGTAGTCGTTCTGGACAAAGATCTCGTAGCCCTCGACCTTGCCGCGGATCTCCTGGTTCAGCCCCAGCCAGACGAGAAACGTAGAAATAGAAGGGCGAAGAGGCTCCAGGTCGCCGAGGTATTCTTCGGCTTCCTGCGCGAAGGCGCCCGGCCCCGCAGCTTCACGCAGCATCTTCACCGTCTCCGGCACGCTGGCGTTCGAGATGACACCCCGCGCCTCGATTTGCCGGCCATCCGAGGTCATCACACCTGTCACCGCGCCGCGCTCGGTCGTGATTCCTGTGGCCCGCGTCCCAAGCAACACCTGGCCACCGTTCGTCTCGATCGACGTCATCAGCACGTCGCTCAAATCCTGGGAGCGCTGCTTGATGTAGTGGCCACCGAAGCGCAGATAAGAAGACGTGGCGACACAATAGTAGAAGCCCGAAAGCTTGGACGGTGGCAGGCCGTAGTAGCCCCAGAACGCCGAGAGGATGCCGCGCACCTTAGGATCTTGCACGTGATCGTCCAGCACATCGCCGAACGTCTTGTTACGGACATTCCACATCTTCCGATGGGTGAGCGGGAACAGCATCCTGGCCCACCAGGAGTCCCTGTTGAACGGCTTCATCGCTTCGTCCAGGATGCCCATCTGGTAGTCGAAGAAGCTCCTGATGCCCTCCTGCTCATTAGGGAAGAGCTGGACGAGTTGCTCGACGACGGCCTCCGGGTCGCGTTGTGGCCAGGTGAGGTCGTGATCGGGGCTAATGATGCGGCAGAGCTCCGGCAACTCCACGGTCTCGATCTGATCGAGAACCCCCGCCGCCTCGAGCGCCGGTGACAATCCGCCCCGCGCGCTGGAAGTCGCGTGGAGCGACACGTCGAAGACGAACTTGCCGTCCCCCCGCTCGAAGGTCGTGGCATAGCCTCCGGGCTTGAAATGCTGCTCGACCAGGGTGACGGGCACACCACGCCTAGCCAGGTGAGCCGCAGCGCTCAGCCCGCCCAAGCCGCCGCCGATGACTACGACGGGCCCCGCCTCATCGATCCTTGGCCCCGTCGGCATGGCCTCCAGCTTGCGCCAGTCGATCGCCAGCGCCGCCGTGCTCGCCCCAACCAACTTCAGGAATTCGCTTCGGGAGATGCTGCGCCTTGGCTCCGCAACCATGGTACCCTCCCCTGATTGACTCGGTACCTGTTGGCGGCTAATCGCTGCTTGGCCTCGGGAAAGCTCTCAGGCAAGATACGGCATAGCCGAGCGTACCTTCAAGCGTCGCTACACGAAGGCGACGGGCTGTTCCCCCATCGCCTACGTGCAGCATTTGCGTGTCGAGGAGGCGAAGCGCCGGCTGGAGAGAACCGACGAGCCGATCGACAAGATCAGCTGGGCCGTCGGCTATGAGGATCCGGCGTTCTTCCGGCGGTTGTTCAAGCGCGTCACCGAACTTGCCTGCAAACGCCGGCACAAGCTCACGACGGGCCGATCTTCGCCCGCAGCTCGATACCCGCGTTGACCAGCAGGTCGTGTTGTGATTGGGATTCCTCGTATGGCTTCTGGTACTTGGAGACGTAGTCCTTCAGATCCACCCGGATGTACAGGTTCCGCCCCACCCCATAACGGATTCCCGCCCCCAGTACGCCGGCCACATCGGTGAGCTCTTGGTAATCGTCCTCCTGATCGAAATAGTCGCTACCCCGTTTGACGAAACCCAGGCCGCCGGACAGATAGATGTCGAGCGGTTCCAGGGGTGGCTTGATGACCGAGTAGACGAGGTTCATGCTGAAGGCCCCAACCCACCCCGACTGCTTCGCCTCAAAGGTTTCCACGTCGCTCAGCGCGTACGCGCCCTCCAGCTCGACGGCGAACCGCCGAAGCGGCCACAGACTCAAGCGCCCCCCGAAGGAGAAACCGGTCGTCTGTGTCACGTCGTCGGCGACGAGGTCGGCGGTCGGGAAGAAAGCGCCGCCGAACGCGCTCGCGCCAAGGTACGTCTCCTGTGCCGACAGCGGCGAACCTGCCAATGCCACCGCGAGCAGGGCGAATAACAGCGAGCGGCCAAACATAGGTTTCCTCCTGGTAGACGGACCAACTGCGCTGATCCCAGTCTCCACACGGACCCACCACACACACGCATAGCGTCTCCCGCCAGGGGCGAGGGCTCGTCTCTGTCTGGGGAAGCGTCCCGCACCATAATGCGAGTCGTCACATCGTGCGGCAAGCGACACTCGCTGCGTTGACAGGCGCTGCGACGGTCAGAGCCGCGCGCCGAGGTAGCGCAGGTTTCTTTCTGTGAAGCGGCCGCGTCAGCTCTCGCGGATCTCCGCCAGCACCCGTTCCGGCGTCATCGGCAGCCGGTAGATCCGCACGCCGGTGGCGTCGAAGATCGCGTTGGCGACCACGGCCCCCATGTTGATGATCGCGGGCTCGCCGCCGCCCTTGGGCGGTAAGCCGCTGTTGGCGACGAACGCCGTGTCGATTCGCTGCGGCATCCATGAGAAGCGGGCCACACTGTAGGTTCCGAAGTTCGAATCCAGGATCTCTCCGCCGCTGAAGCGGATCTCCTCACCGAACACGTAGCCCAATCCCATGGCGATGCACCCCTCCATCTGCATCCGTGCGCCATCCGGGTTGACCACGACCCCATGTCCTGGGCACAGACGATGCGGTCCACCTTCACCACCCCGGTCTCGAAGTCTACGATGACCTCGGCGATGAGGGCCACGTAGGTCTCCGCATCCATTCCGCAAGCCAGACCACGGCCACGCCCGTTCCCGCGCGGCGCGACTGACGGCTCCCAGCCGTAGGCGTCGGCCACCGTATTCAGAGTGGCCAGCATTCGCGGGTCGGTCGTGTTGTGCAGACGGAATTCCAGCGGGTCCATGCCCACCGCCGCCGCCATGAAGTCGATCTGCTGTTCCGCCGCGAAGCGGTTGCTGTTGGCCCCCGGCGCGCGCCAGGCGCCGACGGCGAACGGATGCATCCCTGCCGGCGCCCTTCCCCACTCGCCATAGACTCGCACACTGTGGTTTGGAACGTCGTAGATGACGTCGGAACCGCGGGTACCGGCGCCGTACACCTGGTAGTCCCAGAGTCTGATCTTCCCACCTGCATCGATCCCGGAGGTGACCTTGATCACGGCAGCCGGTCGGAAGGTGTCGTAGAAGAACTCCTCCGCCCGCGTCCAGGCCACCTGTACGGGCTTCCCGGTGATCGTGGCCAAGCGCGCCGCCTCGACCGCCTGCAACCCCGGCACCTTGCCACCGAATCCGCCCCCCACGTACGGGGTGATGACCCGCACGTCCTCGAGCCCGAAACCGGTCGCCGCGGCTATCGCCCGTTGCTGGCTGAACGGTGCCTGCGTGGATGACCAGACGGTCAGTCTACCCTCCTTGACCTCGGCGACGGCCGTATGGGGTTCGATGGGAGCGTGGGCCACGTAGCTGTTGTAGTAGGTGGCCTCGAAGGTTTGCAGCGCTTGCACTGGACACCCTGCCCTAGTCACGTCGTGTCCCAGGTCGCGTGTGCAATTCGCCCCACGAAAGGCTAACTTGTTAAGGATATCAGCGGCTTCATCCACGGCAACGGTGCGTCGGCAGGTATGAGTACTACAGAGCGCCGCTCCCGAAGCGATGGCCCGGAGACCGACAGGTATGGGCGGACTTCAACGCGCCTCATCCGCAAGGCGCTCCGCCATCGTCTCGTACGTGCAATCGTCGCAGCCTCGGGCATCGCGATAAGCACGCTGATGGTACTCGTGCTCATAGGCGTCTATCGCGCACTGACAACCGGCGTGCGATCCTACGTCGGGCCGGAACCAATCGACCTATGGGTAGCCCCACTCGGCACCGATAATCTGATCCGCTCCTCCGCGTTGCTGCCCGCAAACATCGTGGACAGCATCGCCGCGCTGCCAGGTGTCCGCGAGGCCGGCCCCTTGCTCCGCGGCTTCGTGGCAGCCCGACCGGGAGACAACGCTGTTAATCCTGATGCCAATGCAGCAAGCGGCCGCGGCCCAGCGATTAACCTGCTTTCTATCGGTTATCGCGCTCCCGATGGTCTGGGCGGGCCACCGCGCATACACGAGGGTGCAGCACCTCAAGGTGCGTTCCAGGTCGCTCTGGACCGCGCGGCGGCGCACCGGCTTGGCCTCGCGATCGGCGACACTGTCTCCATCAACGGTAGCGCGTTCGAGCTGAGCGGTCTCACGAGTGGGACCAACCTGATCGCAACCCAGTTCGCTTTCTTCGATGCGGCCGCCGGTGCACGAACCTCCGGTTTCCGTGGGCAGGTCTCGTTTGTCGCATTGGGGCTCCGCCCGGGGGTCGTGCCGGCGGAGATGGCTCGGCAAATCACGGATCGCTTCCCGCAAACCGCTGTCTACACCCGGGAAGCGTTCGTGGAGAACAACGTGCGTGAAGTGGCCGCCGGCTTTCGCCCCATGCAGCTCTTGGTTTCCGGTGTCGGCATCCTGGCGGCTGCGGTCCTTGTAGCCCTATTGGTGCAGGCGGCCGTTGAGGACCGACGCCAGGACATCTCCGTGCTGCTCGCGATGGGAGCACCCGCACACGCAGTCGGTCTTGGCGTCGTAGCGCACGCAGCCTGGCTTGTCGTACTCGGCGGAATCGCCGGGGCGGTCCTGGCTTCGGCGCTGCATGCTGTACTTAGGTGGTCTGTGCCCACGGTCGAGATCGCGCCCCGCGTTCACGATCTGGCCGTCGTTCTCCCCCTCTTCCTCATTAGTGGCGTACTTGCGGCTTGCCTGCCCTTGCTCCGCCTACGCCGAATTGACCCGATCGAGGCGTTTCGACCGTGACCGCCGTGCGACTTCGCGAAGTGAGTAAGGTGCGTGGCGCTGGCCGTCATGCGGTGCAAGCGCTCCACACAGTGACCCTGGTAATCGAAGCGGGCGAGTTCGTGCTACTCGAGGGTCCGAGCGGCTCCGGAAAGACCACATTGCTCTCAGTCGCTGCGGGACTCCTGACGCCCGACGAGGGCGATGTAACCCTCGCGGGCCAATCGCTGGCGGAGTTGTCGGCCGCGGAGCGTCGCGCGCACCGTGCGCGAAATGTGGGGTTCGTGTTCCAGCGCAGTAACCTCCTGGACGGCCTGAGTGTCAGAGAGAATGTCTTGGTGGCCGCAGAGATCGCCGGAATCCCGCGGCAGCTGGGAGAAGTGACAGCAACCGACCTGCTGGCTGCCCTTGGGGTGGACCACCTTGCCGAGCGGCGTCCCGATGCACTCTCTGGCGGGGAAGAACACCGCGTTGCCGTTGCACGTGCCCTCGTTCACCGACCCGCCGTGGTTTTCGCCGACGAGCCCACCGGCAACCTGGACGGCGTGTCGGGCCAAGCGGTCGCCAAGGCGCTAGCAGAGTTGGCCAGATCTGACAGGGTAGCGGTGATCGTCGCCACGCACGATGCGCGTCTCCGAAGATTCGCAGACCGCCGGCTCTCTATCGTCGACGGCACGGTGCGCCCGCCGGAGGGATGACGAGGGTGTCCGATCGCTTCTTCCGCACGATCAACTACTCGTCTGTCAACGAGGATTGGCGGACCGAGATCGCCGCGCTGCAGCTGCGTGAGGGTGGTCGAGTCCTTTGCGTAACCGGTAGCGGGGACCGCCCCCTCGATCTTCTCGCCGCAGTACCCACACGTCTTGTGGCCATAGACCGCAACCCCGCTCAAAACAACTTGCTGAGGCTCAAGACCGCGGCATTGAAGGAGCTGGCGTTCGAGGACTACGCCGCCTTTCTGGGCCTGAACGGCGCAGAGCCCGGCTGGCGGCTACAGGTCTTCGATCGCCTGGGCCCAACCCTACCGAGGGACACGCTGGCTTTTTGGAAGGCTCACGGCCGCGCCATCGCGCGCGGAGTGCTCTACCAGGGACGGTTCGAGCGGCACTTCAGGCGGATCGCGATCCTGGCCCGTTGTCTCAGGCCACGCGCAATCAAGGAGCTATTCGCGTTCACCGACCTCGAGACGCAGCGCCAGTTCATTCAGAAGCGCTGGGGCACGCCATACTGGCGCCTCGCCTACAAACTGATCCTCTGCCCCCTCACCTCGAGAATACTCTTCCGCGATCCTGCGTACTACGCCCATGTCGCGGTACGCGTCGGCGATACGCTCTTCGAGCGCATGCAGCGAGCGCTACGGAAGAACTTGGCGCGAGACAACTTCATGATCAGCCTGACGCTGCGCGGCAGGCTGTCACCGACCGATCTTCCGCCCTATCTGACTCCGGAGGGATGCGCCCGACTTCGAGAAAGAATTCATCTGCTCGAAATCGTGGACGCCGATGTTATCACGTATCTCGAGGATGCGACACCAGGAACGTTCACGCACTTCTCACTGTCGGACGTTCCGTCATACATGGCCCAGCCGGATTTCCACCGGCTGCTTGCCGCAGTCGCTCGATGCGCCACTCCGGGAGCGCGTGTGGTCATCCGTCAGTTTCTCACCCGGTATGATATACCCGAGCTGTTGGCGACTCGCATCGGTCGCGAGTCGCATCTCGAAGCCCGGCTGGCGGATCAGGACCGGTCATTCGGGTACGAGTTCATCGTGGGCGTTGTGCGTGATGCCAAATGTAGGTGAGAGGCAGCCTCCGCCCGAGGGAGGGTCACCTGGCCAAGCCGATTACGCGCCGTCCGATGCTCAGACGGAGCTGGTGATCGCCGATTACGAGCCCGACGACAATGCGGCGGCTCTCGAACTCGACCGCAGATGCCTGCAAGGTGAAGCCTATCGCCTCTCCTTTCGGCGCTCGAGGTTCGACCGACGGGCCAGGAACTACCGTGAATGGAGGATCCTCGTAGCTCGGCTGAACGACCAGCTCGTCGGCACACTCGGCATGGCCTTCAAGGATATCACGCTGGAGGGTGAGTCCACATCTGCCGGCTTCTTCTTCGATCTTCGAGTTCACCCAGAGCATCGCCGCCAAGGAATCGCACAACGCCTTGCCGGCGCGGCCCTGGACTGGGCGTTCGCGCGTGTTCCCCTCGTCTACATCTACGTTGTGGCCGATAACCGGATAACGCACCATCTTGCAACTCTGCTTGGAGGCTCGAACGCCGGGTCCTATGCATACCTGGTGTATCCGACGTATCGAGCGAGACGCGCCCGTAGCGAAGCGTGTACGGTCGCGTTCAGTGAGGCACACGCAGCCTTCCTCGCTCATAATCCGCCGTTCCAACTCTACTCGAACCCTCAGTGCCGACCCGGTCAGGGGGGCTACGTAAGCTCATGGCTCATCAGACGGGGAGCCGCCGTAGCAGGCTGTTCGGCTTGGAGCAACCGCGGTATTCTCGCCGAGGTTGTTGAAAGGATCCCTATCCCTATTCGCCTCGCCCGCCGCGCGATCAGTGCCTGGCCGCTGCGGAAGACGGCTTGGCCGCACGTGCCAGAAGAGGGAGAAGAGCTTCGTTCCTGGTATATCTTCGACCTCTTCGCAACGAGCCCGGAGGCGGCGCGCGACCTCATGCGTAGCGTAGAGGCTGAGGCGGTCGCGAGCGGCATCGATTACTGCTACGTCATCCACCATGCAGAGGACCCGTGGCTAACCGCTCTTCGCTCCGACTGCCCACCTTTCTTTGCGCCTATAATCACCTATCGCCGCCTGGTGCGGCTGGCCGACGGCTCGCCCGTTCGACTCCAGCGAATGTATGTCGACATTCGCGATCTTTAGTTGCTCACTACACCCGTGTTGGCACTACGTTAGGCGCCCGTCAGCTCCTAACGCGTGTTAGACGGGGCGCTTCGGCCCCGGTAACGCCGCAGGCGGGGGATGAACATCGGGACCCGCGCCCGGTAGTCCGCATAGGCGGACCCGAATCGCCGTGCTAGCTCTGGCTCCTCGACCCACTTCAACTCGGCCATGTGCACCAGCACGTACGCCGGCGTCCAGATCAAGGCGATACCGACGGAATGGAGTAACAACCCCAGGCCAACGAGGGCTCCGAACACACCCGTGAGCATCGGGTTGCGAACCCACGCGTATGGCCCGCTCACGATCAGCTCGCCGGGAGGATTGAGCGGCACGGGCGTTCCCCGCGCCTTCAGGAAGCGCGCGACGCACCAACCGCACAGCGATGCGCCTGCGGCGAGGAAAAGAACGCCGACCACCGCGCCGAACTTGCCTGGCAGGAGCGCGGGGAGTCCCAGCCAACGGTCCGTGTAGAGGCCGCCGACGATCACGACCGCAAGTGTGCTTCCGAAGATCAGGAGTCCGAGCGGCGTCAAGAGCTCACGTCGGCGCTTCGGTCCGGTTGCCACGGAATAGAAGTACTCGGCGAGACCCACTATCTCCTCCCCGCATCAGGGTTGCGGCTTCAGGTGGTTGCGCAGAACCTCCGAGAGAGATGACCAGGTGTGGCCCATGATCGCAGCAGCCAGGTCCGGCGGACCTTCTCCCGTATTGAGCAACCAGGCCATCGACGTACCGTATTCGGGTAGGTACAAGGCGGCGGCAGAGTACCCCAGGGCTGAGCCCGCATGCCCGATGACCGGCACCTCCAGGCGTTCCGTGAAATCCACCACGCCCAGCCCGAATCTACCTCCATCCGGATCGCCAAGGGTTGTCTCAGGATACGTGAGCATCTCTTTCAGAGAACCGGCGTTGAGCACGGAACGGTCGTAGTAGAGCGCCTGCATCCAACGGACCAGATCCTCCGCAGTCGTGAAGATCACGGGATGCGTCAACGTCGCTATCCAGGTTATCGGTATGCCGGCCAGGTCGTCGAGGTCTCCGTCCCGGTCCACGTCGATCCACGGATGGGCGGCAGGAAAGCGCGCCGGCAACGGTTCTCCCATGGTGATGAAGGTATGTTCCAGGTTCAGCGGATCGAGAAAGTAGCGCCCAACTTCCGCGGGCACAGAAGCGCCCGTTGCCTGCTCGAGGACGGCCGTGAGCAGCAGGTAGTTCGTGCTGGAGTAGTGCTGAGCGAATCCCGGCGGGCCGTACGGCTCCAGGACAAATGAATCGAGTACCTCTTCCAACCGCCAGCTCCTCGCGTAGTCGACACCGGGCCCAACCCACGGAAAATCCGGATTCTCGAAGACGTTGAAGACGCCGCTGGTATGGTTGAGCAGTTGGCGAAGGGTGATCTCGCTATCCACGTTCCGGTATGCCGGTAGCCACATGGAGAGCGGCCCATCCAGGTTAAGCACGCCTTGTTCGGCCAGCTTCAGAGCCAGGGCGGCTTCGAAGTTCTTCATGACACTCCCGGCGTCAAACAGCATGTCGCGCGTGATGGGCACACCGGGTTGGGAGTTACCGCTGACTCCCGTCCATGTCTCATACCCAGGAACCAGCACAGCTGCTGAGAGGCCGAGGTCGTGATCGCGCTGACCCGATTGCAGGGCCCGGTCGAGGGCACCCTGCAGTTCCTGGGCAAAAGGCAACCGCGGGAGCGCTTCCTGCTCTCGAAGCGTCCTGGGACTAGGGGAGCAGTGTGTCAGGTTGAAGAGGACACCGAGCAGCAAGAGCTGCGTCACGACTTTCCTGATCATTATGGCGGCTCTCTCTGCGCCCAGGGGCACGCGGTTCTGCTAGAAGTTGCGGTGCCGCCATCTTGGAAGCAACGAGCGGGAACTGGCTCACCGCCGGTGTTGCTTGACTGGCCAGCGGCCGAGTGGCTACGTTCGCCCATACCGAATGGCCGGTTGGCCACATCCTAGCCACCGCTCAACTGACATTCCTGATGAAGAGACCGATTCCGACGCTGGTTGCGTTGGCACTCTGGATTGCGGTTCTGCACGGATGTGGTGACCGAGAATCAGACAGGTCGTTGACCGCCATGACTGACCTCCTCCCCGAACGCGTAGCCGGTTGGACGCGCGGTGATTCCTCCGTTGCCTACGACCGCGAGACGATCTTCGATTACATCAACGGCGCCGGCGAAGTCTATCGCTCGTATGCCTTTAGCCACGTTGTGGTGGCGGTCTACACCGGCCCCGACGTGCCCGACATTACCGTCGAGCTGTTCGACATGGGCAACCCGGCGGACGCTTATGGCGTGTTCAGTTACGCGAGAGAGCGAGAGGAGAGCGGCCTCGGCGGCGGCTACGAACGGAAGGGCCGCGTGCTCTGCTTCTGGCAGGACCGCTACTACGTCTGTCTCGCCTCCGAGGAACGCACCGAAGACTCAGATCGAGTCTTGATGGAAGTCGCCCGCGCGATCTCGGAACGGATGCCACGAGCATCCAATCCCCCCGACCTGCTGGCATTGCTGCCCGGCGCGGGACGCGTAGCCTTCAGTGAGAGGTTCTTCCACCTCCATCAGTCGCTGAACTATCACTACTACCTGGCGCGTGAGAACATCCTCGGTCTGGGCCCCGAGACCGATGCCGTGCTGGCACGCTACGCGCCCGGCTCGGTCTATCTCTTGTTGGTGAAGTATCAAGACGAGAGCAGCGCCGCCGCGGCCGCCTCCTCGTTCCAGCAGGGCTACCTGCCCAACTCCGGCGACGCTCAGACGGTGCAGACTGAGAACAGCAAGTTCTCTTCATATGAACGGCGCGATCGTTATGTCATCGTCGTGCTGGATGCGGAATCGGAAACGGCGGCAAACGATCTACTGCAGGCGACGGTGAATAGGCTCACTCAGCAATCATAGTGAGAACGAGGTTTATGGCTACGGACAAGGAAGGACTCAGCCGACGCGATTTCATGAGAGGCGTGGGCGGCGCGCTCGTGGGGATGGCGATCGGGTTGCCGGCGACGGCCTCCGGCAAGGTCACGCAGCCCGGCAGGTCTAGGGTCGTACTGATACGCAACGAAGATGTCGTGCTGGGCGTCCGTAGAACCAACGGCGATCTGGTTCAGCGGATGCTGGATGAAGCGATGGTGTCGCTGTTCGGCCTGGATACACCGTCGGACTGCTGGGCGCGGATCATTCGGCCCGACGACGTCGTCGGCATCAAGACCAATGTCTGGCGCTACCTGCCGACACCGCCGGAGGTGGAGCGAGCGATCCGTCGCGGCGTGTTGGGGGCGGGCGTTCCGGAACGGAACATCGCGATGGGCGACCACAATGTCCGCAGCAACGACGTCTTCAGAAGGAGCACCGCGCTGATCAACTCGCGACCGATGCGCACGCACGCCTGGTCCGGCGTCGGCAGCTTGATCAAGAACTACATCATGTTCGACAACCCAGAGGACTACCATCCCGACGCCTGCGCCAGGCTGGCGAAGGTCTGGGATCTGCCCATCACCCGTGGCAAGACCCGACTCAACGTTCTAGTGATGCTGACGCCGCAGTTCCACAACATCGGGCCCCACCACTTCGACGAAGAATACACCTGGCCGTACGGAGGCCTGATCGTTGCCACCGACCCAGTGGCGGCGGATGCCGTCGGGCTCCGCATCATCCAGCAGAAGCGGCGGCTGGCCTTCGGCGAAGACCGCCCGCTGCAGCCGACCGCCCACCACATCGCGCTGGCCGATACCGAGTACGGTCTGGGCAACGCCAGCATGGACAAGATCGAGCTGGTTAGGCTGGGCTGGCAGGAAGACAGTCTGATCTAGTCCTGCGGTTGCTCTATGAGCTGTCAGCAGAAGGCCCGGTGTCGCTGGCCCGTTGTCGTTCCAGCAAGATCTGGTTCGTCTCCGAGCGGGACTCACCCACCGACGTGATGTAGATCGCCTTGCGGTCCCACACCGGGCAGGCAAACTCGCAGGCTCCGCAGCCCGTGCAAAGCGCCGGATCGACGTGCGGGCGCTTGACCTCCACTTCGGTGCCCAGCCGGTCGACCGCGATCTCTTCCTTCAGGTAGACGGCTTTGGGCGACGTCGGGCACCACTCCTCGCAGACGATGCACGGCGTGGCCATCGCCCAGGGCAGACAGCGGCCGCGGTCCAGGAAGGCCGTGCCAATACGGTTCGGCGGCGTGTCTTCGTCACCGAAGCGTCGGGTGCAGCGCGTTGTTCGGGCAGACCCGCATGCATTGGCCGCAGCGAATGCAGCGACCCAGGAAATCGTCTTCGGGCAGCGAGCCCGGCGGCCGCACCACGATGGGCGAGCGGTTGGCCTCGTGGGCGTCGCCGGAGCGGAAGAGCAGCACCACGCCCAGGCCCGCCGCGAGCGACGCCAGCAACTTGCGGCGGCTGGTATCGACCTTCGGCGTGCCGGCAGGATTCGTCTTCGTGTCCTCCTGGTCCGGGAAGAACTTGAACCTGAGCGCGCCCTCGGGACAGGCGGCCTGGCAATTGAGGCAGACGTGACATTCGGCTTGCCGCCAGCGACTGCCCACGTCCGGGTTGTCCGCACCCTGACACGCGATCAGGCATTGGTTGCAGCTGTTGCACGCGACCTCGTCCTTCTCGAGCCCGAAGATCGCGAACCTCGAGAAGAGCCCCAGCATGGCACCCAGCGGGCAGACGCCCCGACACCAGAAGCGCGTGTAGACCCGGTTGAGCACCAGGATCGCCAGGAAGACGGCACCGATCAGCACGACCCCGTGGAAGTGCGCCTGCCTGAACGGAAACACCGTCACCGCGAGCAGATCGTTGAGGCCCTGGGCGGAGGCACCCAACGGGGCGATTCCCGTGCCGTTCGCCCAGGCCGCGAACGCCAACATCCCGGTGTGCAAGGTCGGCAGCACCGCCGTGCCGATCGACCGGGCGAGCAGCGGCAGCGGATCCAGCAGTCCGGCCTGCAGGCTTCCTAGAAGTGCCGCGCCCAGACAGAAGAAGAAGACGTAATACTTGATCCGCTGATACGGTTTGTAGCGGTTCGATTCCAACAGTCGCTTACCGCGCCGCGAGCCACGTTCCGAGCGAAACGCGGAGAGCCAGTGGTTCAGGCTACCCAGCGGGCAAACCCAGCCGCAGAAGAATCGTCCGAGGAAGACCGTCGGTATCAGTATGA
Source organism: Gemmatimonadota bacterium (assembly GCA_039586575.1). Lineage (GTDB taxonomy): Bacteria > Gemmatimonadota > Gemmatimonadetes > Palauibacterales > KS3-K002. The sequence continues at coordinate 9,439 of JBDHKD010000010.1, read as the reverse complement.
CGAGCGACCAGAGCAGGCCTTTATACAGAGTGCCGCTGGCCAGCAGGGTCATCAGCGCCGCCAACGGATCGAGCTCGAGAGCGATCGAGACGGGATACGGCAACCTGATTTCGGATGCTTCGGCCGGGCTGAAGTCGACCTCGAAGGTCGTCTTGATGATTAGCCAGAAGAAGATGAGGAAGAAGACTACTTGCGACGTCCGGCGCAGGTTCTTGACGGTCTGGATGGTCATCGGGTCTGGAAGGTCATCAGACTATCTCTCTGAACCCGGCGTTACGATAGTCCAGCGATCCAAGCCCCGACTGCGCGGCCAGCGCGATGTGACCGACCTGTCGCCCGCTCAGTCCCAGAAACTCCACCGACCTGGAGTCGGCGGCAACCTGGTCGGTCGCGCACATGACCGTGTTCTCGATCTTCAGGTCAGCCAGCGACCCGCCCTGCGGGCCACCCCTGAACATCACGCGCGTGGCGTCCACCACGGTCAGGGTCGGCCGGACGAAGGCGGCCAGGTCGACGATGGACTGATCTATCTCCTGATGCAGCCGGTTACGACGCCCGCCCAGTATCCCGTACAGGTTCTTCATGCCGACCGTACAGCGGGTCAACGAGTGCTGCTTGACGACCGGCATGTTGATCAGGCGATCGGCTTCGATGAAGTGCCGCAAAACCGGCCAGTTCTTCAAAACGACACCGCCCAGATCGACCTCCTCAAAGTCCTCTCTGCTGGGGAGCATCACGGTGGCCCCCGCGGCTTCGCCGGCCTCCCGGATACCCGAGCGCAAGAAGCTCCGTCGGGGATCGTTGCAGCTGACATCGGCCACGATCACGCGGCCGGCACCCGCGGCCAGGCAGAGCCGTACCATCTCGCTGACGAGGGCGGGATGCGTGTTCGCCCCCTGTGCCGGCGTGCGATCCCACCCCACGTTCGGCTTCAACACCACCGTTTCGCCGGACCGGACGAAGCGTCGGATGCCACCGATGCCGTCGAGCGCGCCGTTCAAGGCCGCGACGGGATCGGTACGTGTGGAAGATGTGAGTACGGGGAGAGACGGATCCGGCGGAACCTCGAAGCTGGCCGTCTTGGAAAGCGAAGCGCGCTGCCGCGTCGTTTCGCGGTTGTGGAAGACCAATCCGGTGGTACCCGTGACCGCGGCCAGGGTAACGGCAGAGCCGGTCTTCTTGAGAAAATCCCTACGCTCCATGGACACCTTTCCGGGGCCTCGCACGGTCAGTATACAATACGGCGTGGGGCGCGGCAAACACCAGTAACCACGCCAACTTTGTGCCGTCAGCGTCCTGTTCGGAGTCGAACCCACCGACCCACTCACGTACGGCACGGTTGGCCTGCTCTTGGTCGTTGTGTGTTTGGCGGCAAGCTATGTGCCGGCCCGACGGATCACGAGGGTGAATCCAGTGGAGGCGCTGAGAGCGGAGTGAAAGGAGGCTTCCTGAACGTGGCTTCCGCCCCAATCGCCGAATTCCCAAGCGCTCAGCGGAGGCCCGCGAAAACTCGCAACCTCTCCAGCAACTGCGTCTCGTCGGCCGCTCCCGACACACCGAACATCCCCGAGTCCGTGCGCGTGACACCCACCAGGCCGCTGTAGGGAACCTCCCGGAAGAGGACCGTGAGCCCGTCGTGCTCTAAGGACTCCCACCGGTCGGCCAGCGCTTCCCAGACGTCAGAGGCGGCCGAGGGAAGCACGACGAACCCTTCCCAGGTCTCGCCCTCACTTCCCTCATAGTCGGCGTAGAGGCAATCCGTGAGTTCCGCCAAGCTCAGGAGCGACCCGGGCAGGTACCCTTCCGAGCCGGCCACCTTCCCTTCTTCGGGTAACAGCGAGAACTCCTGGGGCATGACGGCCTCCCCAGGAAGGGAGGCCGCCAGTCCCTGCAAGAGTTGGCGGCTCTCGGACTCGGTGAGCTCACCTTCGTAGACGTTCACCTTTACGTATGTGCTTCCCTTGACCATGAGAGCCTGGTAAGGGGGCGAGATAGCCGCTACAGTGGCGCCAGTGAGATTCACCTCTCGCCCGGCGCTCTCTCTCTTGAACACCCCCACCGCTCGCAACGGGGAGGCCATCTCGTAGAGATCCACGGTCACCGACACCCCCGCCGCCGACATGTCCGCCGTCAGGCACGTTCGGACGCCGTACTCCACGAAGAGCACAGCGGCGCCGTCGATGTACTCCCACAGAGTATCAGCGGTGTAGACTCGCACCTCCCCGCTCTGTGTCCAGCCCGCCACTTCGGGAAACCCCGATGGCCCTCCGGCGCAGGATGCCGTGAGAGCCGAAGCGGCGAGCACCGTCAGTAGTGCGATCCGGCGTGTTCCTCTGGATCCCACATCGTCACCCCTTCCGGCTAGCCTAGGGTCAGGAGGTTGTGGACCTGGAGCATGTTGAGCTGGATGTCCAGGCCGTAGCGACACGCACCGGCACAAAGTCCAGTGCAGTTCTTGCAGGTTGCCGCAGCCGAGCCGTCGAGGGCCGCGTACTTGGACATGGCGTACCGCTCCCGGCCCTGAGCCTCAAAGTAGTACGCGTACCGCATGATTCTGCTGACCGGGACATGGAACGGACAGCTGTCCATGCACGCCACACACCCGTGGCGGCAGTACTGGGAGTCCAGCGCGGAGCGGGACTCCTCAAGCAGGCTGCCCGCGGGGGCGGTCAGCTGAGTACCGGAGAGGGCAACGATCTTGTCGATGAGATCGAAGCTCCAGACCGAAATGCACGCCGTGTGCATGTCCGGGTTCTGAATCACCCATTGGATGCTTGCCAATTGAAGGGCTTCATCGTTCTCGATCCCGTACCGCTCCGCGAAGAGCTGGGTTTTCTCGACGAACTGGTTCTGCGCATCCGAATACTCCTGGAGCTCGCGCAGCGCAGCTTCACGGCTCTGTCCGGTCCGCAACATGAGGTCGAGGTATTGCTGGTAGAGTTCGCTGAGGTTGTCGGGATCGAACGGCTCGGCCCTCAGCTTTCCGGGGGCGGTCTTCATCGCCGTCGTCCCCACATTGTTGGCTTTGGACGTCGCGATGATCCGGTCGCCTTCGGAGTGGTTCAAGAAGTTGTATACCAGGAGCAAGACGTCGAACCGGCCGTCCTCCGCCGCAGCACAGAGGACGTCGGCCATCCCCGTCTGATCGGTCGCCTCTGGACCGTGGTAGGTCGCCCCAGAGAACCTCACTCGCCCCTCCGCTTTGAGTTGGTCCATCGCGGCGTGGTACCCCGGGTGGTTCAACCACTCTACTGTACTGACGCTACTCATCATGTAAGCGTCGATGTACTCGGTGCCCAGCCGCTCCAGGCTCTGGCGGACCTTGTTGAGCACCGTTTCTTTATCGTCACGGGGTCTGATGTAGGCCTTCGTCGAGATGAAGATCTTTTCCCGGTCGATATGCTGAAGGGCGTCCCGTATGCCACGTTCGGAGGCCCCGTTCTCGTAGCCCTCCGCCGTATCGATGTAATTGATCCCTTTGTCGAAGGCATACCGGACCACATTGGCCTCTCTGATTAAGGCCGCGCCAAGGCTGATATCGGATACCTTGAAGCCGGTTCGCCCCAGAGTCCGGTAAGTTTGAATTCGGCCGTCCTGGCTCGGTTGGACGGGAAAGAGGGGCGATGCTCCTGAGGACTCCGAGCGGGCCTCGCTCTCCGGGACTGGGGCAAGACCCAACACCACCCCTCCCGCAAGCGCCGCACCGCCTGACTTGACGAAATCCCTCCGTTTGATACGACCCCGATCACGGTCCGCCCGAGTCTTCTTCTTCATGGCAGAGCTCCCAGGTATGGTCGAGTTTCTCCTCCGAAACCGCAGGCATGAGTTCCAGAGAAGGGGTCGCGCTTGATCGTGTAGCGATCGGCCGGCGCGCTCTTCAGGCGCTCGAACGGCTCGGTCAAATCACTGCCTCCGTCGAGGCTAAAGGCAGGCCAATCGCAGGTTCGGCTGGGAATTGTTGGGACTGTTACAAGATGCGATGCCCAGTGGTGACGAGCAACGACTTCAGCATGGCTCTATTGTTTGAGGTTACGCACCTCGCAGATCGCCCCACACCGGTTTACCGAGGAGGTCCGAACAGCGGGGCGGCCAGATCAGCGGGTTGGGCAAGCTACTCTTCGCCGGCCCGAGAAGGGGGCCGCAACTTCTCCGGATCGAACAACCAGCCATTCTTGATCACCAGCCAGATTGACTGGGTATTCTTGACGTCCACCAGAGGATTGGCGTCGAGAAGAACGATGTCCGCCAGTTTGCCCGGTTCCAATACACCGAGGTCGTCTCCCGCTCCCACGGCAACAGCCGCTTCCCGGGTGGCGATTCTCAGCACCTCCAGCGGTGGGATGCCGGCCTGTGCGAGATGCTCCAGCTCCCAGTGAAGCGACATGCCGGGGAAACCGAGGTGTGTCGGCAAATCGGTGCCTGCAAGGAGCTTCACTCCCCGAGCATACGCTGCCTGAATTCCTGTAAGCTGTTGCGCAAATATTCCAGGATACGTTCGAGTCTTCCACGCAGTGTCCCCGGCAGCGAGCTCCGACTCAACTCGCGATCTCGAGAAGAACGCGCGGAACTTCTCATGCTCGATTCTTTCTGGCTCGGCCACGAGCAGCAGCTGATCACCCACGTCGGCGCCTACTGTGGGGTCCCAACGCGTACCCGCTTCCGCCAGCATCTGTAGCACATCATCGTAGTAACGGAAGCCCGCATGCTCCAAGGTGGCGTAGCCGAGCGTCACCCCCAACGTCACTTCCTTTACAGTCGTACCGTGTGCCGCCATCGGCAGTCCCAGCTGGCGGGCTTCCTCAGCCACGGCCCGGTGGATCGACCACGGGAGAGTTGAGTACGCCTTTATCAGACTTGCACCGCCTGCCCTGTCCCGGCGGACGGTCGCCCGCGCATCGTCTTCAGTTAGGAGAATCTCCGGAGGCCCGTAAACCATCTCGCCCGCGTGAAAGCAACGTGGGATCGGTGCGGCGCTCGCGTCGGACCAATCGTCGAAGGCGTTGAGCCACATGAGCGGGGTGGTGCCCACGTCGCGCACCGAGGTGACACCGTAGGCAAGGTTGCCGGGAGCCTGGTAACCTCCCCGCTCGTGCACGTGGAAGTCGAAGAGACCGGGTATGGCGAATCGGCCAGCGGCGTCGAGGATTACGGTCGCCCCGGGAATGGCTCGCCCAGACTCGGAACCGATCCAGCGGATCCTTCCAGCCTCGACGAACATGGAAGTCTCAGGGCTAAATTCGCCGGCGGTGAAATCGAGAACCTGCACGTGGCGCAGCAGCACGGGCGGCGGTGTCTGGCGGTTGACCTCCACCTGCAGCGCAACCCTCTCCGGCTCGCCAGACGTCAGAGGCTGTCGCCAGACTTCGTTCCCGTCGGCAAAGATCACGGCGGAACCATCGGGTGCGAAGTCAAAGGCATGGCCACCCCTCGGACTGAGCCGACGGGCGTGTTGCGCTCCGATGGGTGGGCGGTCTGCGGGGACCACCCAGATCTCCGCACCGCGACGATAAGCCATCCAGCGCTCGTTGGGTGAGAGCACTGCATTGCCCACCCAGGTTGAGACCGGCGAGTCTGTAGCCGACGGGCCTGGCAGCGGAATCACTGGCTCGGCAGCGGCTCGTTCGGTCAACGAGATGCGGTGGAGCACCCCGCCACTGGTGTACCAAAGTGTCCGGCCGTCGCCTGAGAAGCGTGGGCGCGAAAGCCACGTGTGTTCTATGCCCCCTGCGATCTCCTGCGCTTCACCAGTGTTCAGATGCAAGATGACGATACGCGATGTGTTGCGCTCCGCATATGCGAGGCGCTTCGCATCGGGGTGCCAAGCCAACTGCCAGTAGTCTCCTCCCGAAGCCAGGATTCGCACCTCGCTGCTCTCGAGGTCGAGCACCCTGAGCTCTCGTATTCCCACCTTTAGGTCGACCAGGGCCAGTAACCGTCCGTCCGGCGACGGGGTGGGGTCTCTGACGAACCCCTCACCTTCGTAGATCAAGTGTGCAGAACCGACTGAGAGGGGCTGCACCCAGACTCCGCCAGCGGCCACGAAGAACAGACGTTCGCCATCTGACGACATGGCCGGCTGAATAACGATCCTGGGTGGAGCAGTGCTTCCGGGGACCGCCAGATCTACCTTGGCGGGTACCACCGGATGCTGAGCCTCGAGCGTTACTTTGGCACGAAATGCGATCGTCCGCGTGTAGCCATCCGGTAAGCCTATCTCAATGAGGTGTCCGCCTTCACCGACGTACAGGGAACCGTCATCTGCTTTCACGTCGAACCGCGGGCCCCAATCCCAACCGTTGGTGCCCGACACGGACGTGATGTGTTGTTCGGAGTCATCGCCCAGGGCAAGGAAGACAATCTCCTCCTCCTCGGGATACCACCCCCCCATCCGCGGGGTCGGTAACCGGCGCGCGTAGAGGCCTTCCGACGTCGGGCTGGCCATTAGGCGATGCACGATCCCCGAAATCTCACGCAAGGTGGAGACTACACCGTTCTCGCCCAGGACCTCGATCCGAGTGGCAGCGCCTTTCATGGCCGACATACCTTCCCAAAGCCACCACGCCGGTCTACCCTCGAACACCGACCAGCCCAGCCTCCCGTCAGGCAGGTAGAAGACCGAGCTGATCATGCGGGGCGGACCGCTCACGACCTGGGATTCCCCACCGCTCACAGGCGTGCGCCGCACAACGGCCGGCGCGGCGCTGGGTGCGTATTCGTGCCCGATGTCGATAACGAAGCTGAGGTAGGCAATCGTGTGGCCATCAGGAGACCAGGTCGGGCGACCTGCCCAGCGATCGTGCGTCAGCTGTGTAACTTCCGCGCTTTCCAGCTCGAGCAGGAAGACGTTGCCGTCACTCCCGTCTCTGTCGGATATGAAAGCCACACGAGCGCCGTCCGGTGAGAACTACCGGTGTCGTAAGAGGGACCGAACGTGAGCTGCTCCGCCGTGCCGCCCCCCACCGGCAGACGAAACAGGTGACCGAGAATGGTAAAGATCAGCCATTGGCCGTCGGGTGAGACCGTAACGTTGGCGCCCGTGACTTCGGTCGTCTCGAACTCGATCGTGCGCCAATCGGTCTCTTGTGCGATGACCGGGGCGCCGCAGAGGAGAGATAGGAAGGCGGCGATCACCACCGATCGTGAGGGTGAAGCGGGCCTGAGTCGCGTACTCATACCGGCACCCTCATTCCTCTGGGACTTTGGGCGTGAGTTGACTCTGGGCTGGCTGGATGGGCCGAGCAGCTAGGAAAGCGACTACCTGTGGATGCTTGGGCACGGTGGCGGCTCCTGGAGCAACGGGACTACTCACGACCGCCCCAGCCACTTCCCGGGATAGCTAACAAGATGACATCAAGTCCGTTGCACCGCAAAGGACTCGAGGCCACACGGCTCGGTCACAGAACCCGATCGCTAAAGCCATGCCGGAATCCGGACGAAAGTGTCTTTCCGCAAGTAAGCGCCTAAGGGCTGCCGAAGCTGCCCCTCTGGCTGGGCGCTGATTTCGACCTCTGCGCCTTCGGCGCGCCGGCCTTCGCCCTCACCCCGATCGGGGAGGGTAACTACGGGGTCGTAAGACTGTGCGTCCCCCAAGTCGCAAAGCTCCGCCTCCCTTGACAAGGGATCAGACTCTCCGTCTGATAGTGCGGCGCTCTGAATCTGAAGGTGGTAAGATCGCTGGTAGCAGGTCACTGATACTGAGAGGTAGAGGGGCGCCTTTGGATCCGGGGATTGAACGGGCAGCGATCCGGTGAGAACGGAGGATTCCGATGGAGCCTATTCTGAAGGAGATAGACCGCCGCAGGTTCCTGATGCTGGGTGCAGCCGCTTCCGCTCTCGCCATCGGGTGCCGTTCATCCGCAGAGAGACAAGCTGAGGGTGATGCTGATATCGAGATGCGGTACCGCCCGCTCGGCAACACGGGATTGAGGGTCTCGGAGATCACTTTCGGTAGTGCAGGATTCGATAATCCGGCTCTCCTGCTGGCCGCTCTGGATGCCGGGATCAACACAATCAGTACTGGAGACAATATTGGCTACGGGCGGGCTGACGAACTGATCGGTGACGTGATCAACAGGATCGGCAGTCGTCGAGATCAATTGGTATTGTGTGCTGGTGACGTAATAAGGCCTGGCACTACCAAGCAACAGATTCTGGATTCGATTGACGCCCAACTGCGCCGTCTTCGCACCGACCATGTGGAGGTCTTCCGCACCGGCGCCGTAAGCTCGCCAGACGACCTGCTCGTCGACTCACTATTCGAAGCATTCGAGGAGGCCAGGCAGGCCGGCAAGGTCATGCATCTTGCCCTTGCCGGTCATAGCGGTGGGATGCAGAGCTGTCTCAACACGGCTATCGACGATGGCCGATTCGAAGCGTTCTTCACCAAGTACGATTTCGTTTCATATCCCGACCAGGACCAGATCCTCCAACGGGCCGCGGAGCGTGGGATCGGCACCGTTGTGTTCAAAGTGAACGCTGGTAACCGCCAGCGGGAGATCAGGGACCTGGAGGCTGGCGGGTTGTCGTTCCGTCAGGCCACCGTCAAGTGGGCGTTGACCAACCCGTATGTGGCCAGTGTGTGCGTTGGGATCACCAATTTCGCTCAGATCCGCGAATACAAAGCAGCCGTGGGCTCGCAACTGAGCGGAGCCGAGGCAGGTATGCTGCACCGCTACGCTCAGGAGATGTACGACAAGTACTGTCGGTTCTGCGGCACGTGCGAAGGGAACTGCCCGCGCGATGTTGCGATCGCCGACGTAATGCGCTACGCCATGTACTTCAAGTACTACGGCCGTGAGAAGCGATCCATGGAGTTGTACGACGCACTGCCCGAGCGGTCCAGAGCCTCCACCTGTGATCGGTGTCCGGGCCCCTGCGACACCGGGTGCCCGTTCGGCCGTCGAGTTCGAGATGAGCTTGTGGAGGCCCATCAGCTGCTCAGTTTCGCTGAGGTGTAGGGAATCCGATGACTGGAAGACACATCTGGTGTGTGGGGGTGTTCCTGCTCCTGTCAGGTTGCGGGGACAGGAGCGGTGAAACGAATTCCGGAGCCGTCGGCCTCACACAGCTACTCCCGGCACTCTCCTCACTCGAGGGATGGAACATCGGTGCGGGACCGGATGAATACCTCCCTGACAATCTTTACGAGTACATCGATGGCGCGGCGCCCCGGTACCTGACGTACGGCTTCCGGAAGCTGGTCCACGTGCGATACGAGCTCGGAGGAGATCCCCTCTCAAGCGTCACGCTGGACATCTTCGACATGGGCAGCAGGTTGGGTGCGTTCGGCCTCTACAGAAGTCTTATGCCCGCGGGAGCCGTGCTGCAGGATTGGGGAGCCGAGGGACACCGTTCCGGAACCGTGGCGGCGGCATGGAAGGACAGAATCTACGTGCAAGGCGAGGCCGACGACGACCGCACCGCCCTGATCAGCGTGCTG
>JBDHKD010000119.1:0-5899 GCA_039586575.1 Gemmatimonadota bacterium | reverse complement strand
CCCCGGCGGGTGCCGGCCCATGGCTTCGTCTATTGAAGAGCTGCGCGCGGCGCTGGCCGACCGCTACACGATCGAGGGCGAGCTCGGTAGCGGCGGGATGGCCGTGGTCTTCCTCGCGGAGGATCTGCGCCACCGGCGGAAGGTCGCCATCAAGGTCCTGCGGCCTGAACTGGTCTCAGCCGTAGCTGCCGAACGCTTCCTGCAGGAGATCAGGATTACCGCCGGTCTGACCCATCCACACATCCTGCCATTGCTCGACTCCGGTGAGGCCGACGGGCTGCTCTACTTCGTCATGCCGTACGTGGAAGGCGAGTCGCTCCGCAACCGACTGGATCGTGAGCGGCAACTGCCGGTGGACGAGGCGGTGCGGATCGCCCGGGAAGTGGCGGACGCCCTGAGCTACGCGCACGACCGGGGTCTCCTGCACCGCGACATCAAGCCGGAGAACATTCTGCTCGAAGCGGGCCACGCGGTGGTGGCGGACTTCGGGATCGCCCGGGCAGTGAGCGAGGCGGCGGGCGACCGGCTCACCGACACGGGAGTCAGCGTCGGGACACCAGTCTATATGAGCCCGGAGCAAGCGACGGGTGAGCGAGAGATCGGCCTGGGCAGTGACCTCTACTCACTCGCCTGCGTGCTGTACGAGATGCTGACGGGTGAGCCACCCATCACGGATCCGTCCGTGCAGAAGGTCGTGACCCGGAAGATCCTCGGTGATTTCCGGCCGGCGGGCGAGTTCCGCCGGGAGGTCACGCCGGAGATCGACACCGCGGTGTCGAAGGCGCTGGCCACGGAACCCGCTGACCGGTTTGCCATGGCGAGCGACTTCGCTCGCGCACTGGAGCCGCTGAGCGAGCTGGGAGGTCGGCGTGTCGGTCTGGCCCGGGTGCTCGGGCTGTACGTGGCCACTTCCGCCGCCGTCCTCGCGGTGTCGTACTTCCTCATGCTGCAACTGGGACTACCCGACTGGCTCTTCCCGGCTGCGCTGGTCCTGCTCCTCGCCTGCCTGCCGATCCTCGTGGCGACAGCACTCGTCCAGGGGGCCACGGCACGCCCGGCCAGGGCGGTCACGCGCTGGCTGACCTGGCGGAACGCGCTCGGGGCGGCGGCGGCCTCATTCGCGTTGCTCGGGCTGGCGGTGAGCGGCTACACGGGGATGCGCACGATGGGGATCGGCCCCATGGGTACCATGATCGCCAAAGGTGTGTTGGAGGAACGCGACCGCATCGTCCTGGCCGACTTCGAGAACCTCACGTCCGACTCGCTCATGGGGCGCGTCGTGACCGAGGCCTTCCGCACCGACATCGCGCAGTCGGAGGCGGTGAGGGTGGCGGAGCGCGATTACGTGAACGCGGTGCTCAAGCGGATGGAGCGGGACCCAACCCAACCGCTGGACTACATTACGGCCCGCGAGGTAGCGATCCGCGAGGGACTGAAAGCGGTCGTTGCCGGGCAAGTCGGCTCGTTGGGTCAGGGTTATGTGCTGTCGGTCCGTCTGGTTGCCGCCCCGAGTGGTGAGGAACTTGTGGCGCACAGGGAGGCGGCTCAGGACGAAGTCGCGCTGATCCCAGCGATCGATCGGCTATCGAGGCGGCTGCGTGAGCGAATCGGTGAGTCGCTCACGACGGTCCGAACCAGTCCAAGTCTCGGCCGAGTACGTACGGCTTCGCTGGAGGCGCTGCGTCTCTACACGGAGGCGATGCAGGAGGAAGTTAGGGGGGACTGGGACCGTGCTCTCTATCTGGCGGACCGGGCAATCGAAGTCGACACGGCTTTCGCTGCAGGCTACGTAGAGCGCGGGGGTCTCCGGTACCAGATGGGGACGGAGCGGGCGCAGATGATCGCGGATTTCACGAGAGCCTATGAGCTTCGCCACCGACTGCCCTCCAGGGAAAGACTGATTACTGAAGCTTTTTACCATTGGTTCGTCACCGGCGATTACGAGAAAGTGGCCAACGCCTTCCTCTCCGCCGAGGTGCTGAACGACTTCGGATTCTTCTACCTCGCTCGCCGTGAGTTCGCTCGCGCCGAGGAACTCTTTCGTCGGGAAATCGAACGGGACTCGTTGTTCGCTTGGCCCTGGGGCAACCTCGTACACGCTCAGTTCAACCAGGGGCGGTTCGACGAGGCGGAAGAGAGCTTGCGGCAATTCGAGAGTAAGCTCCCAGAGAGCGCCTACGCTCTACGGTTACGGATTCACATCGCGAGCACGCGCGGCGACTATGCGACCTCCGAGGCACGCGTACTCGATTACCTGGCGGCGCGGCCTGACCGTCCCGAAGTCCAGCTCGACGTCGAGGATCATCGGGCGATGCTTGCGCTGGTCCAGGGGAGGTTCCGAGAAGCCGAGCGGCATATTCGGAACGCCATGATGGGCTGCGAGCAGGCGGGACGGAGCCGGGCGGTATTGGACCGAGCGCTCTGGCTCGGCCGCACCTACCTGCCGACCTGGGGCGCCGATCGAGCGCTCGAGGTGGTCGATTCCGTTCTCTGCCATCACCCCCTTAGCGATTTGGAGCCCTTCGACCGACCCTACAATAATGTGGCCCGATTCTACGTGCAGACTGGTAGGCTCGAGCGGGCCAAGGAACTTCTGGCCGAATACGAAGCGGCGATCGCACCCTCACTCCGCCATGCCTCGGAATACGGGAGCCTCTTGGAGGCATTTCGCGATGGCGTGCAGAATCTGACGCTGGGTGAGGTTGCCCTCGCGGAGAGTCGCCCACGGGACGCGCTGGCACAGTTCCGGGCCTACGACCAAGGGGTGGACTTCTGTACGATCTGTGCGCTGAACCCGTTGGGTCGGGCTTATGAACTGGCCGGGGAAGCGGATTCGGCGATTGCTGTCTACGAGCGTTACCTCAGTACCCCGTGGATCTACAGAATCAGGCAGGATTCCCGGTGGCTGGCGTTCACCTACGAACGGCTCGGTGACCTGTACGAGGAGCGCGGCGATACGACCAAGGCCATCCGCTACTACGCCAAGCTGGTCGATCTCTGGCAGGACGCGGACCCCGAGCTCCAGCCGCGCGTCGAGGCGGCGCGGCGGGCCATCCGTTCGCTTTCACCGGATCGTTAAGCGGTTCTTCCAGACGCTGGCGAAGTACGAGTGGGATGCGTCGCGAGAGTCGCGTTTGTCGGCCGCGCCCCCCGTCTCTATTCCGCCTGTAACACGACCACCGGATCGACCCGCAGCGCGCGCCAGGCCGGGATCAGGCACGCCACCAAGCCGACGAGCGAAAAGAAAGCGCTCACGGACACGAACGTCATCGCGTCGGTGGGCGCGGTGTTGAACAGCATCCCCTCCAGCAGCCGGGTCAGTCCGAAGGCTGCCACGAGTCCGACGGCGAGCCCCAGGGCCACGAGGGCGATACCGCGTTTGATGATGAGCTCGACGATAGCGCCGTTGCCGGCGCCCAGAGCTACTCGGACACCGATCTCGTGGTGGCGCCGTGTAACGTAGTAGGCCAGAATGCCGTAGAGGCCGATGGTCGCCAGGAGGACTGCGATGCCGGCGAAGCCGGCGAGCGATGCGGCCATCACACGGTAGCGGTCCACCGAGCTTGCCAACACCTCGTCCATGGTAGCGATCCGCGCGATCGCGATGTCGCGGTCCAAGCTCCACACGGCCTCGCGCAACGGCCCCGCGATCGAGCTGGGCTCGCCGGCGGTTCGCACGGCGATGCGCATCAGGCTATACGGTATCTGATAGTAGGAAGCGTATACGACCTCGGTCGGCTGTTCGGCGAGCGAGAACAGGTGCACGTCCTCCGCCATCCCTACGACTTCGAACTCGGTCGGTTCGCCGAAGTCCACAACGATCCGCCGGCCGATCGGACTCTCCTGCGGAAACAGTCGCTCAGCCATGGACCGGCTGATCACAGCCACGAGCGGCGCGCCCTCCGCGTCCGTCGCTTCGATCCCACGCCCGGCCAGGAGAGGGATCCCCATCGTCTCGTGGAACCCACGCATGACGACCCGGAAGGGCGCCCCCCGATATTCGGCCGGATCCAGCGGCGGGTTATCTGCCGCGTAAGTTATGAGCCAGTTGCCGGGATCGCGGATCGGCAGTCGGTCGGCGATCGCCACGCCCTCCACTCCGGGGATCGCCTGCAGCTGCTCCCGCAGGTCTGTGTAGAAGTGTATCCGCCGCTCGAGATCCGAGTACTCAGTACCGGTCAACCGCAACTCTGCAGTGAGCAAGTTGGCCGACTCGAAACCGGGATCGACGCCCGTGACGCGTGCAAAACTGCGAATCAAGAGGCCGGCGCCGATGAGCAGCATGATCGTGATCGCGACCTGAACCACGACGAGCCCACTACGGAACCTCGCCCCGCCCGCGTCGGTGGCTCGGGCGCCGGACTTGAGATCTTCCACGACATCAAATCGCGCGAGGCGTAGGGCCGGTAGAGCGCCGAATAGCAGTCCGGTGGCCAGCGAGACCAGGAGCGCGAAGCCGAGGGCAGTGCCCGACATGTCGGCGCGGAGCGCGTTGGGGAGCCCCAGCGATACGGGTCGGACGAGCAAGTCCTGTAGCCAGTTGGCCAGCAACGTTCCCATGATCCCGCCGACCACGGCCAACACCAAGCTCTCGGTCAGCAGCTGGCGCATCAGCCGCGGGCCCGAAGCGCCCAGCGCCGTGCGTAGTGACAGTTCGGCACGCCGCGTCGAGCCGCGGGCGAGCAGCAGCCCGGCGACGTTACCGCAGGCGATGAGAAGAACCAGCGCGACGGCGCCCATCAACAAGAGCAGGCTACTCCGGTAGCTCTCGACCACAGCCTCCCGCAGATCGGTAAGAAGCAAGCCCTTCCCGGTGTTCGAGTCGGGATACTGGGCCTCGAGCTGTGCCGAGATGACGTCGACGTCGGCCTGCGCCTGCTCAATATTCACGCCCGTCCCCAGCCGGCCGACGAGTAGCCAGTTGTGCCACCTCCGTTGCTCGGTGTATGGGGAGTCAGGACGCATCGGGAGCCAGATCTCGACATCGAACCCGATGCGGAAGCCGGCCGGCATGACGCCGACGATCGTGTACGGCTCGCCATCGACCATTAGCGTACCGCCGAGGGCGTCGGGTGAGCCGCCGAACCGCCGCTGCCAATAGCCGTAGCTGATGATCGCGACGTCAGGCGCGCCCTCCAGCCCCTCATCGGCCGCGAAGTGACGGCCAAGCTGCGGGTTGATGCCGAGTGTGGGGAACAGGCCTACCGTCACCAGGAGGCCGTCGATCCGTTCCGGCTCAGCGATGCCGGTGATCGTATAGCTGTTCGTGAACCCGACATAAGCCTCGAGCGACTCGAACGACGTGCTCAGGTCGCGGTAGTCCCAATAGTCCTGAGCCGAGACCGGGGGATTGAGTTCGCCATTGACGGTCTTCCGCCCCAGCACCAGCCGCTCGGGCTCGGGGTAAGCCACAGGGCGCAACATCGCCGAATCGATGATGCTGAACATCGCCACGTTCGCGCCAATCCCGACGGCGAGTATGAGAACGATTACGACGCTGAAGCCGCGTGCCCGGAGCAGCGAACGCGCGCCGTAACGGATATCCTGCCAGATTCCCATCATCCGGCCTCCCGCGGAGGGTGTAGATCGCCTGCGGCAACCCCACCCTGTATGGCAAAGCGCGTGCCCAGGAGCCGCGCCGCCTCCGATGCTGTAAGTCCAGTCCTGTAGCGAGATATGGGACCCGTCACCGTCCGTTCCCGGACAGTCCCCTTGCGGCGGCACGCGGTGTGTCCGATTGCGGACGTGCCAGTGCCGGAATCGAACACCTGTCCAGGGACGGTTCGGAGTGACTCGGTCCTCGAGCGCCTCTGCCTCAGAGGCGCTTGATCACCGGATCGCGGGAGTAGCTGCTCGAGCCCGACTAGTCGCGTTCGCCCCCGGGAAGCTGCACGCAATT
>JBDHKD010000046.1:0-41425 GCA_039586575.1 Gemmatimonadota bacterium | reverse complement strand
ATTCGAGAGTTCCCGAACCAGTTCAACCTGAGCGCTCTCACTTCCGAATCTCCCAAAAAAGGCGCGCCCGGGAGGATTCGAACCCCCAACACCTGGGTCCGAAGCCCAGTGCGCTGTCTAATTGAGCTACGGGCGCGCGCTTTGGGGTCTTCCTGCCACCAATCTCTCGCCGAGCGGCGCGGGAATCAAGCCGAGCCGGCGTTCAGCTTATCGCGCTCAGTCCGGTGATCTCCTCACCGACGATCAGCCCATGGATGTCGTGAGTCCCTTCGTACGTATAGACCGACTCCAGGTTGGCCATATGACGCATCGACTGATATTCGACCAGAATCCCGTTGGCGCCCAGCAACCGACGCGCCTCGCGGGCCACCTCGCATGCCATGCTGACGTTGTTGCGCTTAGCCAGCGATACGTGGGTGTGGCGCAGACTGCCACCGTCCTTGAGGCGACCCAGCTGCAGCGCCAGCAGTTGGCCCTTGGTGATTTCGGTGAGCATCTCGACCAGCCGGACCTGCTGGATCTGATAGCCGGCGATGGCGCGCTCGAACTGGACCCGGTTCTTCGCGTAGCTCAGCGCCTCGTCGTAGCAGGCCATCGCCGCGCCAACGGCGCCCCAGGCGATGCCGTAGCGGGCCTGGTTCAAGCACATGAGCGGACTGCGGAGACCGGCGGACCCCGGCAGCTGGTTCTCGTCCGGCACTCTGACTTCCTGGAGCGAGATCTCGCTGGTATCGGAGGCCAGCAGTGACAGCTTGCCCTCCTGGTCCTTCGCCACGTAGCCGTCCCGCTCGCTCTCGACGATGAACCCGCGTATCGAGCCCGGATCGTCCAGGTCCCCCGTCTTCGCCCAGATGATGGCGATATCGGCGATCGAACCGTTGGTGATCCACATCTTGGTCCCACTGATCACCCAACCGTCGCCGTCCTTCACGGCGCGGGTAGTCAGGCCGCCGGGGTTCGACCCGTAGTCCGGCTCGGTGAGCCCGTAGCAACCGATGAGCTCGGCCCGGGCCAGTCTGGGAAGCCAGTAGCTCCGCTGCTCATCGCTACCGAACTCGAGGATCGGGTACATGACCAGCGAGCTTTGCACGCTGGCGAAGGAGCGGACGCCCGAATCACCTCGCTCCAGCTCCTGCATGATGAGGCCGTAGGCCACGTTGTTCAGCCCTGCGCAGCCGTACTCCTCCGGCATGTTGGGGCCGAACATGCCCAGCTCCGCCATCTCCGGCACGAGTTCCCGGGGGAAGCGCCGCTCGACATAACACCTGCCGATGATCGGCATGAGCCTGTCATCGACCCATTCGCGAACCGTGTCGCGTACGGCCCGCTCTTCCTCGGTCAGCGAGGAATCGATGTTGTAAAAATCCACGCCTTCGAAGTTCACCTTCTCTTACACCTCATGGCTTGTACGTGTGGATGGCCGCTGCCCCTTCACTCGCGATCTCGAGGGGCCGATGCGTCGGTTACACCGCCACGCGACCGGTAGTAGCCCTGCACGACAGCATGGGCTATGCGGCTAGTCAGGAGATAGGTCATCGCCAGCATGATAAGATAGAGGACCGCGAAGCGCGACTGCAGGGTGAGATTGAGCCACAGGTAGACGGCTACACCGAGGCTGGCGACCAGCCCGACCGTCACCCCCCAAAGCATCCCGCGCCTCCGCACCGCCTTGCGGCATTGGGGGCACCACAGGTAGCGATCGAGGTCGCTCGCCGGATACAGTCGCTGGCAGCTCCGGCAACCTGTCTCGTCCGCTCCGAAACGCATTAGGCGATCTCCGCGATGACCTTCTCGGCGAACTCCTGGGTCGAGGCGCTGCCGCCCAGGTCGCGCGTGCGCACCTCGCTCCGCAGAGCGGCCAGCAACGCCTTCCTCGTCCGCGCTCCCACCTCCAGTTGCCCGATGTGCTCCAGTAGCATGCAACCAGCCAGTATGAGCGCGGAGGGATTCGCTATGCCCTTGCCGGCGATGTCCGGTGCCGAGCCATGCACCGCCTCGAAGATCGCAGCGTCCTTGCCGATGTTGGCGCCCGGTGCCAGGCCGAGGCCGCCGATCAGGCCGGAGGCCTCGTCGGACAGGATATCGCCGAACATGTTCTCGGTGACGATGATGTCGAACTGATAAGGGTTGACGACCAGTTGCATCGCCGTGTTGTCGACGATGCGGTCCTCGAATAGGACGCGGCCCTCGTATTCCGCCGCCACCTTGCGTCCCGCCTCCAGGAAGAGGGCCTGAGTGCACTTCAAGATGTTGGCCTTGTGAACGAGCGTGACCTTCTTGCGGTCGTGGGCGACGGCGTACTCGAAAGCGAAGCGGACGATCCGCTCGGCGCCGTAGCGGGTGACGATCATCACCGATTCGGCGGCGGCCTGCGGATCCTTGTCCATGCCGATGAAGTGCTCGACACCGACATAAAGGCCTTCGGTGTTCTCACGGATCACGACGATGTCGATATTATCGTAGCGGCCGCCGGGTACAAGAGTCTTGGCCGGCCGTACGTTGGCATAGAGATCGAACATCTTGCGCAACGCCACGTTAATCGACCGGAATCCTTCCCCGACGGGCGTGGCGAGCGGGCCTTTCAGGGCGACCTTATGCTGGCAGATCGAGTCGAACGTCTCGTCGGGCAGCGGACCCAGACCGCGCTCGATGGCCGACATGCCGGCCAGTTGGTGGTCCCATTCGACCTCGGCGCCCGCCGCCGCGAAGACACGTAGACAAGCCTCCGAGATCTGCGGCCCGATCCCATCGCCCGCTATGAGCGTGACGGGCCTTGTCACTGCAACCTCCTCACGGGCTGACCTGCACGGCGAAGGCCTGGGCCAATGCCGCCAGCGCGCCAGCCGATGCGGGCGGCTGGCCTCCGGCTGCACGAATGACCCCGTACCATACCACGCTGCCGGCGCGAGCATCGAGCACGAAGGTCCGGATAGCCAGGTGACTGCCTCCACCCTCCGGGTCGGTCTCGTAGAGAATCTCCATCGGCCAGAGGGCGTAGCGCGTCTCGAACAGCGCCGCCCGCATGCGGATCTCGCCGTAAAGCGGGTCACGCACGTTACGTAGGTCACCGCCCTCGCGGCGCGCCTCATCCGCCGACAGCAGGTAGGGGTGAAGGCCCAGGCTGGGGCGCCGGGCAAGCTCAGCCGCCTGCCGTTCCGCCATCACCCAGGTCGAGCGGCCACCCACCTCGTTCAGAGCGAAGCTGATCTCCGTGTCCGCCGCGCGGGCGGCCTCCTGATAGTCGGCAGCGCCGCCGATCCAGCCGCCGGGCACGCGCTCGACGTACTGAACGGGGAGAACGAGCACCGTCTGGCCACTCAGCACGCCGAAGCCGGGCGCCGGCAGCGGCCCCTCTTTGCTGCCGCTACAGGCGAGCGCGGAGCAGAGCACCAGGCCAAGGGTCAGCGCGTCCCAAAGGCTTTCCCTATCAGACCGTCTCATGCTTCACCTCCTCACGACCCCAACAGTCCCGCATCGACACGGATGGTCTGTCCAGTGATCTGACGGGCCATCTCCGAGCAGAGGAACAGCACGACGTGCGCGATATCGAGCGTTTCCGGCAACCGACGCAGCGCCGACCGCTCGCGCGACGCCGTGACCACGTCCTCCGGCACATCATGCAGCATATCGGTGCGCACGTAGCCGGGCGCTACACCGTTCACGTTGACGTTCGCCGGCCCCAACTCGGCGGCGGCGGAACGCGTCAGGCCGACGACTCCCGACTTCGCTGCCGCGTAGTTCGCGACCCCAAAGCCGCCATCGAACGCATGGACCGACGCGATGTTGACGATCTTCCCATAGCGCTGTGACTTGAAGATCGGAGCTACCTGCCGAATCATGTTGAATGCACCGGTCAGATTGACGTCCACCACCTCGTGCCAATCCTCGTCCGTCAGCTTCCAGAGCGGCGCCGAGCGATGCACGCCGGCCGCGTTGATCAGGTAATGAACGCCGCCCAATGTCCGCTCTACAAGCTCGATGAACGAAGCCACCGCCCGAGGATCCCGCACATCGACCCGCCCGGCCACCACCTTCACCTCCAGCTGCTGAAGCTCCTGCTCGGTCCGCACTGCCTCCTCGGCGATCGAGCGGCCCGGCAGGTCGAACCAGTTGAAGGCCACGTTGACCCCGCAACGCGCGAACTCGACCGCCGTACGCCGGCCGATGCCCGTGGCGCCGCCAGTGACGACGGCCGTGCGACCACGCAACCCGCCGAAATAAGCCGCCGGTTGCGCCTGCGTCTCCTCGCCAAGCTCCTCGAGCAACGCCTCGACCGCCTGACCCGCACCGGTGGTATCGGGCGCACCCGCCGTTTCGTGGCCGCCGCCGAGCTCTTCCGGATTCACTTCGCAGCTCTGATCAAAGGTGGAACGGCACTCAGCGCCGCTGCTGAATCATGATAGCGCGAGACGCCGGAGCGTAGCAACTGAGGGCCGACCGGCAGTCTCGGGCAGCCCGCGCGCTCAGCGGCGTGAGGTCCTCAGGCGCGCACCCGCCCGCGCCTCGTGGTGCGACACCTCCGAGACCGCCGAGTAGCGGTATTCGAGGATCAGCCAGAATGCTCCCGTACGCGACAGCCTCAGCGTCAGGCCGGCAAAACCGCTGGCCCCGCCCTTGTAACCCGAGATCCGGTCCGACTCGGGCGGCTCGCCATCGGGAGGCATGTCGCCGCCCGGTAGTGTGGCATCAACCGAGTGCAGGGCGAACCCCAGCCCGAAATACGGTCTCAGGACGGCGGTGCCGAGCTCTTTCCAAATCGCGATACCGGCGACGATGTCGCTAACCTCCAGCTCGACGTCCTGTCGCTCGGCGGTCCACCAATCGAGCTCGAGCCCCGCTCGCAGCGAACCAGCCACGAGGTCGAGGAGGCCGACGCGGGCTCCGAAGGCGACGCCCGGCTCCGCTTGGGACGGGAACACGGCGCCACCGCACATGTCGATGGCGCTGACGCGGAAGGCGGCCGTCTGGGCCGGGGCGGCGGTCACGGTGCCGGCCGTCAGGCAACAGACAATCGCCAGGTTGGGGAGCGGTCTTTTCACGGTATCTCGTGGTGGGCGCCGCGGCGCTAGCGGAAGTTCAGGAACAGATACGACGAGACCAGGATCACCCCCAGGTAGGCCAGTCCCACCGGGGGCGCTTGCGCGACGACCATGAGCGATCCCACCACCGCGCCGAGAAAACCACCCAAGTAGATGATCAGTCTGAGCTCGCGACGTGTCACCGTCCAGATGAGACGCTCGAGCTCCACGATCGGGTAGGCGCGTATCCGCTGCTCGACCATCTCGGCGATCGGCAGCTCCGAGACCAGAGCAGGGACACGAGACTGCAGGAAGCCCCACAACGGATCGAACAGGAGCTTCTCGGCCCGGTCGAGCGCGTCGGCGGGCAGGTAGTCGCCGATCCGTCCGATCGGTACCGTGAGCAGCCATTCCGTCTGGCGAAGTAGGGTCGCCTCCAGGAGCTTGCGGACACGCTCGCCGCGGGCGATCTCGACGATCCAATCCGCCAGGCGGTCGGTGAGCCGGCCGGCAGCCTCGGGTCCCAGGTACTCGAGCACGTCTCCGAGCTTCCTGCCTTCCGCGACGCGCAGGAAGCGGTCGGCCCGACTCATGACGAACTCTTCGGTCGTCTCATGCCCGGCGAATTCAACCAACCGCTCGGTCAGCACGTCCCCGACCCGGGCCAGATCCGCACCGCTCATGTCGCCGAAGATCTCGCGGACGGGTCGCGCGAGCATGTCATCGATGGCGTCGTTTACGGCGGCCGCGGCTCGATCCTGGATCAAAGGCTCGCGCAACAGCGCCGCCACTTCTTCGGCACCGCCACGTTCCAGAGCCTGTACCGTCTGGCTCAGGGTACGCTCCGTTATGATCAGTCGCCCGACGATCTGCTGAAGGACGCCCTGCTGGCTCAAGTAGCCATCGATGAAGTTTCTGAGGGCCCGGCGCACCCGTTCCTGAGCGGCCGGCGACTCGAGGACCTGCCCGAAGCGATCGAGCACCAGCGGCAGGTAGTTGCGTACGACCGCCTCGCCGAAGTTGATCGCTCCAGTCGGCACGAACCTACCCAGCGGTTCATCGGAGCTGACGAAGCTGTGCAGGTTCCGCTCGAAGAACTCGGCGATGGCGTCGTGGAAGCCGGCGCCTCTGACGACACCCTCGCCGAGATCGTGCATCATGTCGACCAGCTGGCGGCGCGCCTGCGGCGTCAGGACGCGTTCGAGCGGCTCATCCCCGAACTCGCGGTTCAACCGATCGACGAACTCGCGTACGCGCCGCTCGAAAGCTTCGCCCTGAAGGTATTCGGTCAGTCCTTCCAGCAGGCGCTCCCCGAACTCGGCCACCGTGCCGGTCACCTCGTGCAGCCGGGAAATGGGGATTTCCGACTCCAGATTGCCCAGTTCCTTGTCGAGCACGCGCTCGAGCGCGTTGCGCAGCGTCTGGTCGAACCGTTCCCGGAACTCGGGCTGCCCCAGGGTGCGGACGATGTCCTCGTGGCGCAGCAGGTGTGTCCCAACGGTCTGGCCTATCCGCCGGGCGATGCGATCGATCTCCTTCGGAATGGCGCCCTGCGGAAACAGCCGCAGGCCGCCCAGGCGACGCGGGTTATGGGGATGAAAGAGCATCCAGATCGCCACGGCATTGGTGAGCAGGCCCGCGGCGATACCGATGCCTACGAAGACCATCCAGTCGACGGTCAGAAAGTCCTGGAAACTCACCTCGTCCTCACGTTGACTTCACCCTGAGCGGCGGTCAAGTTTCCGCCCATGCCACCCGGCAGAGGATCGAACTCCAGCGCCGATGTCGAGCGACTCGAGCGCGTGCGCACCTGGCTCGGCGACCAGGTCGAAGCCATCATCGACGAGCAGGTCGAGTTGGCCTGCATCGCCGCCCCGCCGTTCGCTGAAGGCGCTCGGGCTGAAGCGATCGTCGCCAAGCTGGCCCCTCTCGGCATCGACGTGACGCGTGACGAGATCGGCAACGTGCTCGCCTGGTACCCCGCCGGAGGCGAAGAGTTGGAACGGCCACCGGTCATCCTGGCGGCGCACATCGACACCGTCTTCGCTCCCGATACACCGATCGAGATCCGCCGGCAAGGCGACCGCTGGATTGGCCCCGGCATCACCGACAACGCCCGCGGCCTGGCCGTAACGCTCGCCGTGCTGCGCGCCTTGATTCGAGCCGAGATCGCGACGCGGACGCCGATCCTCTTCGCCTTTACCGTTGGTGAAGAAGGCCGCGGCGACCTGCGCGGCGTCAAGCACCTCCTGCGTGAGGGTAGCCCGCTGTGTGCCGCGACCGCCTTCATCGCGGTGGACGGAAGCGGTTTGCGCCGCATCATCCACCACGCACTGGGCAGCCGTCGCTTCCGAGTCATCGTCACCGGCGCCGGCGGCCACTCGTGGACTGACTGGGGCCGCTCCAACCCGGCCAACGCCATCGGAGAGTTCATCCACCGCCTGTCCGAGCTCGCTCTCCCCCGCGCGCCGCGGACCACGCTGACGGTGGCACGGCTCGGCGGAGGCACCAGCATCAACGCTATACCCGCCAACAGTTGGGTCGAACTCGACTTGCGGTCCGAGGCCAACGACGCGCTGTCCAGCCTCGAGCGCCTGATGCGCGATGCCCTCGCGGCGAGCGTTCGCGCCGAGGAGGAGCGCGGCGACGGCCGGCTGGCGGTCGAGCTCGAGATCATCGGCGAGCGTCCGGCGGGCGCGCTGCCGGTCGACCATCCGCTGGTGCGAGCCGCCGAGGCAGCCACCCGCGCGCTCGGGGTCGATCCCGAGTATGCCGTCTCCTCGACCGACGCCAATGTACCACAGGCTCTGGGTATCCCCGCTGTGGCGCTGGGCGCTGGCGGGCGGTCCGGCGACACGCACACGCTGAACGAGTGGTTCGAGGACAGCGATGGCGCCGCCGGCGCCCAGAGGCTGCTTGCCATCCTGGCGGCGACCTGCGGCTTTTGAGCCGCCAGAGCTAGTCCGCCGGACCACCCCAGCTGACGCAATGGTCGCCAAGCAACGCCGAGCCGCGCAGCCCCCGCAGCCTGGCATGCGAGCCGATCAACGAGTCGCTCAGCTCGCTGTCCTCGATCAATACGTGTTCGCCGACGATACAGTTGCGGAGTGTCGACCCGACCACGCGACTGCCAAGGCCGATCGTCACGTTGGGGCCGATATGCGACCGGGATAGCTCCACGCCTTTCCCGATTCGCACAGGATCGACGATTACGGTGTCACCCGGGTCGGGCGGCCGCAACGCCCGTCCCGCTTCCAGCAGGTGCCGGTTGGTGTCGAGCAGCGTCTCCGGTTTACCACAATCGTACCATCCCTCCACCTCCACTACCTTGATCTTCGAACCTTGATCGATCATGTACTGCAGCGCGTCGGTCAGGAAGTACTCCCCGAGATGGGGATCGGCGGCCAGCGTACGATCGATGCCCTCGAACAGCAACCGGTGATCTCGCACCAGATAGAGCCCGATATTCGCCAGGCGCGATATCGGCTCCTCGGGCTTCTCGACGATCCGCTCCATCATGCCGTCGGCCCCCGTCACGATCACGCCGAAGCGCTGGTAGTCTTCCACCTCCTTCGCCCAAATGAAACCATCCACATGCGGGTCCACGGCGACTACCGATAGATCGGCATCGAACAAAGTGTCGACGAAGATGATCAGGAGCGTGCCGTCGACGTACGGCTCTGCCAGCTTGATGGCGCCGGCCGTTCCGTCCTGGACGGCCTGTTCCACGAAGACGGACGGGACTTCGTAGCGCGCCCGGACGTGCGCTTCAACCTGCTCCTTCAGGTGGCCCGTAATGAAGATCAACTCCTCGACGTCCAACCGGTCGAGCACATCCTCGACCACGTAGTCGAGGACCGCCTTGCCGGCAACCTGCAGCAGCGGCTTGGGCACCGTGTGAGTGTGGGGGCGGAGACGTGTTCCCTTTCCCGCCAGCGGTATCACGACCTTCACTCTCTACCTCCGCAGCGTTGCGACCGTTACCGCTCTAATACTAAGCCGGCAGCGCCGCGAGAAAAGCGGCGTCTTGGCTCGCCGGTCTTGCAGAACCGCCGTGCGCCCCGCAGAATCAGAGCGCCACACGGCAGAACCGAAACGGGTCATGACAAACGCGCTCTGGAGAGCCCTGACACAGAACTCCGCCCAGACCAGCGAGAATGCGGAGGACGGTCGCCTGCGCGGACGCACCTACCACGTCCCCTTCGCCACCGTCTGGGACGAGATCCTCCAGATGGTTCAGACGCATCCACGCTGGACTCTGGTCCGTGCCGACGAAGGCAGCGGGTTGATACGGGCCGAGGCGCGAACACTCGTATTCCGCTCTGTCGACGACGTCCGCTTCAAGCTCAAGCTCGACCACAACGCACTGACCCGGGTCGACATGTGGTCGCAGTCGCGGGTCGGTAAGGGAGATCTCGGAGTCAACACGCGCCGGATCGCTCGATTCTTCCGCGATCTGGACCGTCGGCTGGGCGTACAGGCGTGAGGGCCGTGCTGGCCGAGCGCTCGACCTCCTAAGCCGCCACAGCGGTCACAGGTTCCGCCGGCACCTGGAGCTCCCCCTCGCTCTTAGCCACCCAAACAGCGCAGACGGTGTCGCCGGTGACATTGACCGCGGTGCGCGCCATGTCGAGGATCCGCTCCACCCCGACCACCAGCGCGATGCCTTCGAGCGGGATGCCGAGTTGGTTGAGCACGATGGTCAGCGTCACCATACCGATTCCTGGGACACCCGCGGCCCCGATCGACGCCAGCGTTGCGGTAAGGACGATGGTCAACAGGTCGACGGCGCCGAGTGTGATACCGAAGACCTGGGCGATGAACACGGTGCTGACGCCCTGGTAAATCGCCGTGCCGTTCATGTTGACCGTGGCGCCCAGCGGCAGCACGAAGGACGCGACTTCGTTCGACACGCCCAGCTCTTCCTCGCTGACCTGCAGGTTCAACGGAAGCGTGGCGTTACTCGAGGACGTCGAGAAGGCGAAGATGAAGACCTCGTAGTACCTCTTGAGGAAGAGGAGAGGCGACATCCCCGCCAAGCGCAAGACGACCGGGTAGACGGTGACGGTGAATACCGCCATCGCGCCGATTGCGACTAACACGTACTTGAGCAACGTAAGAAGAACCGCATAGCCGAACTGCGCCGCAACCGCCGCGATCAAGGCGAAAACACCGTACGGAGCCACCCTCATCACCAGCTTGACCAGCACGATCATCGCGTCGTTCACGCCGCTCAGGAAATCCAGAACGGGTCTTCGTCGCTCTTCCGCTATCAGCGTCAGCGAGATACCGAAGAGGATCGCGAAGAAGATGATCTGCAGGAAATTCGTCTCGGCCATCGCCTGGAATGGATTCCTGGGGATAATCCTGACCAGCAGGTCGGCGACCGAAGGTTTCTCGGTGACCCTGGCAAGCTGTTCCTGCGTCACCCCCGCGTAGTCGGCCAGCATGCTGGCCTTGACTTCCTCGTCGAGTCCCAGGCCGGGGTCGAAAACCTGGGCGGCGACGAGACCGAGAGCGACGGCGAGCACCGTAGCGATCAGATAGAACCCGACGGTCTTGATGCCGATGCGGCCCAGCTTGCGCAGGTCGCCCAGGCTGGCGGTCCCCACGATCAGCGAGGCCATCACCAATGGCACCACAATCATCACGAGCAGATTGATGAAGGCATCACCGATCGGCTTGATCGCGAGGGCGAGATCTCCGAGCAGCGGACCGAGGACGGCCCCCAGGATGAGGCCGAGCAGGATCTGCGTGTGCAGCTTCATGCGCCGGATTCTGCCCAAGATTGCCATCGTCACCGCGCTCGGTTTGCAGGTGGGTTCGCAGGGCCCATTTTGGCGACGCCGCAAGATAGGCAAGCCAATGTCGCCCGCAACTGCTATCTGGTCCAGCCGCCGCAGCCGGGCTAGCTTTGCAGCATGAACAAGGCAGCCGTTCTCGCCATCGCGACGCTGTTGGTCGGCGCAGCGTGCCGGCCCGAGCCCGAGCGGGGCGGCGCTGGAGGTGCACGGGAGGAGAGCCCCGGAACTCGGCCGGGAACCTCCACCATGACCGTCACCGAGTTCGCCACCAGCCTGCAGTTCCTACCCCTCGAGGGCACCAACACGCGCGCGATAGCGCTGCACTTCGCCAACACGGCCACGGCGGGCGCGTTGAGTCACAGCTATCGCGGTTGGGAGCTTGGCCGCTCGGGATGGCGCAGCATCCTGCAGTCGGACTTCGAGGGCGCGCCCACACGGGCCCCCTGGCGGCTCTTGCCGGAGTCGGCGTTGCGGCTAACGGTCACCGCCGATGGCGAACCGGATGTCCTGATCGTGCGGGTGGGCACGACCGACGAGAGCCTCGATCTGGGCAACCACCTGGATGGCTGGGAAGATCGAGCGGGCACCCGCCATGAGATCCGTGAGGCGGCATGGGTCCGCCGCGGCCAGCGTGTAAGCGGTGTCGCGGTTCGCCATCGATTCGCGCTTCCCGAGCCCAGGCAGCCGGCGCGGTTCGGGCCCTACGAGCGGGTGATCCTGCGATCGGAGGACGGCGCGATCATCGCCTTCTTCCACACCGACGACCCGGACACGTACGGCAACCCCTACGCCTGGATGTACGCCGACGGGCTGACCCGGCGCTGGACGGCGCTGGAGACCCGTACCGTAGAGGTTGCGAGCTCGGCGCAACTCCGACGCAACGTCCCCATACGCACCTGGTTTCGGATTCCCGAGCCGGATATCCGCTGCGAGCTCACCGCTGCAGAGCGGATATTCAACGAGCTACCTGCCGAGACCGGCCCGAAACCCTACCACGCCTTGTATTGGGTGAGAGGCTGGATCGAGTTTGCCGGCGAACGCCGGAATGTCGAGGGCTTTCTCGAGCGGGGCGAAGCGGCGGCGGACTAAGCTTCGAACGCCTCGATCCGCCGCAGAGCGATCTTCAGCGGCACTACAGTCGCCAGCGCACAGACCAGCAAAGCCGCGAGCCCGCCGGCCAGAGAGACCAGCATGGCATCGGCGGAAAGGGTCGCACCGGTGATCCGATGCCGAAAGATCGTGAGCACCGGCCAGGATTCCAGCACGAGCACTGCCGTTACCAGGGCGATCGCCGACATCATGAAGAGCAGGCCGCCCATGCTCGTCGGGATCTGTGCCGCGTTCTCGGTCTCGAACTGCGGGAAGATCGTACCGAACGCCAGGGCCAGGGCCGCTAGCGCGAAGCTGATCGCCGCGATCGTGACGACCGAGAGCGCGATCATGGCCGGGCCTACCTTGAGGAGCAGGTTCGTCCCCAACGTCAACACCACCGCCAGCACCAGCAGCGGCACCGTCCCCACCCAGTACTTGCTCCACAGCAGATCGCGCGCCCGCAACGGGCTGGACCGCAGCAACCACAGCGTTGGCCCCTCCAGGCTGACGCCCGGGAGCACGAAGCGAGCGGCGATGGCCGAGAGCACGAAGCCTGCCAGGCCGACGTTGACGAAGGAGACGATATGGGCGAGGAAAAAGCTCACTCCCTCCGAGCGCAGTGGCAACGCCCTGATGTTGTAGATGTAGACGACCACCAGAACGCCGAGCAGGATGAGCTGTGACCACTGGGTCGTGTCCCGAAAGAAGACGCGGATGTCCTTGACCATGAGCTCCGCCCGGCTGCTGCCCAGGCGCCGGAACAAGTAGCGCAATGATCGACCGACCCGGCGGCCGGCGACGTGCTTCTGAGCGCCCTCCTGCGAGCGCGTGAAGGCGGACGGGTAGAAGTGGCAGTGGACGGTGGCACCGAGCACCACGACGGCCAGCGCCGTGCTCCACAGCAAGATCAGGGTGAAGGGATCGAAGCTCCCGCGGACCACGCCTATGATCGCGTCGGTGGCCCACTCGCTGGGCAGCCAGGGCGAGGTCGGGCCACGCAGCAGCGCCATGAACTCACCCAGGTTACGAAAGCCCTCCGGTTTGGCGAGGCTCTCCGGACGCAACAAGCGTATCAAGAGGACGACGCCACCGGCAGCGGCAACGCTGATCACCCCGAACACGTCCTTGGCTCGGCGGGCCGGGAAGATCCTCACTAGGGTCAGCGTGACGGCCGACCCGACCGCGGCGACGATCAGGAAGAACGGGACCAGCGCGGCTATCGATACCAGCGCCAGCGGCAGCTCGTTGCCGTAGACGCGGCCGTAGGCCGCCAGGATCGGCACGCAGACCAGCGCGACCATCCAGCTCGAATGGATCGTCGTCTCCAAAAGCTTCGTCAGGTAGACTTGCTCCCACTCCGACGGCGCCGCCAGCAACAACTCGAGATCCCGCGAGAGGAAGAAGGTCGACAGCGCGGTGATGACGTTGGAAAGCAGCAGGATACCGATGAACGTCAGCAGGATGAGTCCCAGCAACTTGGCGGCCAGCAGGTCACCGATGTCTTCGACGCCCTGAAAGTAGCGGAGGATGCGATAGATGATGCCGTAGGCGGCAAGCCAGAAAACGGCACCGACTGCGGCTAGCGTCAGCGTCTTGCCACCGCCCGAGCCGTGCTTTCGCATGCGCCGCAGCGCGGTTATCCGCTTCGGCTGCAGGATGTGCCAGAACCCGCCCGGCGTCGATCTCACGCGTCCAGAACCTCCAGCAACTCCTGGACCTCGTGCCCGCCGGTCAGTTTGAGGAAGATCTCCTCCAGGCCCGCGTCGCCGGCCCGAGCCTCGCGCCTGAGGTCGTCCATCGTCCCCTGGGCGCGGATCTCACCGCCCTGGATGATGGCGATCCGGTCGCAAAGCGCCTCCGCGACCTCGAGAGTGTGGGTCGACATCAGCACCGTGCCACCCCGCTCGACGAAGCCGCGGAAGATATCCTTGAGCAGCCGCGCCGCCTTCGGGTCGAGCCCGACCAGCGGTTCATCGACGACAATGACCTCGGGACGGTGGATCAGAGCGGACGAGATGATGAGCTTCTGCTTCATCCCATGGCTGTAAGACTCGAGCAGCTCATCGCGCCACGCCGTGAGCTCCCAGACACTCAATAGCTCGTCGACCCGCCGTTCGACGTCGGCGCCGTTCTGACCGTACAAGCCGGCGACGAATCTCAAGAACTCGCCGCCGGTCAGCTTCTCGTAGATGAAGGGGCGATCGGGGATAAAGCCGAGCCGGCTCTTGGCACGCTCTGGATCACGCTGTACGTCGTGGCCACCGACCATCACACTACCGCTGGTCGGCTGGAGTATACCGGCAATGATTCTGAGCGCCGTGGTCTTCCCGGCTCCGTTCGGTCCCAGCAACCCGAAGAGGACCCCACGCGGGACGGTCAGGTTGAGCGACTTCAACGCGGTGAAGTCGCCGTATTGCTTGGTCAGGTTCTCGAGTTGAATCACCTTGCCTCCGCAGATACTACGTCCAGCTGCAGCGACCCGACGAGACGAACCAGCTCTACCTGCCGGGCCAGACCCCCGACGACAAAGCGAAGGTGCGAGGCATCGGCCGGGAACTGACCCAGCGTCGGGTCCACAGGAACCCAGCGCCCGAGCCAGACTTCCGGCCAGGCGTGGTAGTAGAAGCGATCGCGCACGTAGACGAGGCCGGCTGCCGTACGGGCCGGCAGGCCCGCGGCGCGAGCCAGGGCGACGAAGAGGACCGTGTGCTCATTGCAGTCGCCGCGCCTCATC
This sequence comes from Gemmatimonadota bacterium, assembly GCA_039586575.1. Lineage (GTDB taxonomy): Bacteria > Gemmatimonadota > Gemmatimonadetes > Palauibacterales > KS3-K002. The sequence continues at coordinate 26,777 of JBDHKD010000046.1, read as the reverse complement.
TCCAGGACCTGCCTCGCGCTGGGCACGCTGAGCGTGATCTCCTTGTCGAGGCTGTCGTACACCCACCGCGTCAGACGCTCGGCGGCGCGCAGCGGATCGCTCTCCCCTTCAAGTACCCGCTGAGCCGTCCCGCGGATCCCTGGGTCATCCGCCTGGATCAGCGGGGTCGATTCGAGCTCCGCGCGCCAGTACTCCCGATCGGCCGGCAGACGATAATCGACGCGCGCCGGCAAGACCTCCGCCTCCACGAAAAGGGTGTCGGCCTCGAGACGCTGACGCTCACCCTCGAGGTCGAAACCCCGGAGGTCGACATTGCCGAGCCGGATGGCCAGGCGGCCCAGGTGATCACCGCGCGGCAGCTCCACGCCCACCGAGATCGCCGTCTGCTCGATGATATCGGTCGGCTCCGGGTCCATCGCTGCCGTGCCGCTCAACTCGAGCCGGCGGAAGTCGTTCCAGGCGATCTCGAATGCCGTGCGCTCGATCCTGTAGCCCAGCGCGCTGGTCGCTCTTACGACAAGGCCATCCGGGTCGAGCCAGGACTCGAGCTCGACGCCACCGAAACCCTGCCTGACGTGCCAGGTTTCTACGGTGTCCAGCGTCTCGGCGACCCACTCGGCCCGCCTTTCATCGTACACGACGCTGTCAGGATAGATCAGAGTTTCACGGCCGATGACCTCAATCGTCACCCGCTGTCGCTCCAGGATGCTCGGGTCGAACACCTCGTACGCGTACGTCTCGCCGACTCGCGGCTCGCCGCCGAGAATGAAGTGGACGGGCATGACCTGCGGCAACAGAATGGGACCTTCGGTCGGCAAACTCAGGTTCTGAAGGTCACCGCCTGCATCGATCTCCAGCTCCAGCGAGCTGTCACCGCTCATCACGCCGTCGACCTTGAATTCGCCGAAATCGGAGTGCAGCGCGAACTGGAAATGCTGAAGCTCGAGCGCCTCCCCCAACCTGATCAGCGTGCGAGCACTCGCCGGCGTCCGGCTCCCCAGAGCCGTGATCTGCAGGCGCATATCGTCTTCCAACAAGAACCCATCCGGCAGCGTATCGACCCGCGAAGCGGCATACCCTATGGGGGTGCCGGCCAGCGTGATCGTGTAGAACGAGTGCGCTGGCACCAGGTTGGCCGAGGCCTCGGCCAGGCGGACGGCGACGGGCCTGAAGAACTCGCGGCGGATGTGCCAGGCGAGCACCACGACCCAGGCGGCGAGTATGGCCACCCCGATCAGTCGCCGCCGACGTCGCTTCTCTACCATCCCCCGAGCTCCTCCGCCTTCTGGTACATCGCTTGCGCTAGGCTGGGTTGCTTCTTGCGATCGTGCAGGATGCCGAGCGTGTAGTAAGCGCGGGGGCTCGGCGTGATCTCGACGGAGCGCCTGAGCGCCGCCATCGCCTCGTCCACCCGGTTCAAACGGTTCAGAGCTTCGCCCAGGTATAGAAACGCGCTGGCTCGCTCGGGATCGATCTCGCTGGCGCGTCGTAGCTCATCGGCTGCCTCGGCGTAGAGCCCTTTCTTGAAGTAGACCAATCCCAGATTCTCCCTCGCGTCGGCGTTCTGCGGGTCGCTATGCAGCGCCTCGGCCAGCTTCGCCTCTGCCTCGCCGTAGCGGCCCAACGAAGCTAGCACCGCCGCGATATTGCAGCCCAACCGCACATCGTCGGGATCGAGTGCCTCGGCGGCCCGGTATTCGGCCAGGGCGCTCTCATAATCACCCAGTCGGTCGTACAGCACGCCGAGGTTGTTACGGGCCCGCAGATGCTTGGGGTCAAGGGCGAGCAACTCCTTGTAGACCTTCACAGCTTCGTCCAGTGCGCCCGACTCGGTCAGCTGACGGGCACGGCCGTAAAGCTTTTCGCTGGCGTCCGCCCGACCGGCCTCAGCCATCGCGACGCTCCGTCTCACCCTGGACCCAATCCAGATAGGCCTGCAGTCCGCCCGCGATGTCGGCGGCAATGACCTCGGGCACCGAATAGGGGTGCAGGCTACGCACGCGCTCGGCGACGGCGTCCAGATCCGCCGCCCGCGCCTTCATCAGCATCAGAACCTCGTCGGAGCTCTGCACCGCGCCCTCCCACCAGTAGAGCGACCGCAGGCCCGGTACGATGTTGACACAGGCCACGAGGCGGTCCGCGAGCAGGGTCCGCGCGAGCTCCTCGGCGAGCTTAGCGTCGGGAGCTGTTACAAAAATGACGACGATGTTGTTCCGATCAGGCATTCTCAGACAGGTCTCGTCAGGGTCACGGCAACGGAACGGCGGAGGGACCTCGGCGGGACGACGCTACAACATGGAAGCAATCTAGGCAGGGGGCGCACCGGTGGCCAGTGGCCGGTTGGCTGTAGCCGAGCAACAGGCATGCGGCCTAATACCTGCCACGACCGCCTGCCCTACTCCTCGGCGTACAGCGGCTCGATGAACTCCGCGTACTTCTCCTCGATGATTCGCCTTCTGACCTTGAGCGTCGGAGTGATCTCGCCGGCGTCGATGCTGAGCTCCCGAGGCAGCAGCGCGACCCTCTTGGGCCGCTCGTACCTGGCGAGGTCGGCCAGGGTTCCCAGGACCTCGCCCTCCATGAACTCGACGGTCCGCGGATCGCGCACGAGTGCCTCGCGGCTCTCCCACTCCACGCCTTGCCCCCTCGCCCAGCTCTCCAGGGCGGCGAACTCGGGAACGATCACGAGGATGGGGAACTTGCGGCGGTCGCCGAGCATCACGACCTGGTTGACGTAGGGGTTGGTCTTGACCCGGTTCTCGATCGGTTGCGGGGCGATGTTCTTGCCACCGGCTGTGACGATCAGATCCTTCTTGCGATCGGTGATCTTCAGGTAACCTTCGTCATCCAGCTCGCCGATGTCGCCGGTGTGGAACCAACCGTCGGGGTCGATGGCAGCAGCCGTCGCCTCGGGCATCTTGAAGTAGCCCTTCATCACGTGCGGGCCACGGGTCAGGATCTCACCGTCTTCCGCGATCGCCACTTCGACGCCGGGGATCGGCCTACCGACCGTTCCCAGCTTGTTCGACTCCAACGCGTTGAACGAGATCACCGGCGACGTCTCCGTCAAGCCGTAGCCCTCGAGGATGGTCAATCCGGCCGACAGGAAGAAGTGGGCGATGACAGGGCTGAGGGGCGCGCCGCCCGAAAAAAAGAACCTGATGCGGCCGCCGGTCTGGGCGCGCAGCTTCGAGAAGACCAGCCGGTCGACCACGCCGTACTGCAGGGCGAGCCAGAGGCCGACGCGTCGCTTTTCCAGCCTCCGGTCGAGATGACGGCTCCCCACATCGATGGCCCAGTCGAGCAGCCTCTGCTTCGCCGGCCCGCCCCGGCGTGCCACCTCCTCTACCCTGGCGTAGATCTTCTCATAGCCACGCGGAACCATACTCATGACGGTCGGTCTCACCTCAACGAGATTGCTGCCGACCGCATCGAACGATTCGGCGTAGCAAATCGTGGCGCCGGCGGCGAAGATCGTGTAGTGACCCGCCATGCGCTCGAAAACGTGGCTCAGCGGCAGAACACTGAGCGAGACGTCGTCAGCGCCGATCCCCAAGACTTGCAACGATGTCCTGACGTTTGTTGCCAAGTTGTTGTGCGTCAGCATCACACCTTTCGGGTGCCCCGTCGTTCCCGAGGTGTAGAGAATCGTCAGCACGTCGTGCGGGTCGGTCTCCAAGGCCCGCGCACGGTACTCGTCGTCGTCCTGCTCCGCCGCCCTTTCCCCGCCCAGGCGCAGCAGATCGTCGAACGAGCGCACCTCGGCAGCGCTCGCCGGCACACGGTCGAAGGTGATGATGTGCTCGAGTGACGGCACGTCCGACTTCACGGCCCGTACTTTGGCAAGCTGCTCCTCGGACGAGACGAAAACGACCTTCGCCTCGCTATCGCGCAGCATGTAGCAGATCTGGTCGACGGGCAGCACGGGATAGAGAGGTACACTGGTCGCACTCGCCATCACGCAGGCGAAATCGCTGAGCAGCCACTCCGGCCGGTTTTCTGACAGAATCGCGACCCGGTCGCCCGCCCCGATACCGAGCGCCCCGAGGCCGAGCGCCACCCGCTTCACGTCGTCATAGACCTGGCGGTGGGAGATATCGTGCCAGACGCCGTCCCGCTTGAACTTCAGGGCAACGGTCTTGTCGTGAGTGTCGACGGCGTTCAGAAACAGCTCGGCGACGTTCCCTTCCGGAACAGCGACCGGCGCGCCGCCGCGTTGCACGATCGGAGAAGGGGTGTCGCCTTCCAAGACTACTCTCCAGACTCGGGTTCGAGGTCGGTGTCGCGCGTCGCACCGCCCGCCAACCGCTCGACAGTCCGCCGGGCGTGCTCGACGTGTGCGGCGGCTCCTTGCTCGGTGGGTGGCTGACTCAGGAAGGTCCGCAGGTGCATGAGGGCCGCGGCTGTATCACCGCGGTGCAGATGAATGAACGCCAATCCGTAGTGGGCGGCCGGCGAGCTGCCAGCAACCTCGATAGCGCGCTCGTAGAACTTGACGGCTTCGTCGGGCATACCGATGTGCGAGTATACGACAGCCATCTGTTCCATGATCTCGGGGTCTTGCGGCCGCTGCCGTAATGCCAGGCGAAACGAAGTCAAAGCCTCGTGATATTTCTCCTGGCCGGCGAGCTTCAAGCCCTCTCGGTAGTAGTCGGGCGGCTCGCCGATTCCTCCCTTACGCGAGAACGGCCACCATCCCATGGCCTCGAGGTCCTAAGCCGGCGGAGTCGTCGGGTCGATGGAATCAGCCCTGGGCTGCGCCGACCATCGCGTTGTAGACGCTGGCCAGCAGCCAGCCGCCGATGAAGCCGTAGATGAGACCCCAAACGAGGGCGAGCAAGGCGCCGAGGAAGCTCCAGCTGTAGCCGAAGTATACGGCGGCCAGGGTGGTAATCGTGAAGCCGGCCCCAAACCAGAGCGAGAACAATGTGGCGACGAATCCCGCAAGCCCCATCAACACGCCGCAGGCAAGGCCGAAGGCCTTCGCATTCAGTTTCATGGGACCCTCCTTAGCAGATGACGGCGCTGTGTTACCCACATGGTAGCGCGTGCTTATAGGCGATGCAACGCACGTTGCGCCACGGTTGTGCCGCCCTCGCTCGCGATGATCTCGAGGCCGGCAGGCTCGATTTCCTCGCGATCGCCCGCCGTCGCATCAAAAAGCACCAGTCGACCGCCCGACTCGACGCGCCGGGCCGCCGCCGCGACAAGCTCGCGATCACCACCCGGTGCGATCGCGACGGCTCGCCATCGATACTCGAGCAGCGGCAGATCGCCGTCGCTGAGAATTACGTTAGCCTCGTCAGGCCGAACGACCTCGGGGGGCGATCGGCGAACGACGATCACCTGCAGGCCTGGGGCAAGCTGGGCGATCTCCGCGGCGCTGTGGGCGAGCCGCTCGTCCAGCAGCAGGCAACCGCGCTGTTCGGCCAAGCCGCCGAGGGCGACGATCTTGAGGGCCAGTTCGTCCTCTTCCAGCGGCGGGCGGGGATCGGGAGCGGCCGCCGGATCGAGACGCAGATCGGCGACGCCACCCCTGACCGGGAAATCGCGCCGGCAATTGGGGCAGCCCAGCCAACCGCTGTGGACCCGGCGGTCGACGGTCTCCTGCACCAACAACACGAGTCCACACTCGGGCCCGCAGTGCGGACAGGTAAGGAGATCGGTCAGCTCAAAGAACACGTTCCAGCTCGGACATCGCCCAGCGGTAGAGGATGTCGCCGGCCAGTTTGATGTCCTCCGTGCGAGAATCCTCGTCCGGACGATGGCTGATCCCTCCGAGACTGGGAATGAAGAAGAGCCCGGCCGGTGCGACATAGGCCACGCTCATGGCATCGTGGGCAGCCATGGACACCATGCGCATCGATTCCACACCCATCGTGCTACAGATCTCTTCGAGCCGGGAGGTGACCTCCTCCGATAAGTGCATCGGTCGCACGTTGGAGATCGCCTGCATCTCGACCCCGACGCCGGGAGCTCTGGGACCGGTGGTCGCCACGAGCTCCTTCAACCGTCGGGCGACCTCGTCCTGATCGCGGTCGGTCGGCGCTCGGTGCTCGACGATCGCCCACGCCTTGTCCGGTATCACATTGGCGACGCCGGGCTCGACCCCCATCGCGCCGCAGGTGATCACCCCGTTGTTCACGCCGCGAACGAGTTGCGGAAGGCGGCCGACCATTCCGGCGATCGGGACCAACGCATCACGACGCTCACGCATCGGCGTCGTCCCGGCATGGTTGGTCTCACCCATGCTTTCCAGCCGCCAGCGTCGGATGCCGGAGACGTGGGTGACCAGGCCGATCTTGTTGCCCGTATCGATCAACTGCCGGCCCTGCTCGATGTGCGCCTCGGCGTAGGCCGCGATCTCGATCGGTGGCTTGTAGGTGAACTTGGCCTGCAGCTCGCCGGTCTCCCTGCTGCGCCGCAGCTTCTTCTGTAAGCCGCGCCCCGCCAGGACCTCTGATAGCAGCACGCCGTCTTGGTCCCGCAGCAGCACCTCTTCCGGCAGCACTTTGCCGGCGAAGGCCCGCGAGCCCCAGAGGCCGTTACCGAAGCGGAAGCCCTCTTCGTCGGCCCAGATCGCCACGGCGACCGGCGCCTTGCGATGCTTCTGCAATACTTTCTGCATCGCCGCCAGCGCGCCGGCGACGCCGAGTGCGCCGTCGAGCCAGCCGCCATTCGGCACCGAGTCGAGGTGGGAACCCATCACGATGAACGGGCCACGGCCGTCACCGTTCACCAGGAAGGAGTTACCGGCCTGGTCGCCAACTCGCTTCACACGACGCGAGCGGGAAAACACCGCCGCCGCCGCGGCATGCGCCTTCTCCTCCAGTTCGCTCAGCCCGATCCGCGTGACTCCCTCTTTGCTCGCACTGATATTCCTGAATCTCTTGAGATGTTGATGAATCATGATTCGCTCACCTAGTCGCGGGAGCCCACGCCGGTACCCCCCATTGCCCGGCCTCCGGCCGGATTCGACCTGATTATGATTTCCTCGACTGCAACCTCGGTCGGTTGCGTGATCGCGAACATAACCGCGTCGGCGACGGCGCCCGGCCTCAGCATGGCGTCGCGCGCCGGCAGGTCAGGCCGCGAATCGGGGTCGAAACGATCCCAGAGCGGAGTATCCACCGCGGACGGCTCGACCCACGTTGCTCTCACACCGGTCCCGCGCAGCTCTTCGACCAGTACCTCGTGCAAACCTCGTAGCCCAAACTTCGACGCCGAGTAGGCGGCATTGCCGGGGAACGCCTTGCGGCCGGCGATCGATCCTACGTTGACGATGTGGCCTGCTCCGCGCTCGAGCATACCGGGAAGCACGGCGCGGGTCAGCTCGAAAGGCGCCCGTAGGTTCACCGCCAACATCTTTTCTAGAATCGCCCCCTCGGTATCAACCAGAGGCGCCAGCTCGAAGAAGCCGGCGCTGTTGATTAGCACATCCGGCATCGCGCCCCAAAGATCGGCCAGACGGGTCGGCAAACGGGCGAGGAACTCGCTATCTGTCAGATCGCCGATGATCGCCTCGGCTGCAAGCCGCCGACTCAAGGCGCCCAACGACTCGGCGTTGCGTCCGACCAGCGCCAGCTGCGCACCGGCGCTCGCCAATCGATCGGCCAGCTCTTGACCGATGCCACCGGAGGCACCGGTCAGGACGACCCTCAACCCCGCTACCGTCCCATGCATCGTCTACGGAGTGAAGGTGTGCGAGGCGACCAACCTGAGGAATTCATCCCGCGTGCGCTGGTCGCTACGGAACACGCCCTGCACCGAGCTGGTTATCGTCCGCGAGTTCTGCTTCTCCACCCCGCGCATCATCATACACAGGTGGGCCGCCTCGATGACGACACCGACGCCCTTCGGCTGGATCGCCTGCTGTATCGCCCGCGCGATCTGATCCGTGAGGCGCTCCTGGACCTGGAGTCGCCGAGCGAAGACTTCGACGATCCGCGGCAGCTTGCTGAACCCGATGATCCTACCGTCAGGTATGTAAGCGATGTGCGCCTTGCCGAAGAAAGGCAGCAGATGGTGCTCACACATCGAGTAAAGCTCGACGTCCTTGACGATCACCATCTCGTCATGGTCGGCCTCGAAGACCCCATCACCGATGACCTCTTCCACGCTCATCTCGTAGCCGCGCGTAAGCCAGAGAAGCGACTTCTCGACGCGCTCCGGCGTATCGAAGATCCCCGCGCGCCGCGGGTCCTCACCCAGCAGCTGGAGCTGCGCCCGAATGAGATCCCGCAGACGCTGACCCTCACCCGAGAGACTGACCGTCCCTCCTCGCTCTAGCACCGTATCGCCTCTCTTCGACATCGACCTTGTCGGCCTCTCGTCAAAACGCTCATTCGCCCCGGTACTCCACCAGGTTGCGATCCGACTCCGACACGACGATCCGCTCCAGCATACCCTGCGGGAGCACGGCAGCGAGTCGTCGCCAAATCTCAACCGCAATGTTCTCCGCCGTCGGGATGACACCCTCCAGCCAGGGTACGTCAACGTTCAGGCCACCACATCCTTGAGCCGCTTCAGGTCGAACACGTACCCCGTTCTCGGGTCCAGCTCGCCCCTCAGCGTCACCTCGAGACCGTAGTTGTGCCCGTGGCCGGCCGGGTTGTTGCACAGGCCGTAGATCTTGCGGTTCTCCTCATCCGACAGCTCGGAGTTGTGTAAGCGGTGACCGGCGCTGAAGTGGAGGCGGCGGGTGACGCGGACGATTGGCATCGGTAAGCTAACTCACAGATTGCGGCGGACTACCACGGAAAAAGGCCGCAAGTTAAAGGACGGTGCACGGTGAATCGACCTAACTTATAGCGGAGCATGGGCTAATGCCAGTTGGCCGGGGAATCGCGCACTTGTGCGGTAAGGCCGGGCACAAAAAAACCGGCTCCCGATTGCTCGGGAGCCGGACCAGCGAACGAGGGCCGCAGGGCATTCAATGAAGCCCTCCTGCAACCTTAGGTACCTTCCCTTCAGCGTTTCGCCTTCCCCGAGGGGCATGACGTCGGCCGAAGAAGTCAGGCCCGCACATTCTCGTGTTGGCTCAAGAATGGGGTGCTGCGGCCTGCGTTTCGCCTGGACTGATGTTAACGCGGGTGCAAGCGAACGTCAATTGAACAAATACCGAAGAGTGCGGGTCAATGGACCGCCAACTTGATGGCCACCATGACCAGGACTCCGAACATGAACATCAGAGTGTTGATCGGCCGTCCATGCGCCTGGCCTTCGGGCAACAGGTCGGCGGCACCGATATAGAGGAAGGAGCCGCCGGCGAGTGAGAGGAGGACGCCGAGCAGCTGGTTGGAGATTTCTCGCAACACGAAGTAGCTGGCCATGACGGCAAGCGGTGTGACCATCGCGAGGGCGGAGGTGACCGCAGCGGCACGTTGGCCGGGAACACCCGAGTGGTAGAGCGCCGACATCGCGGCGATACCGACGGGCAGCTTGTGCGCGATGACCAGGGTCGCCGTGATCGTCCCGAGCAGCGCGCCGGCCGCCAGTCCAGCACCGACGGACACACCATCGACGATCGAGTGCAGGGCCAGGCCGAAGACCACGAGCGGCCCCACGTTCTGGGCAGCGTGTCCGTGCTGATGGTCGTCGAGCGGCGACTCACCGCGCGCGTGCACGTGGGGGATGAAGTGAGCTTCGACCAGGTACAAGGAGACGAAGGCGACGAGGGCCCAGGTCAGGCCCTTTTCCGGTCCGACCAGCTCGACCGCACCGGGCACCAGGTGGAGAAGCGCCCCCGAGACGAGGAGTCCGGCTGCGAAGGCGATGAGCTCGGCGGTATGCCTGATCGCCCACGACTCGAAGCGACGGACGGTCCACATGCCGACCAACATTCCGACGGCGGTGAGCAGGGCGAAGCCGATCGCCGCCGCGGGAGTCGCCGTTGTCGCGGATTGAGCGGCGCCGGCACCGGCCAGCCACGTCGTGATGACGAACATGTCGTCAGACGAATGGGCCGTAAGAGGTTCGTTCCGACATAGACGGTAGAAAGATACGCGGCTGCATCCCGATGCGGCAACAAATAACTTGACACCTGAACTAGCGCTCCCTAGCGTCAATCGATCATGCGAGCACACGAGCTGACCGGACGGGCCGTTGCCCTTCAGCTGCTCATTACCCTTCCGGTGGTGATGGGCGGGCGTTTGGTGCTGGATGTCCGTGCGGCCCCCGGCATGCAGCGGCACGTCGAGGTCGAGCACGGCGCACACTGCCGCAAGGCGCACGACCACCGGCTCTGTATCCTGGTCCATCAAGCCCCGTGGTCGGTGGCCGACCCGGCGCCACAGCCCGCCGATCCGTCACCACCTACAGAGATCTCACCGAGCCCGGCGCTAACGGCAGGCCCTAGCGGGCAGATCCGGCTCGAGCCAGCCCGCGGTCCACCGATTCTGGCCTGACGCGATTGGCGCCGGCTCCGCGCCGACGCCTACCCAGCGAGCAAGGGCAACCACGCCATGACGACCGGCCGCCGGCCGGTTCAGGCCCAGGAGCAGGTTATGCACGCAAAACGCATCGGCCTCTGCTTTGCGCTGGCGCTGACGCTCGGGGTGCCAGCGGGCCTCTCAGCTCAGGACGCGCGGACCGATAGCCTGGCGGCCCGGGTCCGGGAGCTCGAGGCCCGCCTCGACAGCTTGCTGGCCGTGCTGGCGGGCGGCGTGGGCGTGGACAGCGCGGCCCAGCAAACCGCGTCCGAGCTGGAAGCTTTGCGGGCGGCGGCTCGAGCGGCGGTAGCCGAACAGGAGCCAACGGACACGGCACAGGAAAGCCGTACGCGCAATCTGAACGTGCTCAACCCGGAGATCAGCGTCACCGGCGATGTGGTAGGGGTATACACGGCGCCGGCCGAAGGTCGCGACGAGTTGAGCGCCGTACCTCGGGAATTCGAGTTCGGCTTCCAATCGGCGCTCGACCCGTACACCTACACGAAGATCTTCGTGGCGTTTCACGACGAGCTTGCGATCGCCGGTTATCCGGGAGAAGAGGAGGGTGAAGGCGGGCACGAGCACGGAGAAGTCCATATCGAGGAGGGATACTTCTACTACATCGGCCTGCCGTTGGGCATCAAGATCGGCAAGTTCCGCCAGGAGATCGGGCTATACAACCGCTGGCACACGCACGCGCTCTTCGAGATCGACCGCCCACTGCCGACGGTGGCCTTTCTCGGCGAAGACGGCCTGATCCAGACAGGCCTCGCCCTCACGCTGCCCACTTGGGTCACGGGGCCCGGGACACACACAGCGACGGTCGAGCTGACCCGCAGCGAGAACGAGGCGCTCTTCGAATCGGCGAAACGGATCAGCTTCCTGGGGAACATCCGCAGCTTCTGGGATCTCAGTGCCAGTAGCTACCTGCAGCTCGGCGCGACCGGGGTCTACGGCGAGAACAAAGACGCCGCCGAGCCGTTCGACGCCAGTTTGCTGGCGCTCGACATCTCCTACCGTTGGCGACCTCCCGGCCGGGCTCTGTACCGCGACTTCACACTCAAAGGCGAGTGGTATTTCGCCCGCCGTGATTTCGGCCCGACCAAGGCAACGGGAGATGGCGGTTACCTGCAGGCCAACTACCGAATCGACCGGCGCTGGGTCGCCGGTCTGCGGGCCGACTACCTGGACCACTACGGCGAGGGCGGTGAGCTGTATCAGCTGGTGCCCAGCCTCACCTGGTGGCAGAGTGAATGGCTGTTCTTCCGGCTACAGTACAACTATGTGAAGCCCGAGGACGGCGCTGGCAGCCACACCGTGCTGCTGCAAAGCGTCTGGGCGATGGGGCCCCATAAGCACGAAGCCTACTAGGGGCGGTGCAGCTGAGAATCGCGACCGCGGGGTCGAACCTCGGGGTCGATCAAGAAGGAGAATTCAGGATGGCAGAACGAGCGTTCCACTCGACCCGCGCGCCCAGGACAGCGACCGTTGGGCTGCTGTTCCTGGTCGTTGCCGGGCCGGCGCGCGCCCAGGAGAAGCTGCAGGTGGTGACGACGCTACCCACCTACGCCGCCATCGCCCGCGAGTTGACCGGCGAGCTTGCCGAGGTGACCGCCATCGCGCGCGGTGATGAGGATCCGCACTTCGTCAACCCGCGCCCGAGCTTCGCGGCTCGGGTCGGCGGTGCCGACGTCTTTGTCGTCACCGGACTGGACCTCGAGCTCTGGGTACCGGCGGTCATCGATCGCGCTCGCAACTCGCGTGTCGTGGAAGGTGGGCCCGGCCACGTCGTGGCCTACTCGGGCATCAAGCTGCTGGAGGTTCCGCAGAACGTGTCGCGCACGGGCGGCGACGTTCACGTGTTCGGCAACCCGCACATCCACACCGACCCGGTGAACGCGATCATCATCGCGCGCAACATCGCGGCGGTGTTGCGGCGCCTGGATCCCGACAACGCTGCCAGCTACGCGGCCAACGCCGCCGACTTCGAGGACCGGGTGATGCGGCGGACCTTCGGCGATCAACTCGTGGAGATGCTGGGGGCCGAGACGATCTTGCAGCTGGCCCGTAACTACGAGTTCTGGGACTTCGCCCGCAGCCAGAACTTCCAGGGTAGACCGCTCACCGAGTATGTGGGCGGCTGGTTGGCGGAGGCGGCGCCGTTCCGCGACCGTCGCATGGCCTGCTATCACAAGAACTGGGCCTACTTCAGCGCGCGCTTCCGGATCGAGTGCGCCATATACGTCGAGCCGCAACCGGGTATCCCGCCCTCGCCGGGGCACCTGAGCGACGTGATCGAGTTCATGCGAGACGAGAACGTCGCGGTGCTGTTCGCGGCGAACTACTTCAGCCGCTCCCAGGTGGAGCGGGTCGCATCGCGGACCAACGCGCGCGCCGTGATCGTCGCCGAGCACGTGGCGGGCGCCGAAGGCGTCGAGACCTACTTCGACCTCGTCGACACGTGGGTATCGGGGCTCTCGGAGGCCTTTCTGGCGCTGGACCGGCGACGCGAGCACCGTGACTGAGCTGAGGCGGACGACATGTTAGTATTGATGCTTCCGGCCCTTGTGGTCTCGCTCATCCTGGTAGGCATCCACGGCTACCTCGGCATCCATATCATCGCCCGCGGAGTGATCTTCGTCGACCTCGCCCTAGCTCAGGTGGCGGCCTTCGGCTGGGCTGCGGCGGGGCTCGGCCTGTCGAGCGCCCTGGGCGACTGGCTGGGCATACCGACGGCCGAGGCCGGTTACGCGATTGGCCTCGGAGCCACGCTGGTGGCGGCGGCACTCTTCAGTGTCTCGCGCGTGGAGCACGAATACGTGCCTCAGGAAGCGATCATCGGGATCGTCTACGTCGTGGCATCGGCGGGCACGATCTTGCTCGCAGCCCAGGCTCCGCGCGGCTCGGAGCATGTGGAGGAGTTGCTCTCGGGCAGCCTGCTCTGGGTCACTTGGCCGGAGATCTGGAAGACCGCCTTGATCTATGCGGTGATCGGTGCGATTCACTGGCTGCTGCGCGACCGATTCATCGTGATCTCGATGAAGCCCGAGACAGCGAAGACGAAGGGCTGGTCGGTCGCCGGATGGGATTTCCTGTTCTACGCGCTGTTTGGGGTCGTGGTCACGTCATCCGTGGCTATCGCCGGAGTGCTGGTCGTGTTCAGCTTCCTCGTCATCCCAGCCGTCATCGCCTTCCTCTTCACGTCGCAACCGGGGAAACTCTTGGCGATCGCCTGGTCTTCGGGCACCGCGGCGACGATCGCTGGTATGTATGCCTCGTACGCGACCGACCTACCGACCGGGCCCACCGTCGTCTGCGCTTTCGCGCTGGCGCTGGTCGTGGCCTTCGCGATCCGCAGAGCGCTCGGGACCCCAGCGGCAAAGGGAGTTCGGGAGCGCTTGTAGAGTTCGGGAGCAATTGAGCAGGGGAGCCTGCGAGTCCGGGAGTGACTGCCCCCCGCGCAGTCTCCCTCACTCCCCTACTCCCTACGGTCGGCTCACACAGGCGCTTCGACGATCGCAGAAGCGCCATCGCCTCTCCCTGCCCTTCGTCACGCCCACACGCGTCTGGCGCCTTACCGCAGCTCTCGGTACGATCTCACCTTCGGCGATGAAGAGCGGTGGGTCGGTGAGGCGGTGGCGCTGGAGATCGGGACCGACGGCGAAGGCCTGCGTCAAGCGAGCCGGGCCGGAAGTCAGCTCTCGGTCGGTGCGTCCCGGACGCCGCCAGCGAATGGTATCGAGTCCCTCGACGGGCTCCACCGCCCGGATCAGCACGGCGGCGGGGTAGCCCTCCCTCCTGACCACCACGTTGAGGCACCAGTGGATGCCGAAGTTGAGATGGATGTAAGCCGTGCCCGGCGGGCCGAACATGGGTTCGTTGCGGGCGGTGCGGCCGATGGCGGCGGCGGCGTGCGAGGCGGGATCGTGGGGGCCGGGATACGCCTCGGTCTCGACGATCCGCCCCACGCACCTCGCGCCGCCGCAGTCGGAGACCAGGTAGGCGCCGAGTAGCTGCCGGGCTACCGTCTCGGCCGCCCGGTCGTAGAACGATGTGGGCAGAGGGCGGAACCGACGCCTCACTGCCCCCCGGATTCGCGCTCCTCGCGCCGCGCTGCGATCAGGCGCTCCGCCCGTGCCCCCGGCAAGACCTCGCGAACGCGGTCGGGCTCCTCGTCCAGCACCCGCAAGGTGTCGGCACCGAAAGCCTCGACCAACGACTCGGCCGTCTTCCGGCCCACGCCCGGGTACCCGGTCAGACGGTTAACGATGTCGCGGCTGTCGCCGGCGTCGCCGGCCGGCGGAGCTGGCGGCGGTGCCGGAGTCGCCGGCACTCCTTCCGGCGTCGGCCGAGCGCCCTCGTCCTGCTTCTGGCCATGGAAGACGGGCGGCGGTGCTTGAGCCGGACGGTAGCGGCCGCGGGTGCCCCAGCGCCCGCGAATCGTTCCCCGCGGTGCTCCGGGCAGCGGAGCCGGTGCTGCTCCCGTTTTCTTGGCGGCGGGCTCCGACGACGCCGGAGACTCCGGCCGACCGACCTCTGGCGTCGCCGGAGGCGCCTTGACTTCATCAGGGACGGTGGGTGAGGGTCTCGTACGGTCCTCCCGCGGCACACCTGCCGCCACCTGGCTCTCGCCGCGCGCCCGCTCCGGGGCCGGCTTCGCCGGCTGCTCGGACCGCTGCCGGCCTCGCTGTCCCCGTGTATCCCGGGACTCGTCGCGCGGTCGACGCTCTCCCGAGCGACGAACGCCCGGCTTGTGCTCCTCGCGCCCCGGTCTCGCTGCACGGGACGGCGCCGATTCGCCGCGCGGCGACCGCGCCTCCCTCCTACTTCTGTCGCGGGCCTCCGACGGCCTGCCTCTGGATTCGCGGCCGCCCCTTCTCGGACGGCGCGGCGCTTCCCCCCGCTCTGCGGGCGGCTTGCTCTCTCGGGGCTGCGGCTTGGGCAGCGGCGCCTTCTCCGCGACCGGCTCGCCGCTCGGCAGCTCCTCCGCCGCACCGAAGAGGAAGCGAGCCAGGCGCTTGACCGCCGACGGCTTCTCGTCGGTCGGGGAAGCGACTGGCGAGTGGCGCCCGCGGCCCGCTCCCTTCCCGCGGCTCACGCGGTAGTTCCCGTTCGGCCCACGACTGAGCTCGATCGCGCCATTCTCCTCCGCCGAGCTCAGGAACTTGCTGAACTTGCTGAAGCCGAGCTCGCCTTCGTCGAACGTGGGGCGGAGCTCCAGCATGCGCCGCTTCACGTCGCTGTCGCGCACTTCGGTCGCGTCCCCTTCCAGCAAGGTGTCGAGAGCCCGATTCAGAAGCTCCAGCGCCGCTTCCATCGTCAGCTTCCGACGCGCGCGGTGAGTGCGTGCCTCACCGGCACCGCCGACTTCCTTCTCCTTCTCTTTCTCCTTCTCCTGCTTCTCCCTCGGCTTCTCCCTGTCCCTGTCGCGCTCCTTTTGCCGCCGGCCTTTCGCCTGGCGTCGCTCGGCGGCCTCCGGCTTGCCGGCTTTGGCGCCCTCGGCCGGCGCCACACCGTACTGCCCGTTCTCCATCTTCTGGATCGAGAGCAAGCCGCGCGAAGCCGCCTCGACCACGAAGCGGTTGAACTTGTTGAAGCCCTGCTCTTTCTCGTTGAACGAAGGGTCGATCTCGAGCATCACTTGCTTGAGACGATCCGATCTCATCGTGTCGCCGCGCTCGACCATCTTGCCGACCGCCTTCTCCACCAGCACCCACGGGTCGTGGCTCTCCACCGGCTGGTCGCCCGTCCTGCTCAAGCCCGATAGCGACGAATAGCTGTAGTACTCGTCGCAGTTCTGCACGAGCAGATCGGAGCTCGACTCCTGGATACCCACGCCAATGATGTACTTGCCGTATTCCTTGAGCTTCAGCACCAGGCTCGAAAAATCGCTGTCACCCGACATCAGGATGAACGTCCTGATCTCCGGCCGAATGAACACCAACTCCAACGCGTCGATCGCCAGTCGGATGTCCGTCGCGTTCTTTTTCGATGAGCCGTAGGCCGGTGCGAAAATCAAGTCGATCGATGCTTCCGACAACGGCACGATGTACTGGGGATAGCGGCGCCAGTCGGCGTACGCTCGCTGCACCGCAACCTTGCCCCGGATCACATCCGAGTTCAACAGATTGCGGAGCTCGTCTCCCAGGTTCGAGCGGATGCCCATCGTGACATTGTCGAAGTCGATGAGCAGTGCGGCCTGGTGTGTTTCACCGAGGTCGACACGCATGTCGCCCCGACGATCGGGCGACTCCTGTCGCGTTTCCATGCCCTTTGTAACTCCTTATAGTACAACGTATTACAGCTACGAGCGGCAGGCGCGACAGGTGGCGCGAGAGGCTGAGCGAGAGAGATCGGAAGGGACATCTCATCCGCCGGCAACAGCGCCGATCACCGGGTCGAGCGAATCACCCGGTTCCAGCTGCCGTGCCGAGCGAGCACTTCCGATTCGCAGCCGCTCGGGCGACGCTGCGGTCCTGCACACTCGAACTTCGAAAGTCAGCCGCGACCCGCCGAGCGCTCGGTCCGGATGATCCGGGCGAGCTCCACGCGTCGGACCTTACCGCTCCCCGTCATGGGAAACGAGTCCACGAACCTAACGAGGTCCGGGACTTTGTACTGAGCGATCTGTCCCCGGCAGAAGTCCTTGATCTCATCACCGGTGACGATCGCACCCTCCACCGGCATGATGCAGGCACAGATCAGCTCACCGAGGACTTCATCCTCCACGCCGACCACGACGATCTCCTGAACCGCCGGGTGCAGGCGGAGCAGGTCCTCGACCTCGCGGGGATAGATCGCGTATCCGCCGCGGGTGATCGTGTCCTTCTTGCGGCCGACGACGTGGAGGTAGCCGTCCTCATCCACCATGTCGAGGTCGCCGGTGAGAAAGAAACCGTCCTCGGTGAAAGAGCGGCTCGTCTCGTCCGGCTGTCTGAGGTAACCTTTCATCACGTTGAAGCCCCGAATCGCCAGCTCACCGATCGACTCCACGGGTAGCGGCGATCCGTCCTCACCGAGCACCCGGGCTTCCACGCCCTCGAGCAGACGCCCCGAAGTGAAATGTCGCTTCTCCGCAGGGTCGTCGCTTCGGGTCACGGAGACCCACGGCGAGGTTTCCGTCAGGCCATAGGCCACCTCGATATCGGGAACCAGCCGCTCGCGAATCTCGCGAGCCAGCTTGTCCACCACCGGTGCACCAGCGACGATGCCCGTGCGCAGACTGGAAAGATCGAACTCGTCCACCTTACCGCTGCGCAACTGCATCACGAACATCGTGGGCACACCGTGCAACACGGTCGCCCGTCTCTCCTCGACAAGCTGCAGCGTCCGCACCGTGTCGAACTTCTCTACCGTGACCACGGTCGAGCCGGCAGCCAGCGCGGCGATCAGCGCGCCCAAGCCGAAGATGTTGAACATCGGCACCGTGAGGACCGTGACATCCTCCCCCGTAATGCCGAGCGCCTCCGCCAGCAGCCCGTTGGCGCGCACCAGGTTGGCGTGCGTCAACATCACACCCTTGGGCTTTCCCGTCGTCCCTGCCGTATAGAGGATGGCGTAGACATCCTCGTCCGGATCGACTTCGGCCGCCGGAGTGCTCTTCCCCTCCCCGCTCGAGAGCAAATCCTCGAACTGGAAGATCCGATCATCGTACCACAGATCCTCCTCCCCAACCGTGACTACGTACTGCAGGTCGGGAAGGCTGAACTGCATCCGCTCGAAGAGCTCCAGGTTGTCCACACCCTCAAACTCCTCGACCACGATAACGACCGACGCCTCGGAGTTCCTGAGCATGAACTGCAGCTCGTGCGGCGAATACGCGGGGTTGAGCGGTACGATCGTCGCGCCCAAGTGTGCCGCCGCCAGAGCGGAGATTACGAACTCGGGCCCACTGGGCAGATCGATGGCAATGCGATCCCCCTCCCCCACACCCAGGTTGTGGAGTGCAGCGGCCAGGGCAGCGGCCTGAAGCCGGGTCCGCCCGTATGAGAGGGCCTCCCTCCCATCATCGACCAGCGGCCTGTCCGGGTGTTCGGCTGCCGCTCGCTCGAGCAACGCCTGCACCGACAGGCCAGAAAACCGGGTTGGATCCGCGATAACTCCCCTCCGTAGCGGAAATTCCCGAATCCAGTAATCTGTTGCGAAAGCCAGGTCCAGTCAAACCCACCCCTCTCGCTACCCGAACAGCACCGCTCGCACCAGATCTACGGGTACAACCTGGCTCCAGCCCTTCTCCGCCGACCCGGCCAGCCGCCCGATATCGTCCAGCAAGGTACAGCGGATCCCACCGGCCTCCTGTTTGCCGCCCCCTTCCAGCGCCTGGAAGAAGCGCTCCGCATCTACATCGTCGTCCAGGGCCACCGGCAGCCCTGCGGCCTCCAGGACCTCGCTGACCTGCCGGGAGACCCCGGCCCGCGTGACTCCGGCCGCTTCGCCGATCGCCGCCTCCAGGGCCATGCCGGCGGCCAGCGCTTCGCCGTGCAGCCAAGCGTACCCGGCGATCGCCTCCTGGGCCCCCGCCACGCTGTGGCCGAAATCCAGGACGGCGCGGTAGCCGTTCTCGCGGGCGTCGCGGCTGACCACCTCGGCCTTGATCTCCACCGAGCGGCTGATCAGCCGGGTAAGGACCTCGGGCCGGCGGGCGAAGACCTCGTCCAGCTCGCCGGCCAAGGTCTCGAAGTAGGCCGCATCCAGGATCAGCCCGTGTTTGATCGCCGCGGCCAGGCCGGCGGCGAACTGGGGCGCCGGCAGCGTGCCGAGGACCGTGGGATCCGTCAGCACCAGGCTCGGCTGGTGGACGGCGCCGACCCGATTCTTGCCGGCCGGGGTGTCGACACCCGTCCGGCCTCCTACCGAGCAGTCGAGCATGGCCAGCAGGGTCGTCGGAATCCGGATCAGCGGCACGCCGCCCATGAGCGTCGCTGCCACGAACCCCGCCAGGTCGCCGGCGACGCCACCCCCCAGCGCGACGACCGCTGCATCGGGACCGAAGCCCGCCTTCAACATCCGATCGCTCAGTTCACTCCAGCTCTCCCGGCTCTTGTTCCACTCCCCGGCCGGGAACCTCAGGAGCATCGCATCCAGGTCTGCGCCGGCAAGCGCCTCGAGAACACGCTCCCCGTACAGGTTCGCGACCTGGGTATCGGCGATCACCGCGTAGCGATCCGCCGAGCAGCTGGCGGCGATCAGTCGTCCCGCTTGATCGAGAAGCCCCGGGCGGACCCTAACTTCGTAGCTGGTGGCCGCGGCAGGCGGCGCGATCGTCACCGTTGTGCGATGATCGTCGTGACCTTGCTCGTCCATCGTCGTTGACCGCCGGTGAAAGCGATGAGTCGTGCTGTTGGAGCGAGTTTTGGTAAGCTAGTAACGCGCGGTCGTCGCATCAAACGGGTCGGCTGTCGAAGTTCGGGATTTGACTACAAATGTTTCCCGGCGAGGGCCTCTTGCCATCTCACAAAAAGGGGTTACAAAAAGCTTTCTTTTTTTTTATTTTGTTCCTATCTTGATGCGAGTTGTGTTTTTCGGTGTGGCACGGGCGGAGGTGCGGATGAAAAACTCGAGAGCCTTCGGCGCGGTCACGCTCGATGAACTCCGGCAGGAGGAGTTCCAATAGGAAGCAATGGAGCACGAACCGCTCTCGGTTTGACGAAAGACCATCGCGCTAACGGGCTCCGTATCGGATTCGCTTTCAACTTGAAGCCGACGGACGACGCACCGTCGTCGCGAGAGGCTGAGCAGTCTTCGCGTCCCCCTTCCGGCCTGATACTCCACGAAGCACCGACGACTGAGTACGAAGCGGCGATCGCCCAGTTGGACGACGATTTCGCCGAGTGGGACGATGAGTCGACGATCGCGGCGATCGAGCGGGCGCTGTCGACAGCCGGCGAGGTGGTCCGGCTGGAGGCTGACGAGGAGTTCCCGCTGAAGCTGCGCGACGCGAGACCTGATATCGTCTTCAACTTCGCAGAAGGGATGGGCGGCTCGAGTCGCGAGTCTTATGTGCCCACCTTCTGTGAGTTTTGGGGTATCCCGTACACCGGCAGTGATCCCCTTGCACTGGGGGTCTGCCTCGACAAGGCGCGGACGAAAGAGACCCTAACCCATCACGGGATACCCACGCCCGAGTTCCAAGTTGTGGAAAGCCCTGGGCAGCTTCGCCGCGAGGGCGAGCTGCCGGTCATCGTGAAGCCGCTTCACGAGGGCTCGAGCAAGGGCATTACCCAGCGATCCTTCTGCACCACCTGGGCCGCGGTGGAGACCGAGGCCGCACGGGTGGTCGAGCGGTACAAAGAGCCCGCCATCGTCGAGAGGTTCCTGAGCGGCCGTGAGTTTACCGCCGCGCTGCTGGGGAACGACGGTGACGGGCGGGTCCTGCCCATAGTGGAGCTGGACTTTGAGACGCTTCCCCTGGACGCGCCGCGGATTTACGGCTTCGAGGCCAAGTGGATCTGGGACCGTCCGGAGAAGCCGCTGGACATCTTTCACTGTCCGGCCCGGTGCTCGCCGCAATTGGCGCGCCGGATCGAAGAGATCGCCATGGCAGCGTACAGGACACTTCGCTGCCGCGACTGGGCCCGGATCGACGTACGCTGTGACGAGGGTGGGACCCCCTACGTGCTGGAGGTCAACCCGTTGCCCGGCGTGATACCGGACCCGGCCGCGAACTCGTGCTACCCAAAGGCTGCTCGAGCTGCGGGCCTCTCCTTTGACGAGGTGATCCTCAGCGTTCTACGGGCGGCCGCCGCGCGTTATGACCTTAGAGTCCCTGGCTGACGAGAGCACGGCAGCGAGCGAGAGCCGAGCGACTGGCGTAGGGGAGCCGAGTACTTCCCGGCGGGTCGCCGTGCTCGTGGATGAGGTCGCCGAGCTGGAGGCCGTGCGGACCGGTCAGGTCGCACCGGGGCAAGGCACGGCTCGCGTCATTGCGGCGCTCGAGTCGCTCGGCTACGAGCCGGTGGAACTGGCTCTGCGGCCGGGCAAGACGGAGGAGTGGCTGAGCCGCCTGCTGGCCGACGATTTCGGCTTCGCGTTCAATCTGTGCGAGACGGTGGGTGGCGTCGCTCAAGGTGAGCATCTGGCGGCCGCGGCGGTCGAGCTGCTGCGCCTGCCGATGACGGGAGCGAGCGCCGAGACCCTGCTCTTCTGTTTGCACAAGGACCGCTGTTCGGCGATCCTGCGCGCCAATGGGGTGACGGTACCGGAGTGGAAGGTAGTGCGGCGGTCGGACCCACGACCTGACGACTGGAGCCACTACCCGGCGATCGTGAAGCCGGTGGCGGATGACGCCTCGAACGGCGTTCATTCCAACTCCGTCGTCAACTCGAAGCAGGAGCTGGTCGAGGCCATCAAGCGTGTCCATGTCACGTGGGACGGTGCCCTGGTCCAGCGCTACATCGCGGGACGCGAGATCAACCTGGCGATCGTCGGCCGACACCTGCTGCCGCCGGCGGAGATCGATTTCAGCACGCTGCCGGAGGACGTGCCGCCGATCGTCTCGTACGAAGCCAAGTGGGTCTACGGGAGCGCCGAGGATCTGGGCACGCGGCCGGTCTGCCCGGCGCCACTGCCCGCCCGGCAGGCGGAGGGCCTGCAGCGGCTCGCCGCCCGCGCCTGGCGACTGATGAGCGGCCGGGGGTACGGCCGAGTCGACATCCGTCTGACGGAAGACGACGTGCCCTACGTCATCGACATCAACCCGAACCCGGACCTCTCAGTCGATGCCGGCCTCGCTCGGCAGGCACGTGTGGCGGGCTGGTCGTACGACGAGCTGATCCGTCGAATCGTGGACGATGCGCTCGGCAGGAACGGCGACGGCAGCCGGCCGGCCGGCGACTGGGTATTCGTCGAGCCACGGTTGGAGCCGGTGGGGGAACCCGAATGAGCAAGGTCCTGCGCGAGGATCTCGGCGAGCGAGCCATGCGGCCGAACGTTGGCCTCGAGTGGAGGGCTCCCGGGCCGGCGGACCGCGAGCAGGTCGCGGCGATCGTCGCGGCGACCGGGGTCTTCCGACCGGACGAGCTGGCGGTCGCGCTCGAGGTGTTCGACGACTACTGCGAGGCTCCGGGCCGGGATTACCACGCGATCGCGGCGTACGCGGAATCCGGCGCGTTGCTGGGCTTTGCCTTCTACGGGCCAACGCCGTGCACGGTGGACGCGTGGGATCTGTACTGGATCGCGGTACACCCACAGGCGCAGGGCTGTGGCGCGGGACGCGGGCTGCTGGCGCGCATCGAGCAGCACCTGCGGTCAGCGGGCGCCCGGCTGTGCGTGATCGAGACGTCGTCGCGTGCCGACTATGAGGCCACGCGTCATTTCTACCTGGCTTGCGGCTACGACGAAGTCGCGCGAGTCGCCGACTTCTATGACGCCGGCGATGACCGGGTCACATATGCGAAGCAGTTCGAGAAGTCGTTGTCTCATCGCTAAGAGAATGAGCAGCGAGAGTGAGGTTGAGGACGAAGGGACACAGTGCGGGGCGCCGGGGGACAGAGTCTCCGGCTCACATCTCAAGACTCATCACCTGACCGAGGTGTGCGACTATGGCGAACTGGCAACAGATACTCAGGAAGAGTATAACCAGCGTTGACCAGCTCATCGAACTGTTCGGCGAGGAGAACATCGACCGCGAGGCCGTACAGAACGCGATCGATAACTTCAACCTCCGGATCACGCCGGCCATGCTCGCCCAGATCAAGGAAGCGGGCGACGCCTTCTGGCAGCAGTACGTGCCGACGCCGGAGGAGAACGAGGTCCTCGACGGCGTGGTCGATTCGCTGGGCGAGGACGGCGACTCGCCGGTTCCGAACATCACGCACCGCTACCCGGATCGGGTTCTCTTCCTGATCAGCCCCGTCTGCGCCAGCTACTGCCGGTTCTGCACCCGGCGGCGCAAGGTGGGCGACCCGGAGAAGATCCCGCTGAATCAGTTCGATTCGGCGTTCAAGTACCTGCGGAAGCACACCGAGGTCCGTGACGTGATCCTCTCGGGCGGCGACCCGTTCATGCTGTCGGACCGCCGCCTCGAGTACTTCCTGCAGAATCTACGCGAGATTCCGCACATCGAGATCATACGCATTCACACTCGGATCCCCGTGCACTTGCCCGAGCGAGTCACGGTGGATCTCTGCAAGACGATCGCCAGGTACCACCCGGTGTTCGTCAACGTTCACTTCAACCATCCGGCCGAGCTGAACCCGCATACCGAGAAGGCGCTGGCCAAGCTGGCAAACGCCGGTTGCCCGCTGGGCTCGCAGACCGTCCTGCTCAAGGGCGTGAACGACGACCCGGAGATCATGAAGGAGCTGATGCAGAAGCTCGTCCGCAACCGGGTGCGACCCTACTACCTCTACATGGCCGACCCGGTGGCGGGCGCCGAGCACTTCCGCACCGCGGTCGAAAAGGGGCTCGAGATCATCAGGGCGTTGCGTGGCTGGACCTCCGGGCTGGCGGTCCCTCACTTCTGTATCGATGCGCCGGGCGGCGGCGGCAAGATCCCGCTACTGCCAAACTATGTCGAGGAGATCAGCGATGACGAGGTCGTCTTGCGTAACTACGCGGGCGAGCTCTATCGCTACCCGCTGCCGAAGGAGCTCGTGCTCGCTTCGCTGCTGTAGTGGGAACTCTCGAATGTCGATTCGCGGAATCGAATTTCCCAAAGAACTTCGAACTTCCAACTTCTCGGGCGATCACTCGCCGCCGGGCGGCACGAGCCGTACTTCCGGCTCGTCCAGCCTGACCCCCGGATCCGTTTCCACAACCAGCACCAGCGACATCCCAGAGACCGTCAGCCGCCGGACGGCGGCGCGGCGGTCTGCCGCGGCCAGCCCGTCCGCCGTGTCCGCGCCGCCGAAGCGGGCCTTGAAGGCTGTCCGGTAAGCTTCCTCGAACTCGTCAGCGTCCTGCCGGCTGTCCCAGGCGGTATACCAGACCAGCGCGGTCGCGCCGTCTCGGCCCAGCAGGGCATAAGCGTCACCGTCCCAGCCGGCGGCGGCCCGGTCGGCCAGCGACCGGTCACCCAGATGTTCCTCGAAGTAGATGCGAATCTCCAGCTCGCCCAGGTCACGGGCATACCGCAGACGCCAGTCACCGCTAGGCGGCCCGATGCTCAAGGCAGCGGGTCTGTCTCGATGCTGAAGCAGGCGCTCGGTGTGCAGGAGTTGCTCGGTGGATTCCGGCAACCAGTCGCCGAAGGGGAGCGGGCGCTCGGCGTGCCGGCGCCAGAGCCGCTGCACGTAGCGGGCGCCGCCCAGGTAGACGAAGAGCATCGGGTCGCGGATGATGGCGGGTGCCGCGGCGAGTTGCGGGAACTGGTTCGGGTCGGCGAGCGCAGCTCCCATCTCGGGCGCGACCTCGGGCAGCTGCTCGGCGGAGACGACCGCACCCACCATCTGCGCGTACTGCCAGGCCATCATGGCGACCGTGGCGTGCCCCTCTATGGCGGCCTGCACGGCCGTCCGCGCGTCATTGGACGTCTTTGCGTGTACGAGCGAGTCGAGGTCGTTGTGCTGATCCTGGAGGGCATGGACGAGCTCGTGGACCAGCACGGCGTCGAGCATCTCCTCGGGCGCCTCATCGCGCACGAAGAGCACATCGCGCACCGGGTCGTAGTAGCCGATCGCCTGCTCGAGCAGCAAGTCGACCAGCATTTGGCGAAGGTCGACGGTGTCCGGTATCAGGCCGAACGCCTGGTAGGCCGCCGTCAGGTCTTCCAGTGTGTCGCCGGGAAACTCCGAGTCGAGGCGTTCTAGGAGGTAAGCCTCCAGAGTCGCGGCACTCGAGCGACGCACAGCCGGAGTGCGCAGCGCTGGCAGGTGTGAGGCCTGCTCGACCTGGGGGATCAGCTCCTCGACCTTGCGCTCGAGCTCCGCGTCGGTGCGAACGGACTCCTGACCCTCCGAATTGCGGCCGCACGACACGGCCAACGTGAGCGCCAGCGCCGCCAGCCCGATCGCCAGCGGCCGCTGTCTGCAGGTCACGGCTCGTATTCCGCCCATGCGTCCGGCTCCTGATTGACCCGTATTTTGGCTACGCGTACCCGAGGCCCCAGCTCCTGCTCGACCGCTTCGCTCAGACGACGGTAGAAGAACTCGGCCTGGCGCTCGGCGCTGGGTGCGCCGCCGCGGAACGGCTCGAGCTCGTTGAGCAGGTGATGGTCGAGCTCGCGGGCGATGGAGGCCAGCAGTGGCTGGACCCGGTCGAAGTCGGCTACGAAGCCGGACTCTCCCAGCCGGGCTGTCTCGACCACCGCTTCAACGGTGTAGCGGTGGCCGTGCGTGCGGCCCGCAGGACCCGTGTCGCCAGGAATGAAGAGGGCGGCATCGTAGGAGGCGCGCACCGCGGCCCGGAAGACCATGGCGGCTAGAGGATCGGCGCCGGCCCCGAACCCGGCGGCGGGTCGGCGAACGGGCGCACCACATCTCGCTTCAGCCCCTCGAGCAGCTCAGCGGCGGTCTTCTGCCGGGCCGGGTGTTGCCATTCGGGCGCGATCTCGGCCAGCGGCGCGAGGACGAACGCACGCTCGTGCAGCCTGGGGTGAGGGATAACCAGGTCGTAGCGGTCGATGATCCGATCGTCGTACGTGAGGATGTCGATGTCCAGCGTACGGGGGCCGAAGCGCTCTTCGCTGCGCGCGCGGCCGCACTCGTCCTCCACCTCGTGGATGAACTCGAGCAGCGCGCCCGGTTTCAGGCGCGTGGCGCCCGCGCAGACGAGGTTGAGAAACCAGGGCTGATCACGCACACCCACCGGCTGCGTCTCGTAGACGCTCGATATCCGATCGATCCGGATCTGCTTGCGCAAGCCCTCCAGGCCACGCTCCAGGTAGCGGACCCGATCGCCTTCGTTCGACCCCAAGCCGAGAAAGACGTAGCCGACCCGCGGCTCGTCCCACGTCTTCGTCTCTTCCAAGCGCTCAGGCCCTCCCGTAGCGATCCTCGAGACGGACCACGTCGTCCAGTTCCGGAGTCGATGCCTCGAGCAAATCGCAATCGGTTATCGCTTCCATGCGGTGACGCATCCCCGGCCGCACGCGAAAGCTCATCCCCTCATCCAACTCCACCGGCTGCAGCTCGGCGTCCGCCGCGCCGACCACGAATACCATGCGCCCGCGTAGCACGTGGATCGTCTCGTCCTTGCGCTCGTGGTATTGCAGCGACAACGACTCACCGGCGTTGATGTGCAGGATCTTGCCGACATAGCGGTCGGTGTTGGCCCAGATCAGCTCGTAACCCCACGGCTTCTCGACTCTTCTGACCTCGACTCGCACGGCAACTCCCCTTTTGAACCTCGCGGCCCAAGCTAGGACCGGCCCACTCTAGCCGCAACGGTCAGGGAGTGTTGGGTCAGGGA
>JBDHKD010000045.1:0-23314 GCA_039586575.1 Gemmatimonadota bacterium | reverse complement strand
CGGCTGAACTGGCCGGCCGCCCGTGACCGCCTAGGGACCGCCGGATACTGGTCCTCGCCCGGACGTGGCGTAAAGAAAGACGCCGATCACAAGGACGACGGCGCCGGCGATCAACCCGATGAGCTGATTGCGACCGAAGCCCGGGGTCCCACCCAGTCCGATCACATCCGCCAATACAAACAACAACCCCACGATCAACCCCACCACCGCCACGCTGATGCCGACCGTTCGTTGCGACATGGTGGATCCTCCTTTGCCGGACGCTTCCAGCGGGAGTCGGTGTGGCCGAAGTCTAGGGCAAGAATCCTGCCGCGAGTCTCACCGAACCGGAACCGGCTCGCCCTCCGGTACCCACTCCTCGTCCTCGGCGGGCGCCGTCGCCGGTTCCTCTTCTTCTACCGGCTTCTTCTTCCGCGAGAAAATCTGCCCGGCCAGCATCTCCCAGTTATCGGACAGGAAATCCCCGAACTTTTTCTCGGTATTCGCCCGCGTCGAGATGTAGCACTGCGTGCAGGTGTTGGTCCTGGTGAACTTCTCCAGCATCCCGCGCTGTGTTTTGTGCTTCGCCCAGACCATCGCGCAGGGGATGAGCGAGCCGTCCGGGTTGATCACCAGGAAGCGGCGGCCCGCCTGGCAGCCGGGGATGCTGCGGTCGGTGAAGAACTGGTAGTACTTCCAGAGCACGCGCTCCGACGAGTAGACCGGCCAGCCCGCCTTCTTCATGTCGATCAGCGTCTGGAACGACTCGCGCACCTCCTTCAGCTTCTCCTCGCGCGGCAGCCCCGTCTCGTCGTTGATGCGGAGCGGCGTGTAGACGGAGAAGTTGATCTTGGTGTTCCACTTCTTGGCCAGCTTCACCATCCCGGCCAGGTCCTTGTAGTTCCAGGCCGTGATGCAGACGTTGAGCGACAGGTCGTCGTTGCCCAGGGCCGTGATCTCGGGGATCACCCGGTCCATCTTCTCGAAGAGCCCCGGTATGCGCCGGAACTCGCTGT
The DNA here is from genome assembly GCA_039586575.1 of Gemmatimonadota bacterium. Taxonomy (GTDB): domain Bacteria; phylum Gemmatimonadota; class Gemmatimonadetes; order Palauibacterales; family KS3-K002. Next base: position 22,319 of record JBDHKD010000045.1, on the reverse strand, counting down.
GCCGTTCGTCGGGGAAGTCGAGCGAGATGGAGAACTGGTGGATGCCCGCCTCGCGGAGCCTGTGATACTTGTCGACGTTGAGCGCCGCCGCGTTCGAGACCAGCACCATGAACGGCAGGTCGCCCGGCTTGGCCATGGCGCGCGCGATGTCGAAGACGTCGCCGCGCGCCAACGGCTCGCCGCCCGACAGGTGGGAGACCACCGGCCGCAACTCCTCGCAGATCGCCGCGTAGTCCTCCGCGCCCAGCCGCTGCTCGCCTTTCACCGGGCCGCCCCAGTTGCAGTGCCAGCAGTTGGCGGTGCAGTAGTGGGTGATCTCGAACGAGACCGAGAGCGGCTTCTGCTCGAATTTGTTGCGGATACCCCGCGCCAGCATCTTGAGCGCCATGCGACCGGAAACGTTCACTAACAAGCCTCCGTCTACACCTGAAAGGTGTCGTTGTCTCGTTGCCTCGCCCGGCGCCGCTCGGCCCAGCGCCGCCATACCGCGGGTATCCCCTTGATCGCGTAAAGTGCAAAGATAACAACTACGCTCAGAATGAGAATCCAGTTGGGGATCCCGAACTCGGCCCCGATCCAGGCCAGTAGCACGTAGCGCGGGAAGCGGCCCGTCGCCAGCGCCGCCAGGTAGCGCCACATCGGGTAGTGGATCGAGAAGGTGAGGAACTTGAACGGCCAGAAGGGGATCGGCGTCAGACCCGTCACCACCAGCGTGGCGAAGGGCCAGCGCATGAAGAGGTCGGTCGACTTCCGGTAGAAGCGGCTCTTCTTGTAGGAGATGATCTTGCTGTAATTCAGCACCGGCGTGAACACCCGGTGATCGAGCCAGCCGGCCACCACCGTGCCGGCCGTCGCCGAGGCCGCCGTCAGCCACAGGTTGGCGAACTTGCCGTAGTAGATCAGCACCGGCTCGTGCGGGAAGACCGAGATCGCCGTGTTGGAGGGGATCGAGTAAAAGGCGAGGTACAGATAGCCCTCCGACTGGAACTCGCTGGTCATCAGCCCGAAAGTCACGACCCCGATGAGGACCATGAGGGCGCCCATCACCCAGACCCGGGCGGGCAGGCGCTCGTACTCCGTCGCGGCGAACGGGGTCTCGGCTAACGCGTTGGAATCGCTCACTTTAGCTCGTAGGGCGCGCGGACGCCCATCTATCGTTATATTACAAGTAGTCTTGATCGAGCTCAGCCGGCCAGGCGGCCGAAGCAGGCAAGCTAAGCGGGGCGGCGGCGCTGCGGCAAGGGTGAGGCGCCCCACCTCTAACCTCTTAAGACCCAGCCACATAGATAGATTCGGGATGGGAGAACCCAGGATGGATTGCACGATCTGCGGCACTCAGCTTCACCCTGAGCTGATGACCTGCCGCCACTGCGGTGCTCCGACCGACGACCGCGCCTATTCCGGCGAGGCGTCGCAATGTTCGCTCTGTGCGGGCGTGATCTGGTCGCTGGCCGAGACCTGCGTACACTGCCTGGCGCGCGGGTATCCGGCGCTCAGACCACGATTGGGCGACAAGAGCATCGGCGCGCCCGAGGAAGGGGTCAACACGTAGCCGTAGGCACTCCCCGCCTTCGGCTGAGTCCCAACTTGCCTATCTGTCGCGTTCCTGCGACACCCCCCGCCGATGGACCCGTCTGTTCCTGTACCCGCTAGCTGCCGCCGTACGCCGCGGCGCCGGGCCGGCGGTAAACGACTTCGCCGCCGAGGATCGTCATCACGACCTCGGTATCGAGGATGCGCTCAGGGGCGATCGCCATGATGTCCTGCGAGAGGACGACGAAGTCGGCCAGCTTGCCCGGCGTGATCGAGCCCTTCAGGTCCTCCTCGAACGCCGCGTAGGCGCCCCAGATCGTCATCGAGCGGAGCGCCTCGTCACGCGTCATCTTCTGCTCGGGGAACCAGCCGCCGGCCGGCCAGCCGTCCTCATCCTGCCGCGTGATCGCGGCCAGGAAGGTGCGGAAGGGATTCACCGGCTCGACGGGGAAGTCGGTGCCGGCCGGGATGATGACGCCGGTCTCGAGGAGCGAGCGCCAGGCGTAGGCGCCGCGGCAGCGCGTCCAGCCCAGCCGGTCGATCGCCCAGTACATATCACTCATCTGGTGCGTCTGTTGCATCGACGGCAGGACGTCCAGCTCGGCGAAGCGCGGGATGTCGTGGTAGTGGATGACCTGGGCATGCTCGATCCGGAAGCGATGGTCCGCCACCGGCACCGCACCGAGCGCGCTCTCGAAGGCGTCCAGGGTGAACCGGTTCGCGGCGTCGCCGATCGCGTGCACGTTCAGCTGGAATCCCTGCTCGAGCGCCCGCACGGCGACCTCGCGGATGCGCTCTGGCTGCTCGGTGACCAGCCCCGTGTGGCCGGGCTCGTCGCTGTACGGCTCGAGCAGCGCGGCGCCGCGCGAGCCCAACGCGCCATCGGCGGTAATCTTGATGGTGCGGATCGTCAGGTGATTGTCGTAAAGGCCCACCTGCGGTCCGCGCTCTAAGTAATGATCGAGCGTCGTGTCCGTGCTGCTGATCATCACGTAGTTGCGGATCTTGTAGCGACCCTGTCGGGCCAGCTCCTCGTACAGGTCGATGTTGCTGCGGCCGACGCCGGCGTCGTGGATGCTTGTCACTCCCCAGCCGAGCAGATGGTCGATCGCCAGTAGTATCCTCTCGATCCGCTCGTCGCGTGTCCCCTCCGGGATGTGATCCTCGATCAGACTCTCCGCCTCATCGATGAACACACCGGTCGGCTCGCCGTTCGCGCCCCTGAGGATGCGGCCGCCCTCCGGGTCCGGCGTCTCACGGGTGATCCCGGCGATCTCCATCGCCTTGGCGTTCGCTAGGAGCGCGTGGCCGTCGACCCGGCCCAGCACGGCCGGATGATCGGGCGCCGCATCGGAGAGCGCGCGATGGTGCGGCATCCGCGTGTCCGCCCAATCGTTCTGGTCCCAGCCGCGACCCTCGATCCACGCGCCCGCCGGTAGCTCGCCGGCCCGCTCCGCCACCCGCTCGACGATCTCGTCCAGCGACCGCGTACCCACCAGATCGAGGATGCGGAGCTGCCGGCCAAGCCCGGTGAAGTGACCGTGCGAGTCGATGAAGCCGGGTAACACCGTCAGCCTGTCCAGGTCCATCACACGCGTGTCCCGGCCCCGGTAGGTCATCGCACCCCGCTCGCTCCCCACATAGACGATCCGGTCGCCGCGGATCGCCACCGCCTCGGCCAGCGGGCGGTTCACGTCGACCGTGTGGATTACGGCGTTCGTCAGGATCAGGTCGGCCGGCGGTGGTGGAGACTGCGCGCTGGCTGCGCTCGCCAATAGGGCGAAGGTGGCAACCAGTGCGAGCGGCGTGAAGCGACGACGGCGAATTCTTGGTCTGCGCGACATGCTTCCTCCCGGAGAGATCGTGGTGTTGGGACGGGTCATGCTAGGACGGACTGGCGGCGCCGTCAAACCGTCGCCCTGGCGGCCGTCTCGCTTCGCGTCGCGCGGCTCGGCTGCGGGAACGGCGCCTGCAGCTGGGCCGCCGCGCTCGAAGCTATGCCGACGCACGTGTGTGGAGGGCTACAGTCCGGTCATTCTGACCGAGCCGACGCCTTGTCGGACAGTGTAGCTGGCGGGCCGGCCCGCCAGACGCGGGGTGGCGGTGGCGGCCTTAGCGCTTAACTCTCTATGTATCAATGATTTAGCATCACAGGGCCGTTGAGGGCAAGGCGCTGAGTCCCGGTCCTGTTCTTGCCCCCGCGGTGAGCGGGGAAGCACGCCTGAGTCAGAGGACCCGGCCGCGGGTCGTGTCAGAGAGAGGCGAAGAGGATGGACAGAAGCGCGCGTCAGCGGGCTGAACGGAGGGGTGGAGCGGCGGCGGGCCGTGCCGGCATCGCTCTGCTGGCCACGCTACTGGTGGTCGTGCTGGTCGCCGTGATCGTGGCGGCAACGGTGCAGGCCACGCTCACGGTGACGCGAACCGTGAGCGCGGACTATCAGAGCTTGCGCGCCTTCTACGCGGCGGAGGGCGGTGCGGAGCACGCCTTGAGCCGGATCGAGATCGGCCTCGAGGACGGCGTACTGACCGACGACGAGTTGGCCTCCATTTCGGCGCCGTCGCTGGAGGGGTTCGAGTTCCTGCAGCTGGAGGTGGTGCGTGACGGCCCGCCGACCAAAGAGGTCCTGAGCGACGGGTCGTTCAGTGGCATGTACTCGATCACCCAGCGGCTGGACATCACGTCGAGCGTGACGGACGCGTCGGGCGCCTACGGCTCGCTGGTCCTGGGCGCCAAGGCCCAGGCGATCCCGATCTTCCAGTTCGCCGTCTTCTTCGAGGGGGGGTTCGTGGACGCTGCGGGTTCGCGCAAGGACATGTATGGCCGCGTTCACTCGAACCGCGGCTTCTTCCTGAGCGGATCGGACCTCCATTTCCATGAGGTCATGACCACACCGGGCGGCATCTACCGGGACGGTATGACGTATCACGAGGACCCGTCGAACATCGGCGTCTACATCGAGGACGCTTCCACCAACGAGGTGCAGTTGACCTTCGACAGCGCCGACACTCCCGACCCCGAGCAGTTCAAGGCGCGCAGTCAGGGCGACTTCGACGCCCGGCTGCGTACTGGCGCCTTCGGCACCGACAGCCTCAGGCTACCGCTCCCCGCCGGCATGGTGCCCCGTGAGCTGATCCGTCCGCGGGAAGCCGGCGATACGGAGTCGGAGATGGAGACGAAGTTCGCCTGGAAGGCGGACATGTACGTCACCGTCGACCTGGGCAGCCACCCCGACAAGAACACCGCCTGTGGCGGTGTCCCGCTGCCGAGCGCGCCGGCCAAGATCCCCGGCATTACGGTGACCCGGCCCTACGGTGGCGCGGTGCCCAGCGACGAATGGAAGTGCAGGATATTCGACTTCGAGTGGGAAGCGTTCTTCGACAACGCGGAGAAGGGCTGGGTGGACGTGCTCGACGTGGACGTCGCCGAGCTGCGCGACTGGATGTTGCCCGGCAACGGTGGCGATTCGACTCGCATCATCTACGTCGAGTTCATCACCGCACCCGTGACCGATCCCGGCACCACCGACCCGCACAACAACGGCAACTTCGACGACCGCTACTTCCCGGTCCTGCGCGTGCGCAACGGCGCGCAGCTCCCCGGACCGCTCACCCTGGGCAGCGAGTACCCGCTCTTCGTGATCGGCGACTACAACTCCGTCAATTGGAAGCCGTCGGCCCTGTTCGGCGACCGGCTGACAGCGCTCTCCAACAACTGGAACGACAGCGACTGGTGCAACCAGAACGACGAGTGGGACAGCAGCTGCCCGGACGCCGGCAGTCACACCGCCCAGTACTTCGCCGTCGTCACCGGCACCGGCGAGGGCAACATCGGCTGCTTCCACGAAGACCCGGCCTGCACGACGACGCCGCCCCACGGGCCCGGCGGCTGGGTCAAGATGCTGGAGGACTGGGACACCTGCGGCGGCCGCTGCGTGCACACCATGATCGGCTCCTTCATTTCACTCTGGGCCCCGCAGATCGCCTCGCCCTGGGGCAACCACCCGGCGGACTCCTATTACCGGCGCCCGGTCCGCAACTGGAGCTTCGAGTCGCGCTTCGAGATGCCCGACAGCCTGCCGCCCGGTACCCCGGTCGTCGGCCAGGTCTTGCGGGCGTCCTTCCGAGAATCGTTCTGATCGAACCCTAGCCCTAGCTCGACGACCCTTCGCGGCTCCCGGAAAGAACGGCCGCGCCGCCGCCGTAGTGCGCCTTCAGAATCTCGATCTCCTGCCGTTCGAAAAGCTGTGCTGGGCGGGGCTCGCCGGCGCGACTCGGCTGCCCGTCCGACGCCGCATCTTATTCTGAGACAATGTGTTGCAGTATCGACCGGTCGCAGGCGAGGAGCGGTATACGGTATGCACTGGGGGGCGGTGGTTCAGTAGGTCAGTAGGTCAGTGGGCCAGTAGGTCAGTGCTCGAGGGAGACTATGAGGAAAGCACTACTTTCGCTTCTCGTTCTGATCCTGGCCGCGGCCGCGCTGCGCTGCGGGGACAGCCCGACGGAGCCGGGCGGTGACATCGCGGGCCTGCCGCGCGATCTGACGGCCGGCGAAGCGGAAGTGATCGCCTCCGACAACACGTTCGGGCTGAAGCTCTTCCGCGAGATTCACGCCCAGGAGGAGGCGGGCACCAACCTCTTCATCTCGCCGCTCAGCGTGGCCATGGCGCTGACCATGACCTACAACGGGGCCGAGGGCGCGACCCAAACCGCGATGCAGGAGGCGCTGGAGCTCCAGGGTCTGACGGTCGACCAGGTCAACCAGGCCTACCGTGGCCTGATCGATCTCTTGGCCGGGCTCGATCCGACGGTGAACTTCCTGCTCGCCAACTCGATCTGGTACCGCGAGGGCTATCCGGTCCAGCCGGACTTCCTGAATGTGAACCACGAGTACTTCGACGCCGAGGTCGCAGCACTCGACTTCGGCGACCCGAGCGCGGCGCCGACGATCAACGGCTGGGTGAGCGACAAGACGAACGGCAAGATCAAGGACATCGTGCCGAACCCGGTGCCGGCCAACGTGGTCATGTACCTGATCAACGCCATCTACTTCAAGGGCGACTGGACGCTGCAGTTCGACCCCGAGCTCACGGCCGAGGCGCCCTTCTACCTGGAGGGCGGGGGCCAGAAGATGGTCCCGATGATGGCCTACCCGGAACCGATCGAGGTGGGCTACTTCTGGGACGGCGAGCTCATGGCCGTCGACCTGACGTACGGCGGCAAGGCGTACAGCATGACGGTCGTGCTGCCGGCGGCAGCTGGCGACATCGCGGCGCTGGTCGAGTCGCTCGACGCCGCGCGCTGGAACGCCATCATCGATGGCCTGTCGACGGCCGAGGTCGATGTCCGATTGCCCAAGTTCACGCTCGAGTACGAGATCACGCTGAACGACGTGCTGAGTGCCTTGGGCATGGCGATCGCCTTCACGCCGTCGGCGGACTTCAGCGGGATCGCCCCGGGCATCTGGATCGACTACGTCAAGCACAAGTCATTCGTCGATGTGAACGAGGAAGGTACGGAAGCGGCGGCCGTCACGGTCGTGGCGATGATCGATAGCGCGCCGCCCAGCTTCTGGGTCAACCGGCCGTTCGTGTTCGCGATCCGCGAGAAGTACTCGGGCACGATCCTGTTCATGGGGCTGGTGATGGAGCCGTAGGTCAGTGGGTCAGTGGGTCAGTGGGTCAGTGGATCAGTAGGTCAGTGGAGGTGATGATGCGAAAGGTAGCGTTCTCGATACTGGCGACGTTCCTGGCGCTTGCCGTGGTTCGCTGTGGTGACGGTCCGGTCGGGCCGGCCGCAGAGATCACCGGTCTGCCGCGCGATCTGACGGGGCTGGAAGAGGAGCTGATCCAGGCGGATAACGCCTTCGGGTTGAAGCTCTTCCAGGAGATCCACGCTCAGGAAGACGGCGGCAAGAACATCTTCATCTCGCCGCTCAGCGTCGCCATGGCCCTGGGTATGACGTACAACGGGGCCGCCGGCACGACGCAGGAGGCGATGCAGGAGACGCTGGAGCTACAGGGCCTGACGATCGACGAGGTGAACGAGTCGTATCGCAGCCTGATCGAGTTGCTGAGGGGGCTCGACCCGAGCGTCGAGTTCCTGCTGGCCAACTCGATCTGGTACCGCGACGTCTTTCCGGTTCTGCAGGACTTCATCGACGTGAACCGCGACTACTTCGATGCGGAGGTCACACCGCTCGACTTCAGCGACCCCAGCGCAGCACCCACGATCAACCAGTGGGTGAACGACAAGACGAACGGGCGGATCACCGAGATCGTCGACGACCCCATCCCGATCTTCGTGGTCATGTACCTGATCAACGCCATCTACTTCAAGGGCGACTGGACGGTCCAGTTCGATCCCGAGCTGACGGCCGACCGGAGCTTCTACCTGGCGGATGGTGGCACCAAGCTGGTACCGATGATGACGTACCCGGAGCCGATCGCGGTCCGCCAGTTCGCTGACGGGGGCGCGACGGCGATCGATTTGCCGTATGGCGGCAAGGCCTTCAGCATGACGATCGTGATGCCGCCCTACGGTGGCGGCACCATCGAGGCGCTGATCGGCTCGCTCGATGCCGAGCGCTGGGCGGAGATCATCGACGGGTTGAGCTCGGCCGAGTCGAACGTGGTGATGCCGAAATTCACGCTCGAGTACGACATCGAGCTGAACGATGTGCTCAAGGCGCTGGGGATGGAGATCGCCTTCGACGAGCTGAACGCCGACTTCAGCAACATGTACCCCCCTCCCTTGCAGGTCTTCATCAGCAAGGTGAAGCACAAGACGTTCGTCGACGTGAACGAGGAAGGCACCGAGGCGGCGGCAGTCACCTCGGTGGAGATCGGCCTGACCAGCCTGCCGCCCACGGTCTACGTGGACCGGCCCTTCGTCTTCGCGATCCGGGAACGTTTCTCGGGTACGATTCTGTTTGTGGGGAGGATCATGGATCCGACGCTGGCGAGCTGAGCGGGGCGACCCGCCGCGGCGCTGGCAACCCTCGAGGCCGTCTCGGCCGTCGAACTAGCGGGTACCGAGCCCGAATCTGAATCGCTTAGGTGGGAAAACGGCATTCCTAGGCCATTCGGTGCTCGGTACCCATTTCTTGTGTGCAACGATCCTGGTGCCGTGCGTCTCCCGCGCAGGGAGAAGACTACGCCCACCCGGCGGCCCCCGCGAGGGGCGCCCCAAGACTGGAGACGCACACTATGAGCATCAAGCGATCGGTCTGCCTGTCGTTGCTCGTTCTTCTCGCGGGCGGCCCGGACGACGCCCGGGCCCAGCAACCGCTCGCCGAGGCCGGCAACTCCTTTGGATTCAATCTCTTACGCCAGATACAGACCCAGGTCGGGGCGGGGGAGAACGTCTTCGTCTCACCGCTCAGCGTGGCCGCGGCGCTCGGCATGGTCTACAACGGCGCGGCGGGCGCGACGCAAGCCGCCATGCGCGAGACCCTCGAGTTCGGTGACCTGACGCCGGGGGACATCGGCGTGGCCTACCAGGGTCTCATCGACTGGCTGGTGACGCGGGACCCGGCGATCGAGTTCCTGGCCGCCAACTCCATCTGGTACGCGCGGGAACTCGATGTGAAGCGGGACTTCACGGAAGTGAACCGCGAGTACTTCGGTGCCGAGGTCGCGGCCGTCGACTTCAGGAGCCCGACGACGGCGCCGACCATCAACGGCTGGGTCGCCGAGCAGACCCGGGACCGGATCGAGGAGATCGTCGAGGATCCGATCGACCCCGACGTCATCATGTACCTGATCAACGCCGTCTACTTCAACGGCGACTGGGCGGTCCGGTTCGATCCCGAGCTGACGGCGGACGGGACCTTCTACCTGGCGGACGGCGGCACCAAGCAGGTGCCGATGATGACGTACGCGGGCCCGCTCGAGCTCGGCCACTTGGCGGACGGCAACGTCGAGGCCATCGATCTGCCCTACGGCGACGGGTCGTTCAGTATGACGATAGTGATGCCGGCGCCGGAGAGCGAGATCGGTGCGCTGGTCGAGTGGCTGGACGGAGGGCGCTGGCAGGAGATCGTCGCTGGCCTGGTTACGACCCGCACGAACGTTCTCATGCCGAAGTTTACGCTCGAATACGAGATCGACTTGAGCGATGTGCTGATCGCCTTGGGGATGGGTATCGCTTTCTCGCACGACGCCGACTTCAGCCTGATGTGCGACGGCGGCGCGTTCATCAGCAAGGTCAAGCATAAGGCGTTCGTCGATCTGCACGAAGAAGGCACCGAAGCGGCGGCCGTCACGGCAGTCGAGATGAAGCGCGGCGCGCCCCCAGCGGTCTTCGCCGTCGACCGCCCCTTCGTCTTCGCGATCCGTGAACGGTCCTCGGGCGCCATTCTGTTCGTTGGGCGGGTCGTCGATCCGACGTTGGGCGGTTGAGACGCACCGGCTTGACCGCACGCCGCTTCGTGCGGACAATCCTGTGGTCATGTGGACGGTACCACGAGTGCCGGGTGTGCCAACGGGAGGCGTATATGTATGGGATCAAGCGATCGCTCTGCCTGTCCGTCATCCTCGGTCTGCTGAGCGGCGGAGCCAGTAGCGGTCAGGCCCAGGACGACGTGGCCCGAGCGGACAACGCGTTCGGGCTCAAGCTCTTGCCGGCGGTCTACGGCCAGGCCGACGGCGAGAACATCTTCATCTCGCCGCTGAGCATCGCCCTGGCCCTCGGGATGGCGTACAACGGCGCCGCCGGCGCGACGGCCGAAGCGATGCGCGAGGCGCTCGAGCTGGGCGATCTATCGCTCGACGAGGCGAACGAGGGGTACCGGGCGCTGCTCGAGCGGCTGACGAAGCTGGACCCGCGGGTCGAGTTCCTGCCCGCCAACTCGATCTGGTACCGGCAGGGCCTCGACGTGAAGCAGGGCTTCCTCGAGACGGGCCGCCGCTACTTCGACGCCGAGATCGCGGCGCTCGATTTCGAGAGCCCCGACGCCGCGCCGACCATCAACCGCTGGGTCGCCGAGGCCACGAAGGGGCTCATCGATCAGATCGTCGAGTCGCCGCTCGAGCCTGACGTCGTCATGTACCTGATCAACGCCATCTACTTCAAAGGTGAATGGACGACGCAGTTCGTGCCCGAGCTGACGCGGCCGCACGGCTTCAACCTGGCGGACGGCGGCCGGGTCGATGTGCCGATGATGCAGTACCCGCACAGCGCTCGGGTCGGATACTTCAGGAGCGCCGGCGTCGAGGCCGTCGACCTGAGCTACGGCGATGGTGCCTTCAGCCTGACGATCGTGATGCCGGAGGAAGCGGGCCTCATCGGCGGGCTGGTCGGGTCGCTGACGCCCTCCCGCTGGCAGGGGATCGTCGATGGCCTCGAGCGCTCGAGCATGAACGTCGTGATGCCGAAGTTCAAGCTCGAGTACGAGCTCGAGATGAAGGATGTGCTCTCGTCACTGGGGATGGGCGTCGCCTTCGCGCCCTCCGAGGCCGACTTCAGCGGGATCTACGACGGCCGGCCGCCCGTCTACATCAGCAAGGTCAAGCACAAGACGTTCGTCGATGTCGACGAGGTCGGTACGGAGGCCGCCGCGGTCACCGGGGTCACGATCATGCCGACCAGCATGCCGCCCACCGTCACCGTCGACCGGCCGTTCGTCTTCGCCATCCGCGAGCAGGCGTCGGGCACGATCCTGTTCGTCGGCGTGATGATGAATCCCGCTGTGCCGTGATCAGTTATCGGCGACCGGCACGCTATTCGACCAAGACGACGTAGACCGGGGCGCGCGTGCGCTTCGACAGCCGGGCCGCCTCGGTCACCGCCTGCTGTTTCGCCCTCGGGCTCATCGCGGCGCCCAGCTCGATCGCCGCCGCGCCGTCCGCTGAAGCCGAGCCGCCTGCCGCGCAGGTGACCACGATGTTCATCGGCGTGTAGATCCCCAATGTGAGCATCCCGACCAGCCCGTTCACGAAGCTGAGCTGTGTGTCCACCCGGGCGACGCCGTGTGGGCATTCCTCGGCCGTCTCCACGTACTTGGGCGGCACCAGACCGTAGATCCAGGACGAGGCGAACGGCTGCTCGATCTTGGTCGGCGACGGCGTGAGATCCGTCTCGATCGTCGCATGGTAGCAAGCCGGGAGCGATGCGGTCACCGCGATCGCCAGGGTAACTCTCAGCAGTCGTTCCATTGTGTCCTCCATCCGTTATGGTCCCAGGTACACCCTACTGACCCCACTGACCCACTGACCTACTGACCTACTGACCCACTGACCTACTTCTCTCCCCTCACCCGCCGCAGCGCCTCGATGAACTGCGGTACCGTCTTCATCAGGTCGCCGACCACGGGATAGACCTTCGGCTGCTCGCGTCGCTGGTTGAGCGTCATCAGCGGCGCCTGCGGGTCGAGGTTGAAGGCGAAGATCACCGCGCGGTCGGCGACCCAATCGATGTGCTGCGGCGCGCCGGAGACGCCGAGCGCGATCATCACCCGTGGGTTCACGCGCACGCCGGTCTGGCCGATCTGTCGCTCATCGGGCAGCCAGCTCATGTCCATGGTGACTTTACGGGTGGCGCCGATCTCGACCTGCGGCGCGCCCAGCGCGATGAGCGCCTGGCGCAACGGCTCGACGATCGTCTCCAGGTTGTCGACCGAGCCCAGGCCGGCGCCGACGTCGATGACGAAGTCGGCGTTCTCGAGCGTCACGACGCCGAGCGCTTTTTTCGCTTCGGCGAGCGCCCGGGCCAGAGCGTCGGTTTGGGCGTCGAACTCGAGCTCCAGCTCGACCCGCACCACCTCGGTCTTCACGCGCTCGAGCTCCGCCGCCTCGACCACCACCTCGGGCTCGCACCACACGATACGCAGCCCATCAGCGGTCGCCGGCCGCCGGCGCCGCGCCCGCAGCCGGCGCTCGTGGGCCGGCCGCTGGAAGACGATGCCGTCACCGTCTCCCAGCTCGATGCGGCTGACACCGCTCAGCTCTTCCGCCGCCACCTCCGCCTTGCGTAGCGCGTTGGCGAGTGCCGGTAGGGCATCGGCCAGATAGGGCGAGGTGACCAGGTGGTTGGGCCGCGCGTCGATCTCCGGTCCCAAGAGACGGATCAGCGCCTCGGCATAGGCGCGCGGCGCGCCGCTGGCCAGTGCGGTGTGTTCGGCGAAGACGATACGCTGAAACCGCGAGGCGACCAGCAGCTGACCGGCGAGGTCGCGCCGCTGCCGGTCCTTGAGCGGCGCGCTGAGGATCAGCGCGCCCAGCGGTTGGGATGTACGAGCGGCGATGGCGGTGGCGGCGTCCAGCGGGGCCCGTGCGTTGCGCGCCAGCTCGTGGCCGTCCAGTTCCGCGATGAATACCACGCCCGGCCACTCCAGAGCCTCGGCCTCCACCCGCTCGACGTCACCGGCGTAGGGCGCGCCCACCAGGGCGCCGGCCCCGTCGCCCAGATCGCCCAGCTCGACCAGCAGCTCGGCGGCGCGCTCCGGTTCGACGGCGCCCGCCTCTTCGCCGGCCTCCGCCGCCGCCACACCGGCGGTGGCGTACACCTCGTCGGAAGGCTCGGCGTCGGGCGGAAACGACAAGACGTCCAGCGGCTTCTGCAGCGCCTCGGCGAACCCGGCGGCCGTAAACTCCCAGCCCGGCTCGCCCTCCGCGGCGAACACCGCGGCCACCGCCGGCAGCGCCGCGCGCACCGGGTCCGGTAAGCGGCGGCTGGTGTAGACGCAACGCTCGCCGTCCACCCAGAGGTCGGTCACCGCCGGCAGCCAGTCGGCCCCAGCTTCGCCCGCCAATCGCACGGCCAGCCGCCCGTCGCCGGGGCTGTCCGCCGCCGCGCCGGCCAGCAGCAGATCGAACTCGATGCCGTGCTCGCGGAGGGTCGCGGCGATGGCGCTGGCCACCGCGGGCTCGCCATACGCCTCGGCCCGCGTGTCGATGAGGATCGCCTGGTCGGCGCCCGCGGCGAGCCCGAAGAGCAGCTCATCCTCGGCGATGAGCGGCGCGGCGCAGATCAGCGTCACGCGTACGCGCTCGGGCGCCGCGGCCTTGAGCCGCAGCGCCAGGCGCAGTGCCCGCCGGTCGCCGGCGCCGAACCCGAACACGTGCTCGGCCAGGCGGCCGTCGGCGAGCCGCGGCCGTGGCGCCAGCCGCGGTGTCTGCTCGAGCGCCACGACGATCTCGATGTCGCGGGCGATCGGCGTCCGCTCGATCCGCTCGACTTCCGCCGCGCCGCGCGCGCTCTCCGCGTCCGCCTCGTCGAAGACGGTCTCCGCCAGCTTGAGCTCGGCCGTGCGGCCGCCCGACTTCAGGCTCTCGAAGTCGCGATCGAACCCGGTGGCCAGCCGCTGGAACTCACGGTAGGCGCGCGCCACGAACCCGCGCGCCGCACGGTCGGACCAGGTGCGCCGCAGGTCGTCTTCGTCCAGCGTCATATTACGAGCGATCCAGTGCACGCGACGGATCACGTTGTCCACCACCTTTACCAGCGCCACCATGTGCGAGAGGCGGAAGAAGATCGGCTGCCACAGCGCGCGCTGCCACGCCGCGCTCTTGTAGGTGCCGCGCGTCGCCACGATGCGCTCCCTCAACTCCATATGCATCTCGGCCAGCATGCGGGCCTCGTGCTCGTGCTTCGAGCCGGCGGCTTTGACCTCCAGCGCCTCCGCCTTCTCGAGCTTCGGCCCGATCATGTCGATCGTGTCCTTGAGCAGCAGGAACTGCTGGATCTCGTTCGTGCCCTCGTAGATCGTCATGACCCGCGCGTCGCGCCGGTCCTTCTCGATCCGCTGACGCTGTAGCTGGCCCTCGATCCCGTAGACCGGCTCCAGGTAGTGCAGGTTGCGGTGCAGCCCGTCGGTGCCGAACAGCTTGCCCACCGACGCCTCCATGCGCGGCATGTCGTTCGTGTCGTCCTCGAACAGGCCGATCAGGTCGTAGGAGATCGATTCGACGGCGAACATCTCTTCCAGCGCCAGGCCGAACCGGTAGCGCACCCAGCCCTCGGAACCGCGTGGCATCGTGCTCAGGTAGGCGCCCGCGTCGCCGATCGTCTGCTGGATGCTGGCCGCTGACGAGACGCAGAGGCCGGTGCGCCCGACGTTCAAGGTCTCCAGCGCGTTCTCCTGACCGCGGCCCTCGATCCCGATGATGCACTCGCGCGGTATGCGCACGTTGGTCAGCGTGATCTCGTTGGTGCAGGAGGCGCGCTGTCCGGTCTTCTCCTCGTCCTTACCGACCAGGAAACCCTCGGTCAGCGCGTCGACCATGAAGCCGGTGATGCCGCCGGGCGTGCGCGCGTATATCGCCTCGACGCCGGCGATATGAGCGTTGGTGATCCACATCTTGGCGCCGTTCAGCACGTAGAACTCGTAGTGCTCCGCGCCGTCACGCTCGCGCACGATCGCCATGTCGTGGATGTCGACGCGGCGGTCGCCGATCATGAAGTAGCGGTACTTCTCCTCGTCCTCCTCGTAGGTGTACTCCAGCGAGTGCACTTCGGCCGGCTCGGCGTCGTCGCTGTAGCGGTAGAAGATCTTCGATGCGTCGTAGTCGAACTCGAAGCGCCGCATATCGCAGATATTGCGGCGGCCCTCCTGGTTCGCTTCGTCCAGGTAGAAGTACTTGACGCCGTCTTCGTCGGTCTGCACGCGGCGCGAGTCGAGCCGCGCCTCGGTGCGCTGGCGCGCTGTGTCCGAGCCGGCGCTCGGCTCGGTGAGCGAGAAGGCGGAGATCATGCGCGCCGATATCAGGCGCAAGAAGAACTCGTGCGCCTGGCGGCGGAGCGGCATCTCCTCGAGCTCGGCGGCGGCGCGGCTCTGCCAGCCGTCGAGCGCCGCGACGGCCTTCTTGAGCCCGGCGGCGAAGCCGTCGAGGTCGCCTTTGATGCCGGCGGCGCCCGCCTTGCCCCAGGCCGACATGAACTTGCCGAATACGACCTTCTTGAGGATGCGGCTTTTGCCGACGGCGCCGCGGACCGTCTTGTCCTGCTCGATGTAGGCGCTCTTCAGCTGCTCGAAGTCCGGCCGCTCCATCATCGCCAGGATGTTCTCGATGCCCGCGGCGATCGCGCCGACCGCGTCCGCCTGTTCGACCGCGGCCTGCAGCTCGCGCTCGGCGCGCTCGACTTCATCGAGGCCGAGCAGCATCGGTGTCGTGCCGATGCTGGTGTTCGCCTGGATGGTCAGCGTGTGCGCGACGTCGGCCACCCGCTTGGCGATCATGCAGAGGTTGTAGTAGTCGGCCTTCGAGCGGTCCTGGCCGCCGTACTCCTTCGGGATCACGACCCGGAAGTAGCCCTGCTGCTGTGCCCAGTCGAGCTCCTCGCGTGGGATGTAGTGGAGCTTCTCGGTGTAGCGCTCGAACGATGGGTCCCAGGTGCCTTCGGCGTAGCGCTCGCGGAACAGCTTCAGGTACTCGTCGTAGCGGGAGCGCGTCACGCGGTCGGCCCAGACCAGCTCGGGCACGTAGCGCCACTCCTCGAGGTCGACGGGCTTGAGCAGGAAGTCGCCGGAGCGGTGCTTGCGACCGGCCTTGATGATGTCGCGCTCGTAGTTGAAGGCGAGGCGATCGCTGGCGATCGGCTCGTCGGGGTAGTGGCCCAGCTGGAACGCGTAGGCGCCCAGGTAGACCCGCTCGCCGGCCATCGTCAGCTCGCTCTCCAGGTCGACCAGGCGTTCCTCGACCGTGTCGGCCCAGAGCTGCGCCGCCTCGACGATGCGCTGCGCCGGTAGCGACGCTTCGAGCCGCCGGTGCGCGCGGACCAGGGTGCGCGCCCAGACGTAGAGCCGGGTGGCGAGCTCGCCGCTGATGTCGTGGATCGCCTGGCGGGCGGCGGCGCCGGCGCCGCGCTCCAAGGCCTTGGCGGTAGCGCCGGCGAGCTGTTTCTCCGCCTGGCGCAGCCGTTGCACCTCGAAGTCGAAGATCGGCCGGCGCTTCATCGATTTGAGCGCCTGATCGATCTCGGCCGAGATGGTGGCGAGCACGGCGGCGCCGGCGATCCGCTGGCCGATCTCGACGTTGAGCTCGGCGTTCTCGCGGATGTAGTGCGGTAAGATCGAGCTGTCGCGGTAGACCTTCGAGAAGACGTCCTCCTCGGAGAAGGCCGAGCCGCCGATCACCTGGCCGGCGCGGTAACTGATGCTCGGCATGTCGGGCCCGAAGAGGTCGGTGACCGCGACCTTCGCCACCGTCGACTCGAGCTTGTCTTCCCATCGCGCGTCGCTGAGTATCGTCTCGATCGCCAGCCGCGCCGCCTCGATGTGCGCGATATGTGCGCGGACCGCGCCGAACTTGCCCACGCCGTCGCGCCCGTCGATGTCCTGGAACATGTCGGGGAACTGGATACGGCTCAGCGCATGATCGATCGCTCGCTCCGTCACCAGGACGCTGGCGCCCAACGTGATGGCCGCCATGTCTCTGGCGCGGACGCCGAACAGCGCCGCCTCGTCTTCCTCGCTCCAGTCGCCCTCCCAGTCGGCCTTCACGCCGGTCAGCCTGACCTCGGCCACCGCGGCGCCCGTCAGACCCATGGCCGGCGTGCTCTCGATCGTCACGCCCTTCTTGCCCGACTCGATGAGCCCGATGCGGCCGCCGCCCCGCGCCACGAAGCTGTCGGCCAGCGCCACCAGCACGAACGGCAGCCGCGCGTTCCACTCGCCTTCGCCGACCTCGGCCGGCGCTTCGTACGCGATGCTCGTGAAGCGCTCGACCTTCCGCAGCGGTTTGACGACCGAGGCGGTGGCGCCCGCACGCTCCAGCGCCTCGAGACCCGCCAGGTGGCTCGCCACGAGTGCCGCGAGCGAAGGATCGGTCCAGGCCAGCTCGGCCAGGATGTCGGCGCGGCCCAGCGCCGCCCAGGCGTCGAAGCCGCCGTCCGGACCGTCGCTGCCCAGGGCGGCGCGCGTCGCGGCAGCCAGCAGCCCGGCTTCATCTTCTTCCAGCGAGCCGCCGCCCTCCAGCCGGCGGATCGCCGGGCGGTCGAATACCTGGGCCACGTGCTCGCGCAGCGCCGCCCGCGCCGCTCTACGCTCGGGCGTCGCCACCTCCAGCGCCCGCAGCGCCGCCACCGGGTCTTCCTCTTCCAACCTCAGCAGGCAGGTCTCACCGAGCCGGCCGATCATCTCCCTGAGGCCCGCCAGGTGATGGTCGCGCAGCTGGCGCGCGTCTGCCTCGGCGGCGAAGAAGCGCCGGGCGCCGGCGTGCTCGCGCAGCCGGGCGCTGAGCGCCTCGATGTCACGGCGCAGCCCGAGCAGCTCGATGTGCGCGCCGCCCAACTCCCGCTCGACCAGCCAGCTCTCGATCGGCGCGGCCAGCGCGGCGGCCGCCGCCTGGTCGGCCAGCGCGGCGAAGTAGTCGATGGCCGAGCGGTACCAGGCGACCTGGCCCGGCTCCAGCACGCGCGGCCCCTTCCAGACGTCCTCGGAGAGCTCGGAGCACTTGGCATCGGCGAGCGCGATCGCGCGGCAGGCGGCGGCGAGCGCCTCCATCACCGTGTCGGGCACATCGAGCGGCGCGCCCGGCCACTGGTCGCTGACCGTGGCCCGCCAATAATTCGGTTCGATGACCGGCGCGTCGCCCAGCTCGCGCTCGGCGATCAGCCGACCGAGCGCCTCGTCGGCGCCCGTGTAGACCTCGTAGACCAGGCGGTGCACGCCGAACCGCGACCAGTCGACGTGCTGCGGCTCGATCCGCCAGCACGTCTCGCACTTCACGCAGTTGTCGAAGTTGACGGCGACCGACGCGTGCATCGTTCGGTCGAGCACGATCTGGTAGACCGCCGCCGGGCACACATGCCACAGCGCCGACTTGCTGGGGTCCTCCAACGCGCCGGGCTTGTCGGGCGGGAAGAAGACCTTGATGTGCGACTCGGGCTCGCCGCTGTAACTGATCTCGCCGAGCTTGGCGTCGTGTGACTTGGCAGCCGCGACCCTGCCGGCCGACAGGTCGGTCAGCGCGCGCCAGCCCAGCAGCCAGCGGCCGAGGAAGCTCTCCTTCTGTTGGAGCAGCGTGGGCTTTCGGACCTTGAGCGCCAGCCACTGGAAGGCGACGGTCAGCCAGAAGCCCGCCAGTCCGACGACCGCGCCCAAGAGCTCCCAGAGCGACAGCCGCCGCATGACCGCGCCGACGCAGCGGTCCAGCTTCAGGCGGACGGGAGTATCGTCGTTGGCGTAGAGGATCGCGGCGGCCCGGGCCAGGGCCGGCGCGTAGCGGGCGGCGGCCCAGCGCTTGAACCAGGGCAGCTGGCCGGTCGGCTCGCCGTCGACCCAGAAGCCGAACTCGAGCGCGCCCGCGCCGCGGCCCCAGGCGCGGGGGAACAGCGCCAGCACGGTGTTGGGGATGGAGAGCGCCAGCGCCGGCAGCGCGTGCTTCAAGGCGAAGCGGCCGGTGCCGAGCGCCTTCGACCCGCGGCGCAAGTCGCCGATCGTCTTCGCCCACCTGCCCTTGAGGGTGAAAGCGACGAGTCGGACCGTCTCGCTCCACTTGCGGGCGAAGCCGAGGTCGGGGCGCGTCATGCAGTAGAGCGAGCCGTTGAGCAGGTCGATCCCGCGACCGAAGAGCGCCTCGCTGTGGTCGATGAAGGCGGGCCAGCCCTGCAGGTGCTCGACGTCCTTATAATAGTGCGTCGCCGTGAGCGGCTTGACGTAGAGTTCCTCGAGCCGCTCGCGCGTCGGCTCGGCGCCGTTCACGCCGAGCGCGATGACCGCGTCGGCGAAGATGCGGCCCATGGCGCAGGCGGGCCCGGTGAAGTTCGGGTAGGGGAAGTCGACGCCGATCCCGGTGGCGGCGCCACCGATCGCGACGCCCGCGTCGACGAGCCGCGGTAGCTCACGCAGGCCGCCGCCGCGGATGATCTTGGCGCCGTAAGACGTCGACTCGCCGCCGGCGATGAGCCGCTCGATGGTCGGCAGGCCCTTGTACCACTCCATCAGCGTATTGTAGTCGACGCTCAGGCCGCGCAGGTTCTCCAACGGCAGCACCAGGCCGACGGAGACGCTCGAGCGGTTCGTGTACATGAAGCCGGCCATGTTGAGGCGCAGCGGCCGGCCGTCGATCGCGCCGTTACGCAGCAGGAACTCGTAACAGGCGGCCTCGCCGGGCCCCACCCCGAAACGTTCCTCGATCGTCGACGGGTCGAGCTCGATGACCTCCTTGACGCCCTGCAGGAACGCGGGCTCACCGCCCGCCTTCGAGCGCACCACGTCACGCTCGAACCCCTCCTTGCTCACCAGATGCGAGGCGTCGCCCTCCGCCAGGAAGACGATGCCCGTGTAGATCGGACCGCGGTCGCTGTGCACGCCGATCACCCGGTCGCCGCGGCGGATCAGCCCGTCGACCGTCGTCTCGTTGAGGAACGTCACGCCGAGCGATCGCGCGCGCTCCGCCAGGTAACGGTCGTAGACCGGGCGCAGCACGGTGTAGCAGTGGCGGAAGGTCTCGGGATCGCGGAATTCGGCGCCGGCCAGCGTCGTGCCGTTACAGGAGAAGAAGCCGCGCTTCACCACGCGGCGCTCGTAGGGCGCCGCCTCGAGCTCGGCGGTGCCCAGCACCGCGGGGTCGGCCAGGTTCTCGGCGAAGTAGACGGCGCCGGACCAGTTCTCGGCGCCGGGGTAGACGGCGGCCTCGACGACCAGCACGTCGAGGTCCTCGCGGGCGAGCTTGAGAGCGGCGGTGATCCCGGCGGGCCCGCCGCCCACTATGACGACATCCCACAGCTTGTTGTTCATCGGCGGTCTCGATGTACAGAGGACGCGACGCCATGGTCCCCGGCCCGGGGGACGCGAGGGCGGTCGAGGCTAGGTTGTTGAGTGCTTCGCCAGAAGGGGCCACGCGCCGCACGGCGTGCGGCCTCGTTTTAGCAATCTGTAGAAATCTCAGGCTTTGGGCTAGGGCGCGTCCGACTTGGGCGCCGCGCTCGAGTCCGCCGCCTCCGCCGTGTCGGCCATGATGGGCTGGCGGATGAGCGAATCGCGGATCAGGCCCAGCTCCTCCGCCAGCCCCAGGGCGGAGTCGGCGATCAGGTTGTGCTCGACGATCAGCGCCCGGCAGGCCTCCTCGTGCGCGCGCAGCGTGTCGCCGGCCAACTCGCGAGCCGGGATCCCTTCGTTGTAGTCGTTGAAGTACCGCATGTAGATGTCGTAGCTGTCGGCGGGCACGCCGCGAGGGTCGAGCGACTCGTAGTGCTCGATGCGGCTCCTCAAGTACTCGAAGCGCTCATCCGAATAGCGTAGCCGGGCCTCCTCTCGCGCCAAGGCATCGCGGCAGGAATCGGAGGCCGCCCTGAGCTCGGTGAGCTGCTTCCGCAGCGCCTGCATCCGTTCCTGCGGCGGCACCGGCCGCAAGAGATCGATGATCGCCATGACCACGATCGCCGCCACGGCAACTCCCAACATGGTGAGGAAACCCCGGGTCAGTCGCATGTCCCTCCTCATTGCGCCCGAATCGCGAATCCCTCAAATAACCGAAGCTCCGCTCCGTTTCAACCCCCGCTCCTTGCCGCTCGTATCTATAGGAGGGCGAGGTGGAAGAGCTCGCGAAGCTGGAAAGACGTGTGGTCCGCTGCCGGCACTGCCCGCGGCTGGTCGCCTGGCGCGAGCGCGTGGCGCGCGAGCGGCGCGCCGCCTTCGCCGATCAGCGCTACTGGGGAAAAGCCGTGCCGGGGTTCGGCGATCCGGCGGCCTGGCTCTTGGTGGTCGGCCTGGCGCCCGCCGCCCACGGCGCCAACCGGACGGGCCGCATGTTCACCGGCGACCGCTCGGGCGATTTCCTCTACGCGGCGCTCCATCGCGCCGGCCTGGCGAGCCAGGCGGAGTCGGTGGGGCGGGGGGATGGGCTCGAGCTAGACGGCGCCTACATCACCGCCGCCCTGCGCTGCGCGCCGCCCGCCAACAAGCCGGCGCCGGACGAGCGCGACAACTGCCGCGCTTATCTGGAGGAAGAGGTCGATCTGTTGTCGGACGTGAGAGTCGTACTGGCGCTGGGCGGCTACGCGTTCGACCACGTCCTCCGTATCCTGCGCGACCGCGGCGTGACCTTCCCCAAGCCGGCGCCCAAGTTCGCGCATGGGAAAGTGGTCCGAGTAGCGAACGCGGGTGTCTCCGTCGTCGCCTCCTACCACCCGAGCCAGCAGAACACGTTTACCGGGAAGCTGACGCCGGCGATGCTGGACCGCGTCCTAGCGCGGGCCGCGCGGTTGGCCGCGGACGCGCGTCAGAAGGAGTAGTTGAGCGAGAGCGACACGCCGCCGTCGTAGCGGGGCGACAGCGTCAGCACGACGTTCTCGAGATCGACGGGCTCCCAACGATCGCTGTGGGTCAACGCCCCGCTGATTCCGCCCACCAGGGCGCCCAGGGCCCCGAAGCCGATGGCCCCTGCCGCCGCTTTCTCTCCCGCCGTCATGCTGAACCAGCCCGGCGGGTCGTCGCCGCTCGCGAACCCCACGATTCCACCGATGACGGCGCCGGCGAAGAACCCCCATCCGAGGCCCGGCAGGAAGTTGGATCGCTGGCCGCGGCTCACCTCGAGCTCGCTGATCTCGGCCAGCCGCACGCCCAGTGTGACTGCGCTACCGTCGAGCTCGAGCGTCAGCGCGTCGGGTGTCGTCTCGGCGACCGTGCCCTTCTGCCACTTGCCGCCCTCTTCCGTCCGCAGTCGAACCCTCTGGCCGGCGCTCACCGTGTCGCCGCGCTCCGTCTGGCCCAGGGCGGGGCTCGCGGCCAGGGCCAGGATGAACGTCGCGGATGCCAGTCTCAGAAGCATGGTCTCTTGCCCTCCTACTTCTCCAAGGTCCGCAGCCATGCTCGTGTCCGGGGATCAAGCGGGAGTCAAGCGTCG
>JBDHKD010000044.1:421-59178 GCA_039586575.1 Gemmatimonadota bacterium | reverse complement strand
ACGAGCAGCTGCGCGCGATCCTGCAGGCGCTGGTCGATGAGGCGGAGGTGGGCGACCGGCGCTTCCTGGAGAACTGGGTGGAGTAGTGGGAGCGCTGGCAGCGGCGATCGGAGTGATCGGCGCCCTGGCGCTGGCTGGCGCGGGGGTCGTGTCGCTGAGTGAGCGGGAGCCACGCGCCGCGGTCATCTTCTTCGTGCTCGCCGTCGTGTTCCCGATACCTTACCTGATCGCGGGGCTGGCGACCTTCGAGGCTGGATCGGCGATGGCGACCGGACTGGTCGCGGCGACCGTCATCGCCGTTCTGTTGTTGATCGTTCCGATGGGTAGTAAGCGGATCAACGAGGACGACGTGCCGCGCGGCCGGATCGACGAGCGGGACATCATGTTCTCGCGGAACCTGCTGGCCCCGGGCACGCCACGCTTCGAGGCGTACTACGCCGCGCACCCGGAGAAGCGCGCGCCGGACGATGCGTTTCGGGCGCTACCCGGCCTGCTGGCCCGGGGTTCGGCGATGTACGATCCGTTCGCCTACGCGGCGGCGGGTGCGACGGAGAGCACGGTGGAGTACCTGCGACCGCTGGCTGAGGGCGAAGCGGCGAGCGAGCGAGTGCCCGTGGATCCACAGGGGGTTACGGGCTTTCTCAAGGGCTGGGCGCTGAAGTTGGGAGCCGTGTCGGTGGGTGTGACGGAGCTCCGCGACTACCACAAGTACAGCGCGGTCGGGCGCGGTCCCGAGTACGGGCGGCCGGTGGAGCTCGATCACGACTATGCGGTCGCCTTCACGGTGGAGATGGCGCGGGAGATGGTGGCGGGTGCGCCGAAGGGCTCGATCGTGATGGAATCGTACCAGCAGTACCTGGCTGCGGGCGCGATAGCGATCCTGATGGCGAAGTTCATCCGCAACCTCGGCTATTCGGCGCGTGCGCATCTGGATGGCAACTACCGGGTGGTGTGCCCGTTGGTCGCGCGCGATGCGGGGCTGGGCGAGATCGGCCGGCTGGGGCTCTTGATGACGCCGGCACTCGGTCCACGGGTGCGTCTCGGGGTGGTGACCACTGAGATGCCGCTGATCAGCGATGAGCGACGACTCGACCGGACGGTCATCGACTTCTGCACACAGTGTAAGAAGTGTGCGGAGATATGTCCCAGCCAGGCGATCCGGTTCGGCGATCGCGAGTTGATCGACGGTGTGCGCCGCTGGCAGATCGACCAGGAAGCGTGTTTCACACTGTGGTGTAAGATCGGCACGGACTGCGGCCGCTGCGTTGCGGTCTGTCCATATTCGCACCCCGACAACCTGCTCCACGATTCAGTGCGGTTCGGCGTGCGTAACTCGGCGATCTTCCGCCGGCTGGCCGTCGGACTGGACGACGTTTTCTACGGCAGGAGGCCGGCGCCCGCCGCGCTACCCGAGTGGATCGGCGGTAATATCCGGAACGGCGGTTAAGTAGGAGTAAGCGCTGTGGCGCAACGAGATCACCTGCTTCGGCAAATCGAGCAGCTGGCTATCGCTCTGGCGCGGATCCGCGAGCTGATCAGAAATGGCGAGCCGGTGCTGGCGCGGTCGGGGCTGCAGCAGGTGGCGGCGCAGTCGGGGGTGGACCTCGAGGTGCTCGAGGTCCTGGCGCCGGAGAGCCTGCTCCAGGTCCTGATGGGTTCAGGTGAGGGCAATCTAGAGAAGCTCATCCCGGCGGCCGAGGTGCTGTTCCTGGCGGCGGAGTTGGAGGAATACTTGGGACAGGTGAGCCGCCGCGATCAGACGTTGTCGAAGGCGGCGCTATTGGTACGGCAGGTGCGGGCGCGGCTGGGCGTGGATGCGAGCCCGGAGTTGAAGGAGCGGGTCGAGAGTCTGCTCAGCGAGATCGAGTCGCGGCGCGGCTGAGCTCAGGGGCGCGTGCCGATGGCGCCGGAGATGATATAGACGCGACCGGACCTGGCGCCGTTGATGGCGCTCCAGGCGGAGGTCAGCAGGAAATCGGTGGCGCCATCGCCATCGACGTCACCGATCCCGGAAGCGTCGAAGCCGAAGGTTTCACCCATCACTTTCCCGGTCAGCACCCGGATCAGCATACCGTCGGCCCCCGAGAAGATGTAAACGCGGCCGCCGGCCGGGGCGGCGCTCGAGTGCAGCCAGGCGCCGATGACGAGGTCGTCGCGGCCGTCGCCGTCGACGTCGCCGGCCTCGGCGGTGCCGATCCCGAACCCATCGCCTGCCGACTCGCCGATCAAGCTGAGCAACTCGCTGCCGTCGGTGCCCGAATGGACGTAGATGCGGCCGGTGGTGTGGCCCCGGGCGGCGTCGGACCAGTCGGAAGTGTAGATGTCGGGGACGCTGTCGCCGTCGAGGTCGCCGACGACCGAGACGAACATGCCACCGAGTTCGAGACCGGTCGCGCCGGCATCGATGACGAAGGCGGGTGCGTCGGACAGGCCGTCATACACGTAAGTGCGGCCGCCGCCACTCGCCCCGGCATCGGGCGCGCCAACCGCGATGAGAGATAGGCGGTCATCGCTCCAGCCGGCGACGGCACTGCCGAACCGGTCGCCGGCCCGCTCGCCGTTCAGGACAAGCAACACGGAGCCGCGGCTTCCGGAGAAGACGTAAGCGCGGCCGGCCGACTCGCCGTTCGAGTCGTTCATTGGAGCGCCGACCAGCACGTCGTCGTGACCGTCGCCATCGACGTCGCCGACGCCCGCCACCTTGCGGCCGAACAGCTCGCCTTCCTGCCAGCCGAACTGGGTCATGAGCAGCGAGCCATCGCTACCTGAATAGATATAGGCCTTGCCGGCGCCGGGAGCTCCGGCAACGACGTCGGGAACGCCATCGTGGTTGATGTCGCCGGCCGCAGCGAGGCCGAGGCCGAGTCGCTCGCCCGGTCGGCCGGTTTGGCTCCAGAGCAGCTCACCGCTGCCGCTGGAGTAGGCGTAGATCTTGCCCGCGGGACCCGGCCCGTGGGAGGGTGCCGAGACGGTCAAGTCGTTCAGGCCGTCGCCGTCAACGTCGCCGATGTTCTTGGCGATCCAGCCGAACTCGTCGCCTTCCTGCTCGCCGGTCCACTCGTGGATGATGTTGGCATCCTCGACGAATGGGTCGGCGAACTCTTCCCGGGTCGGGAACAGCGAAGCGAAGCGTCGGTCCTGCCGCAGCTTGTATCCCTCGGGCGCGAGCGAGACGCGGGTGATGTCGAACCTGCCCGTCTGTTTGGCGCGGAGCAGCCAGTGGAAGGCAGAGTCCGCCATCCCCTTCCGAGAGTAGACCAGACCGATGTTGTACATCGAGACCGGGGCGGTTTCCTCGAACTCGAGAGCCCGCCTATGCGCCTGCAGCGCGCCGTCGAGGTCGCCCAGCTGATGAAGCGCGTAGCCCAGCAACGACCAGGCCGATGCGTTGCCGGGCTCGCGTTCGGTGACCGTCTGCAGGATAGCCGCGGCGCGCTCGTAGTCTTCGGCGGCGAGCAAGGCGCGCGCACGGTCCTCGGTTGGCGCCGCCTCCTGGGCGGGTAGGGGGCTGGCCGCTGCGGCGAAGCACAGAACGACCGCCAGCAGCGCTCGACGGATCGCAGCGGCCAGTTCCATCATTAGCCTGACTTGGTGGAGTGCAGCGCGAACGCTGCGCCCTGGGGGTCCATGCACTGGGCGACCCAATCGCCGCCCGGTACTTCCATGGGCCCGTTCAGAACCTTGCCACCCAGCGTCTTGACCTTCTCGACAGCCTGGTGGACGTCATCGACCCTGGTGTAGAAGAGCCAGCAGGGCGGACCGGGCATCTCGGCCGGCTTGTTGAACATGCCGCCCATCGGCATGCCAGCGACACCGTACATCTGGTAGGTCCCCATCTCGCCCATGTCGGTAGCGTCGGTCTTCTGCCAGCCGAAGAGATTGGCATAGAAGTCGAAGGCCGCCTTGTGGTCGGTGGTCGCCAGTTCATGCCATGAGAACTCGCCGACCTGCGGCAGCTCTTGCTTGGCTGGCGATTCCTGCTGCGAAGTGTAGATGGCGAAGGCCGCGCCCTGTGGGTCGGCCAGCACGGCGAACGTGCCTGCGGATGGGATATCCATCGGACCGTGCAGGATCTTACCTCCGAGTTCCTCGGCCCGCTTGGCGGTCGCCGCCGTATCGGCGACCTCGACGTAGGCCAGCCAGTGGGGCGGGGCGCCAGCCGCCTTGGCGTCCTCGGGCAACTGCATGACGCCACCGATGGGCGTCTCGCGGTTGGTCCACATGGTATAGGGTTGGGGGCCGCTTTCCCAGGGGGCAGTGCCCCAGCCGATGAGCTGGGTGTAGAAAGTGGTGGCGGCATCGGGGTCGCTGGTCATGAGGTCGTACCAGACGAAACGCCCGGAAGATGTCTTGGACATTGGGGCCTCCTTACCAGCTGGGTGCCTTGCGTGCACGCGCACGGTATGTGACGAGGAACGTCCAATATGAAGGCGTCGGTTCCCAGCGTCTAGTTTGACGACCGGCGTCCCCAACTTAGCTTGAGCGGTGTCGATGGAGCAGCCAGATCCTTGCTTGCGAATCGTGACGGTACCGCCCGGCAGCACGCCGGTCTTTCTTGTCGATGCGGTGGTGGTGGAGGATGACACGTACCTGGTGCTGGGCGCCGAGCCGGTAGCGAGAGAAACGCACGAGCCGCCCGGTGAGCTGCTGGGCGAGGCGCGGGCGAGCATCCAGCCGGCGCCCGGTACGGTCGTCGTACGGAGCGGGCCACCGCTCGAACTGCACGCCATCGTTCACGATCTGGACGAGGAGCCGTCGTGGCGTGTGGAATGGGTGAGCGGCGCGCTCGCTGAGGTGTTGAGAGAGGCGGAGGGGCGAGGGCTGCGCAGCCTAGCGTTGCCGGTCTTGGGAGCGGTGCACGGGGACCTGACGCCGCGTCGGTTCGCCGAGCTGTTGGGCGCGGCGCTCCACGATGCTAGGGCCCGGTGCCCGGAGGAGATCTGGCTGACGGTCCCGGCGGGCGCGGCGGCAGAACTCGAGTCGACCTTTACCGAGCTTGGCCTGGAGGTGCGAAGATGACCTCGCTGAAAGAAGCAGTCGCGGACTTTCTAGCGCTGAGACGGATCGCCGTCGCCGGCGTCTCGCGGACGAAGAACGACGCGGCGAACGTGATCTACCGTAAGTTGCGTGACTCCGGCTATCAGGTCTTCGCGGTGAACCCGAACGCGAAGACGGTAGAAGGGGATGAGTGCTATCCGGATCTCGGGTCGATAGCGGGCGGCGTCGAAGGCGTGGTGGCGGTCACGCGCCCGGAGGTGACGAATCGCATCGTGCGCGAGTGCGTTGACCTCGGCATCGACCACGTCTGGATGCACCGGTCGTTCGGACAGGGGAGCGTGGCGGAAGACGCCGTGAGCTTCTGTCGCGAATCCGGCATCAAGGTCATCGCCGGCGGTTGTCCGATGATGTTCTGCCAGCCCGTGGACGTCGCCCACAAGTGCATGCGCTGGGTCCTCGGGCTGACCGGCGGCCTGCCGAAGACGGTCTGATTCGGAACTAGGCCGCCGGCGACCTGTCTTTTCTGCAGGTGCTGATGCCCAGAAGCGTATAGGACGGGCAGGATCCGATCAGCCCGGTCAACAGGGGCAACACACCGATGTAGCCCCAGGGAGTCTTGGGACCGAAGAAGGCGACCCCGAGCAACCCGAGGCCTACCACGACCCGCAGAATCCGGTCGACAATGTGCTCGTTCCGTGGAAAGAGAAACTTGGATGCCATGGTTCCATCGCTCCTGAACAGGGGTGTCGATCCACGCCGGGCTGATCCGCTGGCTTATCCTATCAACGCATAACTCCGCGGCAAGGGTTTCAGGGCGGTCGCTGGGCGTTAGACGCGAGGAGTTCAGGGCCTTAGATTGCGGCTCAAGGACCCTCGTGCACAGACGCTCTTCGGCCAGCAAGCCGGTGGAGGGGCTGGAACCGTGAGATTCCTCACAGCTATGCCGAAGCCTCCCAAGAAGCCACTGCCTCGCGAGGCACGTCCCGGCATCTTCGCACCCCCGAACAGCACCTCGCGCTAGCGCGGCCGGGTGGCCGGCCCGCGCCTCTGGCAGGCCATACTCGCAATACGACCACCCGCGCCGGCTCGTTGTCTCATCGAGCCAGGGCTCGACGTGGGGTTCCGCAGCTGAATGGAGAAAGACAATGGCAGAGATCACCGTTCCCGCCGAATCGGTATTCCCGATTTTGAAAGAGAACATCCTGGTGGATGGGTTCCACGTGGTCATCGACCTGCAGAAGTCACACGGATCGGTGATCGTGGACGCGCTGGAAGGTAAGGAGTACCTGGACTGCTACGGGTACTTCGCCACGCTGCCCATCGGTCACAATCACCCGGGTATGGAAGACGCGGGATTTCGGCGCTCGCTGATGACAGCGGCGCTGGCCAATCCGGCGAACAGCGACATCTACTCGCGCGAGTTTGCGGCGTTCGTGAAGGCGTTCAGAGACATCGCGGTCCCCGACGAGTTCCGTTACCTGTTCTTCATCGCCGGCGGCGCGCTGGCGGTGGAGAACGCTATGAAGGCGGCGTTCGATTGGAAGGCGCAGAGGAACCGAGTGAAGGGCATCGAGGGCGGAGCGGACAAGATCATGCACTTCGTCGATGCCTTCCACGGGCGGAGCGGCTACACGCTATCGGTGACGAACACCGATCCGCTAAAGATCCGTGACTTCCCGAAGTTCGACTGGCCGCGGATCGCACCTCCGGCCGTCAGCTTCCCGATCGACGCGGCGGAGGCCGCCGCGGCGGAGGAGCAGGCGTGCAAAGAGATCGAGGCGGCGTTCGCCCGGGACCCGCACGGGATCGCCGCGATCCTGATCGAGCCGATCCAGTGCGAGGGCGGAGACAAGCACTTCCGGCCGGAGTTCTTCCGGCGGCTGCGCGAGTACGCCGACGAGCAGGAAGCGTTGCTGATCTTCGACGAAGTGCAGACGGGGATGGGCGTGACGGGCAAGATGTGGGCGTACGAGCACTTCGGCGTGACGCCGGACATCATCGCGTTCGGGAAGAAGACGCAGGTGTGCGGCATCATGAGCACGCGACGGATTGACGAGGTGAAGGACAACGTCTTCCAGGTCTCGTCGCGCATCAACTCCACGTGGGGCGGCAATCTGGTCGACATGGTGCGTTGTGCCCGCTACCTGGAGATCATGCGGGACGAGGATCTGGTCGAGAACGCCGCCCGGATGGGCGCGATGTTCAAGCAAGGGCTCGAGAAACTGGCCGACGACTTCCGGGCGGTCACCAACGTGCGTGGCCAGGGTCTGCTGTTGGCCTTCGATCTGCCGGACCGCGAGACACGTAACTGGGTCCGCCAGCGCTGCTGGGATGCCGGGCTCGCCACGTTGCCCTGCGGGCCGCGCTCGCTGCGCTTCCGGCCGCCGCTGATCTTCAGCGAGGCGGAGGTGAGGCACTCGCTGGCCGTGCTGCGGGACGTGCTGGCGAGTTACTCGCTGACGGAGGCGGCGGTGCCGGGGCCGGGTCGCGAGACGCCCGGCTGATCAGGATCTCCGGGGCCTTTCGGCCTCGACGAGGGATCCTTGATCACGGTCATCGTAACCAGGGGGTCGGAAGACGATGAGACATGTGACGATGGCTCTGCTGTTGGGGTTGGCGACGGCGACGGCGGGTGTGGCGCAGGAGTACGCGCCGCTCTTGGACGACGCGAGGCGCGATCTGTTGCACGAGGCGTTGAGCGGCGAGATCGCCAAGGACCACGTGATCCAGATCACGCGACACCATCGCATCCAGGGATCGCGCGGCTACCGTGACGCGGCTCAGTACGTGCTGTCGCAGCTCAGGTCGTACGGATTTGCCGAGGACGAGGCGTGGATCGAGTCGTACCCATCAGACGGGCGGATCCATTACCAGACCTGGCAGGCGCCGTCGGGTTGGGACATTGAGTCCGCCGAGTTGCGCATGGTGGAGCCGTACGATTGGCGGATCGCCGGTTATCCGGAAGTCGCGATGAGCTTGATCACCTACTCGAACCCGGGCGAGGTGACGGCGGAGTTGGTGTGGGTCGGTTCGGGCACGCGGGACGAGGACTACGCGGGTAAGGACGTGCGGGGCAAGTTCGTGCTGGCGACGGGTTACGGCGGCTCGGTGCACCGGCTGGCCGTAGTGAAGTACGGCGCAGCGGCGGTCGTCTGCTACCTGGACGACGACCGGGCCAAGGAGTATCCCGACATGCACCAGTACACGGGGATGTGGCCGCTGCCGGAGGAGCTGGAGCACGTGACGTTCGGCTTCAACCTGACGAACCGGCAGGGCGAGCGCCTGCGCGGCATGCTGGAGTCGGGGCAGCGCGTGGTGCTGCATGGCCGCGCTTCGGGCACCGGGCTCGAGTCCTACTGGATGGACATTGTGGTGGCCCGGATCGAGGGTTCGGAGCGGCCGGACGAAGAGATGGTATTCAGCGCGCACCTCGACCATCCGAAGGAATCGGCCAACGACAACGCCAGCGGCTCGGCGGCCATCCTCGACATTGCGCGGGCGTTGCAGGGGCTCATCGAAGATGGGCGGGTACCACGACCGCGGCGCTCGTTGCGCTTTCTCTGGGTGCCGGAGTGGCATGGGACGATGGCGTATATCGAGGATCACCCCGAGATGGTCGGGCCGTATCTCGGTGGGAGCTACCTGGCGAACATCAACATGGACATGGTGGGCGAGCACTTGGAGGTACTGCACTCGCGCATGAACATCACGCGGACGCCGTCGTCGATACCATCGGCGCTGAACGATGTGGTGGAGAACATGGCGCAGATGACGGCGCGGACGAGCATTCGCACGGCGCGCGGCAGTCTGTCGGAGATGAACTACCGGGTCAATCCGTACGGCGGTGGCAGCGACCACATGATGTTCATCGACCGGGATATCCCCGGTATGATGATCGGCCACTCCGACTACACGCACCACACGTCGGAGGACACGCCGGACAAAGTCGACCCGGTGGAGCTGGAGCGCAGCGAGCTGATCGGGACGGCGGCGTTCATCTATCTGTCGGATCTGAGCGAGGACGAGGCGGTCGACTTGGTGTACCTGGTAGGTGCCAACGCGGCGGGCCGAGTGGGCGGCGCGGCGCGCAAGGCGCGAGCCTATCTCGACGAATCGTGGTTCGAGGCTCGCAGCACGGTGAGCCACGTGGCCGAGTGGGAGCGCGAGGCGGTGAGCTCGGTCCTCCACTTCAACGACGGGCCGGCTGTGCAGGCTGCCGTTCGCGCCGTGCAGGCCCAGCTGCAGCGTCAGGAGGCCGATCAGATCGGCGCGCTGCGCCAGGAGTTCCAGGCGATGCACGGTGGCGTCGCGCCGGCGGAGCGTCAGGAGGCGGTCGACCGGCGCGTACCGGTGCGGCTGACCCGGGGGCCGCTCGACTTCGATCTGCCGGCCAGCCGGCTGTCGGAGCAGGACGCGGCGTGGTACTCGACGTCCGAGTTTGTGCTGTCCGGCAACCTGCGGTTCGAGCTGGTGAACTTCATCGACGGGACGCGGACGGTAACGGCCATCCGGGACGCGCTGAGCGCCGAGTTCGAACCGGTCTCGACGGCGGTCGTGGCCCGTTACCTGGAGGATCTGGTGAAGGTGGGCGTCGTCGAATGGAAGTGAGGTGATTCCAGGACCCAATTGTCGTCCAGGCCTCTGGCGCATTTGCGCCGACGTTGTTAGTTAGGAATATGAGCCTGCTTCATCTCTACCGGACGCCCGGTCTGTCGGCCGCGGCACGTTACGCGCTGCTGCAGATGGCCCGGCAGCGCGTCTCGCCCGACATCCAATCGATCGACACCGAGTACTGCTTCAACATCGACGCGGCCGACGAGCTGACGGCCGGCGAATACGGTGTGCTCAGGTGGCTGCTGAGCGAGACCTTCGAGCCGGAGCGGTTCGACGGTGACAGCTTCCTGGCTTCGAGCGCCGGCGTCCTGCTGGAGGTGGGCCCGCGGATGAACTTCAGCACCGCCTGGTCGACCAACGCGGTCTCGATCTGCCAGGCTTGCGGGCTGAGGAAGGTGCGGCGGATCGAGCGCTCGCGCCGCTACCTGCTGAAGGGGGTAGCGCGGCTGAGCGAGGAGCAGGCCTGGGCGTTCCTGTCGGAGGTCCACGACCGGATGACCGAGACCCCGTACCCGGAACCGCTGCGGAGCTTCGAGACGGGGGTGAAGCCGGAGCCGGTCCAGGAGATCCCGGTGCTGGAAGAGGGGCGGGCGGCGCTGGAGCGGGTGAACCGGGAGATGGGGCTGGCCTTCGACGAGTGGGACCTGGACTACTATACGAAGCTCTTCCGCGAGAAGGTGGGCCGCAATCCGACCAACGTGGAGTGCTTCGATATCGCGCAGTCGAACAGCGAGCACTCGCGGCACTGGTGATCGACGGTGAGGAGGTGCCGAAGCACCTGATCGCGCTGATCCGTGAGCCGCTGGAGGCGAACCCGAACAACAGTGTCATCGCCTTCAAGGACAACTCGAGCGCGATCCGCGGTTACCCGATGCGGACGATCGTACCGTCGCGGCCCGGCGAGCCGTCGCCGTTCGTGGCGGCGGATCTCGATTATCACGTCATCTTCACGGCCGAGACGCACAATTTCCCGTCCGGCGTGGCGCCGTTCCCCGGAGCGGAAACGGGGACCGGCGGCCGGATCCGGGACGTGCACGCCGCCGGTCGCGGCTCGCTGTACGTGGCGGGCACGGCGGCGTACTGCGTCGGCAACCTGCGGATCCCCAGCTACGAGTTGCCCTGGGAAGACCGCGAGTTCGCCTACCCGAACAATCTGGCGACGCCGCTCACGATCGAGATCGAGGCGTCGAACGGAGCCTCCGACTACGGCAACAAATTCGGCGAGCCGGTCATCCAGGGGTACACGCGGTCTTTCGGGCTGCGGCTCCCCAACGGCGAGCGTCGCGAGTGGATCAAACCGATCATGTTCACCGGAGGCATCGGCCAGATCGACGCGCGGCACACGGAGAAGGGGAGCCCCGCCGAAGGGATGCTCGTCGTCAAGATCGGTGGGCCGGCCTACCGGATCGGCATGGGCGGTGGCGCCGCGTCCAGCATGGTGCAAGGCGAGAACGTCGAGGAGCTCGACTTCAACGCGGTGCAGCGCGGCGACGCCGAGATGGAGCAGAAGGTGAACCGCGTCATCCGCGCCTGCATCGAGCTGGGTGACCATAATCCGATCGTCAGCATCCACGACCAGGGCGCCGGCGGCAACTGCAACGTGCTGAAGGAGATCGTCGAGCCGGCCGGCGCGCGACTCGAGATCCGCAAGATCCCGCTGGGCGATGAGACGCTCTCGGTGCTGGAGATCTGGGGCGCCGAGTACCAGGAGAACGACGCGCTGCTTCTGCGCCCGGAACATGCCGACCAGTTCGAGGCGCTGTGCGGGCGGGAGAAGGTACCGTTCGCCTTCGTAGGGCGGGTCACCGGAGACGGCAAGATCGTCGTCTACGACGAGAGGGACGACTCGACGCCGGTCAACCTCGAGCTCGAGGATGTGCTGGGCGACATGCCGCAGAAGCGGTTCGAGTTCGAGCGGATTCCAGCGAAACTCGAGCCGTTGAAGCTTCCGGATAACCTGGCCGTTCGCGACGCGCTCGACCGCGTGCTGCGGCTGCTGTCGGTGGGCTCGAAGCGCTTCCTGACCACCAAGGTCGACCGCAGCGTTACCGGGCTCATCGCGCAGCAGCAGTGCGCCGGCCCGCTGCAAGTGACGGTGGCCGATGTGGCGGTGATCGCGCAGAGCCACTTCGGCACGACGGGCGGTGCGACGGCGATCGGCGAGCAGCCGATCAAGGGATTCGTCGACATGGGAGCGATGGCGCGGCTCTCGGTCGGCGAGGCACTGACCAACCTGGTATGGGCGCCGGTCAGCGCGCTGGAAGACGTGCGTTGCTCGGCGAACTGGATGTGGGCGGCGAAGCTGCCGGGTGAGGGCGCGGCGCTCTGCGACGCCGCGGCCGCGATGAAGGAGATGATGCTGGAGCTGGGGATCGCCGTCGATGGTGGCAAGGACAGCATCTCGATGGCGGCGCTGGCGCCGGGCGCCGACGGTGCAGACGAGACGGTGAAGGCGCCGGGCGAGCTGGTCGTCTCCGCTTACGTGACGTGTCCCGACATCACGAAGACGGTCACGCCCGACCTCAAGCTCCCGGGTACTGGGCGCTTACTGTACGTGGATCTCGGCGGTGGCAAACACCGGCTGGGTGGATCATCGCTGGCCCATGTCTACGGGCAGGTCGGTGATGAGTCGCCGGATGTCGACGACACAGCGGTGCTGAAGCGCGCTTTCAACGCGGTGCAGGAACTGACCGCCGCGGGGGTGGTTTCCGCGGGTCACGACCGCAGCGACGGCGGTCTGATCACGACGATCTTGGAGATGGCGTTCGCCGGCAATCGTGGGGTCGAGGTCGAGCTGCACGACGCTGGCGGGGCCGGCGCCATACCCTACCTGTTCTCGGAAGAGTTGGGGTTGGTGCTCGAGGTGGACGTCGACGACGAGGCCGGTGTCATCGAGGCGTTCCGCATGGCCGGGGTCCCGTGCGTCTCCATCGGAACGACCTCAGCGGACTTCAGGGTAAGCCTGCGCTACAACGATGAAGAGGTCCTGAGCGATGACGTCAGGGACCTTCGCGATTTGTGGGAGGCGACCAGCTTCGAGCTCGATCGCCGGCAGGCCAACCCGGAGTGCGTGGAGGAGGAGCGGACCGGGCTGCGCGAGCGGACGGGCGCGAAGTTCAAAGTCACGTTCGAGCCGCAGCCGACGCCGGCGGCGGTACTCGAGGGCAAGAACAAGATCCCTGTGGCCATCCTGCGCGAGGAGGGGAGCAACGGCGATCGTGAGATGACTTCGGCGTTCTTCACGGCGGGCTTCGAACCGTGGGACGTCGTGATGTCGGATCTGTTGAGCGGACGTGTCGACCTGCGGCGCTTCCGCGGCGTGGTCGGCGTCGGAGGCTTCAGCTACGCCGACGTGCTCGACTCGGCGAAGGGGTGGGCGGGCGTCATTCGCTTCAACGAGGGTCTGTGGAAGCAGTTCCAGGAGTTCTACGAGCGGCCCGACACCTTCAGCCTGGGCGTCTGCAACGGTTGCCAGCTGCTGGCGCTGCTCGGTTGGGTGCCCTGGCAGGGGATCCCCGACGCTGAGCAGCCGCGCTTCGTCCGCAACGCCTCGGGCCGCTTCGAGTCGCGGTTCGTCGCGCTGCAGATCCAGAAGAGCCCGGCGATCATGCTGCGCGGCATGGAAGGCTCGACGCTCGGCATCTGGGTCGCCCACGGAGAGGGCAGGGCGCTCTTCCCGGAAGAGACGATACTGGAGCGCGTGCTGGAGGAAGGGCTGGCGCCGGTCCGCTTCGTCGACGACGACAATCACATTACCGAAGCTTACCCGTTCAACCCCAACGGCTCGCCGCACGGTATCGCCGGACTCACCTCACCCGACGGCCGCCACCTGGTGATGATGCCGCACCCCGAGCGCGCGTTTCTCAAGTGGCAGTGGGGGTGGATGCCGGGAGGGTTTGCGCGTACGCTGGAAGCTTCCCCTTGGTTGCGGATGTTCCAGAACGCGCGGGAGTGGTGTGAGGGTCGGTAGGTCGGTAGGTCGGTGGGTCAGTGGGTCAGTAACTGCTCTCTATTCATAGCGCAGGGCTTCCATCGGGTCGACGCTGGCGGCGCGCCGGGCGGGAAAATAGCACGCCGGTAGTGTAGTGGCACTACGGGGAGCGCGGCGCCGATCTCGGCGTCGCTTATCCCCTCATCCTTGGCCACGCCAAGGTAGTGCTCCATTCAAGGGTAGCAGCCGACGGCCATGGCGGTCGCCAGGTGGATCAGCAGGGTGGTCTTGGGATCGAGGATCTCGTTGTGGCGCGCCGAGTCGTAGAACTCGTTGAAGGCTTTTCGCTGGTCTTGCGGAAGCATCTCTCCCCCCGCAGGTGCGGCGGCCGAGCGGACGGCCGGTGAGCGTGACCCGATGAGGGCCCGAGTTGGTGTCGGACCGCAAGGTAGTTGTTAGTAACAACGGTTGTCAAGGGCAACGGTGCTCAGACGGTCAGGCGGCTGGGAAACCTGCCTGGCGGGTCGCGCGTAGGGTGGTCTGAAGCCCCGACCGTACCGAACGGCCCAAGTACCGACATCCAGTCACCGGCAGGTGGGACACGCGGAGGCGTTGGCAGGGCGCCGTGTGCCCGTTGGAAGCTGCTCGCCATGGTAGCTGCCCCGGCAGGGACACGGAAAGGAGTGTGCGCGCATGGGTAAGCTGGCCTCGTTGTTGGCGGTTCTGGTGCTTGCGGTACCGCAGGCTTACGGACAGACGGCGGAGGACACGACGGCGATCAAGCAGGCGGCGCTCGACTATGTGGAGGGTTGGTTCACGGGTAGCGCGGAGCGGATGGACAAGGCGCTGCATCCGGATCTGATCAAGCGGATCGTGGTCGTGCACCCGGAGACTGGCCGCAGCATGCTGAACCAGGTGACCGAGTCGATCATGGTGGAGGCGACGCGGGCGGGGGCGGGCTCGCGGAACGCGCCGGAGGAGTTGAGCGTCGGTGTGGAGATACTGGACATATACGGGGATATGGCGGCGGTGAAGACGATAGCGCCCGGCTTCGTCGACTACCTGCAGCTAGCGAAGTGGAACGGCGAGTGGGTGATCGTGAACGTGCTGTGGAGCCGGGGGCCGAGTTAACCGATGAGCGCGGTCGACATCGAGGCTGTCAGGAAGACGTTCGGGAAGACGGTCGCGGTCGACGGTTTGTCGTTGGCGGTGCCGCGCGGCAGCGTCTATGGCTTCATCGGGCCCAACGGGTCGGGCAAGACGACGACGTTGCGGATGATCATGAACATCTACTACCCGGATAGCGGGGCGATTCGCGTGTTTGGGGAGGGGTTGCGCGGTGCCTCGACGGACCGGATCGGCTACATGCCGGAGGAACGCGGTCTATATAGGAGGATGAAGGTACGGGACGTGTTGCGCTTCTACGGTGATCTGAAGAACGGGCGCGACGTGCGTTGTGAGGTGGATCGCTGGCTGGAGCGGTTGGAGCTAGGCGACTGGGCGGACAAGAAGGTGGAGACGCTGAGCAAGGGGATGGCGCAGAAGGTCCAGTTCATCGCCACGGTAGTCGCACGTCCCGAGCTGGTGATCCTGGATGAGCCGTTCACGGGGCTCGATCCGGTGAACGCCGACGCGATCCGCGAGGCGGTGCTGGAGCTGCAGGCGGATGGCGCGACGGTGATCTTCAGCACGCATGACATGAGCGTGGCCGAGCGGATGTGTGACTTCATCTTCATGATCTTCAAGGGTCGCAAGGTGCTGGATGGGACGCTGGCGGCGATCCAGGCCCAGTATGGGAGCGACACGATCCGGGTGAAGTCGGAGGGTGGAGCCGCGGTGCTGGCGGGACTCGACGGGGTCGAGAGGGTGACGAACTTCGGCCGCCTGCAGGAGCTGCGGCTGGCCGGCGACCGTGACCCGTACACGATACTCAGGGAGCTGGTAGCGCGGACGCGGGTCGAGAGCTTCGAGATCGCCAGGCCGTCGCTGCACGACATCTTCGTGCGCATCGCCGGGCCGGAGGCGAAGGAGGCGGTGGATGGATAAGGTGCGGCGAATCGCCCAACGCGAGTACCTGGCGACGGTGCGGACGAAGGGCTTCATCATCGGGCTCGTGGTGGCGCCAGTCGTGTTCGGCGGCAGCGCGTTGGCGATGGTGTTGTTCGGAGATCAGGTTGATACACGGGATAGGGTGATCGCCGTTGTAGACCGGTCGGGCCTGGTGGCGGAGGCCGTGGTCGCCGCCGCCGAGGCGCGCAACGCGGTCGTGGTCTACGATGGAGAGACCGGTGAGAAGGTCCGGCCCGCCCTGGTGATCGCGGTCGTCGAGCCGGACGACCGGGATCCGGACGGCCAGCGACTGGAGCTGTCGAATCGCGTGCGTGATCGCAGGCTGCACGCCTTCGTCGAGGTCGGGCCGGGTGTGTTGCGTCCGCGCGAGGACACGGCGGCGGCGCGCATCCGCTATTACGCCAAGAGCGCGGCGATGGACGACTTGCGCAGCTGGGTCGAGCGGCCGATCAACGGGCGTCTGCGTGAGCTGCGCTTGGCCGCTGCGGGGGTCGAGCCGGCGGAGCACGGCGACATGTTCGACTGGGTCGGCGCCGCGCCCACGGGGCTGGTTGTACGTGACCCGGAGACCGGGGCGATCGAGCAGCCGCGTAGCAGCAGCGAGGCCGAGGCGATCATCGCTCCCCTGGTCATGCCGATGCTGATGTTGCTGGTGATCATGTGGGGTGCGGTGCCGCTCTTGAACGCGGTGATGGAGGAGAAGTCGCAGCGGATCGCCGAGGTGGTGCTGGGGTCGGCGAAGCCGTTCGAGTTCATGCTGGGCAAGGTGCTCGGTGGTGTTGCGGTATCGCTGACCGCGGCCACCGTCTACATCATCGCGGGCGTGCTGGTGATCCGCAACATGGGGTTGGCCGAGTACATCCCCTACCATGTACTGCCCTGGTTCTTCGTCTACACGCTCTTGGCCATCGTGATGCTGGGTGCGATCTACGCGGCGTTCGGGTCGATCTGTAACGATCCGTCGGAAGCCCAGTCGCTGATGTTGCCGGCGATGTTGCCAGTGATGATACCAATGTTCGTGCTGGTCCCCGTGCTGAAGGAGCCGGAGAGCACGTTCTCGACGGCGCTGTCGCTCTTCCCGCTATTCACGCCGATCCTGATGCTGATCCGGCAGACGGTGCTGGAGTCGCTGCCGGTCTGGCAACCGCTGCTCGGCGTGCTCGGTATGGTGGCGTTCGCCGCGCTGGCGGTGTGGACTGGAGGGCGGGTCTTCAGGGTGGCGATTCTGATGCAGGGGACGCCGGCCAACCTGGGGAACCTGGTGCGCTGGGCGCTGAGAGGTTAGCGACGCCCGGCGTGGCTCTGTCGCTCGGGAGCAACGGCGAATAGAATGCCTGCTGTCGTGTAGTCCTCTGTGGAGGATCAGCGACAGACTGGCCCCAGCCCGAATACGTCATCGCGAGCTCGTGCCGCCAGCCGGGCGGACGCGTGGCCAGCGAAGAAACGGAGGCTAGTTGACATGAGACTCGGCAAGGGAATCGCTCTGCTGCTTCTGGTGCTGCTTGCCGCCGCCTGTTCGAGTCAGGGCGGCCAGTGGGCCGGCAGCGTGAGTGACAGCGCCGGGGTGGAGGTCGTCTCCAACCCGGCGGAAGGGGTGTGGACGGATGGGGACGCGTGGACGGTCGAGGAGGAGCTGAGGATCGGCACGCTGGAGGGCGACCCGGACTACATGTTCGGGCAGGTCGGCTTCATGACGGTCGACTCGCGGGGCCGGATCTTCGTGCTCGACGCGCAGGCCCAGCAGATCAAGGTCTACACGCCGGAGGGCGTCTACGAGCAGACGATAGGCGCTCGCGGCAGCGGGCCGGGTGAGCTCTTGGGGTCCGCGTTCGTGCTGATGGGGCCGGGTGACACGCTCGTGGTACCGGACCTTCAGAACATGCGGATCAACCGGTACGCGCCCGACGGCTCGAGCCTGGGCAGCACACCGCTGAACCTGCAGCAGGGTATCCCCATAGTCTTCCAGGGGACGCCGTCGGGTGTGCTGGTCCGGCAGGTGCGGCCGTTCGCCTTTCCCGGCCAGCCGGAGATCGAGGACCCGCATGACGCTATCGTGACCTTCGCGGTGGATGGCATGGTGCTGGACACGCTACTGACGTTCCCGTCCGGGGAGACGTTCCGCATGTCGGGGGGCGCGCCGGAATTCAATTTCTTCTCGGCGGAGCCGGCCTGGGACTACAGCGACGAGTTGGGTCTGGTGTTTGCGATCAACGATGAGTATCGGCTCGAGACCTACTCGGCCGGCGGAGAGCTGGAGCGCGTGATCAAGATGCCGTACGAGCGCGCACCGGTAACCGAGCGGGACAAGGAAGTGTTCATGGATTTCCTCGAGCGAGCCTGGTCGGACGCCGGCGTACCGGCGGAGGGGATCACCCAGCTCAAGTCGAGGGTCAGCTTCAACGAGTTCTTCCCGGCGTTCGCGGGCTTCACGGCGGGTCCGGCCGGAACCATCTGGGTCCAGCACGGCCAGTCGCCGTCGCAGCTGAGCGACGAGGAGGCAGAGAACTACAACCCGCTGGAGCAGGGCGGTGCGCCGGATTGGGACGTCTTCGACGGTGCGGGCCGCTATTTGGGCGTCTGCACGATGCCGGCGCGCTTCGCGCCGCGCATGATCCGGGGCGATCGGATCTACGGCGTGTGGCGTGATGAGCTGGACGTCCAGTACATAATGAAACTGCGGGTCGTGGGGATCCGCGAGTACCGAGAGCTCTAAGTTCTCAGCGGCCCGTAGGCGGTAG
Source organism: Gemmatimonadota bacterium (assembly GCA_039586575.1). Lineage (GTDB taxonomy): Bacteria > Gemmatimonadota > Gemmatimonadetes > Palauibacterales > KS3-K002. The sequence continues at coordinate 40,827 of JBDHKD010000044.1, read as the reverse complement.
CCGGTGGCTCGTGGCGGGCCACCGGCTACCGCTTTTTTCTTTCGCGATCCGCGGTGGTGCCCTAGCTTCTTAGTGAGGCCGGTCACAAGGACCCGGCGGCCGAAACACTACGGTGGGTACCGTGGCCCGCTCCAACTTCTCACACGTTGTAGGCTTCGACGACGGTTCTTTCGACAAGTACCGCCAGGCCAGCGTGCCGGTTGTGGGCGCGGTGTTCTCCGGGCTGCGGCTGGAGGGTGTGCTGACCGGGCGGGTGCGCACGGACGGCTCGAACGCGACACGGGTGTTGGGCGAGATGGTGACGAACTCCAAGTTCGCGCCCCAGCTGCAGCTCGTGCTGCTTCAGGGGGTGGCGCTGGGCGGCTTCAACGTGATCGACCTGCAGGGGCTGCACGAGCGCCTCGGCATGCCGGTGATGGTGGTGGCGCGCCGGCAGCCGCGGCTGGAGCGGATCCGCGAGGCGCTGTTGACGCGCGTGGCCGGCGGCGCCCGCAAGTGGGCGCTGATCGAGCGGCTGGGCGCCATGGAGCCGGTGGCGGACGTATTCGTGCAGCGGGTCGGCCTGTCGCTGGAGCAAGCCGAAGAGGTGATCAGGCGGCTGGCGGTGCACAGCAACCTGCCGGAGCCACTGCGCACGGCGCATCTGATCGCTGGCGGGATTGCCACCGGACAAAGCCGGGGCAGACCGTAGAGAGTGGGGGAGTGGGGGAATACGACCTAGGCAGTCGAGCGGTGCGATGAAAGAGACAGGAGTGCGACCGGCAGCGGTGGCCGGCTACTTCTACCCGGCGAACGCGCGCAAGCTGGACGAGATGGTGGACGCCTTCCTTGCGGAGGTGGAGCCGGAGGGCCGGGCCGTGCGCGGGTTGATCGCGCCGCACGCCGGGCTCGTCTATTCGGGCGGCTGCGCGGCGCAGGTGTTCGGGCGGGTGACGATCCCGGCGACGGTGGTCATCCTGGCGCCCAACCACACGGGAAGGTGCGAGGCGCCGGGTGGGGCGAGCATCTGGTCGAGCGGTGCCTTCGACACGCCGCTGGGCCGGGTGGCGATCGCGGAGGATTTCGCGCGGGAGCTGGAGGCGCGCAGTCCGCTGGTCGACCACGACCCGCAGGCGCACCGGGAGGAACACGCCGTGGAGGTCGAGCTGCCGTTCTTGAGGAAGCTGGCACCGCAGTCGGCGATCGTACCGATCGTGGTCGCTTGGGACGACTGGGGGCGGAGCCAGCAGCTGGCCGCCGTGCTGGCCGCGCTGGCCGAGGAATGGCCGGAGGACGTGCTGCTGGTCGCCTCATCGGACATGACGCACTTCGATACGGCGGGGCGGGCGGCGGAGAAGGACCGGCTGGCGCTGGCGGCTATCGAACGGCTGGACGGAGAAGAGTTGTTGAACGTCTGCCGGCGCGAGCAGATCACGATGTGTGGTCGGGCGCCGGCGGCGGTCGTGGTGGAGGCGGCGCGGCGGCTGGGCGCTACGCGGGCCGAGGTGGTGGACTACCGGCACAGCGGCTGGGTGACGGGTGACGAATCGAGCGTCGTGGCGTATGCCGGAGTGACGATCGCCTGAGGGGGCCGGCGGGGTCGTCTCGTTCCGCGTCGCGCGGCTTGGTTGCGTTTCCAGCCGCTCGACCCGGCGGAGTCGGCGGCGCTCGCCGGTCCCGGCCGCGAGCTGGCCAGGCGGTGGGGTCCACGCTTCGGCCCTGTGGTCTAAACGGCCGGTCCGCCGCAAGGCGGGCCACGAGTCTCGCGCCGTGCCCGCGCCATCGTTAAGCTTCCGCATGCCCGGGGACACGGTGGCGTCGAGAGAGAGCGAGACGCTTCTCCTCCGAGATCCCAATCTTCATGTAATCTTCGGGGTCACGCTGATGGCTGTGCTCGGTGTGTCGAGCATCACGCCGGCGTTCCCCCAGATCGCCGACCAGCTCGACCTCAGCCCCGGTGCGGTCGGGCTGCTGGTGGCGGTCTTCACGCTGCCGGGCGCCACGCTCACACCCGTCCTCGGCGTGCTGGGTGACCGGGTGGGTCGCAAGCGAGTCCTCGTTCCCTCGCTCCTCGTGTTCGCGCTGGCCGGTACGGCGTGCGGCTTCGCCCGCGACTTCGAGCTGTTGCTGTGGCTCAGGCTGCTGCAGGGGATGGGCGCGGCGGCGCTGGGTGCCCTGAACATCACGATCGTCGGCGACCTCTACTCGGGTTGGAGACGCGCCACCGTGATGGGCTACAACGCGAGCGTGCTGAGCATCGGCACGGCGGTGTACCCGGCGATCGGTGGCATGCTGGCCTTACTGGGATGGTACTACCCGTTCTTTCTCCCGGTGCTGGCGCTGCCGGTGGCGCTCTTGGTGCTGTGGCGGTTGAAGAACCCAGAGCCGTCGAGGGAAGAAAGGCTCAGCACCTATCTACGCAACACGCTGATCAGCATAAGGAACCCGCGGGCGCTGGGGCTCTTCTTGGCCAGCCTGGTCATCTTCATCGTGCTGTACGGGGCCTACCTGACGTACCTGCCGTTTCTGGTCCGCATGTCGTTTGATGCGTCGCCACTGCTGATCGGGCTGCTATTCTCCGCCACCTCGCTGGCGACGGCCCTGACCTCGTGGCGATTGGGACGCTTGGCGCGGCGGTTCTCGGAGCGTAATCTGGTGAGGCTCGGCTTCGCGTTCTACGCGATCTCGATGATCGCGATACCGTTGGCGCCCAGCGTGGGGTTTCTGCTGCTGCCGGCGCTCTTGTTCGGAGCGACGAACGGGATCAGCATTCCGAGCATCCTGTCGATGCTGACCGGGCTGGCGCCGGCCGAATATCGGGCCGCGTTCATGTCGGTGAACGCGATGACGCTGCGTGTCGGCCAGACGTTGGGCCCGGTGATCGCCGGTGTCATGCTACAGTTCGGCGGTATTGCCAGTGTCTACTACGGGAACGCAGTACTGGCGGCGGCGACATTGGGCGTCGTCAGTATGGTGATCAAGCAGCCCTAACGGGAGGTCGATTCCTCCGTGCAAGAGACGACGATCAAGACCGCGGACGGCGTGGACCTCTATTGCCGGACCCTCGGTGAGGGCGAGCAGACGCTGGTCGTTCCACTGGCCACGTATCACGCCGATCGCTTCGATCCGCTGGCGCGCGACCGGCGCCTGGTCCTCTACGACCCGCGCGGACGCGGTCGCTCGGGTGCCGTCGATCCGTCGAGGGTGTCGCTCGAGTATCAGCTGCGCGACCTGGAGGCGGTACGCGAGGGCGTGGGCGCGGAGAAGATCGCACTGCTGGGGTGGTCGAGTCTGGGGATGGAGCTATTCGTCTACGCCGTCCGGCACCGCGAGCACGTCACACACCTCGTCCAGCTTACACCGTTGCCGCCGCGCCGCACACCGTACATGGATCAGATCGTTGCGGACCGCGAGCGTCGTACCGATCAACAGGCGATGCGGAAGCTGCAGGAGCGACAACTGGCCGGCGAGTTCCTGGAGGATCCGGCGCGCCTCTGCCGCGAGATAAACTACCTCAGCTGGGGTGCGATGTTCGCCGAGCCGGTGAAGGCGCTGGAGGTGCCGGATATCTGCGTCCACCCGAACGAGTGGCCGATCAACCTGGCGCCGTATCTCGAGGCCTTGCTCGCATCGTACGGCGACTACGACTGGCGACCCGAACTGCGGATCGTCACTCTGCCGCGGCTGGTGATCCACGGCGCCCGGGACAACACCCCGCTCGAGGGCAGCAAGGAGTGGGTGGGTGGGCAGCCCAACGCGCGGTTGCTGGTGCTCCAGGATACGGGGCACTGGCCGCACTACGAGAACCGCGCCGCAGTGCTCGAGTCGGTCGAGGCGGTGCTGTCGGGCAGCTGGCCGCCGGGGTCGTTGATTGTTCCGTAGTGCGGATGGTGGGAGGGGAACTGAGAGTCCGTGAGTAATTGAGTAATAGAGCAAGTGAGTACTTGAGTGTAGAGTGGTCGTTCTCACCCCGTTCGGGGAGCAACTCATAACTCACTAATCAAGTAGTCAATCAGTCGATTAGTCATGGATTCCCAGTTCGCAGACAAGCACCCCAGTCCAGTAAGGAGTCCACTGTAGGGGAGATTGGAAATGAACAGCCGCTTGCTACCCTCCGCGGGGCCATTCGTACTGATCGCGATTGCGCTGGTCGGCCTGGGGCCGAGCGGGTCGGGCGACGACCCGGAGTTCGGTCGCTATTTCCAGGACAAGACGATGCGGGTCGACTATTACCACACCGGCGACGCGACGCACGAGGTATTGAGCCTGGAGCGTGTGGTATCGGACGGTCGATGGGCGGGGCCGCGAACCAACCTCGTCGATGACACGAACTTCGGGAAATATCTCTACGAGGTCTACGACGTAGCGGGCGGCGGTCTCATATACTCGCGCGGGTTCGCCACGATCTACGGCGAGTGGGAGACGACGGGTGAGGCGCGGTCGATGCACCGCACGTTCCACGAGTCGGTCCGCATCCCGTGGCCCAAGGCGCCGGTCAAAGTGGTGATCAAGAAGCGGGATGATGCGACGACGTTCCACCCGATCGGTGAGTTCGAGATCGATCCCGCGTCGCGGGCGGTGAACCCGGCCGACCTGCCGCCGCTGGGCGTGGTGTGGGCGGTGCTGGAGAACGGACCGCCGGCGGAGAAGGTGGACGTTGTGTTGTTGGGCGAAGGTTACCGGGAGGCGGAGCTGGAGAAGTTCCACGCGGATGCGCGCCGACTGGTGGACGAGCTGTTTTCGTTCGAGCCATTCAATAGCCGGAAATCGGACTTCAACATCTGGGCGATCGACCTGGCGGTGGCGGAGTCGGGGGTGACGCGAGCGCACTCGGAGAAGTATCGCCGCAATCTCGTGGGCACGCAGTACGGCATCTTCGATTCGGAGCGCTACATGCTGACCTACGACAACCGCACCTTGCGGGACGTGTTATCAGCGGCGCCCTACGACTTCATGGCGATCCTGGTGAACGAGGCGCAGTACGGGGGCGGCGGCATCTACAACTTCCAGTTGGCGACATCGGTCGACTCGGAGTTTTCCGACTACATCTTCGTGCACGAGTTCGGGCATCATTTCGCCGGGCTGGGAGACGAGTACTACACATCGGACGTAGCGTACGAGACGGGTGGGATGGAACACCCGGAGCCCTGGGAGGCGAACATCACGGCGCTGCACGATCCAGCGCAGCTCAAGTGGCGCGACCTGGTGGAGCAAGGCACACCGATCCCGACGCCTTGGGACAAGCAGGCGTACGAGGAGCACGCGCGCGAGATTCGCGCGCGGCGCGCCGAGCTGATCGAGAGCCAGGCTTCGGAGTCCGATTTCGACGCCCTGTTCCACGAGCAGCGAGCGATCGAGCGGGAGCTGCTCGGCTCGATGGAGTACTCGGGTGTGGTGGGCGCGTTCGAGGGTGCATCGTACGAGCCGCGAGGACTGTACCGACCGGAGATCGACTGCATCATGTTCACGCGCAACCAGGTAGGGTTCTGCCGGGTCTGCCAGCGCGCGCTGAGCCGGGTCATCGATCTGTACGTGGGCCGTTGAGGCCGAGGATCGGTGGCGAGGTCGGCGGTCTACGCAGCGATCTACGCGGTCGTCAGGCGGATCCCGCACGGGAAAGTCGCGACCTACGGCCAGGTAGCGCAGCTGGTCGGGCTGGGCGGCCAGGCACGCCAGGTGGGCTATGCGCTTCACGCGCTTAGAGACGAGTCGGTGCCGTGGCACCGGGTGATCAACGCGCAGGGACGAGTCAGCCTGCGTGAGCCGGGCTACGAGCGCTGGCAGCGCGAGTTGTTGGAGGAGGAGGGTGTGCGCTTCGACTCGAGCGGTCGAGTCGCTTTGGAGCGATACCTTTGGAACCCAGATGACGTGCAACCGGGGAAACGTGATGATGATTGAGAATAGTCTTGCAGTGGGGTTTGTGCGCCGGGCTCTAGCTAAGCCAGCCATCGCTTGCCTTACCGCCTGCGTCGTGGCGCTCGCGGCGACGACGTCGGGGGCGCGCGCGCAATCCGCCGTCGATATCGCAGCGCTCGACCGCTACTTCGCCGAGTCGGGTGAGGCGTTCGAGGTTCCAGGCTTCGCGGTCGCCATCGTCAAAGACGGCGAGCTCGTCCTGGCCAAGGGCTACGGCGTGCGCGAGCTAGGCGAGCGAGCCGCGGTCGATGAGCATACGCTGTTCGCCATCGCGTCGAACAGCAAGGCGTTCACGGCGGCGGCGCTGGCCACGCTCGTCGATGAGGGAAAGATCACCTGGGATGACCGGGTGGTGGAGTACCTGCCGTACTTCCAGCTCTACGATCCGTGGGTGACGCAGGAGATGCGGATCCGCGACTTGCTGTGCCACCGGAGCGGGCTGGGCACGTTCAGCGGTGACCTGCTGTGGTACGGTACGCCGTACAGCGCGGCGGAGATCGTGCGGCGCGCGCGTTACCTGGAGCCAGCCGGGAAGTTCAGGGCGGACTACGGCTACTCCAACCTGATGTTCGTCGCCGCCGGCGAGATCATCGCGGCGGTGACTGGCGCGAGTTGGAACGAGTACATGAAGACGACGTTCTTGGAGCCGCTGGGGATGGGTCGGACCGTGACATCGACCACGGACCTGGAACGGATGAACAACGTGGCGACGCCACACCGGGAGAAGGACGGCGCGGTGATCCCGCTGTACTGGTACAACTGGGACGCGATGGCGGCGGCGGGCGGCATCATCTCGAGCGTCAGCGACATGTCGAGGTGGCTGCGGCTGCAACTCGACCAGGGCGTCTGGGACGGTGACACCATCTTCAGTGAGGGCGCGCAGCGCACGATGTGGACGCCGCAGATCTCGTATGTCGTCAGTCGTGGCAGCGAGGAGATGTACCCGACGACGCACTTCCGCGGCTACGGACTCGGCTGGAGCCTGATGGACTACCAGGGCCACAAGGTGATGAGCCACGGCGGCGGTTACGACGGGATGTACTCGCGGGTCGCGCTGGTCCCTGAAGAGAACCTGGGTCTAGTGGTCCTGACCAACAGCATGACCAGCCTGCCGGTGGCGCTGACCAACAGGATCCTCGATTCGTACTTGGGCGGCGCGGAGAAGGATTGGACCGCACAGTTCGCGGAGCAGGCGGAGCGGGACAAGCAGCGGAGGGCAGAGCGGCGCGCGGAATGGTACAGCCAGCGAATCGAGGGGACGAGTCCGTCGCTGCCGCTGGATGAGTATACGGGCACCTACGGCGGCCCGATGTACGGTGATGCGACCGTGACGATCCAGGACGGTCAACTGGTGGTCAGCTTCCTACCGAACCCCGACCTGGTCGGCGACCTGACGCACCATCACTTCGACACGTTCATCATCGAGTGGCGGCAGGACTTTGCCTGGTTCGATGAGGGGACAGTGCAGTTCCTGCTCGATCCGTCGGGCAAGGTCACCGAGATGAAGATCGACGTCCCCAACAACGACTTGTGGTTCTACGAGTTGGAGTTCAAGAAGAAGGAGTAGGGCGGAAGAGGGCCTCGATGGCGGAGCAACCTGCGGGGAAGGCGCTGGGCCTCTGGCGCAGCACGGCCCTGGTCGTCGGCAACATGATCGGCTCGGGGGTCTTCCTGCTGCCGGCGGCCCTCGCCGTTTACGGCGGAATCAGCATCTTCGGCTGGCTGTTCACGTCGGTGGGTGCGCTGCTCGTGGCGCTGGTGTTCGGCCGGCTGAGCCGGTCGCTGCCCAGCCTGGGTGGGCCGTATGCCTATACGCGGCGCGGCTTCGGTGATTTGGCCGGCTTCCTGGTGGCGTGGGGCTACTGGATCTCGATCTGGGCGGGGAATGCGGCGATCGCCACGGCGTTCGTCGGCTATCTGGGCTTCTTCTTGCCGCCGCTGGTGGAGACCCCGTTACTGGGTGCCGTGACGGCGGCGGCGGCCATCTGGCTGTTGACCGGTGTCAACGCGATGGGCGTGCGTGAGGCCGGGATCGTGCAGGTTGTGACGACGGTGCTGAAGCTGCTGCCGTTGGTCGCGATCGGAACGTTGGGGCTCGTGTACTTCGACGTCAACAACTTCCGGCCGTTCAACCTGAGCGGCGAGTCGAATTTCGTGGCGATCACCGCGACGGCCGCCTTGACGCTTTGGGCGTTCCTAGGACTGGAGTCGGCGACGATCCCGGCGGACGACGTCCGGGAACCGGAGAAAACGATACCGCGGGCCACGGTGCTGGGCACCCTGGGCGCCGCCGCCGTCTACATCCTGGGAACGGCCGCGGTGATGGGGGTCATCGCGCCGGTCGTGCTGGCCGAATCGACAGCACCCTTCGCCGATGCGGCGAGCGAGATGTGGGGCAGCTGGGCGTCGTACGCGGTCGCACTGGGCGCCGCGATCTCCTGCTTCGGGGCGCTGAACGGCTGGATCTTGCTGCAGGGCCAGATTCCATACGCGGTGGCGCGCGATGGGCTGTTCCCCGGGATGTTCGCCCGGCTGTCGGATCGCGGAACGCCGGCGACGGGCATCGTGGTCTCGAGCGTGCCGGCCACCGTCCTCATCATGCTGAACTACACGCGTGGGCTCGTAGCATCGTTCACCTTCATCCTGCTGCTGGCGACGCTCACTACCCTGATCCCCTACGTGATGTGCTCGGCTGCCGAACTGCTGGTTGGTGAGCCAGAGAGGGGGCACGGTGCCAGCGGCCGCCGGCTGCTGTCGCTGGCGATCCCGTTGCTCGCCTTCCTGTTCTCGGTCTGGGCGATCGCTGGCTCGGGTCGCGACACGGTATATTGGGGGTTCCTGCTTCTACTCGTAGGGGTGCCGGTGTATGTGTGGATGAAGGCCGATTGGCGCGTGCGATGACGATGGCGAAGCGGGGCGAGAGAAAGCGGCTGGCGCTGACTGGAATCGCACTCTCCGGCCTGGCCTTGCTGCTCGGCACGTGGTCGTGCGAGTCGGCCACCGGGCCGCGTGATATCGAGCCGGCGGGCGTCGCCCGATTCCCGCTGGAGTCGTGGCTGGTGACCCAGGACTTCGGTGCTTGGAACGACGGCTGGGGTGGCTACCACCTGGCCGAGGATGTGGCGGCGGCGGGCGGCGATCCCGTGTACGCGATGGCGGACGGCGTGGTGGCTGCTGTCTTCACCGGCATCTCGGGTTACGAGGCGGTGATGCTGATCGAGCATCGCTTCGCAGACGAGTACGTGGTCTCGCTGTACGGGCACGTGAGCACGCGCCGCGGGTTCGAGGTCGCCGAAGGCGAGGTCGTGTCGCGGGGTCAGCTGGTCGCCCATATCGCCGACGACGATGAGGACGGCGGGACCTGGCGTCCGCATCTGCACTTCGGGATCCGCTCCGGCCGCTACAGGCTGGAGGAACGGATTTGCGACATCTGGCTGTATGTGGGATACACACGGGCGTGCGCGGAGATTACCCACGAGGAGTACCGGGAACTGTGGTACGATCCGACCGACTTCATCCTGAGCCAGGGCGGCCAGCTGCCGGCGGTCGCCGGATTCGACGCCGAGCCGAACGTGTTCTGAGCGGCTGCATCCAGCCGCCAAGGAGGCGCAGTCGATGACATACGTCGCACTGATCATCCTGACCCTCGTTCTTCAAGAGCAAGCCGTACTGGAGATCCGCTTCATCGGCAATGACGCTTTCCAGATCTCCGACGGCCAGATCACGCTAATTTCCGATTTCCCTTACGTGTCCGGCGTCTCCGGTTACATGCAGTACCGGATGGAAGACGTGGAGCCGACCGGCGAGGTCGTGTCGCTCATCACGCACGGGCATTCCGATCACTTCGATGCGCAGTTATTCGGCGGAACGGACTGGTCGATCGTGGGGCCGCCCGATGTCGTGGCGCAGGTGGATGCGGAGCGTGTCGTGCAGATGCGGGGTAACCTGGCCACCCACGGGCCGCTGCTCATCCGAGCCCTCCCGACGCCACACGGCGACATCGAGCATTACTCCTACCTGGTGACGTGGCACGATCTGAAGCTCTACTTCACGGGCGATACCGGTAGCCTGGAGCAGCTGCTGCGCATGGAAGAACTCGACGTCCTGTTCATCACGCGCTGGCTGTACGAGTCTGCGGTGGCACGAGAGATCAGGCTGGATACGAAACAAATCATCTTCTGCCACCACACGGAGTACGATCGGCCGCCCAGCTGCCCGAACTGCATCACGCCGGAGCAGGGACAGGTAATACGGGTCGGGCCTAACTGAAGGGAAGGATCGTGGCGGAGGTTAAGCGTCTGGTCGATCTCGTCGACTATCAGGACGGTTCGGTAATCAGCCGGACCATCGTGAAGAAAGAGACTGGGACCGTGACGTTGTTCGCCTTCGACGAGGGCCAGGGGCTGAGCGAGCACACGGCACCGTTCGACGCCCTGGTCTACGTTATCGACGGCGAGGCGGAGGTCACGGTGTCCGGTGAGTCCGCGCGAGTGAGGGCCGGCGAGCTGATCGTGCTTCCCGCCGACGAGCCCCACGCTCTCACCGCGGTCGCCCGGTTCAAGATGGTCCTCACGATGATCCGAAGCTAGCCAGCGCCCCTGGAACCTCTCGTCGTGCCCGATGTATTCTTGAGTTGATCAGGAGAGCAGGTGGAAACGACGTACGGCGAATGTGCGCTGGGCGACATCTGACGAGCATGGAGAGGCGTCGTACTCACAAGCGGATAGCCACTGGCAAGCGGCTGGCGCGCGCCTGTCTGCGGCTGGTCTTCTCGCTGCTGCCGGCGGGATCGACGGCCTGCGGCGACCGGACGCCGGAAGCGGAGACGAAGGAACAGGTCGTCTTGTTACACGGTCTCGGCCGTACCGACCTCTCGATGATCCGAATGGAGAGCGCGTTGCGCGAGCAGGGCTTCGAGGTCGTCAACGTGAGCTACCCTTCGACGCGGCACTCGATCGAGGAGCTGGCGGCGGGAGATCTGGCGCCTGCGGTAGAGGCGTGTTGCTCTAATCCGGCCAACGTGGTGCATTTCGTCACGCACTCGATGGGCGGCATCGTGTTGCGCTATTATCTGGAGGAGCACGAGGTCGCGAATCTGGGCCGCGTGGTCATGCTCAGTCCGCCGAACCAGGGTAGCGAGGTGGCGGATTGGGTGGCGGAGAACCCGATGCTGGAGCGCATCCTCGGGCCGTCGGCGGGGCAGCTGGGTACGGGGCCGGAAAGCGTGCCGAGCCGGCTGGGCCCGGTCGACTTCGAGTTGGGCATCATCGCGGGTGACAGGTCACTGAACCCGCTTTTTTCGCGGATGATCCCCGGCTCCGACGACGGCAAGGTGTCGGTGGAGGCGACGAAGGTGGAGGGGATGAGCGACTTCCTCGTCGTGCCGCACAGTCACACGTACATCATGTGGAGCGATGCCGTGATCGCTCAGGTCTTGCATTTCCTGGAACACGGAGAATTTCGCCGCGACAGCCTCGAGGTAACTGAGGCGGACAGCACATCCAGCGAAGGCTAGCCCCAACCAGTTCGACGCGATGACGGAAACGTTCGCGCGGCGGCGCGAACGGGTGGAGGTCGCCGATTCAAGCCAAGGTGCTCCTGGCAGTCGTCGCGCTGCTGGCCATCTTCGTAACGACAAACGAGGCCCCCATGGTCCAGGAAGAAGGCGGACGAATCGTGTCATTGCCCGAGCCGCGACTGGAAGGTGCACTGTCGCTGGAGGGCGCGCTGCGGGCGCGGAAGTCGGAGAGAGAGTATTCCGACGCACCAGTGAGCCTCGGCGAGGTATCGCAGCTGTTGTGGGCGGCGCAGGGCGTTACGCACAGCCGGGCCGGCTACGACATGCGGACGGCGCCGTCGGCGGGCGCGCTCTATCCCATCGAGCTCCACCTCGTCGCCGTTCGGGTGGACGGACTGGAGGCCGGTCACTACCGGTATCGAATTGGCGAGCACCAGCTGGTTGAGGTGAGCGGCGAGGATCGGCGTCGCGCGCTGACGGCGGCGGCCAACGATCAGGACTGCGTGGGAGATGCGGCGGCGGTCATCGTGGTTACCGGGGTGGTGGCGCGCACGGCGGCGAAGTACGGCCAGCGGGCGGAACGCTACGTGCATATGGAGGTGGGCGCGGTGGCGGAGAACGTGTTGCTGCAGGCGACGGCGCTGGGCTTGGGGTCGGTGTGGGTGGGCGCGTTCAATGACCGGCAGCTTGGAGAGGTGCTGCGGTTGGCGGAGGGAGAGGCGGCTTATGCGATGTTGCCGGTGGGGCGGCTTTAGGGTAGGCGGGTTGGCTTGAGGAATCGTTGATGGGGGAAGAAGAGGTTGGGAGTTGGGGAGCGTTAGTCGAGTGAGGGAGTAGGGGAGTGGGGAGTGAGGGAGGTGGGGAGTGGTTGACAATGAGAGGAATGCTGCGTTGCAGCACCGGCTTGTGCGGCTGGCGGGGTTGGTGTGTAAGGTCGCCGGCTGTCTGCCGCGCGGCGAGGCCGGGAGGCACATCGGCGGACAGTTGGTGCGGTGTGGAACGGCTCCGGCGGCGAACTACGCGGAGGCGCGGAGCGCCGAATCGCGGAAGGACTTCATCCACAAGATGAAGGTCTGCCTGAAAGAGCTCCGAGAGACGTACGCCTGGCTCGAGCTGGCGAGAGAGCTCGGAGCAGGAAAGGCGGGAATGGTAGAGTCGGCTATCTCTGAGACGGACGAACTTGTCGCCATCTTCGTGACCAGCATCGCGACGGCACGACGCAGCGCTGGAAGCTCTGCCAGGAAAGCCGAAGTGCCCCCCACTCCCTAACTCGCAGTCTCCCTTGCTCCATTACTCCCCAACTCACGTAGCGCTCCCTACCTCCCTATCTCCCACCCGGAACCGGCGGCTTCTGATCAACGGGGATCGGCGACTCGTACGGCGCGCCGCCCGTCTGCTCCAGGAAGAACGCTTTCGCCGCCGCAAGCAGCTCGGGGTCGGTGAGCAGGTCGACGCCGGTGAGTGCCAGCACCCTGGCGGCGACGTAGGCGCCCTGGATCGCACCTTCGGTCCCGTTTGAGGCGGCGGTCGCCCAGCTGTGCCATGGGATGTCGGCGGCGGCGGTAGTGACGTTGAGGCCGGCGGTGGGCGCGATGTAGGAGACCTCGGCGACGTCGGTGGAGCCGCCGCTCACGGGCTCCGGCTCGTCGGCCAACGGCTTGATCTCGGTGTCGAGCCCTTTCTCCTCGATCGCCAGCGAGCGCTGCAGCTCGAGCGCGAACTCCTGGTAGACGTCGCTGAACCGGGGGGCGCCGACGAACTCGAGGTTCGCCTGCATGGCTTCCTGGATGGGGCGGTTGAGGAGGTACTCGTGGACACCGGTGATCAGCGTCACCGTGTGGGTGGTACGGGTCGCCAGCGCTGCGCCCTCGGCGATCTTGAGGATCCAGTCGTAGTACTCGTCCACTTTCTCGCGGTTCGCCTCGCGCACGAAATACCACACCTTCGCGTACTCGGGCACCACGTTGGGTGCCTCGCCGCCGGACGTTATGACGTAGTGGATGCGGGCTTCGGGGCGAACGTGCTCGCGCATCAGGTTCACGCCGTAGTTCATCATCTCCACTGCGTCCAGTGCGCTGCGGCCGTTCCAGGGATCGCCGGCGCCGTGCGCCGCCTGGCCGAAGAACTCGACGGTGAAGTTGTTGAGGGCGCGACCCGGCTGGTTGCGGACCTGTGTCTCGAGGCTGGGGTGCCACTCGAGCGCGGCGTCCAGGTCATCGAATACACCGGCCTTGGCCATGTAGACCTTGCCGACGACGGTCTCCTCGGCCGGCGTGCCGTAGAGGCGGACGGTGCCGGCGAGGCCGTGGCGCTCCATGGTCCGCTTGATGGCGATGGCGGCGCCGACCGAGCCGGCACCGAACAGGTTGTGTCCGCAGCCCTGGCCGGCCGTGATACCGTCGGCGCGCGCGGCGCGGTGCGGCACGGCGGCATTGCCGACGCCGGGCAACGCGTCGTACTCGGCCAGTATGCCGATGATCGGCCTGCCACTGCCGTAGGAAGCGACGAAGGCGGTCGGCATGTCGGCGACGCCGCGCTCGAGGCTGAAACCCTCGTCGGCGAGGATGCCGGTGAGCAGCTCGGCGGACGCCGCCTCGAGCAGCGCGATCTCCGAGAGGTCCCAGAGCCTCATCGCCATGAGTTGGATTTCCGACGAGAGCCCATCCACCATCTCGAGGGCGGTGGCTTTCGCGGGCGGCAGCTCCTGTGCGGTCAGCGGGCCCGCGCAGAGAGGCGTGACGATCGCTGCGAGCACGATGCGTAGGCTCAGCCTGGGGAGCATGGCGCAACCTTTCCTTCCGCAAGGTCGTGTGGCGTTTCGAGAGCTTCAAACGGCCCAAACTGGCATGGGGCTGATCGCCAGGCAAGTTGCGAGTCCGTGGATCGGACCTTGCAGAATGAAAGCGTCTGCGCAAAGCTGTGCAACTCGACATCAGGCGCAACCATTCAGAGGACACTTTCAGGTGATGAACAAAAGACGAATCCCGCTGCGCGGCGCTGTCCTGGAAGCGATCGCGATCGCGCTCGTCGTGAGCCCGGCTTTTCCGCAAGCGGCCGATCGTGCCGTGACGACGCTGACACGCCCGGAGCGCAGCGAGTACCGCGAGACGAGCAGCTACGCCGACGTGATGGCGTTCGTCGAGGAGATCGCGGGCGCGCGGCCTTTCATGAATTTGGCGACCATGGGCTACACCATGGAGGGCCGGGCGCTGCCGGTCGTCGTGGTGGGCGAGCTGGCGGACGCCAGCCCTGAGGCGGTACGGGCGTCGGGCAAGCTGGTGATGTACGTGCAGGGGAACATCCATGCCGGCGAGGTCTGCGGGAAGGAGGCGACCCTGGTGCTGCTCCGCTCGCTCGCCAACGGCGAGCATCGCGAGTGGCTCGACTCGCTGGTGCTGCTGGTCGCGCCCATCTACAACGCGGACGGTAACGAGCGAGTGAAGCTGACGAACCGGCGCTACCAGCACGGGCCGGTTGCCGGTATGGGGCAGCGGGCCAACGCCCAGGGTCTCGACCTGAACCGGGACAACGTGAAGCTGGAGAGCCCGGAGGCGCGGTCGGTGGTGGCGTTCTGGAACGCCTACGACCCGCACATCGTGATGGATCTCCACACCACGAACGGAACGCGCCACGCCTATCGGGTAACGTACGCGCCGCCGCTCCATCCCAACACCGACGCGCGGATCGTCGAGCTGACGCGGAAACAGATGCTCCCCGAAGTGACGTTTGGGCTGAAGGAGAAGTACGATTGGGACTACTACTACTACGGCAACCTTCCCTGGCGGACGAGCGACGCCGAGCGCGGCTGGTACACCTTCGGTCATATGCCGCGCTACCTGACGAACTACGTGGGTCTGCGCAACCGTATCGGCTTGCTGAGCGAGGCGTACTCGTATTCGCCGTTCGAGGAGCGGATCATGGCAACGCTGCGCTTCGTGGAGGAGATCGCGGACTACGCTTACGGGAACGCGTCCACGATTCGCCGAGCACTGGCGGAAGCGGATAGCGAGAACGTGGTTGGCCAGGAGCTGGCGCTGAGCGCGACGGCTCAGCGCTCGCCGGAGCCGGTGGAGATCCTGATGGGCGAGGTGGAGCTGGAGCGCAATCCGTATTCGGGCGAGCCGATGTTCCGGCGCTTGGATGTGCGGCGCCCCGAGCGCATGCCGGAGTTCCAGACCTACGAGCCGACCGAGACCGAGCAGGCACCCGAGGCGTACTACGTGCCCGGTGACCTCTCTGCGGTACTGAACGTGTTGAGTGATCACGGGATTCGTTTCGAGAGGCTCGAATCGCCAGAGAATCGGATCGTCCAGCGGTTCGCGATCGACTCGACGACGGTCGACGAGCGTGAGTATCAGGGCCATCAGCAGCGTACGCTGTTCGGGCGTTGGGCGAGCGAGGCGACGGAGATCCCGGCAGGCACCGCCGTGGTGTCGCTGGAGCAGCCGTTGGGCCGGCTGGCCTTCACGCTATTGGAGCCGCTGTCGGACGACGGGCTGGCCATTTGGAACTTCTTCGACGCGGCGATCGAAGAGTCGCAGAGCTACCCGGTGCTAAGGCTGTTGCGGCAGCGCTAGCGACGCGACGGGGGCTGGGCGGCCGTCTGGCGGGCGGGCCAGATTGACGGGGGGCGCCGGGTCGCAGTAGCTTGGCGTAAGTGCAGTGCTGACATGCGCAGGGGAGGGCCTGTGCTCAGGCGTGGGTCCTCCCCCTTTCTTATTGCCACAAAGTGGGAGGAGAACGCCGTGGCCGAAGCGAAGATGGGCGACAAGGTGAAGGTGCACTATCGCGGAACGCTCGAGGACGGGACCGAGTTCGACACCTCGTTCGGGGGCGACCCGCTGGAGTTCACGCTCGGGGAGAACCAGGTGATCCCGGGGTTCGAGAACGCGGTCGTCGGGATGAGTGAAGGTGACAAGAAGACGGTGTCGATCCCGCCGGACGAGGGCTACGGCCCGCACATGGAAGAGCTGGTCGCGACGATCCCGAGGTCGCACTTGCCCAACGATTTGGAGCCACAGGAAGGAATGACGTTGGAGGCCAGGTCGGAGGACGGGCACGTCACCGTCGTGACGATCACCGACGTTGGTAACGATACCGTGACCCTCGACGCCAACCACGAGCTTGCCGGGCAGGAACTCACCTTCGAGATTCAGCTCGTCGAGACGGGCCGGGCCTGACCGCCGAGGCGGCGGTCCGGGCATCCTCGGGCGGGCCGCCCACCCGGAGACCGGATTGTTGACAGGAGGTCGGCGTGTTCTTAGGTTCCAGCCGCTGACAAAACCAGCGACACTCGAGGACCTGGTTCAAGTGGGGTCCTTTCTTTTGGTGTTGCCCAGCGCGGGGGCGAGACGGTCCGCGATAAGGTCGGTAAGTACGGCATTGCCGAACTCCGACGGAACAATAGCACAGGGGGTACGGCGAATGCGTACTACTGGCACGGTCAAGTGGTTCAACGACAGCAAGGGTTTCGGGTTCATCACGCAGGGCGAGCAGGTCGAGTTCGAGATCGTCGACGGCGAGAAGGGCCCGGCTGCCCAGAACGTGACGAAGATCGGCTGAGCTCAGACTCAGTACCGTGAGTTGAAGGGGCCGCCCCGACTGAGTCGGGGCGGCCCCTTCGTCTTGGTGCCGCGCCCCGACCGCGCTGGTACCCGGAGAATCGAGAAGACGAGAGCACCTGGATCCACGTGATCCGGGCGAACCAGTTCTTCACTCGGGATCTCTACCTGAAGCTCTTCTTCCAGACCAGCTCGAGAGTCGATCGCGAGAACGTTCAAGCCGTCTTCGTCTACCGCTACAGGCCGCCGTTCGGGACGCTGCAGCTGGCGTACCAGCGGGGGACGGCGGAGATCGGCGAGTTCTCGGAGCAGGGCGACACGTTCTTCTTCAAGGTCAGCGCGGTGTTCTGAGTTCGAGCTTCTCCAGCACGGTGGACGGGCGGCACGGGGTTGGCGCAACTCGTCCTGTCCACGTTAGCTTGTGCCGCGCGGAAGAGAGCAGACCGGTGAGGGGGAGCTGGGGGATGCTCTATCGCGTGCTCGCCGATCTCGTCGTCGTCGTGCATTTTGCGTTCGCGGTCTTCGTCATCGCAGGTGGTTTGTTGGTGCTGCGCTGGCGGCGCCTGGCGTGGGTCCATATTCCGGCGGCGATCTGGGGGGCGCTGATCGAGTTCGCGGGCTGGATCTGCCCGCTGACGCCGCTGGAGAAGTGGTTTCGCGAGCGGGGCGGCGGCGCCGGCTATCACGGTGGGTTCGTCGAGCACTACATTCTACCCGTCCTCTACCCGCGCGGCCTGACGCGGGAGGTGCAGTTGGTTCTCGGCGCTCTCGTGGTGCTGGTCAACCTGGGCGTCTACGGTTGGCTGGTCTACCGGGGCCTGCGGAGTCGACACGAGGGAGGAGACGGCGCTTGAGCGTTCGCGCTGAAGGGGTGGATCTTCTGCGGTTGATTCGTCTCTACATCTACGGGCAGTTCCTGGAGCACGCGCGACCGCCGACGGTTGAGCAGACGGCGGAGGCGCTACACACGACCATGCCGGCGGTGCGGGCGGCGTTCCGCGTGCTGGCGCGGGGACGGGTGTTGGTTCTGGAGCAGGGCAGCTACGACATCCGGATGGCGATGCCGTTCTCGGCGGTGGAGACGCCGTTCGAGGTGCGGGCGATCAACCAGAGCTGGTACGCGAACTGTGCCTGGGACGCGCTGGGTATCCCGGCGATGCTGAGCTGTGACGCGCGGATCGTGGCCTCGTGCGGGGACTGCGGCGACCCGATCACGCTGGCGGTGATGGACAACGAGGTGGTGGGGCACACCGAGGTGATCCATTTCGCTGTCCCGGCTGCCCGTTGGTGGAAGAACATCGTATTCACTTGAAAGACGATCCTACTCTTCCGGTCGGAAGAGCATGTGGACAACTGGTGCACCGATCAGGGGATCGAGCGCGGCGCCGTGGTGCCGCTGGATCAGGCGTGGGAGCTGGCGCGGCGCTGGTATGGCGACCGTCTGCGGCCCGACTGGCGACGCCCGAGCGCCGCTGAGACGCAGCGGCTGTTCGCAGAGGTGGGGCTGACCCGCCGGTTCTGGCGGCTGGAGGAGCCCGGCTGAGGCCCCGTAGCCCGCACGTTGCCGGTTGCGAATGCAGCTATTACCTTTTAAAGCACTGCAACGTGCCGGGGGCCCCTGCCAGGGCCACGGCTTCGCTGACACCGGCCTAAGGCGAGGGTCGATAGAGAATCAGAGTCGGTCGTCGAGCGAGTTCTCATCCGGATCTTCGGTATCCCTTCTTCCGTGTGATTCTCACGCTCCATGACCTCGATTTCACGTTAGGTTCGCAGCGTCGCATCAACCCTCAGAGGGAGTATCGGTAAGTGGCTAAGAGGATTTACGTCGGAAACCTGCCGTTCTCAGCAACGGAGGAGGATCTGTCCGAGCTGTTCTCACAGCATGGAGAGGTTCTCTCGGTCAACCTGATCAACGACCGGCAGACCGGCCGGCCGCGCGGCTTCGGGTTCGTGGAGATGGAGGATGAGGCTGCGGACTCCGCGATCTCGTCGCTCGATGGGACGGAGTTCGGCGGGCGAACGCTGCGGGTGAACGAGGCGATGGAGCGCCGCACGGGTGGCGGCGGCGGAGGTGGTGGCGGCGGCGGCCGCGGCGGCGGTCGGGGCGGCGGCGGTCGGGGCGGCGGCCGACGCGGGCGGTACTAGTCGCTTCGCGTCGTGAGGCGCGGCTGTCGGCAAGGCAGCCGCGCTCATAGCCCCAGCCAGTAGTTCAGCTTCAGGATGAAGACGTTCTCCGAGTCGAGAGACCGGAGTGCGTCCAGGTCGTTGCCGAGGTCGAAGCGGCTGCCGTCGGTCCCTTCGCGGCGGTTGTGCTGCCAGACCGGGAACAGTGTGGAGCCGGGCCGCTACTCCCATCGCAGGACGTCGACCACGCCGTCGCCGGTGGCCATTCCCTCCCCGAACAATCCGAGGTCGAAGCTCGCCGATCTCTCGTTGTAGGTCGAGTGGTCGCCGGACGAGACGAGCGGCTCCGCGCCGTGTCGGACGGGAGGTTGCGTGGCGTGGGCGGCTTTCGCTGGACGGGCAGGCGACTGGCATAAACGCATGTTTAAGGGCATTGTCATGGCTCACGTCGCTCGTCGGTCCTCAACGCGGGAGATGAGACCATGAACCTCGTCCTGTTCCTGCTCATCGGCCTCGCTGCCGGCTGGCTGGCCGGCAAGATCATGAAGGGCCGCGGCTTCGGCCTGGTCGGCAACCTGATCGTTGGGGTCATCGGAGCGTTCATCGGTGGCTATCTGTTCGACTTGCTCGACATCACGATGGGCGGGCTGGTCGGTGAGCTGGTGATGGCCGTCGTGGGCGCCCTGGTGCTGTTGTTCATCGTCGGTCTGGTGAAGAGGGCCTGACGCGGTCTCGCCAGTCGGTCTTTCCTCGTCGTCATCCTCGACGTCGTCATAATCATGGCTAGCGTGAGCTATCGATGACGGCGAGGGTGGCGACCTTGATGATCTGTTGATTCTCCCTACCTAAACTGGCTTCACCTGTTCGGCGTCTGCCGGGCGGCTCGCGCTGGTTGCTGGCCCGAGAACGAGCAGAGGTGGGATTGCCGCGGTACAGGGTGTGGCTCGACCGGGCATTGAGCCTGGTCACGGTTGCCGTCGGCGTCGTGGCGGCGTACGTGCTGGCGACGGAGCGGGTGATCCCGGCGCTGCGGGGCGAGCCTGCGGTGGTCGAGGTGGGAGAAACGCTCCCCGGCGCTTTCGAGTTCGAGCTGCTGGAGCGGCAGGGTGACCGGGTCGCGGTGCCCGGGGGACGGGCGACGCTGCTCTTGTTCTACAACTCGACCTGCCCGGCGTGTTACGCGAACCTGCCGTCGTGGCAAACGGTCATCGATGCGGTGGGCGTCGAGGTGTCGGTGCTGGCCGTGGCGCTGGAGGGCGAGCGGCCGGCGGCGCGGGCTTACGCGCGCCGGCACCTGCCGGGAGCGCTGGCCGTGGTGCCGGAGAACGCGCGCGAGGTCACCGGCAGGCTGGGCATCGGAATCGTGCCGTCGACGGCGTTGGTTGGTCCGAGCGGTGCATTGCGGTACGTGAGGCAGGGGAGTCTCGATCGCTCGGCGGTCGATTCACTGGTACGGGCGCTGGAGGCCCTGGGAGGCCTTTCACCCTAGTAGAAAGGACGGGTACGATGTGGAGGAGAGCTTTCTTGGTGGCGGGGCTGACCGCGCTGGCACTGGGTCAACCGACGCCGGCACTTGCCAGGGACTGCGAGGACATCTGCGCCGACAAGGCGGTGGAGAGCTGCGATGACCTCGACACGGTGAAGTGCGGCGCCTATATCGCCGGCTGCCTGCTGGGCTGCTCGGTGGGCAAGCTCGTCAGGCTGCTGAGCTAGCGGGAGGTGTGCCATGCGACGCGTTCTGTTGATGGTCCTTCTGCTGGCGGTGGGCTCTTTGAGTGCGCCGCGCGCGGCGGCGGCGGCGCCGGCGCGAGCCGTGTGTGAGGGGTACTGCGCCATCGTGGGCGGCGGCTGCTACGTCTTCCTCGGCATATTCATCGGCAAGGACAAGTGCGAGGCGGCGTACAACGGGTGCATCGACGGGTGCATCGCCGGGCTGGCGGATGGAGAGATGTAGCCGAGCGGACGTGCGCAGCCTCGGCGTGTGGCTGGGTGTTGCGGCCGCTACGGCCGCAACACTCGGCGGTGCAGGCTGCGGTGACGATGGATCTGCGGCCGGCAGTTCCGGTGCGGTCGCCGTCGAGCGGGCGTCCGCAACGGGGCGCGTCGAGGCGTTGCCGGAACTCGAGGCGGTCTGGCTGGTCCCACCCGACCCGGCGGGCGAGCCGCCGCAAGCGGCGCCGATCGGGTTGGGTGTAGATGGGCGCGGCCGCAAGCTCTACGTCCTGGAGACGCAACCGCCCGAGCTGCGGATCTACAGCACGAAGGATGGGAGGTACCTGGGCGCCTTGGGTCGTGCGGGTGATGGGCCGGGCGAGTACCGCAACCCCATCGCGCTGGCCGTCGAGCCTGGTGGGCTGGTGGCGGTGCTGTCGACGAGCGGCCGAGTCACGTATTGGGGCCCCGACGGCGAGCTAGCGGGTACGGTGCAGGCGGGGCCGGGGCTGGCGTCCGACGTCGTCGCGGCCCGGGCGGACAGCTTCTACGTGAAGATCGATCTCTTTCCGCCGGTCGATGTGGCGGAATTCCGGGTCGCGGCGCTCGACGCGGTCCTGGCTCGACCGGTGTTCCGCGACTCGCAGGTGCCGGGAACGGAGGAGCCGGGCCGCCCCTCCCGGAACCACAGCTACGCTGTGGCGGCGACGCCGGTGGGCGACATTCTTCTGGCGCCACCGGGGCCGGATTACCTGATTCTGCGGATCGGTCGCGACGGCGCGACTAGGCAGACGATCGGCCGGCCGGAGATGCGGCCGCTGCGGCGGAGCGAGGCGGAGATCGAGGCGCTCGTCGAGCGAGTCCAGCGTGCGTTTGCCGCGCTGGGTCGGCCGCCGCCCGCCGAGCTGGAGGTGCCGATATACCGGCCGCACATCGCGCAACTGGCGGTGACTCCCGACGCTGGCATCTGGGCGCTGACCCAGCGCGGCGACAGCAGCGTAGCGGTCATCGACCGGTTCGATCCGAGCGGTGAGTTTGTCGCGAGCTACGCGGTCAGACTACGGGTGAGCCGGATCGCCGCCGACGGCGATGCCATCTACTTTCTCGCCCGCTCCGACTTCAACGTCCCCGGCATCGCCGTTGCGGCCAGCCCGGACCGTTGATCGCGCTCCCGGTCTGATGGGAGGGAAGACAGAAACGGCGCTGATCGGGGTCGATGCGCTGAGCTACCGCTACCCAGCGGCACGCGCGCGAGCGCTCGACGAAGTGAGCTTCGAGGTCGAGCGCGGGGCCGTGTTGGGGCTGGTGGGGCCGAACGGCTCCGGCAAGACGACACTCTGCCGGCTGCTGCTGGGCTTGATGAGGCCGCAGGGCGGCCGCGTGACCGTGGGTGGAGTGGAACCTGCCGTCTACAGGCGGAGTCACGGCGTCGGTTATCTGCCGGAGCAGGTGAAACTCCCGGGAAACGTTCAGGTCGGCGAATTCGCCGTCCTGATGGCACGGCTCGCCGGACTGCGGCGGCGTGAGGTGCCGGGGGCCGTCGATCGGCTGATGGCGACGCTCGCCATCGCCGAGAAAGTGGGCGTGCCCATCAGCGCGCTCTCGCATGGCTACCGGCAGCGCGTGGGTCTTCTGGCGGCCCTCCTGGGTCAGCCGGAGTTGCTGTTGCTGGACGAACCGGCCAACGGGCTGGATCCCAGTTCGGTGGGAATACTGCGGAGCGTCATCCGTGGGCTGAAGCGCGTTGGGCGGACCGTCATCATCTCGTCGCACAACCTTCTGGAGCTCGAGCGGGTTTGCGATGCCGTACTGATCCTGAGGCAGGGGCGGGTTCTGGGGCGAAGCTTGCGCGACGAGCTGACGAGCCGGTCCGAAATCTGGGTCGTGCAGCTCTGCCGGCAGGACGACGTCATCCCGGCGCTCGACTTGGGGCCGCTGGCTGCGAAGCTGGGCGGCGTCGGCCTCGCGGCGGACGAGGTGGCTTTCGCCGACGAGGCCGACGCACGTGCCTTCGTCCGGCGTATCGAAACCGCCGGCGGTCGTGTGGAGATGATCGAGCGGCGGCCCTGCGATCTGGAGTATCTGTATCACTCGTTGGTGCAGTCGGACGGTGAGGAAGCGAATCGATGACGAGGTCGACGAGCTTGCGGCTCGTGCCGCCGCTCTTCCGGTTCGTGTTCGAGGACGTCGTCCGCAGCCGGCACCTCTATTTCATAGTCCTCGTCGCTGCTCTGGCTGCGCTCGAGCTGGTGATGGCGACCCGCTCGGAGGAAGGATCGGCGGGCTTCGGCCCGCTGCTCATGTTGGCGAGCTTGGCGGCGAGCGCGCCGCTCTGCCGGTCCTGGTTGGATGAGGACGTTCGTCTGGGTTACGCCGCGTTATGGCTGCAAAAACCGATACGAACGATCGACTTCTACCTCGCTCGTTTGCTCGCTCTCCTCGGCTGGTCGCTCGTCGTCATGCTCACCCTCGCAACGGCGACCCTGCCCGCCGTAACCCTCGGCTCGGCGACGCTGGCCGACACGCTCCAATCCATCGTCGGCATGGGTTGGATTCCACCGCTGCTGGTGGTGCTCGCCTTCTTGGGATCGGGCCTGGGTGCACGCAACAGCGCGCTGTTCGCCTACGGCCTCCTGTTCGCGGGTTTCGCGTTGCCCGGCTTCGCGGACGCCCTGAGGCTCGGCCCGGCCTATAGCGTGCTGGAAATCGTGTTCCCACCGGTCGCCGCCGGATTGGCCGCGAGCCAGCTACTGCATGACGGGCGCTGCGCGGCGGCGCTCGTCGAGCTGTGGCCGATTCTCGGCTATGCCGCCGCTTGCTCGCTGCTGGCCCTCGCCCTCGCTCTTCGGGTCCCCAAGCGCCTGACCCGGTCGGAGTAACGGGGGACGGGCGGCCGCCCCAGCGATTGCGGGAACCGGTGGCGGGGGCTATTATCATCGTTGATAATGAAGAACTCCAACGTATCCGCCTCGCCGATCGTTACGACGAAGCCGCCGCACGGCTGCGCGATGCTGATGATGGACCTGTTTCGCAGCTACCTCCATCAGCAGCGGCTGCCGCTCACGCACCAGCGGGAGGCGATCGCCATGGCGCTGTTCGAGAGCGAGCACCACCTGTCGGTGGACGATCTGGCGGACCATCTGCGAGAGCGGAGCGAGCATGTAGGGAAGGCGACGATCTACCGGACGCTGAACCTGCTGGTGCAGGCGGGGCTGGCGCGCGAATTGGATTTCAGTGAGGGTTTCAAGCGCTACGAGCACCAGGCGGGAGACACGCGTCACGACTATCTGATCTGCACGAGCTGCGGGAAGGTAGCGCGCTTTCAGCGCGGGGCGGTGGACCGTGTGCAGGAGGAGGTGGCGGGGGAGCTAGGATTCACGGTGCAGAGCCGCACGCTGAAGATCTATGGGCTGTGCAGCGACTGCCAGGCGGGGGTGCGGGCGCCGCTGGGAGCGGGTCCCGAAACGGGGTAAGCTGTCCGGGCCGGGGAGCGGACTGCCTCGCAGGTCAGAGTACGGAGCCGTTCGGTCGGGAGATCCGGGCGGCTCTTTTCTTGCATGAGCAGGCCAACGTCAGCGACAGATCGAGGGAGAGATGAAAGAGCACGACCGACTGATCGACCTGCTGGTGGAGCGCTCGTTTCGCGTCGGCGACTTCACGCTGCGCAGCGGCCGCAAGAGCCGCTACTATGTCGATGCGCGGACGACGACGCTTGCGGCCGAGGGCCAGGCGCTGATCGGGGTGCTGGGCCTACGCGCCTTGGACGAGGCGGGCCTGAAGCCCTCGGCGGTCGGCGGCCTGACGATGGGTGCCGATCCTATCGCCTATGCCATCGCGCACCGGAGCTTCCTCGACGGGCGTCCGATCGAGGCTTTCACTGTGCGGAAGGAACCCAAGGGCCACGGTGCCGGCAAGCAAGTCGAAGGCTGCTTGGAACCAGGCCAGGATGTGGTGATCATCGAGGATACGATCACCACCGGTGGATCAGCGCTGAAGGCATGTGAAGCGGTGAAGGACGCGAACGCCAACATCCTGGCGATCCTGGCACTGGTCGATCGCGAGGAAGGGGGCCGCGAGGCGTTGGAGGAGGCCGGCTACCGGGTGGTCAGCCTGGTCAGGCTGGCGGAACTGCGGGAACGAGCCGGATAGCCCGACACGGCTCTCACCAGATAGGGACCGGGAGTATGCTGCGTAGCGTACTGCTGTACCTGAGCGAACAGAAGCGGTTGCAGAACTTCGTGCTGGGCTCGAAGTTCGCGCGGAAACGGTCCCGGCGTTTCGTGGCGGGTGAAACGCTGGACGAGGCGATCGAGGCAGTGCGCGATCTGAACGTGCTGGGCATGGATGTGACGCTCGACCATCTGGGCGAGAGCGTGGAGAGCGAGGGGCAGGCGAGCCGAGCGACCGATGATTACATAGAGATCCTGGAGCGGCTGGCTGGAGAGGATAACGTGAGGACGACGATCTCGATCAAGCCGACCCAGATCGGGTTGGCGATCGATCGGGATCTATGCCTGAAGAACATGCGCCGGCTTGCCGAGTCGGCGCGGACGCACGGCAACTTCGTCCGTATGGACATGGAAGCGTCGGCCTACGTCGATACGACGCTTAGTGTGTTTTACGAACTGTTCGCCGAGTACAAGAACATCGGCGCGGTCATTCAGTCGTATCTGCGGCGCAGCGAAGGCGATGTCCGCGAGCTTGCCAGGTTGGGTGCTCCGGTACGGCTATGCAAAGGCGCCTACAAGGAACCCGTCGACCTGGCGTTCCAGAAGAAGCGAGAGATCAACGACAGCTATGTTCGCCTGCTCGAGATACTAATGGACTCCGAGTCGCCGATCGGTATCGCGACGCATGACGATCTGATGATCGAGGCGGGCAAGCGATTGATAGGGCAACACCCCGATCGCGAGGCAGCGGTCGAGTTCCAGATGCTGTACGGTGTGCGACGCGACATGCAGGCGCGGCTGGTCGAAGAGGGATATGGCATGCGAGTGTACGTGCCTTACGGCAACGAGTGGTATCCCTACTTCATGAGACGGATGGCGGAGCGGCCGGCGAACTTGTTTTTCGTGTTGCGCGCGATCGGCGGCAAATAGGCTAGCGAAGATCTTCCAGGCTGGCCGGCTGCATGGCCAGCTCGAACACCTCACCAAAAGAGCGGGCGACCCGGTCGGCGACTTCGTCGATACTGGTGGGTCGGCCCGTTTCCTCGACGATCGAAGTCATTCGCACCTCAGCGATACCGCAGGGCACGATCAGATCGAAATCGGACAGGTCGGTCGCAACGTTGAGGGCGAAGCCATGGAACGTGACCCAGCGGGTAACGTGGACGCCGATCGAGGCGATCTTGCGGTTCTCGACCCAGACGCCGGTGTAGCCCGGCACCCGGGTTCCGGTGACACGGAATGTGGCGAGCGCGTGAATCAAGACCTGCTCGAGCTGACGCAGGTACCAGTGTAAGTCCTGTTTCAGGCCGCTGAGGTCGACGATCGGATAGCCGACCAGCTGGCCCGGCCCGTGGTAGGTCACGTCACCGCCGCGCTCCACCTCGTGGAGTTGCACGCCGCGGCGTTCGAGCAACTCGGCCGGCGCCACGACGTTCGCCTCTCTCGCGCCGCGGCCGAGCGTGACGACCCGGGGGTGCTCGAGCAGGATGAGCAGGTCGTCCGAAATTGTGCCGCCGACGCGCGCCGCGGCGAGTTCGCGTTGAAGCGACAGGGCCTTGCCGTAGTCGGTGAGGCCAGGGAGGCGGATGAGCTTGCAGGCTTTCCCGGGTGCCACGATATCCACAGCGAGCCGCGCCTAGATGTGGATGGGCCGTCCCAGCGCGGCCAGCGCCGCTTCCATCAGCGTCTCGGAGAGCGTGGGGTGCGCGTGGACGGTCCCGGCGATCTCTTCGACGGTCGTCTCGAGCGCACGCCCCAGCCCGGCCTCGGCGACGAGCTCGGTCACGTGGTGGCCTACCAGATGCACACCCAGTACCTCGCCGTACTTGGCGTCGGCGACGATCTTCACCATCCCATCCGGTGCGCCTGCCGTCAGGGCGCGACCGTTCGCACTGAATGGGAACTTGCCGACCTTGACCTCGTAGCCGTCCTCTTTCGCTTGCTTCTCGGTACGACCGATACTGGCGACCTCGGGGTGGCAGTAGGTGCAGGATGGCACGCTATCGCGGGCCAGCGGATGCGTTGGGTGACCGGCGATGTGTTCCGCGACGATCATGCCCTCGTGCGACGCTTTGTGTGCCAGCATGGGTTCACCGGCGACGTCGCCGATCGCATAGATGCCGTCCGCCGTCGTGCGGCCGAACTCGTCGATCTGGATCCAGCCCCGCTCGGTAAGCTTGACGCCCGCCGCTTCGAGTCCCAGGTCCTCGACGTTCGGGGTTCTGCCGACGGCCATGAGTAGCGTATCGCACTCGACGACTTCCTCACCGGTGGGTCCCTCGACGGTGACGTGCAGCTTCTTCTCCAGCTTCTCGAGCGACTTGACCCCCGTCTTCTTCTTGACCTTGATGCCACGTTTCTTGAACGAGCGCTCGACGACGCCGGCGATCTCTGAGTCCTCGAGCGGCAAGAGCTGCGGCAGGATCTCGACGATGGTGGTGTTGGCGCCGAAGGCGTTGAAGATGTCGGCGAACTCCATGCCGATCGATCCGGCGCCGACGATGACGATGTGACCGGGTAGCTTCTTCAACTCCAGCGCGTCGCGGCTCGAGATCACGCGTTCGCCGTCGAACTCGAAGCCCGGGAAGGTCTTGGGCCGCGAGCCGCTGGCGATGATGATGCTGGAGGCCGAGATCGAGTGGCTGCCACCGCTTTTGAGCTCGACTTCGACCTTCTTGTCGCCGGCCAGTTTGGCGCGGCCGAAGATCGGCATGACACCGTTCTTGTCGAACAAGAATCTGACGCCCTTGGTCAGGCGATCGCTGACCTGGCGGCTGCGGCTGATGGCGGTCTCGATCTCCAGACTGACGCCCTTGACCTTGATGCCGAAATCAGCGGCCTGGTCCTTGATGCTGTGTGCTAGCGCGGCACTTTCCAGCATCGCCTTTGTCGGTATACAGCCCCAGTTCAGGCAGACGCCACCCAGTCCACCCTCGCGCGATTCGGACTCGATGCAGGCGACGTCCAACCCGAGTTGGGCGGCGCGGATGGCAGCGACGTAGCCACCGGGACCGGCACCGATGACGATTACGTCGTACGAATCTTTGATCTTGTCCTTCGTAACCACGACTCACTCCCGGTTGGGTTCCAAGTGATCCGGCGCCCAAGGTAGGTGATCGGGAACCGAAAATCCATGAGTCACGCAGCCCAAGCTCGGTCTACAGGACCAGCCGCAGCGGATTCTCGATCATCTCCTTGAACGTCGCCAAGAATTCGGCGCCCATGGCTCCATCGACGGCGCGATGATCGCAGGAGAGGGTGACCCGCATGCGCGGCCGGATCTCGATGTTGCCGTTCACGACGACTGGCTTGTCCTGGGTCGCTCCCACCGCCAGGATCGTGGCGGCGGGCGGGTTGATCACGGCGGTGAACTCGTCGATCCCGTACATCCCCAGATTGGAGATGGTGAAGGTCGCACCTTGATACTCCTCGGGTGCCAGCTTCTTCTCCCGCCCTCTGGCGATCAAGTCGCGCGTCTGCTCGGAGATCTGGCGCAGCCCCTTCGAGGCGACGTCGCGGAGCACCGGCGTGATGAGGCCGTCGGGTACGGCGACGGCGACGCCGATATCGACGCGCGTGAACCTGCGGATATGATCGCCGGCGAACGAGACGTTGACGTACGGGTGTTCGGTAAGGGCCTGTGCCGCGGCCTTCAGCAGGATGTCGTTGACGCCGATCTTCGCCCCGCTGTCCTGCAGGGCCTCGTTGAGCTCGGCGCGCAGCGCCATGACCTGGCCCATGTCGATCTCCCTGGTGAGGAAGAAGTGCGGGACGGGCCCCAGGCTCTGTACCAGATTGCGGGCGATCGCCTTGCGGATTTGGCTGAGCTCGACGCGCTCGAATGGGATGTCATAGTCGATCGCCGCGGGCGCGGCGGCCGGGGCGGCCGCCGGCGCCACGGCCGTGGGAAGCCCCGATGTCAAGACGGCCTCGACGTCGCGCTTGATGATCCGGCCGCCCGGTCCGGAGCCGCGTACGCGGTGCAGCGGGATGCCGCCTTGCTCGGCCATCCGGCGGGCCAGCGGCGATGCCTTGATGCGGCCGCCGTCGCCGGCGGACGCAGCGGCTCCGAGGGGCGCGGCGGATACGGCGGCGGGCGCAGCGGCCACGGGGGTCGGCGCGGCGGCCACGGCGGCGGGTGCAGCCCGGCTCGCCTCGGCGAGGATGTCGGAGATGTCTTCGTCCGCGGCGCCGATCACGCCGAGCAGAGTGCCGGTGGGCACGGTCGTGCTCTCGTCGACTAGGATCTTGCGCAGCACGCCCGAGCCCATGGCCTCGACTTCCATCGTCGCCTTGTCGGTCTCCACCTCGACGACGACATCACCCGGCTCGATAGCCTCGCCTTCCTGCTTAACCCATTTGAGAACTCGCCCTTCCTCCATGGTGGGCGAGAGCTTCGACATCACGATTCGGCTGGCCATGTATTACTCCCGATAACACACCTGGCGGACCGCTTGAACGATGTAGTCCGCCTGAGGAAAGTGCAGCTGCTCGAGATTGCTGGCGTAGGGATGCGGAGCGTCGGCTCCGGTGACCCTGACGACCGGTGCATCGAGGTAGTCGAACGCCTCGCGTTGAATGTCATCGACGATCTGTGCCCCGATACCGCAGACCGGCCAACCCTCTTCGACGATCACGCAGCGATTGGTCTTGCGCACCGAAGCGAGGATGGTGTCGATGTCCATAGGGCGGAGAGTGCGCGGGTCGATCACCGCGGTCGATATGCCGTCCTCGCGCTCGAGCGTCTCCGCCGCGGCGAGCGCCGCGTGCAGCGGCCGGGAGTGGACGACCAGGGTAACATCGGTGCCCGGACGTTTGACCTCTGACACACCCAGCGGCACCAGGAAGTCAGCGTCCTCCGGGACGTCATCCCTGGTCGCGTAGAGTAGCTCGCCTTCCAGGAAGACGACGGGGTCGTCGTCGCGGATGGCTGACTTCAGCAGGCCCTTCGCGTCGCGGGCCGTCGCGGGCGCGACGACCTTGAGACCCGGCACGTGGGCGTACCAGGAGTCGAGCGCCTGCGAATGAGTGGCGGCGAGTTGGTTGGCGGCGCCGCTAGGCCCGCGGAAGGTGATCGGTATCTTGAACTGGCCACCGGACATGTAGCGTATTTTGGCGGCGGCGTTGACGATGCCATCGATGGCGAGCAGCGCGAAGCTCCAGGTCATGTATTCGACGATCGGGCGCAGGCCGACCATGGCGGCACCGACGCCTAGCCCGGTGAACCCGAGCTCGGCGATCGGCATGTCGCGCACGCGCCACTCGCCGAACTCCTCCAACAATCCCCGGCTCACCTTGTAGGCGCCCTGGTAGGCGCCGACTTCCTCGCCCATGAGAAAGATGTCGGGATCGCGGCGCATCTCCTCGCGGAGCGCCTGGTTCAAAGCGTCCCGGTAGGTGATTACCGCCATGGGTCCCTCCGCTGCGGGTCGGGGAACTCCCCGGAATAGATGTCGGAGTAGAGGTCTTCCGCCCGTGGGCGTGGGCTCTGCTTGGCGAATTCGACGGCGTCGTCAACGATGCTCTTGACCTCGCGTTCGATCTCGTCGAGCTCGCCTTTGCCGATGATCTGGCGGGCTTTCAGCTTCTCGCTAAACAGCTTGATCGGGTCGTCATGCGATCTGAATTGGTGGACCTCTTCCTTGGTCCGATAATTCCCGTAGTTGGGGTCCGACATCGAGTGGCCGACGAAGCGGTAGGTCTTGGCCTCGATCAGGCTGGGCAGCTTGTGGGCGCGGGCCCTATCGATCGCCATCTCGACGGTGCCGCGCACCTCGAGCACGTTCATGCCATCGATCGTCCAGCCCTGCATGCCCGAGTAGGCGCAGGCGCGATCGGCGAGGTTCTCGATCGCGGCCGCGCGGTGCACGGCCGTGCCCATGCCGTATTGGTTGTTCTCGATGATGAAGACGACGGGCAACTGGAAGAGGGCGGCCATGTTCAGCGCCTCGTTGAAGGCGCCGATGTTGGCGACCGAGTCGCCGAGGAAGCAGACGCAGACCTGGTCGGTATCTCGGTAGCGGATGGCATAGCCGATACCGACGGCCACTGGCAAGTGGCCACCGACGATGGCGTGGCCGCCCATGAAGTTGACCGACGGATCGAAGAGGTGCATCGAGCCGCCCTTGCCCTTGGAGCAGCCATCGACGCGGCCGAACAGTTCGGCCATGATGGCGCGGGGGTCGATGCCACTGACGAGGCCGTGGACGTGGTCGCGGTAGGCGGTGATGACGTAGTCATCCTTGCGTAGCGGAGTAAGCGCGCCGACCGCTACCGCCTCCTGCCCGATGTAGAGGTGGCAGAAGCCGCCGATCTCGCCCATCTGGTACATCTCGCCGCAGCGCTCCTCGTAACGGCGGCCGAGGACCATCCACCTGAGCATCTCGACCAGCGCCGGCTTGTCGAGACCCAACAGTTCGTCCGATTGGGTAATGTTCGTTGCCACGAGCTTACAGCCTCCGTAAGCGATAACAGCTCAAAACGCGGGCCGAGCACCCACGCTTCGGTTTCGTGCAGACCTCCGCTTGTTGGGGGTCAGCTGCCGGCGTGATTCTGCCGCTGCGAGAACGAGCCACCGCCGATCGACTCGACCTGCTCGCGCGCGTGGTACGAGCTACGGACCAGCGGTCCCGCCTCGACGTGCCTGAATCCGATCTCCTCCTCGCCGATCCGCTTGAGCTCGGCGAACTCGTCGGGCGTGTAGTAGCGATCGATCGGCAGATGCCGGGGCGACGGGCGCAGATACTGGCCGAGCGTCAAGATCTCGATCCCGACGCCGGCGAGGTCGCGCATCGCCGCGATGAGCTCGTCGCGCGTCTCCCCCATGCCGCAGATGACGCCTGACTTGGTGAGCACACACGGGTCGATCGTCTTTGAGTGCCCTAGTACCTCGAGAGCGCGCTCGTAGCGGCCGCCCGGTCGGACGAACCGGTAGAGTCGCCGCACCGTCTCCAGGTTGTGGCTGAAGATCTCCGGTCGAGCTTCGACGACCACGGCTACGGCGCCGAGGTCGCCCTTGAAGTCGGGGGTCAGAACCTCGACCGAGCAGTCCGGGGCCCGCTCGCGGATCGCGGTGATCGTTGCCGCGAAGATGCCGGCTCCGCCGTCGGGCAGGTCGTCGCGGTTCACCGAGGTGATGACCGCGTGTCTGAGACGCATAGAGCTTACAGCTTCGGCGACGCGCAGCGGCTCCTGCTGATCGAGTCCCTCGGGCAAGCCGGTGGTGACGGCACAATAGGAACAGGAGCGCGTGCAGATATCGCCGAGGATCATGAAGGTAGCGGTCCCCTGGCCCCAGCATTCGCCCATGTTGGGGCAGTGCGCTTCCTCGCATACCGTGTGCAACGTCTTGGCGCGCATCAGGCGCTTCAGGTTGGTATACTCCCCGAGGCCCGGGGCTCGCGCTTTGAGCCAGGACGGCTTGCGGCCGTCGGGGCCGGCGTTGCCGGGCATACGCTCCTGGAGCAGCGGCCGGATCGCTTCCCGTTGCTGCCGCAGTGCCGCGTACTCCAGTGGGAGCTCGCCGGGTTGAAGGACCTTCAGTTCGCGCATTCCACCGATCGCAGGAGCAGGCCGGGCGCCGAAACAGCGGCCGGTCGGGTCAATGATCCACATGCTGTCGCAACCTTATAAGCTAACATACTCCTCCTCCTCGACCAGAGGCCCGGCGGCTTGCTTTATCCCGGTGCCGGTGTACCGTAAGACCTTTCATTAGGCGGCGATCCCAGGGTTGGTACCAGCAAGATCCGCGGAGGTTCATATGTCGGTAGAAGTGGGCCAGCCGGCACCCGGCTTCGCTCTGGAGGCCTCGACCGGCGCGACGATCGCGCTGGACGACCTGAAGGGTCGGGGGACGACGGTGCTGCTCTTCGTGCCGCTGGCCTTTACGCCGGTGTGTACGAACGAGTTGTCGGTCATGCGCGATGAGTACGAGACTTACAGGGGGCTGGGCGCCGAGGTGCTGGCGGCGAGCGTCGATAGCGTGCACACACTGAAGGTGTGGGGAAAGCAGCTGGACGTCCCGTTCCCGCTGCTCAGCGACTTCAACAAAGAGACGGCGCGTGCCTACGGCGCCCTCTACGAG
The DNA here is from genome assembly GCA_039586575.1 of Gemmatimonadota bacterium. Taxonomy (GTDB): domain Bacteria; phylum Gemmatimonadota; class Gemmatimonadetes; order Palauibacterales; family KS3-K002. Next base: position 7,545 of record JBDHKD010000044.1, on the reverse strand, counting down.
GAGCTGGGCGGTCTGCGCGGCGTGGCGAAGCGCTCGGCGTTCGTCATCGACAGGGACGGCACGGTGCGCTATCGCTGGGTCTCGGAAGACGCGAGTGTGCTGCCGCCGTTCGACGAGATAAGGGCGGTAGTAGAGGAGTTGGCGTCTACCTGACGACCTCGTAGACCGAGTCGACCTGGGCGTGCAGTTCGGCCAGGGCGGTCACGGCGTCGCCGGAAACGAAGTCGATGCGCAGGTCGACGAGGCGATCGCGACTGGCGAAGCGAGCGCCCGGGCCGATGACCAGTAGAGCTGCGGAGTGGGCTCCGCCTTTTTCGCCGCCGGCGTCGCGGCCGGCCTGCAGAGCGGCGAGCAGCCGATTAGCGAGGGCTCCATCGGAAGTGGCGAAGGACTCTTCGATCGCGAGGATGACAATTCGGTCGTTCAGCCAATTGCCCGCAATCACGTAGTTTTCCCCGGTCTGGTGCCCGGCGTAGGCGGCCAACTTGGCGCCGGTGAAGGCGGCGGCCCCCTGCGGCGCAATGGCCAGGACCTGGCGGCTCTCCTTGTCGGGGTCGGTAACCAGGCCGACGGCGATGGCACGGCCCGGGGCCAGCCCATCGCGGAGAGCGGTGAGCGTCTTCTCATTGACCTCCAGGAAAGGGCCGCCGAGGACGACCACGCCGCCGGCTTCCGGGTCGAGGAACTCGAGGTTCATGCCGATGAGTGGAGCGTTACTGGCGGCGGCGACACCGTAGTCGCCGGTCAGCGGATCGTGGGCCAGGATCGCGTAGGAGGCCGGGTGCAGGCAGGCAGGCGGGCTCGAGGCCGGCCCTAGGGTAATGAAGCCGAGCGTGAAGATGGCCGACGCGGACAACGGTACGCAGGGGCCGGGCTTCATGTGGGGCTGCTCCTTTCAATCGGGTGAGGCCACGCGTGCAAGTTGGATCGGCTAACTGTCGACTGAACCTAGGGTTGCGAAGGCAAGCCCGTCAAACATCAGAGCCTTGCTCTCTGCCGACCCCGTTCCTATAATCGGGCGGATCAGGGTCAAGACAGCGGAGCGTGCGGCTCCGGACCTTGCAGCGTATCTCTCATAGGAGGCGTCGAGAAACGTGACCTACATCATCGCTCAACCCTGCATCGACGTAAAAGACGCTGCATGCGTGGATGTCTGTCCGGTCGATTGCATCTACGAAGGCCCTGACCAGTACTACATCCACCCGGAAGAGTGCATCGACTGCGGCGCCTGTGTGCCGGAGTGCCCCGTGGACGCGATCTTCCCGGATGACGAGGTCCCGCAGGAATGGACCGAGTTCATCGCGAAGAACTATACACACTTCGAGTTGGACCCGCCGTCCTGAGTCTCGGAACGTCCGGGTCAGCGAGAGTGAACCGTGAGCGCCCGGTGTGCACCGGGCGCTCGTTGTTAGGGGCGGTCGAGCTGCGAGGGCCATGAGCGACAGAGAAGCCGAGTTGCGGGAACGACTGGCTGCCCGGCCGGCGGACCCGGACGCACTGCGTGAGCTGGCCGCCTGGGTCGGTGCGCAGCGGGGCCGCAAAGCGGAGGCCGTGGAGCTGTGGCGGCGCTACGTGGCGTCGCTGGAGCCAGGAGCCAGAGGCGATGCTCTGTTGGCTCTGGCACGGGCCCAGGTGGAAGCGCGGCAGTCGGCGGATGCCGCAGAGACCTTGCGTCGGTGTGTGGCCGAGGCGCCGGGGAACGCCGCGGGCTTCGATCTGCTGGGTGAGCTGCTGCGCGGGTCCGGTGATCTCGAGGGTGCCGTCGAGGCGCTGCGCCGAGCGAGCGAGCTGGATCCGTCGGCGATCCGTCCGCGTCTGGCCCTGGCGAGTTGTCTCGACACACTCGGCCGCAGTGGTGAGGCCGCTCAGGAGCTGGCGGCGGTGCGCGAGCTGGGCGCCGGCAACCCGGCGGTGAACGCTCTGGTCATGGAGCTCATGCAGCGGCGCGAGTGATGCCAACCGGGAAGGTGATGAGCGTCGCGGAGGCGCGGCGGATACAGGAGGAGCTTCGCGAGCGAATCGCCTTCGAGCCGCCGGCGGATTTCGCGCCGCGGCTGGTGGCCGGCGCCGACGTGGCCTTCGACAAGCCTCGCAACCTGGCCTTCGCCGCCGTCGTCGTCATCGATCTCGGGTCGCTGGAGACCGTCGAGACCGCGACGGCGATCGAGCCCATCGCTTTTCCCTATGTCCCGGGCTACCTCAGCTTTCGCGAGCTTCCGGTGCTGACCGCGGCCTGGAAGGGACTGGGCAGCCGGCCGGACCTGGCGGTTCTGGACGCGCACGGCTATGCGCACCCGCGGCGCATGGGGCTGGCGAGCCACGCCGGACTCGAGTTCGACCTCCCTTCCATCGGGTGCGCCAAGTCGATTCTCTGCGGTGTCGCCGGCGAGCTGGCGGAGGAGCGAGGCGCGCGCGCGAGCCTGGTCGACCCAAGAAACGGCGAGGTGATCGGCTGGGCGCTGCGCACGCGCACCCGCGTTCGGCCTGTCTACCTGTCCGTTGGTCATCGCATCGACTTGGCGACCGCGGCCGAGCTCGTCCTCAGGCTCACGCCGGGCGGCCGCTATCGTTTCCCCGAGACCACGCGGCGCGCTGATCGGCTGGCCGGCGAGCTGAAGCGAGGCGGCTGAGCATGTGTCCAAGGGACACGAACGCGCGCGTCAGAAGTACACGCTTCCCAAGGCCGCTCCAGGCGTGACCCCCCGAAAAAGCGCATAGACAGTAGGCTCGCGGCCAGAGGCGGCCGGGCACGGAGCGTGCCCGTGAGCGGCGCGACGTCGTACGTGCGCCGCGTGGCGCCGACGAATCCCGCTTCTTGCACGGAAAGGCCCGAAAGATTTCGATGAGAATATCGGACGACTTCTTCCATCTGCGCGTAGGCCGCCGCGACCAGCCGGCGGGAATTCTGGCTCTGGATACCCTGCCACAGCCTCCCGATCCCCGGCTGCGACCGTTCGTCTGGTGCCGACACCACGCGAATCGTGCCGCTTCGCCGGCGGCGCGACCGGAGGTCAGGCGCTTCCCGCTGCTGATGGTCGGCCTGGCCGGGAACGGCGCGAACGGCGACGCATCCGCTAACGGAACGAGCTGAACTACCGACAGCAGGCTGACCGAATCCTGGCGCCGCCGGGGGCGGAAGACCGGCCGGCTTCGCAGTGCAACCTGTCCGCTGAAGCAACCCACCGCATCGGCGCCGGTACCACCGTCAGCCGGTGGCGCCAGGAGCAAGCTTGCCGGATCGCCATCCGCATTCCGCTTCCGCCATCGTCTGCCGCTTGACGCCGCCGCGCCCGCGCCCTAGCGTGGCGGTCGACCCGAGGTCAGCGGAATCCCACCCGAGCTATTCGAGACGGAGGCACGATGGAGGCGCATACCCGCGAAGGCTGGGGTACGAAAGCCGGCTTCATCTTGGCGGCGGTCGGATCCGCCGTCGGGCTCGGCAACATGTGGCGGTTTCCCTACGCCGTGTCGGACAAGGGCGGCGCCGCCTTCGTCATCCTCTACATCGCGATGGTATTCGTGGTCGGCGTGCCGATCATGCTCTCCGAGTTCGCCGTCGGTCGGCGAACGCGGCTGAGCCCGATCGGTGCGCTGCAGGCGACCGGCGGCCCGCGCTGGGGCGTGCTCGGCTACTTCTACGTGCTCACCGGCTGCCTGATCCTCGCCTACTACTCGGTGATCGCCGGCTGGACCTTCCGCTACACGCTAGAGGCTCTGCTGAGCGGCTTCTCGGCGGAGCCCGGCCAGTATTTCACAACGGCGAGCACGGGGATCGGCGCGGTCCTCTATCACATGGTCTTCATGGTGCTCACGATCTCCATCGTGGTCGGCGGAGTGAAGGGAGGCATCGAGCGGGCCTCGTTGGTCCTCATGCCCTTGCTCTTCTTTCTTGTCATCGGGTTGGCCGTGTATGCCGCCACGTTGAGTGGGGCCGGCGCCGGTTACGGGTTCTACCTGCGGCCCAGGCTCGGCGACTTCCTGTCGGCGTCGACCCTGGCGGCGGCGGCGAGCCAGGCGTTCTTCAGCTTGAGCCTGGGGATGGGTGCCATGCTGACCTACTCCAGCTACTTGAAGCGGAAGGAAAACCTGCCCGGCTCGGCGGTGACGATCTCGATATCGGATTTCGGTGTGGCCTTCGTGGGAGGCCTCGTCGTCTTCCCGGTCATCTTCGCCTTCGGTCTTCAGGGCGAGATCGGAGCCAGTCCCCTCGGTGCGCTGTTCATTAGCGTCCCGCGCGCCTTTGTGGAGATGGGCGCGGCCGGCAGGGTGGTCGGATTGATGTTCTTCTGCGCGTTGTTCGTCGGAGCCATCACCTCGGCGATCTCGTTGCTCGAGGTGGTGACCTCGAGCCTGATCGACAGCTGGAAGCTCGATCGCACGCGAGCCGCCCTGGGCGCCGGCATAGTGATGATGCTGATTGGCATCCCGTGCGCCCTCGACATGAGAGCGCTGGAGCTATACGACGCCTTAGCCGGCGAGTTCTTCCTGGGTGTCGGCGCGTTCTTCCTCGCTTATCTGGTGGGTTGGAAAGCGCCCCAGGTCGCGGAAGAAGTCAAGCAGGGCTTCGCGCACGAGGGGCTGATTCGCGCCTGGCTGTGGCTGATCCGGGTGGTGGCGCCGATCATCCTGGCGGTGGTGATCTATGACCGCGGCAGCAACGTGCTGCGGATCATCAAGTCTCTATTCTCAGGTTCCTGACCCATGGCTCTCTTGAATGATAGTCAGATCGAACAGGGTCTTGCCGCGCTCTCCGGTTGGTCGCGTGAGGGCGATGCGATCGTCAAGCGCTACGAGTTCCCGAGCTTCCCGGAGGCGATCGCGTTCGTCAGTCGCGTCGCGGCACGCGCCGAGGCCCTCAACCATCATCCAGACTTCTCGGTCAACTACCGGATGGTGACGCTCGTGCTCTCGACGCACAGCGAGGGTGGGATAACCGAGAAGGACATGGCCGCCGCGGCAGCGTTCGACGAAGCGCAGGAGTGACGCTTGGCGGTCAAGTTCCACTACCACAAAGCGCCCAAGGATGTCCCGCGGCTCGGCATCCGCCGGGGCGATCCGCTCTGCCACGTTTACAGCGACACGTCGGTCGAGGAGCTCGTCGCCTGGGGCCGTGCCCAGGGGTGGCACCCGGCCTACCTCGATCTGCGCAACGACCTTCCGCACTTCGACGCCTTTCGCACGCGGCTGCGCTTCTGCGGCGCGGGCGTCTCGCGCCAGGAGTTCATTCGGGATGTGCGGAGCTGGCGGGCGCGGCGGAGGGCCGCAGAGCCGATCGCTGATCGCTGACCTACCCCTTTCTCCACCACCTCAGTACTTCGCGAGATCCTCGATAGCCGCCTGGATGTCGGTGATCTGCGGTAGAGTGGCATCCTCGAGCTGGGGCGCGTAGCCGACGAAGATGTCGAGGGCGGCGACGCGGCGCACCGGGCCATCGAGCCATTCGAACAGCCCGTCGGCGATGCGTGCGGCGATCTCGGCGCCGTAGCCCCACGAGAGCGGGTCCTCGTAGACGACCAGCGCCTTGTTGGTACGCTTCACCGATTCGGAGATCGTCTTCATATCGACCGGGTTGAGCGTTCGCAGGTCGATCACCTCGGCCTCGATCCCCGAGGCTTCCGCCGCGGCGCGCGCTGCGCGCACGCTGCGCTCCACCGTGCCGCCATAGGTGATCAGCGTCAGGTCGCGACCTTCCCGTACCGTGTTGGCGCGCCCGAAGGGGATCATGTAGTTGGGGCCCGGGTAGCGGCCCTTGTTGTAGGTCTGGCGGTAGAGGTGCTTGTGCTCGAGGAAGAGGACGGGGTCGTCGCAACGAATGGCCGTCCGCAAGAGCCCGTTGGCGTCTTCGGCGTTGGACGGGCAGACGACGTGAACGCCGGGCGTGTGGGTGAAGATGCTGGCGCCGGTCTGCGAGTGGTAGATGGCGCCGCCCTTCAGATACCCACCGTAGGTGACGCGCACGACCATCGGGCACTTGAAGGCGTTGTTCGAGCGCCAGCGAATCAGCGGCACCTCGTCGCGCAGCTGCATCATCGCCGTCCAGATGTAGTCGAAGAACTGGATTTCGACGACGGGCTTGAGTCCGCGCTGCGCCAGGCCGACAGCGCGGCCGACGATGTTCGCTTCCGCCAGCGGTGAGTTGAAGACGCGGTCGGAGCCGAAGCGCTTCTGGAGCCCCCAGGTCACCTTGAAGACGCCGCCCTTGCCTTTGACCTCGGCCAACGCCGCCTCGCGGCTGGCGTCGGCGACGTCCTCGCCGAAGACGATGATGGCCGGGTTGCGTTCCATCTCGTCGCGCATGCAGGCGTTCAAGAGATCGACCATCGTCGTCGGGTCGCGCTCGCCGTATTCGGGCTCGCTGGCGAACTCGTCCGTCGTCGGATCGACGTCGGGCGAGTAGACGTAGAGCGTCGCCGTCTCCGGGTCGGGTTGTGGCACTTCGCCGGCCCGGTCGGCCGCCTCCTGGATCTCGGCGTCGACTTCGGCGCGCAACTCCGCGACGCCATCAGCGGTGAGGATCCCCTGGTCGACCAGGAAGTCGGCGAACCGGGTCACCGGGTCGCGCTCGGCCTCGTCGCGGCGCTCTACCTCCGGGCGGTACAGCCGCTCGTCGTCGGACATCGAGTGCGAGTAGGGGCGGATGACGTGGGCATGCACCAGCGCCGGGCCCTGGCGGGCGCGGCAGTGGGCGGTGGCGCGCCTCATCGCGTCGTAGCTGGCGATAGGATCGCAGCCGTCGGTCTCGAGGATGAAGAGGTCGGGCACACCGGTCATGCACTGAGAGATGCTGGCGCCGGCCGTTTGTACCTCGATGGGTACCGATATGGCGTACTTGTTGTCCTCGACGAGGAAGATCACTGGCAGCTTCAGATTCGCCGCCGTGTTGATCGCCTCCCAGAACTCGCCCTGGCTGGTCGTACCATCGCCGGACGTGACCAGAACGACCTCGTCATCCCGGAAAAGGTCGGTGCGGCTCCTGAGCTCGTCGATCAGCGGGAACCGGTGAGCGGCCTCGGCGCATCCCACCGCGTTCAGAAACTGGGTCCCGGTGGGGCTCGAACTGGTGACGATGTTGTGGTCCTTGTGCCCCCAGTGGCTCGGCATCTGCCGGCCGCCTGACGCCGGAT
>JBDHKD010000044.1:0-355 GCA_039586575.1 Gemmatimonadota bacterium | reverse complement strand
GCCTGGCGCCGGATCGGTGGCGGCGGCGAAACCCTGCAGGAACATCTCGTAGGGCGTGACCCCGAGCTGCAGGCAGAGTGCCCGGTCGCGGTAATACGTGTAGAACCAGTCGTAACCGGGCTTGAGCGCCAGGCCGGCGGCGACGCCAATGGCCTCGTGCCCGGCGCCGCTGATCTGGAAGAAGATGCGGTTCTGCCGCTTGAGCTGGCTCTCCTTGTCGTCGATTCGGCGTGACAGGTAGATCGTGCGGTAGATCGCTACCAGCTGATCGGCGGTCAGCCCCTGATACTTGCCCTCTTCGTTCTTGGCCGTTTCGGCGCGTGTAGCCATGAATTGCAGCCTATATGCAGTTCCT
>JBDHKD010000009.1:0-94314 GCA_039586575.1 Gemmatimonadota bacterium | reverse complement strand
GCGACTCTTTGAAATAGCCTCTGGCGACGCCAGCCTGATTGGTCACCAGAACCGCCAGGTAATCCGACTCGTTGATGCGCCGGATTCCCTGTGCCGCTCGGGGGATCAGGCGAAAGCGACCGACATGGTTGACGTAGCCGACTTCCTCGCTCACGGTACCGTCACGGTCCAGGAAGACAGCGCGCTTCATCACAGTTTCCGGACGATTCTGAGCAATCTGAGCCACCAGACCTTCCAAACCGCCTCGCGGATGATCCTACCGCTCATCTTGCTCGTCCCTTCGGCTCGGTCGGTGAATACGATCTTGATCTCACCGATCTTGAATCCTTTCCGCCAGGCGCGAAATGTGGTCTCGATTTGGAACGAGTAGCCTTCGGAGGTGATCCTGTCGAGCTCGATGGTCTGCAAGACTTTCTTCCGATAGCACTTAAAGCCACCGGTCGTATCCGAGAACGGTAACCCGGTGATAATGCGCGAGTACTTGTTGGCGAAATAGCTCAACAAAAGGCGCGACATCGGCCAGTTGACGACCGTCACACCCTTTAGGTAGCGCGAGCCAAGCACCAGATCGTAATCCTTCGCCGCTGCCAGGAATTCAGGGATGTGATCCGGGTTGTGTGAGAAATCGGAGTCCATCTCGAAGATGAACTCGTAGTCGCGCTCCAAGGCCCACTTGAACCCGGCGATGTAGGCCGTGCCCAATCCCAGCTTGCCCGGCCGGTGCATGACGTGGATTCTTTCCTCCCGCGCCGCCAGCTCGTCGGCCACCTGACCGGTACCGTCCGGTGAATTGTCGTCAACGATGAGCACGTGAATGCCAGGGTCCTTCGAGAGCACCTCCGGCACGATCTGTGGGAGGTTCTCCCGCTCGTTGAAGGTCGGCATCACGATGAGCGTGCGATTGCTGTCACTTGTCATCGGTCGATGATTCCAATCTTTCCCGTTGGCCAACCAAGGTTCTGCCTCCAACGAAAACCAGCGGCACGAGCTCAGCCAGGGTCATCCACAGGCGCGCAATCACCGCCAGCAGAGTCGCCCCGGCCGCACCTGTCCAGGGAGCCAACATGACCGCCAGGGCGCCCTCCCGGACCCCCAGGCCGGCGGGTGCGAAAAGGGCCGCGTAGCCGAAGAAATAGGCGCTGGCAAAGCCCCCGGTCGCCGCCAGCCATGAAACTCGCGGCAGCGCCGGAAATGAGGCCCAGAGCAGCCCAAACGCAATACCGTACCCTACCCAGGCTGGCATGTAGAGGCCCAGCCAGCGGGCCCCGAACCAGGGGTCGAGCCTCGGCACTTCGTCCCCGCTGCGACCCAGCCGGAAGGCGAGCCGCAGAACGAAGCGGAGCGCCGCCGGTACCGTGGTCAGCAAGCTGATCAGAACCAGCAGAGCGACGGCCGCGACCCGCAGCCCTTGCGAGTAGCGCGGAGCGAAGCCCGCCAGGAGCAAGCCAAGCACGCCGAGCGACGCGGCCGCGCCAAGCGAAAAGACCTGTCCCAGCACCGCCGACGTCGACGCCACCGGGAGGCTGACGCCCTGCCTGCCGGCCAGGTAGGTGAGTCCCGCCAACTGCCAGAACTTGCCGGGCAAGTAACGACCGAGGTTGGCGAGAAAGAAGATCCTGATCGCATCGACCAACCGAAGCGAGGGGCCACCTAAACCTTTCACCATCAACGCCCAGAGCTTGACCAGGTAGGCGAAGACCGCCAGGAGGGTCACCAGCGAAGCGACGAGCGGTCCGAGTCGAGGTCGCCAGGCCATCGCCTCCAATCCGGAGATCTCACTCCAGGACACACGAATCGAGCGGAATAGGAAATACGTCACGGCGAGCGTGAGGACGACCTTGAGCGCCCACCCTGCCCCGCGCCGCAGCGAGGTGTTCACCGTGGGGCCGTGCCGCCAGCGGCCGTCGCATCGCTGCGAGCCGCCCGCCGACGCGTGTACAGGGCCGTACCGACGATCGCGAGGACGACCAGCAGTGAGATCAAAGTAGTCCAGAGCGCCGCAAGCAGGAGGGGCGATCGATAGACGAACCGCACCTCATGGGTTCCCGCCGGCACTTCGACCGCGCGCAGCGAATAGTCCGCGCGCAAAAGTGGAACCTCCGATCCATCGATCGTAGCGTGCCAGGCCGGATAGTAGTTGTCCGATACGACGAGAATCGCCGGCTGCGATGTCTCGACCTGCAGCGTTTGATGGTTGATCTCACGCTCCACCCAGGTCACGCGTCCCCTGATAAATTCCTCTTGCCCCTCAGCCGTCATGCTGCCCGCCACTTCGCCCACCATCGCGCGCTCGACGATCGCCGAGCGCGCGGGATCGAAGTCGGGACTCAGCAGAAGCTCCAGTTCTTCCGCCGCCTCGACCTGCTCGAGGCGCGGCACCAGAAACGCCCGCGGAAAAGCGCTGCTGATTTCGTAGACGAGCGAGCGGCGTCCACGGTGCACCTCGCGCAGCCCCTGTGCTTGCAGCGGCGCCCCGCTCACCAAGTAGCGGACGTTGAGCAGGCGCATCACCCGGAAGTTCTGCTCACCCAGCCGATCACGCTCGGTCATCTCGCGGTAGCGCCCAAGCTCGTTCCCGTGATGACCGGTAAGCTCCTCGACCCCGTACAGGGCGAAGTGGTTCGGTTGATACGGAGTGTTGGCCAGCGGAAAGACCCGGAACGGTTCGGGCGACCGCTGCTGCCGCGCGATCAGGAACTCCGTCGTGTCGTCCCGCGGAAAATAGAGCGCTGGACTGACGACCCGGAGGTACTGAGGATCGACTCGCAGCATATCCACGACACTGAGCAGCACGAGCGCGCCGATCCAAGCAGACTCTGGTATAGACCGCCGGCTGCGCAGCTGCCAGGCACCTGCGAGCGCTCCACTCAACAGGACCGTCAACCACAATCCCCTCTGGATGTTGGGAAGGTTCTCCCGCAGCGCGGCTGCCTTGGCGGGATCGATCCCGCGGTACAGCGTCGCCGTCCAGAGGTCGGTGAAGGCACCGGTCGATCCGAGAAGGGCCAGCAAGAGGAAGACGCCGGCCGCAACCCAGAGGTAGAGGGTCACCTTCCGTGTCGCTTGATGGGCTTCCCTGCCGGTCTGCCCTTCGCGCATCCCCTCGAGCCCGAGGGCTGCCGCGCTGATGACAGCGATCGCGAATAGGTACATGATGCTACTGGGCGCTCGGAATAGCTTCACCCCCGGCACCAACCAGTAAAACAGCCGAAAGAGCGGTGTCGTAGCTCCCAAAGCGTAGACCAGTGCCGCCATCGCGATCCCGGTAAACAGCCAGGCCTCCCCGCGGCGGCGCCGGCTGAAGAACGCCAGCGGCAAGAGCAGCAACGGGATGAGCCCGCCGTACTCGTGGTTCAGCTTGAATAGGTTCCGTCCCCAGTAGGTGTCCACCCGCCCTTCAGCTGTCTGGATGTTGGCGCCGATGAACTCCGGGACGACCAGCGCGAACGCCTCCTCGGGGTGCAGCGACCACGAGGTCGAGTACGTGTAGCCCGACTCGGGCTCCGCCTCCGTCGTTCTCTCCACCCGTTGCGAGTATTTCGTCAGGTAGCGGACCGGCGCCCACAACTGCAGCGCCCCGATGAGCAGGGCTCCGACGACACCCGCGGCGACGAGACCGCCGAGACGACGTCCCAGCGCGACCGGCACCGCCCCTCCTCTCCACCACTGGGCGAGCCGGAAGGCGGCGAGGACCACGATCGCCCAGGTCGTGAAGTAGGCGAGCTGCATGTGGGCTGTGTAGATGAGCAACGCAATGACCAGCGATAGCGTGGCGAAGCGCCACGCACCGCCTCGGACGATCGCCCAATCGGTGACCCAGAGGGCCAGTGGCGTCAGTGCCGTGACGAAGAGCTTGCCGTCATGGCCCGGATAGACGAGGCTGACCAGCACGGGCGCCAACATATAAGTCACGGCACCGAACGTGGCGATCGGTCGACTGACCCTGAGGTGTCGGAGCCAGCCGAAAGCGAAGACGCCAGCCAGGAACACATGGAGGACGATCTTCCAGCCCATCGCCCTGTGCACCGGCATCACGAACTTCAGGATGGTTGTGGGATAGAAGATGTCGCCGTGCATCGCATCGACGAACGGGAGCCCCCCGAAAATGTATGGGTTCCACAAAGGAAATACGTGGGAATTCCCAACGATCGACGCGAACAGACTGCGAGCGAAATAGCCGAGCACGATGACGTCGGTCCCGAAAAGCAGCCCTCGCGACACGATAAACTCGCGAAACAAGAAGACCGTCAGAAACGCGAACACCGCATAGGGCGCCCAGCGCGGGAGCCACTCGGTATCGGCGTTCGGGGACGTGCCCTCGACTTCTCCCTCTACCTTCTTATCCCTTTGCTTGCGCTTCATTCCGCAACTCGTCGTAAATCTCCAGATGCCGCTCGACCATTCGGTCCATGCTCCAGTGCGACACAACCCGACGCCGCGCCGCGTCACCGAGAGCCTCGAGATCGGTTCTCCCCAGCATAGCCAACACGGCGACGGACAGAGCCTCCGGGTCGGCAGGCGCGAACAGCGTACCCACCTTTTCGTCGATGATCTCCGGTAGCCCGCCAACGGCCGTGGCGGCCACGGGTAGCCCGCACGACATCGCTTCCAGCGCCGCGATCGACGTCGCCTCCATAAGGGACGGGATGACCGCCAGGTCGGCCCAGCGCAGCAGTTCGGGCATCTCGGCGTTCGGACGGGCGCCCAGAAAAGCGACTCGATCAGAGACGTCGAGCTCGGCCGCCAGCGCCGTCAGCCTCTGCCGCTCGGGGCCATCTCCGACGATTCGCGCTTCGACATCGATTGCGGCCGCGATCAGCGGCATAGCCCGCACGAAGTACTCCACCCCGTTCTTCGGGTAGAGGCGTCGCGGAACGATGATGCGCATCCTCCCCGCAGCGCGCGCCACTCCTGCCGGGGCGAACCTTTCCGTGTCCACGGCGTTGGTCATGACCTCCGACCTCGGGTGCGGGTACAGGTCTAGAGCAACGTTGCGTATCTCCTCACTGGTGGCCAACAGGTAGTCGGCACTCCCGATGATGCGTTTGAGAACCGCTCGCCACCGCGGCTGCGAGGCCCGCATCAAGAAATGGCTCGTGTGAAGCGTCAAGACGAGCGGACGTCGATAGCGGTGGCGCGTGACCATCGCCGGTATCGCGCTGGCGAACGTGTGGGCATGATAGACCTCGGCCGACCGCGCCAGACGGCGGTAGGCCGGAATACTGACCACCGTGTGCGCCATCCAGCCGACCGGTGTCTTCCCCGGCATCCACACGCGATGGATGTTGACGCCGGCAACGCGTTCACGGGCCGCCAGGCCCCGCTGCGAGCGGGACGTGAGCATGTCGACGATGTGACCACGCCGGGCCAGCCCCTCACTGAGGCCGGCGACGTGGCTCTCCAGGCCACCCACCTCCGGTGGGTAGTAGAGACACTGCAAGAGGACTCTCAGGCCCAATCCTCCGTCTGACGGGGAACTCCGACTAAGCGGTGGATCAAGATGTCCGCGATCCGCTCACCCGCACGACCATCACCATACGGGTTCTTCGCCACCGCCATACGACGATGGGCCTCCGGATCATCGAGCAACGCGGCGCCCTTATCCAGAATGGCTTCCGCCGACGTGCCCACCAGCGCCGCCACTCCCGCCTCTACCCCCTCCGGCCTCTCGGTCACCCCGCGCATGACCAGCACCGGCACCCCGAACGACGGCGCTTCCTCCTGAATGCCACCCGAGTCAGTAAAAACTAGCCAGGCGCGCGCCAGCACCTGCACAAGATCGGCATATGGGAGAGGGTCCAAGAGCCGGAAATTCATGAGACCCGAGAGCAGCTCGTGCGCCGGTCCACGTACGTTGGGGTTCGGATGTACGGGGTACACGAATTCCACTTCCGGATGCGACTCCGCCAGCGCCCGCAGCGCGCCCAACGCTTCCCTTAGCGGGGGCCCGAAGGCCTCGCGTCGGTGTGCCGTTACCAGAACGATCTTCTTCCCGGAATCGAGTACCTGTCTCAGCTCGCGATCCGTCACCGGCTGGCCCGCCGCCGCCAGCACCTGAACCGCGTCGATCACCGTGTTCCCCGTAACATAGACCTTCTCGGCCGCGACGCCTTCACCCAACAGATTGTCACGTGCCCCCAGCGTGGGAGCGAAGTAGTGGTCCGAGACGACGTCCGTCAGGCGACGAAAGATCTCCTCCGGGAAAGGGGCCCACTTGTCGCGCGAACGGAGACCCGCTTCGACGTGCGCGACCTGCACCTTCTCGAAAAAACCTGCCAGGGCACCGTAGAAGACGGTGGCCGTGTCTCCCTCTACGACCACGACATCCGGCTTCACGGTTCGCAAGATCGGCCGCAGCCGATCCAGGCACTCCACGCCGATGTCGTAGAGATCCTGGTCCGCCCGCATGATCGCCAGGTCTTCATCGATGGTGAGGTCGAGGCTGGTCAGCGCGCTGTCCAGTAGATCATCGTGCTGGCCGGTCGAGATCACGCTGACCTCAACGGGCTCCGGGCGCGCGCCAAGCGCCCGGGCGACCGGAGCCAGCTTGATCGCCTCTGGGCGCGTACCCAGCAGAATCAGTACTCGTAGGGCCCGACTCACGTCAGTTCTCGATCACTGGCCCAGCGCTCGGCGCCGGTCCGCCTCTGTAGCGCAGCACATACGACCGCGCCGAGCCTTCGCCGACCTGGTGGGCCAACTCGAACCGCTCCGGCACGCTCTGGATCACCGGGACGAGGTACCTGTAGGTTGTCTGGCTCACCGGCGCCACCAACACATAGTCCGCCCCGACATCGTCGAGAAAGGTCAACATCTCTCGATCATCGGTGGTGAACGGATAAACGTCGCCGCGCCGACCTGAGAAGTAATAGAACAACCGCGGCTTGCGATTAACCACAATCACTTCGTCTGGCGTGTTTTCCCGTACCCAGTAAGCACTCTGTGCAAACGAGCGCCACTGCGCCGGGTAACAGGCCAGTTGGTCACCCTGACGATAGAAGCTCCGGCAGCGACGGCTGAAGCTTACAGTCCGCACATGGTCAGGGATTGTGAGCAGGATGAGAAGCGCCCCCAGCGCCGGCAAGACCCAGACCGGCCGCTTCAACCGCACGAAATCCATGCTCCAGACTACTCCGGCCACCGCGTGCAGCAGAATGGCCGGCAGCAGGGGCAACAGAAAGCGGCGATCGGTCCAGATCTGAGGCCAGAGCAGCAGCAAGCCGAGATAGAACGCTGTGAAGAGCTCCAACACCCGTAGCTTTCGAACGTCGCGTATCCAGGCCACCAGCGCCAGGGCGATCAACAGAAACCCGACGAGTAGCGCGATCAAGTTGATTCCGCCCGCCGATGCCGGCCCGGCCAGCGATTCGGGGAGGACCTCGACCGAGTACAGGCGGATGTTGTTCACCACTCGCGACACCAGTCCACCCAGACCAACATGCCCTAACTCCGGCCGGTACGGGTCGACCAAGAGGAAGTTGGTCGAATAGACCTGCGCACTCTCCGCCGCCGCCAGCTTGCCCCACAGCCACCAGGCGGCGACAACCGCGGCGCTAGCGCCGCCGACCGCCCCCAACTGCCGCCAGCGACGCTTCAGGCCCAGTATCAGGAGCAAGGCGACCAGGAAAGGAAGCCCTGCCGCTCGGGTCAGGTACGCCAGGATTCCGAATATCGCCGATAGAGCCACCCAACGCCGAGAGTCGTTGATACACTCGGAGGCCCAGAGCGCGATGAGCGTCAGCAGCACGAACAGCGCCTCCGACAGCACCCAGTGGGAGTAATACAGCAACACCGGGCTCAGCGCGAAGGGGGCAACCACGGCCAATGTGCCCTCTCGACTCAGCCGGCGCCGGCCGAGCAGGAAGAGGAACACCAGCGACGCCGACGTGAAGACCACAGAGAGGATCTTGAAAGCGATCAGGCCGCCGCCCAACGCCCGGACGGTCGCGAGAACCGCCGGATAGAAGGGGGGATACTGTGCGTGCCACGGGCTGCCCGGCAGATGAATGTTCCGGTACCCCTGCCCCGTCTCCAGCGACTCGGCCAGTATCATGTACCCGGCGTTATCGCCGCCGATAAACGGCTTGGGATCGAACAGCAGGATGGCGAGGATGAGATGCGCGACGACCAGTCCACCCAGAATTCCCCAGGCCAACTGGTCACCCGAAAGACGGCCGAGCTTCTTCTCAGCAGCCACCGCTATCGCCGGCCGCGCAGTTCGCGAACCGAATCCCTCAGACCATCGACTTCCGCCCGTAACGTCGCGACCAGTTCGGCCACGAATCCGAATCCGAACAACGAGACGCCCAGCACTTCCAGCAACACGACAAGGTTGAGCAGCGGCCGGAAACCGTGACCCATCACCCGGAGGACGATGGCTGCCAGGCCCACGACCAGGCCCAGGCCAACCAGTGCCAGGCCCGTGAACCCGAACAACAACATCGGCTTGCGACTGAAGAGCAGTAGGAACCAGACGGCCAGCAGGTCGAGCAACCCGACGAACACCCTGCCGCCTCCGGTATACTTGCTCTTGCCTTTCTTGCGCGGGTGTAGCGTGACCTCGATCTCGCCCACGCGGTAGCCTCGCGCGTGGGCCAGCACCACAAAGAACCTGTGCCAATCGTGACGCAGATGGATGTCGTCCAGGACACTCTTGTTGAAGATCTTGATCGAGTTGAGATCACTCACCGGGACCCGGAATATCCTGCGCGACAGCCAGTTGTAGATACCGGATACCAGGCGTTTCCGGTACTTCCCGACCTTGCGGCCGCACACGATGTCATAGCCTTTCTCGACCTCGGCCAAGAAGCGTGGTATTTCATCCGGGAGGTGTTGGAGATCGGCGTCGAACAGCAGTATCCAATCGCTCTCCGCCGCCTTGACACCGCTGAGCAGTGCCTCCGTCTTGCCCAGGTTCACCTTGTGCCGCCCGAGCTTGAATCGCCTCAGCCCTGCCCCCTCGCGCTCCGCCACCTCCGGTGAGTCGTCCGTCGACCCGTCGTCAACAAAGATGATCTCGCCGTCGAGCTCGTACTTGCCGAACGTCGCAGACAACTGGCGAAAGAGCTCGGGGATATTCTCGCTCTCGTTCAGCCCCGGAATAACGACTGCAAAGTTGCCGGCGAGCGCAGGATCCACATGGACCGGCCGCGCCGACTCGGTCGAGCTCGCTGCTTGGCTCATACGCGCTTGCGCATGCGGGCGGAGAGGATCCCGAGCTGGTCACGATACTTGGCGACCGTTCGACGAGCGATATTGATACCCTCCCGCTTGAGGATGTCGACGATCGCCTGATCGGTCAGCGGCTTCGTGGGCTCCTCCTCAGCGACGAGCTTCTGGATTCGGGCCTTGATACCGCGCGCCGACACATCCTCGCCCGAATCCGTAGACAGCCCGCTGGAGAAGAAGAACTTGAGCGGGAAGACTCCACGTGGCGTCTGAACGTACTTCTGGTTCGTGACTCGCGACACGGTGGACTCGTGCATGTTGATGACTTCCGCGACCTCGCGCAGCGTCAACGGTCTTAGGTGCTCGATACCCTCCTCGAAGAAGTCACGCTGACGGTTGACGATGAAGTTCATCACCTTGAGCATCGTCTGACGCCGCTGTTCAATCGCCTGGAGCATCCAGTTGGCGTTGTTCAGCTTGTTGGAGATAAACTCTTTGTTTTCCCCTTTGAACTTCGCCTTGTCGCGCGCCACCTCACGATAAGAGCGTGAAAGCCTCAGCCGCGGAAGCGCCGTGTCGTTGTGGAAGACGATGTAGTCGCTATCCACTTTTTCGACGACGAGGTCCGCGATGATGTAGTTGCCCTCGCCGCTCGAGTACTGAAGGCCGGGCTTGGGATCGAGCTTGGCTATCTCGTCCGCTGCCGCCTGGACCTCCTGTGGACTCACGCCCAACTCCTTGGAAATCTCGGCCCAGCGATGGTTGACCAGTTGTTCGAAGTGCTCGTCGACTATGGCGTATACCAGCGTGTTGCCCCTGTCCTGATCGCCGAGCTGGAGCAACAGGCATTCACGCAGGTCGCGCGCGCCGATACCGGCCGGGTCCAACCCCTGGATGATCTTGAGCACATCCGCTATTTCCTCGACGGCAAACCGCTCTTCTCCCTCGAACCCGGCGGCCTTCCCATCTTCGCTCGCGAGGTATTGGTTTAGAGACTCGGCGATCGCCTCGAGATCACAGGTCAGAAACCCGGTATCATCGATGTTGCCCATGATTTCCTCGGCGATGACGATCTGACGGGGCTCTAGCCGGAGCAGAGCGATTTGGTCGCGCAGGTGGTCATAGAGGTCGCGCGTGGCGACAGCGGTCGGCTCGTAGTACTCCCTTTCTTCGTACTCTTCACGGCGGCCGCCAGTTTCGTATCCATCGAGGAGTATGTCTTCCCAGTCGACCTCGTTCTCGTCCTTTTCCTTCTCGTTGTTATCGGAATTCTCCTCGATTGGTTCATCGGTCGGCTCGACCAACTCGAGGAAGGGGTTGCTCACGAGCTCCTGCTTGAGGTGCTGCTGCAGGTCTAGAAGGGGCATGTAGAGGAGATCCATCGCCTGATAGAGGCGTGGATTGATCCTCAGCTCTTGCCCCAGCCTAACGCTCTGCTGCAGACCGACTTTCATCGCCCTCCCCTTCCCTAGAGGCGGAAGTCCTCACCCAAATATAACTTACGCGCCTGAGGATCGTTAACTAGCTCTTCCGAGGTACCCTCGATGTGAATACGGCCGTCGAACATGATGTAGGCACGGTCGGTGATCGACAGCGTCTCCCGAACGTTGTGGTCCGTGATCAGCACGCCGAGGCCACGCCGCTTGAGATCCGCCACGATCCGCTGAATGTCGTCCACCGCGATCGGATCGACCCCTGCGAACGGCTCGTCCAGCAGCATGAACTTGGGGTCCGTGACCAGGGCCCGGGTTATCTCCAATCGACGGCGCTCGCCGCCCGATAGCGAATACGCCTTGTTCTTTCGCAGATGCTTGATCGAGAGCTCATCCAGCAGCCCATCGAGGCGCTCTTCCTTCTCCGAATCCGATAGCGGCAACGTCTCGAGGATCGCCATGATGTTCTGCTCTACGCTTAACTTGCGGAACACGGAAGGCTCCTGTGAGAGATAGCCGATCCCGCTTCGCGCCCGCTTGTACATCGGCACGCTGGCCAGCGCGTGGTCGTCGATAAACACCTCGCCGCTATCTGGGGCTACGAGGCCGACGATCATGTAGAATGTCGTCGTCTTGCCCGCACCGTTCGGACCAAGCAAGCCGACGATCTCACCTTGTCGAAGCTCGAGGTCGACATCATCGACGACGCGCCGCCTCTTGTAGATCTTCACGAGCCCCTGCGTTCTGAGCCGACTGCCATCCGCCAGGACAGGCTGTTCGATTGGCTCGGTTGGCGCCGGAGTCTTTAGCCGCCGCTCTATCTCCCGCTCCACCAGTGCAGCGAAGCTACTGCGATCGGCCCCGATACCGGTCCAGACGGTGGCGGTGAAGGTGACCGCCTCACTCTTGTCGACCCGCAGCCAGTCGTCCGCCGCCAGTCGCCCGAGTATCTGTTCCTCGAGGTACCTGCCGACTTCCTCCGATGTCATGCGTCTAATCTCGAACAAGCGGCGACTCTCGGTCGACCCGTCCTGGGCGACATCGCTGTAGTGCGCTACATAGGACTCGCGGAACGCCTCCACCAAGCGGCTTCGGGACATTCGGCCCGACTCGTTGGCGCCGCGCACGATCTCGCGCACGGCGATCAACATCGGCGCCTCGTGGGACGGCAACCCCGACAGGTAGCTGCTGAACTCGTCCACGCTGCCGCTCATCCACCACCTCTCGCCGTTGCACTGTCGACGGCCGTCGTGTCCGTCGCGGCATCGATCAGTGAGTCCGCTGGCGCGGTCGCGCTGTCACCGTCCGTCGCGAGCGGCAGGGGCTCGAGATAGGTCCCGACCGCCGGCCCGACGACCTCGGCGGTCCTTACTGCGCCCTCATCCAGCCAGAGTGTGATCTGACGGCCGATCACGTAGTTCACACCCGGAGGGCCGGAACTTCCCTCACCCTGTTCGGCCTGGTCCCAGATGTAGTACAAGGCTCGCGCCGAACCGATGGATTCGAGGCGCTCCAGCTGTGCTTCCTCACCACCGGCGGTGTCCGGCGGAGCGAAGTAGCCGATGACCGTGTCCCCCTCCAGCCAATCGCCGTCCACGAGCTCGCCGCCCAGCACCAGCGGCTCCAAGGTGGCTGCCCTCGCCTGCCGCACCGCGACCACTCGGTCGAGCTGGCCGCCGGGGCGCTCGATGTCGATCGAATCGGCGATGAGCTCGTAGTCCCCCGAAAGGCTGCGGGCCCAGGGTGCGCGGCCCGCCGAATCCACCGCTCCTGTACGATCAGGGTCGCCGGCGGACGCGACTACCCGTTCGATCTCATCACTCTCGACGAAGAGGTGGAGGTGGGGCGCAGCAAGCGTGAGTTCGCTACTGCGGGCGGACGCGTTGGGCCACGCCCGGATCTCCCGCACCCGGCTTTCCTCCAGCACGACCAGAATCGAGTCGCCATCGAGCACGGTTTCCTGGGCCTCGACGCGTGGGCTGCCCAGTAGCCAAAGGGC
Organism: Gemmatimonadota bacterium; assembly: GCA_039586575.1. Classification (GTDB taxonomy): domain Bacteria; phylum Gemmatimonadota; class Gemmatimonadetes; order Palauibacterales; family KS3-K002. The sequence continues at coordinate 81,714 of JBDHKD010000009.1, read as the reverse complement.
GTCACGCCCGAGATCGAGGTCCATCGAGTCGCCGTACGCGGTCAAATCACCCCGAACCGCAACGACGTGACCGGCCCCGGTGATCGCCGAGTCGCCATAGATGTGGACGCGATCGGCATCGACCTCGAACGCTTCGGCAACAGCGCCCTCCTCGGGATAGAAGGTCAGGTGCGGTCGCCCAGGCGCGTACATGCGCTCCACGGGCCGAATTTCGCTCGACGGATAGTAGTCGAGCAGCGGCCCCCTCAGGCTGGAGCCCGCGACCGTATCGATGAGCACCACCTGCCCTTCGGCACGCACCCAGTCCTCTTCCTGGTAATAAGTCGCACGCTCCGCTACCAACGTTCGACCCTCGTCCCGGTACTCGACGTCGCCGAACAAGTAGAGGATTCCGCGTAGATCATAGAAGCTGGCGCTATCGGCGCGCAGCCACTTGCTCCCGCACGTGGCCTCTACGCCTCCCCAGACGTCCGAACGCATTTCGCCACCAGGCAGCGTTGTCATACGGGACATCGCAGTCGAGTCGGTCGTGACCTGCAGGTCACACGACGCCCGGCGCTGCTGCTGGCGATCCGGCAGAGCGTACGCGACGAGCGCCGCGAGTAGGCCGAAGGAGATGAGGCGTTGCATCTCACGGCTCGCTTGACCGCTCCACGCCTGGCCTCGTCAGCCTGGGTGATGTGAGGTTGATTCGCTCCATGCGCGAATCGGAATCGAATGCCGTGCCTTCCACGACAGTCCCGTCTGCCTCGGTCATCGTGGTATACTCATCACTCCAGATTCGATCCTCGTAGCGGCTGTAGTGTAGCACCGAGGTCTCGATCCGCCGGCCCTCGGCACGATTCACTACAACGACATCGGTGGTCGCCGTCATATCGCCGCTCTCCCAATCGTAGGTCCCTTCCCGAGAGGTGAGGACCGATGTCTCCTCGCCATTGGCGTTGAAGAAGGTCACCCGCAACGTTCGCAGCTCGACCAACGAGCGTCCCTCGAGGAAGAACGCCGTGTCGGCCTCGACGAGCGCACGCCGTATCCCGCCCGTCGTCACGTAGTGTTCCAGGCCGAAAACGACCTGATTCGCCTCGCTGTTGAGCTGCAGGATCTCCTCGGCGACCAGCGGCGGCTCGCCGCTCTCCCGGCAGGAGACCAGGAATGACGCCACGACAACCACGCGAAGCGCTAGCCTCATCATGCTCATACCACTCGTGCACGCATCAGATCGTGCAGGTGAACTATGCCCTCCAACCGGTTCTCCTCATCGCAGACCGGCAACGCCATGATCCCGAACTGTTCCATCTTGTAGAATGCCTCGGCCGCCAGAGTATCGGACGTGACCTTCTTCGGGTTCGGGTTCATGGCCTCCCACACGCATCGATGGAAGAACTCCTCCTTGTTGTCGATGAATCGCGTCAGATCCCCTGCCGTGATCACCCCGATGACCCGACGCTCGTCGTCGACGACCGGAACGGTACCCCGCTTGTGCGCGATCTCCAACATCGCCTCCCTCAGCGTCGCGTCGCGCGGCAGCGCCGGGACCTTTTCCCGGTCGGTCAGCATCACATCGGCCACCCTCAGGAGTTTACGGCCCAAAGCTCCGCCGGGGTGTAACTGAGCGAAGTCATCCGGGCTGAAGCCCTTCTCGGTCAGCACTGCCACCGCCAGCGCATCGCCCATGGCCATTGCTGCCGTCGTGCTGGCGGTGGGAGCCAGATCGTGCGGACACGCCTCCTCTTCCACGCTGACGTCGAGCGTCACATCGGCTTCATGGGCGAGTGTCGAGCCCGGGTTCCCGCTGAAGGCGATGATAGCCACGCCTAACCGCTTCACTACCCGCAGAAGCTCGTATAGCTCGTCCGACTCGCCGCTCTTGGAGATCGTGATCAGCAGGTCGTCCCTCAGCACCATGCCCAGATCGCCGTGCACTCCCTCTACCGGATGCAGGAAGAAGGCGGGTGTGCCCGTGGAGGTGAGCGTCGCGGCGAGCTTGCGGGCGATGATGCCTGACTTGCCCACCCCTGTGACGATCGCACGGCCCTTGAGACCAGCCAGCAGAGCGACCGCCCGAACAAAATCGGCGTCGATCCGCTGCTCGAGCGCCATGACGGCACGACCCTCCAGGCGCACCACTCGGCGTGCGGCCTCGATCAGCTCATGCCGATCCACGGCTCTCCTCCTTCGCCGATTCGACGTCCCTGTCGGCAAGATAGCCGTTGACGACGTCGGTCCACTGGCCACGTGCTCGCAGCAGTTGCTCCGCGAACTCACGGACCGCCCCCGCACCGCCGGCCCGATGCGTCTGCCAGGCTGCGAGGTCCATCACTTCGGGGACCGCGTTGGCCACGGCGACGGGCAACGCTACGCGTCGCAGCACCGGGATGTCGGCAAGGTCATCCGACAAGAAGGCAACGGCATTCCAGTCGAGCTGCATGCGCTCCAAGATGTCAATCACGATGGGCAACTTCTCGGCTCCCGGATCCTGGTGTACCTCTTCGATTCCCAGCTCGCGGGCTCGCATTGCCACCACCTCCGACCGCCTGCCCGTGACGATGGCCACCGCGATCCCGGCTCGCTGCAGCAGGTGGACGCCGAGCCCGTCCGTGATCTCGAACCGCTTCAACTCGACCGTCTCCCCAGATGCGGTCGCCCCGTAGTAAACACCGCCGTCGGTCATCACGCCGTCCACGTCCAGGACAACGAGCTTCACGCCGCGTGCGAGGTCCGCCGGCATGCCGGCCAGCTCAGTCATCCCCCTTCCCTCGCGGAGCCAGCGCGTCTCGCACCGCTACGACGCGTGCCACCAAGTCCTCCAGTTCGCCCAGCTGCAACATGCTCGCCCCGTCCGACAACGCTCGGCTGGGCTCGGGATGCACCTCTACGAACACCGCGTCCGCGCCAGCGGCCACCGCCGCCGCCGCCAGCGCCTTGATGTGACGCGGCTCGCCCCCGCTCTTGTCGCCTGCGCCGCCGGGCAGCTGCACCGAGTGGCTCGCGTCAAAGACGGCCACACACCGGCAAGCCTCTTTCATCAGGGTGAACGCCCGCATGTCGACCACGAGATTGTGATAACCGAACGCCGAGCCGCGTTCCGTCACCGCCACCGCGTTCGCACCACCGTGCCGGGCCTTCTCGACCTGGTGCGCCATGTCTTGCGGTGCCATCCACTGCCCCTTCTTCAGGTTCAGCGGCCGGCCCGTCGCCGCCGCCGCCACGACCAGGTCGGTCTGCCGGCAGAGGAAAGCCGGTATCTGCAGCACGTCAACGACCTCTGCCACCGGCGCCGCCTGCTCGGGCAGGTGGACATCGGTCGTGAGCGCGAGTCCGACTTCCGACTTCACTCGCGCCAGCTGCCGTAAGCCTTCCTCGAGTCCGGGGCCGCGTGGAGAAGCGATGCTGCTGCGGTTTGCCTTGTCGAATGACGCCTTGAAGATCGCCGGCACACCGAAGGTCCCGCTGATACGCGCGACCTCCTCTGCCACCCTGAGGTTGGTCGCATCATCCTCGAGAACGCACGGCCCCGCGATGAAAAAGAAGCCACCGCCGGGCTGGAGTAGCGTCTGGAGGTTCGACATGCCGCTCTACGCCCTCCTATTCGCCCACCCGGACCGCCTTCAGTTCGGGTGCCCGATGCCTGTCGCGGTATTTCAGCGCCGCCTCGATAAACGACGCGAACAGGGGGTGGGGGTGAGCCGGCCGCGACTTCAATTCGGGGTGAAACTGCGTAGCTACATACCACGGGTGGTCGGGCAGTTCGATGATCTCGACGAGCATGCCGTCCGGTGACAGACCGGCCATGCGCAGCCCGTGGTTTGCCAGAACTCCGCGGTACTCGTTGTTGACCTCGTAGCGGTGGCGATGCCGCTCGCTGATCTCGCGAACTCCATAGATCTCTGCGGTCCGCGACCCCTCCGCCAGCTGACAGGGGTAGGCCCCCAACCGCATGGTGCCGCCCATATCGGTCACCTTACGCTGCGAGTCCATGAGCGACACCACCGGGTCCTCGCACTCGGGCGCGAACTCACGAGAATGCGACCCCTCGAGGTTGCATACGTTGCGTGCGAACTCGATGATCGCCGATTGCAGCCCCAGACAGATGCCGAAAAAAGGCAGCCCGTTCTCGCGTGCGTACCGAATGGCGCGCACCATCCCCTCGACACCACGCACGCCGAAGCCGCCGGGCACGAGTAACCCGTCGTGTTCCATCAGCCGCGTGGCGTCCTCGGGACCGCCGAAATCCTCCGATGACAGCCAGTCGACGTCCACGCACACGTCGTTCGCGATACCGCCGTGGACCAGCGCCTCCTGAATCGACTTGTAGGAATCGACCAGGTCGGTGTACTTCCCCACTACTGCGATGCGAACCGAGCCGTTCGCCGGCCGCTTTACGCGCTCGACGAGTACGCGCCAAGCTGTGAGGTCCGGTTCGGAGACTCCCAGGCCCAGCTTCTCCACGACCAGTCCATCGAGGTTCTGAGCCTGGAAGATCAGCGGCACCTCGTAGATCGTCTCGGCATCACGCGCCTCGATCACCGCCTCGCTCTTGACGTTGCAGAACAGAGCGATCTTGCGGCGTAGATCTTCGGTCAACTCGCGTTCGGTCCGGCAGATCAGGATATCCGGCATGATCCCGATCTCCATCAGCTCTCGAACGGAGTGCTGCGTCGGCTTGGTCTTCAGCTCGCCAGCCGACGCCATGTAAGGGATCAGCGTCAGGTGAATGAACAGCGTGTTCTCGCGTCCCGCATCACTGCGCAGCTGTCGAATCGCCTCGAGGAACGGTAGCGATTCGATGTCGCCGACGGTGCCGCCAATCTCCGTGATCACGACGTCGTAGTTCGGTGTCAGACGACGAACGGCAGACTTGATTTCATCAGTGATGTGCGGAATGACCTGAACGGTCGAGCCGAGGTACTCGCCGCGCCGCTCCTTTGTGATGACGTCACGATAGATCCGGCCCGTGGTAATGTTGTTCGCCTGTGACAGCGACTCCTCGATGAATCGCTCGTAATGGCCCAGATCGAGATCCGTCTCGGCCCCATCATCCGTGACGTAGACCTCCCCGTGCTGGAACGGCGACAACGTGCCCGGATCGACGTTGATGTAGGGGTCGAACTTCTGAATCGTGACCTTGAGTCCCCGTTCCACCAGCAGTCGGCCAAGCGACGCGGCGGCGATCCCCTTTCCCAGAGAGGAGACGACGCCGCCGGTCACGAATATCATCTTGGCAGGCCCGGACCTTTCACTCATGTGGAATCCACCCTCCCTCGCAGGAGTTCCTCGGCTCGAACCAGGTCGGCCTCCGTATCGATACCTGGCCCACCGCCTTTGACGACCGTCACCCCGATCCGCAAGCCCATCGCCAACCAGCGCAACTGTTCCAGCCCTTCCCTCTCCTCCAGCGGGTGCGGGGGAGCCTCCGTAGCTCGGCGCAGCGCCGCGCGCTTGAAGCCGTAGACGCCGACATGGCGCAAAGGTCCCACGGTACCCGCGCGACCGACGGGGGATTCACCTGCTCGATCGTGAGGTATGGGCGCGCGACTGAAGTAGAGCGCACCGCCGCTGTCATCGAGCACGACCTTCACGGTTGACGGGTCCCGCCACTCCGCCAAAGTCCCGATCGGAACCGCGGCAGTTCCCACATCCCAGCCCGACCTCACCAGGTCGACCGCCGCCTCGGCGGCGCCGAGCGGCAGGAAAGGCTCGTCACCCTGCAGGTTCACGATCCACGGGAACCCGCTGAACTCGGGTCGCTCCGCCACCTCCGCCACCCGGTCGGTGCCGGAAACGTGATCCTTGCGCGTCAGGACCGCCCGACCCCCAAAGCTCTCTACCGCGGCCACGACCTCCGAATCGTCGGCGGCGACCACCAGCTCGTCCAGAACCTCCAAGTCGCTCATCCGACGCCAGACCCATTCGATCAGGGACCGCCCGGCGATCGGGATCAATGGCTTGCGCGGCAGCCGCGACGCCCCAAGGCGCGCCGGGATAACCCCCAACGCGCCACTCGCAACGCCCCCGCTTCCAGGGGCGACAATCGAAGAATCGGCGTCGCTAAGCAATTTTCACGCCAACTATACTAACAGGCCGTTAAACGGTTGTCAAAACAAGACCTTAGAGGAAGAGGTAGGCTAGCGATAGCGCTCGACGCCCACGGCCAGGACCGTCTTGAAATCGTCGCTGGGAGCCGTGTAAACCGCCAGGGAGAGAGGACCTAGGCTCAGGCCGAAAGCCAGGTTGTGTACGGTCGGCGGGCGCTCGTCATCGTCGGCCCACGCGTTGCCCGCCGCGTATTGCAGCCAGGAGACTAGTTCCCAACGCGCACCGACCCATTGCCCAAGCGGTGCCCGGTAGGTCGTTCCCACCCACCACATCCGATCACCCGCGCGGTCGACCGGGACCAAGGTCGGGAGGGTGCCCCAGCCGCCCAGCGCCCGCCAGCGTTGCCGTGGCGCGCTGGATGAGGCCGGCAACTGGCCCCTACCCTCGATGACCAGGGCGTGCCTTCCCCAGGTCGACAGCTCGGCGAGCAAAGCTGCGTCGATCAGCGTGAAGGATAGATCGCCGGCGACATCGGCGTCCGCATGCTCCAAGCCCAATTCGAGTTCGAAAGGGAGGATCGGCCAATCGCGCAGCTCGACCTCACCTCTGAACTCGATGCTGGCGATATCGGCCTCGTCGACCGCTAAGTTCGGTCGATACCCGCTCCGCACCTCGAAGAGTGAGAACGGGTCACGGTTCTCCAAGCTTCTCGCACGCTCCCAACTCAAGACGACATCCCCCGCCCAGAGGGCTCGTGTCCCAAAGCCGAACTTCAGGTCGGCGGCGACAAAACGCGCATCGTAGTAGTTCCGCGTGTCCACCGCACCGATCAGCGCGTAAAGCGAACTCTCGAGGTCGCCGTTCGCCCAACGGTCATTCGAGCGGACCGTGCGGCCACCGTTGAGCACGAACCGATGACGACCGAATGGCCAACCCACCTCCAAGTCGCCGTCGACGACGGAGCGCACGCTCCGGTAGCGGACGCGCGCCTTGGCCTCGGGAATCCAGGGGGACGGGCCACGCTGTAGATCGACGCCCCAGGGCACGGTCACCGCGTTCACCCGGTCGTATTGCGGTAGCAGGAACCCGTACAGACCGGGCAGCTGAAGCGCCGCTCGCCCACCCGGCGCCGCTATGACATAGTACTCGTCTCCGGCGACACTCAGACGGTAGTCGTAGCGCGACGCATCGACCAATGGCGCGTTGAGTTCGGCCAGCGAAGACCCATAAAAGCCGCCGGCGAGCACAGCCACCGTACCCTCGAACCGACCGCCGGGACGGGCAAAGATGTCGCTCTGTACCGCGACAAGGTCACCGGCGATGCGCCCTTCCACTCGCAAGGTCGCCCCGAGCAGGATCACGTCCGACGCCAGAACCGCTTCCGCAGCGAGGATCGTGTCGCGAGTGAGTACCTGGTAGTTACCTCGGTCCAGTACGCGCTTGAGAACCTGCTCCGCCCGCGGGTCACCTCGCGAACCGCGGCGAAACTCTACCGTTTGCCCGGCGGCGCCCGCCACCGCGACAAACAACAGCACGGCGCTCACTATCGCCGTTCGCAATCCCTCAGGCCTCCTCACGGCGCCTCCGCGCTCACTGCTTCTACGCTCGCGGGTGGTACTGCCGGTGTATCTCACTCAAATAGCTACGATCCAGGTGGGTGTAGATCTGCGTCGTCGAGATGTCGGCATGCCCCAACATTTCCTGGACCGCCGCGATGTCCGCACCTCCCTGCAGGAGGTGGGTAGCGAATGTATGGCGCAGCGTGTGCGGTGTCACCCGCTTCCCGATCCCCGCCCGCGCCACATGTCGCCTTACGATATCCCACGCCCCTTTTCGGGTCAGCCGCCGCCCTCGACGTCCCAGGAATAGCGTGCCTCCGGCTTGGCGTCCAGCAGCCGCGGCAAGCGCCGGGCGCGAATCGCGCAGGTAAACCTCCAGTGACTGGCGAGCCGCGGCACCGAACGGGACGATCCGCTCTTTTGAGCCCTTCCCTTGCACCCGTACCAGCTGCTCCTCGAGGTCGATGTCGCGGATCCGCAGTGCGACCAGTTCGGAAATTCGCACCCCCGTGGCATACATGAGCTCGAGGATCGCACGATCGCGCAGCGCTAGTGGGTCATCGCCGTCCGGTCCCGTGAGCAGTCGTTCCACCTCATCCCTGCTCAGCACGGTCGGCAGACGCCGCCCGGTCTTGGGTCCCTCCAGCAGATCGCTGGGGTCGGCATCGATCAGACTCTCGGCCAGAAGAAAACCGAAGTAGCTACGCAGAGAGGAGATCTTGCGTTGGATGCTGGTCGGTGCCCGACCCGACTCTTTCAGCGAGTAAACGAACTCGCGCAGCGCCGACGAGTCCACCACGTTTGGCACGGTGACGCCGCGCGCCTCGAGGAAATCGACGAACTGGGCAAGATCGGTGACGTAGGCCGCGGCCGTCGAGGCTGACAGACCCCGCTCAAAGCGTAGGTAGTCCTCGAACCTCTCAAGGTAGAAGCGCTGGCCACGCTCCTCCATCACCGCTCCCGTTCTTCGAGCATTTCCGCCGTGTGGTACCGAGTCCGCCACCAGACCGCCACGACGACTGCCCCGACCGCGGCAGCGATGACAAGCAGCAGCGTGCTGACACCGCTCACCGTGTCGAGGACCGCCTGCCAATTACGGCCCAAAGCGGCACCGAGGTAGACCAGTACGCCGTACCAAACGGCCGACGCCGCGGCCACCGGCAGTACGGTTCGCCAGAAAGCGAGATGCGTGATCCCGCCAAATACCGGAACCAAGGCGCGAAACGCAGGCAAGAAGCGGCTGGCGAAGATCATCTTGCTCCCATGGGCGTTGTACAGAGCCGCCAACTTCTCCAGCTGACGAGGACGCAGCAGCCAGCGTCCCGCCCTCGTGCCGAGCACGCTTCGGCCCCAGCGACGGGCCAGACCATAGCTCAGCAACGCTCCCGCGGTGTTCATCGTCCAGGTGACCAGGAACACACCCAGTCCGGTGATCCTTCCCTGGGCCGAGATGAAAGCCCCGAACGCCACAAAGGTGTCAGCCGGTATCGGCGGGAAGAAGTTCTCGATAGCCACGCCGGCGGCCAGGGCGATGTAGAGCCAGTGAGGTGAAATGCCCGCCGACCACTGCAGCACGCGATCAAGGGTTTGCGGGTCGCCAAGTCCGGCATCGCTGAGGACGGCACCAGCCAGGGGGAAGAGGCCGGGAAGCACGCGACGCGCCCCTCTAAGGGAGCTCGGGACTGCGCATGCGGTCAACCAAGGCCGAGGCCCAGGCGGCGATCCCCTCAGCCCGGCCGAGAGCACCAAGGCTCTCTGCCGTCGTTGCCTTGATCGAGACGAACTCCGGGCCGATCCCGAGCACCGAGGCCAACTTTTCTCGCATCGCCTGGGCGCGTGTGCTCAAGCGTGGCCGTTCGGCGACCACAGAGACGTCCACGTTCACTACCTGATAGTTTTCAGCCTCCAGCGCTCGGCGCACGACCGTCAGCATCTCCATGGAGGACGCATCGCGCCAGCGCTCTTCAGAGTCCGGGAAATGCTGCCCGATATCCCCCATCCCCGCAGCGCCCAACAGCGCGTCGATCACCGCGTGCGTGACCACATCCGCATCGCTGTGGCCCTGAAGTCCCGTCTCGCCCTCGAACTCGATCCCGGCCAGAATCAGTCGCCGTCCCGCTGCGAAACGGTGCACATCGAATCCGATCCCGACTCGCATGCGCTCTCGCCCCCCCTGGTCTCGGCCCTGCCAAGCTGATCTGGTCTTACGGCACGGTAAATAAGCCGACTCCAGAGCCGATAACAAGGCTCAAGGAAACAGGGGAGCCTGCCAGCCTGTTCGGTGCGAACCGCGGCCGGGACTCCCCTGCTCGTTCGCTCGCAGAGCCGCTGTCGGCCTCTCGAGCTTCCCTCTTACTTTCCCTCCCAGCGCTTGATCGCCAGGCAGACGTTGTGCCCGCCGAAGCCAAAAGAGTTGGTCAGCGCCAGTCCTACGGGCCGCTCGAGCGTCTGGTTGTGCGCGTAGTTGAGATCGCAAGCGGGATCCGGCACGCTGAAGTTGATCGTCGGCGCGATCTTGCCTTCCCTGACCGTCAGGCCGGTAATCACTGCTTCTACGCCGCCCGCTGCCCCCAACGTGTGTCCGGTCATCGACTTGGTCGAGCTCACGACCATGTCGTAGGCGTGGTTTCCGAAGACCGCCTTGATCGCCTGGGTCTCGCTCAAGTCGTTGAGCGGCGTCGAGGTACCGTGCGCGTTGATGTAGTCGACTTCAGTTGGCTCTGCACCGGCATCTTCCAGGGCAAGCCGCATGGCACGCTGTGCCCCTTCACCCTCCGGAGCCGGTGCGGTCATGTGGTGAGCGTCGGCTGAGAGGCCGTACCCGACGAGTTCGGCGATGATTGATGCGCCGCGTGCCTCTGCAAACTCGAGCGCCTCCATTATGAGAATCCCACAACCTTCCCCGAGCACGAAACCGTCGCGCGTCTCATCGAACGGTCGACTTGCGGTCTCCGGGCTGTCGTTGCGGCTGGAGAGCGCCTTCATCGAAGCGAACCCTGACATCGTCAGCGGCGTCACCGATGACTCGGTCCCGCCACTGATGATCAGATCGGCCAGCCCGCGTTGAATCAGTTTGAACGCGTTGCCAATGGCGTGGGCACTCGAAGCGCAGGCAGACTGAATGCTGTAGTTCGGTCCCTTGGCGCCGTACTTCATAGCGATCAAGCCAGGCGCCATGTCGGCGATGAACATGGGCACGAAGAAGGGGGAAACCCGATCCGGGCCCTTGGTCAAATACACCTTGTGCTGCTGCTCAAGCGTCGTGATGCCCCCAATGCCGCTGCCGGTTATCACCCCGAACCGGCCGGGCTCGATATCCGGCACCCCGTTACCCAGGCCCGCGTTCTCCATGGCCTCGGCCGTGGCGACCAAGGCCAAATGGGTGAACCTGTCCGTTCGCTTGACTTCCTTTCTGTCAAGGTAGTCGTTGGGCTCGAAGTCCTTGACCTCGGCCGCGAAGCGAACCGGCAGCTCCTTCGGGTCGAAGGCCGTGATCGTCGCGCAGCCGCTGACACCCGACAGCAGGTTCTCCCAGTTGCTGCTGACGTCGTTCCCGATCGCCGTGATCAGACCGGCGCCGGTAAGGACTACCCTACGCTTGTCGGATGGCATCGGGTAGCTAGGCGCCTTCCTTCCCTTCGAGGTACTTTATGGCGTCGCCGACGGTCTCCATCTTCTCGGCGTCCTCGTCGGGAATCTCGATCCCAAACTCCTCCTCGAAGGCCATGACCAGCTCGACGGTGTCGAGCGAATCGGCTCTGCCATGGGTATTCTCCTTTGCCTTTTCTCCCTGGATCTAACAGCACTTTTGGGTGTTGGACACCCCGAAACTACATGACCATGCCCCCGTCCACAACGATCACCTGCCCGGTTATGTAACGCGCGCCGGGGCCAGCCAGGAACCGAATGATCGGGGCCACATCCTCCGGCTGGCCGAGCTCGCGCATCGGGATCTGGGACAGCAGCCAAGCGCGCGCCTCGCCCGTCAATTCCGACGTCATCTGCGTATCGATGAAGCCCGGCGCCACGGCGTTGACCCGGATTCCCCGGGGCGCCAGCTCCTTGGCCACGGCCTTCGTCAGGCCGACGACACCCGCCTTCGCCGCCGCGTAGTTCGCTTGACCCGCGTTGCCCATGAGACCCACGACGCTCGCCAGGTTGATAATCGAGCCGGCGCGCCGCCGCACCATTCCGCGGCTTACGATCTTCGTCAGGTTGAAGGTGGCTTTGAGGTTGACGTCCATCACCAGGTCCCAATCCTCCTCCGTGAGCCGTAACAGCAGCTTGTCACGGGTCACACCGGCGTTGTTGACGAGCACCGATACCGGACCCAGTTCCTCTTCCACGATGCCAACCATGTCCGCCACACACTCAACATCGGTAACATCGCAGATATAAGACCTACCCCGTCCATCCGGGACTTCAGCCTGGGCTTGCGCGGCACGGCCGGCGTCTCGATTCACCAGCGCGACCTTCGCGCCCGCCGCCGCCAGTTCCTTGGCGGTGGCCAGACCGATCCCCCGAAAGCCGCCGGTGACTAGCGCGACCTGTCCTGCGAGCTCCTGCATTACTTCACACTCTCTCTCAGTCGTTCGATGTCCCGGGGCGTGCCGATCTCCTGGCCGCCCAAACCCCGCTCGATGCGTCGCAGGAGACCCGTCAGGACCTTGCCGGGACCGAGCTCAGCGAAACTACTGACCCCATCAGTGGCCACCCTGCGGATGCTGTGTGTCCAACGAACTGGAGAGGTCAACTGCCTGAGCAGCGCGCTTCGCGCCGTAGCCGCATCGCTGACCGGCTCGGCGGTCACGTTCGCCACCACCGGTATCTCGGGAGCCTGGAACGCCACACGCTCGAGCGCCTCGCTGAGCCCGGCTTCCGCGTCTTTCATCAGCGGCGAATGGAAAGCCCCGCTCACGGCCAGCGGTCGCACCATCTTTGCTCCCGCCTGTTTGGCCAGCTCACCCGCCTGCTCCACGGCCGCGATCTCTCCCGATATCACGATCTGCTGGGGCGAGTTGTAGTTCGCCGCCACAACCACGCCGCCCGCCGCGCTCACTTTCCTACAGATCCCTTCTACAACTTCGGGTTCCAGTCCCACGATCGCCGACATGGTTCCCGCACGCGAGGCCGCCATCAGTTCGCCGCGCCGGCGCACCAAGCGTAAAGCGTCATCGAAATCGAGCGAGCCCGCTGCCGCGTAGGCCGTGAACTCGCCCAACGAATGGCCCGCGGCGAACCGGGTTCGTTGCGCCAGCTCATCCTTGACCACGGCCCAGACGGCTAGGCTGTGCACGAGAATCGCCGGTTGAGCGTTCTCGGTCTGCCTCAACTCGTCATCGGGGCCCTCCCAACACAGGCCGGAGAGCCCGAACCCGAGAATCTCGTCCGCTCGCTCAAACAGCTCGCGGGCGGCGGGAAACGCCGCGGCGAGCTCCGCCCCCATGCCAACCTCCTGGCTTCCCTGTCCTGGGAAGAGTACGGCTAAGCCACTCACCGGGTCCTGCCTCACCAGCGTATCAACGTTCCGGCCCAAGTCAGCCCCGCCCCAAAGGTGACCATCAGGACGAGCGACCCGTCCTTTATGCGCCCATCCTGCCGGGCCTCGTGCAGCGATACCGGGATTGTCGCCGAGGAGGTGTTGCCGTAACGGTCGACGTTGATCCAGACCCGCTCCTTCGGAACGCCGGCATACTTCGCCGTGGCCTCGATGATCCGGATGTTCGCCTGGTGCGGGACCAGAAGGTCGATTTCGTCTTTGTCCACACCCGCCTGCTCCAGAACCGCGTCCACCGCCTCGCACATCGAGCGGACCGCGTTCTTGAACACCTCGCGACCCGCCATCCGTAAATAGCCGTCGCGCACCGCGATCTCGGCCACGTCGATCGGGAACCGTTGCGCGCCAACCGGAGCCCGGTGCAACAATTCGGCAAGCGACCCATCGGACCGCATGTAGCTTGCCAGAATCCCGCGACCCTCCTCGCTGGAGCGCCGCACCACCGTCGCTCCTCCCGCATCACCGAACAACACGCAAGTGGCCCGATCGCTCCAATCGGTGATCGCGCTCATCTTTTCGGCCGCCACGCAGAGCACCGTTTCCGCCTGATCCGAGAGGATGAAGCCGCGCGCGATGTTGAGCGCATACAGCCAGCCACTGCAGGCACCCCAGATGTCGAAGGCGACCGCGCCGGTTCCGCCCAACCGCGCCTGTATGTCGCAGGCTGTCGCAGGTAGCAGGCGGTCGGGCGTCGCCGTCGAGACGATGATCGCGTCGACAGCGGACGGCTCCAGGCCCGCCTCATCAAGCGCGGCGACCGCGGCCCGGTAGCCGATCTCGACGGCACCGACGTCATCGTCGGCGATGCGTCTCTCGCGGATACCGGTACGCTCGAGGATCCACTCGTCCGTGGTGTCGACCATCTGCTCCAAGTCGGCGTTCGTGAGCACCCTACTGGGCACCCACATACCCGTCGACACCAAGCGTACCGTGTCGACCGACACCCTCAGGCTCCCGCACTCGCGAGTTCCGCCAACTCGCGCCGGAAATGTTTCACCATGTCGCTCTCCACACTTTTCACAGCCACCCGGACCGCGTTGCGAATCGCCCGGGGTGGCGAGTCGCCGTGACAGATTATCGTCACACCGTTCACACCCAAGAGTGGCGCACCCCCGTATTCGGCGTAATCGAGCACCTGGCAGATCGCCTGCAGGTCGAGGAAAGCCTCCGCCCCGGCCGCCGCCTGGCTCACCAGAGCGGCCACATGCTCGGCGACCGACTCGTACAGTTTCAGGACCACGTTGCCAGTGAACCCATCGCAGACCAGGACATCGCAAGTTCCATTGATGATGTCCCGGCCCTCCACATTGCCGACGAAATTCAGGCCGCCGCGCTCGAGCGCTCGATAGGTCTCCTGCGCCAACTCGCTGCCTTTATCGGCCTCCCGGCCGACGTTCAGCAGACCAACGCGTGGACGTTTGCGGCCCTGCACATCCTGCATGTAGATGTGGCCCAAGTGTGCGAACCGCTCCAGTTGCTGGGGTCGGCAATCGACGTTCGCCCCGGCGTCGAGCATGAGCGTCGGGTGGGAGCCAATCGTGGGCAGCAGCGCCCCGATCGCCGGACGATCGGTCCCGGGTAGCGATCCCAGAATCAAGATAGACGCGGCAAGGATCGCCCCGGTCGACCCCGCGGAAACGAATGCGTCCGCCTCCCCGCTCTGTTGAAGCCTCACTCCCCGAACGATCGAGCTGTCCGGCTTGCGCTTGACCGCGTCGACCGGCGGCTCGCTCATCGCGATCACCTCTGAGGTCGGAACGATATGCAGCCGGTCGCCCGGTACGTTCTCGCCCTCGAGTTCCTGCTCGATCGCCCCAGGATCGCCGACGATCAGCAGTTCGAAGTCGTCCTGGATGTGATGCAGTGCCTGCACCGCTCCGCGGACCGGCACGGTGGGCGCATTGTCGCCTCCCATCGCATCAAGGGCAATCCGCATCTTCGCTCGACGATCCAGCCTGCCCGCCGCTCCGCCGGCGCACTGGCGCCGCTCTCACCCGATAGACAACGAGCACGCCACACCGAGCTACGGGTGACGCGCCCCGATCCTCACCGGTTCCTAGGCGCTCAGACGCCGCGAAACCGCCCGACCACCGGGCTAATACTCCGATTCTACCTGGACGACTTCGGTGTCTCGGTAATAACCGCACATCGGGCAGACCCTGTGGGGCAGTTTGGGATCCCCGCAGCGAGGGCAAGCCTGGGTCGCTGCCACCTTCGCTTTGATATGCGTGCGGCGCTTTCTCTTGCGTGCTTTTGACGTTCGCTTCTTCGGTACGGCCATTCTGTTCCTCTAGTCTATCTCAAGTCTCGCGCTGCAACTCCTGTAGTGGACCCCAGCGCGGATCATTGTCCCCCGGCCCACACCCGCAATCCTCTTCATTCAGCTTCGCCCCACACCGGGCACAGAGGCCGCGGCAAGCCTCCTCGCACAACGGAAAGGACGGAACAGCCAACACCAGCCGCTCCTTCAGCGGCCCTCGGAGATCGAGCTCCTCAGCCCCGGCGTCGAGTCCGTACAGCGTCAGGTCGCCCTCGACCTCGGCGGTCCGCGGATCGAAGAGCACAGCGAACTCATCGCTGACATCGAGCTCGAACGGCTCCAGGCACCGGCGGCACATCGTCCGTATCCGGGTCGACATGCTGCCGCGCACCCAGACTCCTTGCCTCGGCGACCCGTCCGCCATGGCCCGCGCTGTCAGGGGCGAAACCAGCTCCAGATCAGTCCCCTGCCACAGCGGATCGTCCTCGGCGATCGCGCCTTCGACCTCTACCGGCGCTTCATTCAAGCGCCGTAAGTCTATGATCAGCACAGCCCCATAGTCTATTGGGGCCTGTGGGTCGTGTCAACGCAGAGAATCGCTGCGGTTGGCTGCGGTTGGCTCCGCTACGCCGCGCCCAGAAGCTCCCGCTGCGAGAAGAAGAAACCCAGCTCGTGGCGCGCGTTCTCGTCCGAATCGGAGGCGTGTATCGCGTTCCGCTCTTTGTTCTCGGCGTACAGCGCCCGCACCGTCCCCGGCTCGGCTTCCGCCGGGTCCGTCGCGCCGATGACCGCCCGCAGGTGGGACACCGCGTCTTCCCGCTCCAGGGCCAGGACCAGAACCGGCCCCGACGTCATGAAGCGCTTCAGCGGCTCGTAAAACGGTCGCTCGCGATGCACCGCGTAGAACTCACCCGCCTGCGCATCGTTTAGCTGGACGAACTTCGCCGCCCGGATCCGAAAGCCCTCGTCCTCCAGGTGAGCGAGGATCCGGCCGACCTTGCGAGCCTCGACAGCGTCGGGCTTGATAATGGCAAGTGTAACACCCATAACGACTTCTACACCGAATGCTCAAGTAGTTTCATGATGATGTCCGTCCGCGACAGGTAACCGACCAGCTTCCCTTCCCTCACAACTGGGAACTGCGATACGCTCTCGCTCAGCATCGTCCCCAGCACGTCCGAGATCAGCTGGTCCTCGGACAGGCACATCACGCTTCGCTGCATGACATCGCGGACGTCCACATCCACGACAGGTGGTTGGCCGCCGTCGGCGAGCGGTGCCGCACCGAGAACCTGGGGCAGGAAGTGACCGAGCACCTCTTGTTCCGTGATGACGCCCAGCACCTCACCGTTGTCGCTGACAACCGGCACACCGCGCCGGCGGTGCCGGGCCATCAGGTGCAGTGCCTCGGAGAGCGGCGTGTCCGGCGTGACCGTATGAAACTTCCGGCTCATGAGGTCGCCCACCCTCAACTCCGGCTGGACCACCAGGTTAGAAGCGGCCGCGACTCGCAGGAACTCCTCGATCGAACTCGCTCCAGCCAGCCCGTCGATCATACCAGGCTCGCCCAGCAAGGCGCTCAAAGCCGCCAACGTCTTGAGGTAGAATTTGGCGGCGGCACGTGGTGCGATGATGAGAACGAGGATCACCGCATCCGGCGCCTCGGCAGGGGCGAACTTGAACGGCTTCTTCGCCGTCCCGACCGCCACGGCCAGCTCTCGCGCCGCATCGCTGCGATAGTGGGCCAACAAGGCTTGGGGGCCGATAGTCGGAAAACGTGCCGAGGATCCTTCGGCTTCCACCAGCTCGTCCAATGCTGGCCGATCACTGATCAGACCGTCTGCCTCGAGGCGGTCGAGTAGAGCCGCCACACCATCCCCGTAGGATGACGCCTTCAGTCCGACGACGATCCGACCGGGCAGCAGCAGCTTGGATATCGTCACGGGGTCAGGCATTGAGAGCTCTCTTCAGAATCCCCGGCATGTCTACCGGTCGTTCGGCGACCTCGACACCGTTCTCCCGGAAGGTCGCAATCTTTTCCTCCGCCGTACCGGACGACCCGGAGATGATCGCGCCAGCGTGTCCCATTCGTCGCCCGGGAGGCGCCGTCTGGCCAGCGACGAATCCGACGACGGGCTTGGTGATCTTCTCGTTGATATGGCGCGCCGCATTCTGCTCGTCCGTCCCGCCGATCTCGCCGATCAGCACGATCGCAGCCGTCTGTGGGTCCTGCTGGAACGCGTCGAGACAGTCGATGAAGTTCGTGCCGATCACCGGGTCGCCACCAATGCCGATGCAACTGGACTGGCCCATTCCCTCTCGAGTCAGGGCCCAGACAACCTCATAAGTCAGCGTGCCCGAGCGGCTGACCACGCCTACGGGCCCCTCAGCGACGATCTGGCCCGGTATGATACCGAGCTTTGCCTTGCCTGGCGAGATCATGCCCGGGCAGTTCGGTCCGATCAGCCTCGCGCCCTGGTCTTTGACGTAGCGAGTCGCCTTCAACATGTCGAGGACCGGAATCCCTTCCGAGATGCATACGATGAGCTCGACGCCCGAGTCGGCGGCCTCGCAGATGGCACTGGCCGCGAAAGCCGCCGGCACGTAGACCACCGCGGCGTTCGCGCCCTCTTTACGGACCGCTTCCTCCACCGTGTCGAAGATCGGGACCTGATCATCGAATTTCTGGCCGCCCTTCCCCGGCGTTACACCGGCGACCACCTTGGTTCCGTACTCGATCATCTGACGGGTATGGAAGGATCCATCCCGCCCTGTGATCCCCTGGATCACTACCCGGGTGCTGCTATCCGCGAATATAGCCATCGAAGTCGTACCTGCTCCTAGTTTTTCGCCAACTCGACTGCCTTCTGGACAGCCTCATCCATATCGGTCATCGCGCTGAATCCGGCGGCCTCGAGGATCTCTACCGCCATATCCTCGTTCGTGCCGGTCAGTCGGATCGTGATCGGCACCTTCAGCTCTATCTGCTTCGTCGCCTCGACGATGCCGTTCGCAACGTCGTCGCAGCGGGTAATGCCGCCGAAGATATTGAAGAGAATGGACTTAACCGCCGGATCGGACGTGATGATCTGCAGAGCGGTAACGACCTTTTCGGGGCTCGAGGAGCCACCGATATCCAGGAAGTTGGCCGGTTCGCCACCGTAGTACTTCACCAGGTCCATTGTCGCCATCGCCAAGCCGGCACCGTTCACGCAGCAGCCGACATCGCCGTCGAGCTTGATGTACGTTAGACCTTGGGCGCGCGCTGCGACTTCCTCCGCCGCTTCCGCTTCAACGTCGCGTAGCTCGGCGATCTGCTGGCGTCGAAACAGTTCGTTGTCATCGATGTTCATCTTTGCGTCGATCGCCTTCAGCTCACCTGACTTGGTGGTGATCAGCGGGTTGATCTCGATCAACGATGCACCTGCCTCGATCATCGCCGTATAGAGCTTACGGATGATGTCGGCCGCCTGCCGCGCCCGGGCCGCGTCGCCGGCGTAGAGCTTATGGCCGAGTCGAGAGGCCTGGTGAGGCAAGAGGCCGTACCTCGGGTCGACATATTCCTTGAAGATCAAGTCGGGGGTCTTCGCCGCCACTTCCTCGATGTCGATCCCGCCCTCGGGCGAGACCATCAGGACGACCGAGCCGGAAGATCGGTCCACGATGGCGCCGACATACGCTTCGTGCTCGATGTCCTCGGCCGGCGTGACGAGTACCTTCGTGACCGTAAGTCCCTTGATCTCCATGCCGAGGATCTTGCTGGCAGCTTCCTGAGCCTCGGCAGGTGTCTTTGCCAGTTTCACACCGCCCGCCTTGCCGCGTCCGCCGGCGTGGACCTGTGCCTTGACCACCACCCCGCCCCCATACTTTTCAGCTATCTTGCGCGCCTCTTCCGGCTTTCTGGCCACTTCGCCCGGTGGTACCGCTATCCCGTGCTGTCGGAAGACTTCCTTGGCCTGATACTCGTGAATGTTCATCTGCTCACCTGGTTCTGATCTCCGTACCGGTTTCGCCACGCATAGCGGCGAGCCCTTGATCAAGTCGCGCTATCAGTGCCTTTCTGCCACCACCCCTCAAGAAATTGACTGAAGCTTCCACCTTGGGTCGCATGCTGCCCCGGCCCAACTGATCGGTCCGCAGCATCGCCTCAGCGTCCCGCAACGACAGGCGTCTCAGCGGCGTTGCCCGCTCGGTGCCGAAATCACGGTACACACCATCCACGTCGGTGAGAATGAGCAACGTGCTCGCACCGATCTCACAGCCCAGCACCGCCGCCGCCAGATCCTTGTCCACGACGACATCGACGCCTTCCAGCCCCAGCTCCGGGTCCCGATAGATGGGAACCCCACCCCCGCCCACCGCGATGACGATGACCCCGCGGTATACCAGCCGGCGGATCGTGTTCCACTCGATGGTCTCCAGTGGCTTAGGACTCGCTACCACGCGCCTCGGTACGCCGTTGGCGTCCCTCCTCACGAGCCACGACCCGGCACGAAGCTTCTCCGCCGCGCTCTCGCTGAGGCCGCGGCCGATGAACTTGGTCGGATCCTTCATCTCCGGGGCTTCGGGGTCGACGACGACCTGAGTGATCTGCGTGACCACAAGCCGATCCACCCCTGCTTTGCGAAGCCCGTTCTGGAGCGTCTGCTGAATCATGTAGCCGATCCAGCCCGCCGTCGACGCCACCAGGACGCCGAGCGGAAGCTCGGGGAGCGTCTCGGCAGCCATCTCGTTGCGCAGGAGTTCGTCGCCCACCTGGGGTCCGTTCCCATGGACGATGGCGATCCGCCAGCCTTCCTTGGCAAGCGCCACCACGCTCTGGAGGCTCTCCCGCGTATGCCGGAACTGATCGTATATCGTGACGTTCTCCCCCGGCGGTCCCAGTGCGTTACCGCCCAGGGCTACGACTACCGTCTTGCGCGTCGCTACCATCCGCCTGTCCCCAACGGGTGGATGCGGCCCCAGGTCAAACCGGGAGCCCTCGGGCGCGCAGCCAATCCGATACCTCGTCGCGGATCGCTTCCAGCCGCACCCCGTCGCTAGCCTCGAAGCGCAACACGAGAATCGGTTGTGTATTGCTCGCCCGTATCAGCGCCCAACCGTCCTCGAACCGGATGCGGGCGCCGTCCACATCGTTCACTTCGTAGTGCCGCTTGAAGTGCTCCACCGCCTCGGCGACGATCCCGAACTTGACGTCATCGCCGCATTCGACCCGGATCTCCGGCGTCGAGGCCAGCTGCGGCACTCCCTCCAGGCAACCTGAGAGAGGCGCGCCCGACCTGGACACGATGTCGACGAGTCGACACGCAGAGTAGAGCGCGTCATCGTAGCCGTAATAATCATCGGCGAAGAACATGTGGCCGCTCATTTCGCCAGCGATCCTGGCGCCTGTCTCCCGCATCTTCTCTTTGATCAGCGAGTGACCCGTCTTCCACATGATCGGCCGTCCGCCGGCGCCAGCGATGGCATCCGCGAGGACTTGCGAGCATTTCACATCGAAGATCACCTGCTCACCCGTGTTCCTGCGTAGTGCGTCGAGCGCATAGATCAGCAGTAGATAGTCCCCCCGTACTATGTTGCCTTTCTCGTCGACCGCCCCGATTCGATCGGCATCGCCGTCGAAAGCGACACCCAGCTCCGCGTCTGTCTCCCTCACCCGCTGGATGAGATCGGCGATATACTCATCCACGGTCGGATCGGGATGGTGGTTTGGAAACGTCCCGTCCGATGTGCAGTAGAGCGACTCTACCTCTGCACCGATCCGCTCCAGCAGCTGTACCGCCGCCAGGCTACCCGTGCCGTTGCCGCAGTCGACGACCACCTTCACCGGTCGCTCCAAATTGAAGCGGCCGGCCACGTCCGCTATGTAGTCGTCCAGCACCGCCCGCTCCTCTATCGATCCCTGCCCTGCCGCGAACGTCTGGGACTCGATTCGTTCACGCAGTTTCTGGATCGAGCGGCCGTAGAACGGTCCCTGCGCGGTCAACATTTTGAATCCGTTGTAGTCCGGCGGATTGTGCGAGCCGGTGACCTGAATGCCGGCGTCGCAGCGAAGGTGATGGACGGCGAAGTACAGCGCCGGTGTCGGTACGAGGCCAATGTTCGTCACGCGAGTTCCGGCGGACCGCAGGCCCTCGGCGAAGTTGGCGGCCAGTTCCTCCGAGCTCAGGCGATTGTCGTAGCCCAGCGCGACCATCGGATCCTCAACCCCGAGCTTCGCACGCAGCTGCGTGCCGTAGGCCTGTCCTACCAGTGTGGCGACTTCCGGCGTGAGGTCATCCCCCACAACCCCCCTGACATCGTACTCGCGAAAGATGCTATGGCTTACCCGCGCCATCTTTCACCTCCAGCGGGGCTGTGTCTCCTCACGGCTTGTCGCTTGAGAATAGGGACTATGGTCGCGCGTCGGCCACCTGCTCGACAGTCGGCGCCATCCCCTCCACGCTCTGTTGCGCCTTGAGCAGAGGCCACGAGGGTAGGATCCCCAGGTACATCGTGATCACGGCGCAGACCACCAGCGCCGCCCGTAGCGTGTTGCCCCAGACGACCCGCCCCACCTCGGCCGCCGGGGCCTTCATGTACATGGCCACGATGACGCGCAGGTAGTACCAGTACGAGACCAGCGTCGTGACCACCAAGATGATCGCCAGGTCCACGTAGCCCGCCTCGACGGCGGCCCTGAGGATGTAGAACTTCCCAACGAACCCGCCGGTCGGCGGCAGGCCTGCCAGCGACACCAGGAAGACAGAAAGCACTGCAGCCGCCCACGGATGCGACCACCCCAACCCAGCGTAGTCGGACAAGCGCTGGCGCTGGTCGCCCTGGCCCGCCAGTACCAGCACGATCGCGAAGGCCCCGACGATCATCGCCGTGTAGGCGACCAGGTAGAACAAGAACGAGGCCATGCCCGATTCGTTGGCCGCGATCAGCGCCACCAACAGGTATCCGGCATGGGCGATCGAGGAATAGGCGAGCAGTCGCTTGATGTTGTCCTGTACGAGAGCGATCACGTTGGGAACGATCATCGTCAGCACAGCCAGTGCCCAGATGATGCGCTCCCAATACACATGAAAATCGCCCAGTTCGACTACGAAGATCCTGATGAACGCCGCAAACGCCGACGCCTTGATCGCCGCCGCCAGAAACGCCGTCACCGGAGTCGGGGCGCCCTCGTACGCGTCCGGAGTCCACACATGGAAAGGCACCGCCGAGACCTTGAAACCGAAACCGATCGCCAGCAGGGCGATGCCTGCGATGGCCACTACGCCCAAACCCTCGGCCCCCAGCGCCGTCCGTATCAAACCGAGATTGGTCGTACCGCTCGCTCCGTAGAGCATCGCCATGCCGTACAGCAGGAAGGCGCTGGAAAACGCGCCCAGCAGGAAGTACTTCAGCGCTGCCTCCGCCGAGCGCGGGTCTCTGCGCTTGAACCCGACCAGCACGTACACCGCGATCGACATCAACTCGAAGCCCAGGAAGATGAGAATCAAGTCGCGGCTGCCGGCCAGCAGCATCATCCCGACCAGAGCGAACAGGAGCAGAGCGTAGAACTCGCCCTGCGTCATGCCTTCCCGGACGGCATACTCGAACGAGATCGAAACGATCAGCGCCGCCGCGCCAAGAAACAGGAAGTTGGTGAAGATGCGGTAGTCATCGAGCGCCACCATGCCGCCCTGACCAGTGCCGTCGACACCCATCAGCCACAGGTTCGCGACGGCGGCCAGCACGATGACGATGAGGCTCCCCCAGCCGACGGACCGTGAGTCACCAGAGCCCCGGCTCCTGAATCCGTCGTAGACCAAGAGCAGGACTGCGCCCGCCGCCAGCACCGTCTCCGGCAACAGCGCCCACAGGTAGTCGAGCTGATTGGTAAAATCTATCTGCATGGCCGCACTCACTGAGCTCCTGGCTGGCTACTCGAGAAACCGGCGATGGCCACATCCTGGTCCGTGCTGTCCGCCACGCGCTCGGCGACGGTCACTATACGCTCACTCAGCGCCTCGGCAGAGGCAGCCACCCGATCGATGAACGGTTTCGGATAGACGCCCATCAGCACGATCATGAAAAGCAGCGGCACGATGATCGCCAATTCCAGACGAGAGAGGTCGAGCAACTTTCGGTTCTCTTCAATGGTGACCTCGTTCCAGACCACGCGCCGGATCATCGGCAGCATGTAGTACGCGGCGAAGATGACCCCGGTGGTCGCCAAGAGCGTCACCCAGGGATGCTTGCCGAACGAGCCCACCAAGATCAGAAACTCGCCAACGAATCCGTTCAGGCCAGGCAGCCCGATTGACGAAAGGCCGACCACCACCAAAGCCCCACAATACACGGGAATGACCTTGGCCAGTCCACCGTAGTCCGAGATCTTGTAGCTGTGACGCCGCTGATAGAGGAATCCGGCAAGAATGAACAACGCCCCCGTGGAGAACCCATGGTTGATCATCTGAATGATGCCGCCCGTCACCGACTGGCTGGTCAGCGCGAACGTGCCCACCATGATGAACCCAAGGTGCGCCACGGATGTGTAGGCGATCAGCTTCTTTATGTTGGGCTGCACGGCCGCCACCCACGCCGTGTAGACGATCCCCAGCAGGGCCAGCGCCATCACGACCATCAGTACCGTGCGATCCAGAGCCACGGTTGGGAACAACGGAATCGCGAAGCGCAGGAACCCATATACCCCCATCTTCAGCAGCACAGCCGCCAGGATCACCGAGCCCGCCGTCGGCGCCTCCACGTGAGCATCCGGCAACCACGTGTGGAACGGGAACATCGGGACCTTGATCGCGAAGGCGAGGGCGAAGGCCAGGAACATCCAGTACTGCAATGACGCCGGCACCGCGACTCTCAACATGTCCTCGTACGCGAGGCTAGCCACACCGAACTGATCGGCGTGCAGCCGGAAGAGCACGATGATCGCGACCAGCATCAGCAATGAGCCGAACGCCGTGAAGAGGAAGAACTTGACTGCCGCGTAGATCCGACGCTCATGTCCCCAAACACCGATCAAGAAGTACATCGGGATGAGCGTGACTTCCCAGAAGACGTAGAACAGGAATAGGTCGAGCGCCACGAAGACTCCGAGGATGCCCGTGACCAACAGGAGGAGCATGGAGTAATATGCCCGTTCCTTCTCGGTGATCTGCTCCCAGGAGACCAGCACGGAGATCGGCAGAAGGAACGTTGTCAGCAGAATCAACAGAATAGATATGCCGTCGACCCCGAGCGCGTATGCGATACCCCAGTCGGGGATCCACGGAATCGAGACGTAGTTCTGCCACTCGACATGGCCGATCTCAAAAGTCCAAAACAGCGGCAGCGATACCAGGAACTCGATCATCCCGGCAAGCAACGCCCAGCTGCGCAATCGCCTTTTCGGAATGAAGAGACAGGCTATCCCGGCGACCGCTGGAAAGAAGACCAGGAAGCTAATGACCCAGTGACTGCTGTAGAAGCTCGACATCTGAACCGGTTCCTATAGCGCCACGGCCCCAAGGATGATGAGCACGCCGACGACGATGATCAGTACGTAGGTTCCGATGTACCCCGTCTGGAACCGACTGATCACCCAGCCGCCAAACCGAGTGGCATACGCCACGCCATTGACCATGGCGCCATCGATCAGTCCTTGATCGATCACCCGCCACGAGAAATAACAGAGCCCCTTGAACGGCCGCACGATCACCATGTCGTACAGCTCGTCCACGTAGTACTTGTGATAGAGCAGGCCCCAGACGCCGGTCGGCTCTTTCGCCTCACGTGCGGGCAAGTACTTCTTCCCCTTCAGCGCCTGGAAGACGATGAGGATCACCACTATGGCAGCCGCAGTGGAGGCCAGGGCCCACACGCCCTCCCCACCGCCGAGCGGTGCGACGTGGGCCGCCTCACCGAGGTGTTCGACAAGGATGTGCTCAGCGGCCGCGAAGCTCGGATGGAGGAAGTGATGGAGCCAGGTGAACTCGGGCAGTAACGGCAGCGCCTCGGGCACATTCACCCAGCCGGTGACCACTGAGCCGACAGCGAGGACCACCAGCGCCCCAACCATCACCGGTGCCGCTTCGTGCAGGAACTTCCTCGCCTTCTCGCCGGTGCGGTTCGCGCCGTGGAAGATCATCACCAGCCAGCGAGTGATATAGCCCGCGGTCAGCAGCGCTGTGACGATACCGATGACCCACAGCAGCGTCTGCCCGCGTGCACCGACCGACCAGATGATCTCGTCCTTCGAGAAGAAGCCTGCGAATGGGAACACTCCCGCCAAGGCGAGCGCACCGACCCAGGCCGTCCTGAAAGTCTTCGGCATGTGGGCCTTCAACGCACCCATGTTGCGCATGTCCTGCGTCACATCCTCGCCGGCCGGCTCACCGGCGTGCTCGAGCGCGTGATGCATCGCATGAATCACCGCGCCCGATGCCATGAACAGGAGCGCCTTGAAGAAGGCATGGGTCCCGAGGTGGAAGATCCCCGCCGTGTAGGCCCCGACGCCGACTGCGAGGAACATGTACCCCAGTTGTGATATCGTGCTGTAGGCGACCACGCGCTTGATATCGAACTGCTGCACCGCGATCGTCCCCGCGAAGAGCGCGGTGACTCCGCCCACAACCGCCACGACGTTCATGCTGAGCGGTGCCAGCGCGAACAGCACGCTGGCCCGTGCCACCAAGTAGACACCGGCCGTGACCATGGTCGCGGCGTGGATCAGCGCCGAGACCGGCGTCGGGCCATGCATGGCATCCGGCAGCCAGACGAATAGCGGGATCTGGGCCGACTTGCCCGTACAGCCCAGGAAGAGGAAAAGCGTGATGAGCGTGATGGCCGCTCCGCCATATTCGAAAGCCTGGGGTGCCAGTGCGAAAACGCCCTCGTAGTCGAGCGTTCCCAGATACGCGAACATGGCGAACATGGCCAACAGGAAGCCGAAATCGCCGATCCGGTTGACGATGAAAGCCTTCTGACCGGCGTCGGCTTTGGCCGGTTCCGTGTACCAGAACCCGATGAGCAGATAGGAACACAGCCCAACGCCTTCCCATCCGATGAACATCAGTGGGAAGCTCGCGCCGAGCACCAATAGCAGCATGAAGAAGACGAACAGGTTGAGATAGGCGAAGTAGCGGGCATAGCCCGGGTCTTCGCCCATGTAACCGATACTGTAGATGTGGATGATGAAGCTGACGCAGGTGACGACCAATGCCATGATGAGAGACAGCTGGTCGAGCTGCAGGGCCGCATCGACTCTGAGCCGACCGACTTCGATCCACGTCCAGTAGGACCGAACCACCGGCTCCGCATCCTGTACCACGGCGATCAGCGCCACGTTCACCGCGGCGAGCACGAACGCCAGCCCCAGCACTCCCGGTCCCACGATCGTCACGAGCTTGCGGCGCTCGGGCGCGACGTAGGCCACCGCTCCGTTGATCACGAATCCCAGGAACGGCAACAGAATCATCCAGGAGGGTAGGAACGGGACGAAGTGCCTTTCGTGTGCCCCCACCGCCTCTTGGACGAGCGGGAGTACCAGTTCGAAGAGAGGCGTCCCTACCATCTCAGCAACCTGAAGTTCCTAACGTCAACGGATCCGTAGTGGCGGAAGATGGAGATGATGATTGCCAGACCCACTGCAGCCTCAGCAGCCGCCACCGTCATAACGAAAATCACAAAGAGCTGGCCTTCGATCCCGGCGTACCGTGAGGTCGCTACGAACGCGAGGTTCACGGCGTTCAGCATCAGCTCAATGCACATGAACATCACGATCGCGTTGCGGCGCACCAGGACACCGACAGTTCCCACCGCGAACAATAAAGCGCTCAACGCCAATGACTCGAACAGCATATGTCAGACTTTCCGCTTGGCGATGACGACCGCTCCAACCATCGCAACGAGCAGCAATACACCCGTTACCTCCACCGCCACCACGTAATTCTCGAACAGTGGCTCAGCCACCACGGCTACCGCGCCCTGTGCTTGTAGCAACGGCGCCAGCAAGTCGGGGCCGGGCTCCTCGGGCACGCTACGAGCCGTAACGAACAGTTCGGCGAAGAGGACCAACCCGAGCCCGAACCCGACCACCCACCAGAACTTGCCCCGCACATCGGGATCGAATTCATGGCCGAGGTTCAGCAGCATGATGACGAACAAGAACAAGACCAGGATCGCTCCGGCGTAAACCACTATCTGGAGCGCGGCCAGGAAGTGGGCATCCAGAAGCACGAAGATCGCGGCCACCGCGAAAAGGGTCAGCACCAGGAACATGGCGCTGTAGACCGGGTTCCTGCGCGTGACCATGAGCACGCTACTCGCCACGGCGAGTCCCGCGAACAGGTAGAAGACCAGTTGGCTAATATCCATTATGGGCCTGTCGTTTCGCGCCCCAGTGGCCGCCCCTGCTCATTCCGATGCGGGATCCTCGGGGTCCCAGAGCTGAGTGAACGGATGGTCTTGCGCGCAAAGCCGCTCCAGGTCGTAGACGAATCTCTCACGGCTGTACTCGGCGGCCTCGTAGTGCACTCCCAGGTGAATCGCCTCGACCGGGCACACCTCCTGGCAGTAGCCGCAGAAGATGCAACGGAACTCGTCGATCTCGTAGACCGCCGCGTACCGCTCGCCGTTCTCATCCTCCGCCGGTATCAAGTTGATGCAGTTCGCCGGACAGTCCGTCGGGCAGAGCCCACAGGCCACGCACTTAGCACGTCCGTCCTCGTGCACAGCCATGCGGTGTGTGCCACGCATCCGGGGCGCCAGCTCGTACTTTTCCTCCGGGTACTGCTGCGTGACCGTGACTGGCCTGACGAGGTGCCTGAACGTCAGCACCATTCCTTTGAGCGTCGCCCTGAGGTACGATGCTCCGGCCTCCGGCCGCTCGACTGTCTTTACGCCTATCGCCATGTCTATCCGCGCGATCGGGCCTGTTGCGGGCGCACCTGCCGCCAAGCGCTACCCAGAATGATCCGACTCCTATCCAACCAGAACATGATAGCCGCCAGCAGCACCACATTGAGCGCCGCGAGCGACAGTACATACCGAACACCGAACTCGATACCCGCCGCCTCGAGTATCAGCATCGCCGCGCCCAGCACCGCGATATAGGCGACGATCATGGGGATCAACACCTTCCACCCGAGCGACATCACCTGATCGTAGCGGAAGCGCGGTATCGTCCAGCGTACCCAAATGAAGAGCAGGATGAAGAATCCTGTCTTCGCGGCGAAGGCAGCGGCGGTCAGCAGAGTGATCCACCAGGCAGGCGTGCCCCCAACCAGAGCGCCCTCGCTCGTGATACTGATATTGTCTCCAGCCCAGAATGGGATGTCCCAGCCACCGAAGAAGAACGTGGCCATCAACGCCGAAGCCGTGACCATGTTGGCATATTCCGCCAAGTAGAACATCGCCATCTTCATGGCGGAGTACTCCGTATGAAACCCGTAGACCAGCTCGGACTCGGCCTCGGGCATATCGAACGGAGCTCGGTTCGTCTCGGCGAAATACGAGATGCTAAAGAACAGGAACCCGACCATCAGCGGCAGAAAGTACCAGAGGGAATCCTGCTGCTGCCGCACGATCTCCGGCAACGTCACGTTGCCGGCGAGCATGAAGATCGGCACGATGCTGAGGCCCAGCGACACCTCGTAGCTGATCATTTGGGCCGAGGCGCGCACTCCGCCCAGAAACGAGTACTTGCTGTTGGAGGCCCAACCGCCCAGCGCCAGCCCGTAAACACCCAGAGATCCCAGGGCCAGCACGAACAGAAAGCCGATGGGCAGGTCGGCCATGATGACCTCTACCAGCCCCCAGGGCGTGGGCAGCGGCGCTGCCAAAGGAATAACCGCGAACACCACGAACGCCGGAAACATCGAGACCGCCGGAGCGATGAAGAACAGCCAGCGGCTCGCGCCACCCGGGGTGTGCTCCTCTTTGACGAAGTTCTTGATGCCATCCGCGATCGGCTGCAGGATCCCCCAGGGTCCGACGCGATTCGGGCCGCTGCGGTCCTGGATCCAGGCCGCCAGCTTCCGCTCGGCGAGTGTGACACCGGCCACCACCACCAGCCAGGCGACGAAGATCAGCAAGACCTTCGCCGCTGCGAAGGCCAAGAACGCTGTCGTCGAGAGTGGTTCCATCGTCTCGCTCTAGCTCACGTTAAGTCCCAGCACCGGCGCCCGACTCCGCCCCGGCGGTGGCAGCGCCGCCCAAGCCCAGGCTCTCGTAGCTCAAACCGGAGTAA
Source organism: Gemmatimonadota bacterium (assembly GCA_039586575.1). GTDB lineage: Bacteria > Gemmatimonadota > Gemmatimonadetes > Palauibacterales > KS3-K002. The sequence goes on along the minus strand of JBDHKD010000009.1, from coordinate 52,084 downwards.
ACAGTGTACTCCTCCGCCAAGGCAGCGTAGGTAGCGGCCGCCGAAGTGAACGGTTCGCCTGCCCCTAGCCGCGCCAAGACCACCGAGCCGCTCAGCCAGATCGGCCGCGCCAGACCCGGCGGCCTGAGCGCCTGGTCGAACCGCTGCACGCGGCCTTCGAGATTCGTGAAGCTGCCCTCCTGCTCGGACCAGGCAGGCGATGGAAGCACGATGTCCGCCTGGCGAGCCGCCGGGCTCATCACGCTGCCGATGTAGACGAACAGCTCGGCGCCCGCGCCGAAGCCGTCCGGTGCATCGCCGAGATCCTCGTCCAGGACGAACAGCACACCCTTATGACCGCGGAGGTCTTCGTAGATGTCCTCAACGCGCTCGAACCCCAGAACTTCAGCTCCTCGACCGTTCGCCGCCCGGTCCTTTCTCAACGCCAACTTCGGGAAACCTTTCAGCACGTGCTCCGGTCCGCTGGGCACGCGGAAGCGGCCGCCGCCGTACCCCACCTGATCCATGAGCTTACGGACCACATAGAGGCTCTCGTTCGAGGCGCCCGGACCGACGATCGCCTTCGCGCTTCCCGCGGCACCCTTGATCGCTTCGACCGTTGCGTCCAGTGCGCGCGACCAGTCCACCGCGACGAGGCGATCTCCTTCCCGCAGCATCGGTACCTCGACGCGCACACCGGCGCCCCAGCGCACGACCTCTTTCCGTCCGTAGTCGCACATCCAGTACGAGTTGACCTCGGGATTCGGCCGCGGCTTCAGCCGCACGACCCGGTTCTCCTTTGTACCCAGCAGCACATTGCAGCCTTGCGAGCAACCGGGGCAGATACTTGCCGTCTGATCCAGGTCCCAGGAGCGTGCCTTGAACAGGAAATCCTCGTTGACCAATGCACCCACCGGGCACACATCCACGATGTTCATCGAGAACGGGTGCTCGAAGAGGTCGTCGGTCATCGTGTCGATGTATCCCTTGTGGCCGCGCTGGATTACCTGGAGCACCGGCTCCTGGGCGATCTCGTCCATGAAGCGGACACAGCGGGTGCACAAGATACAACGGTCAGCGAAGTAAACGATCTCGGGTGTGACATGGTCGCGGCCCAGGACGACCTTCGGTTCCACCGCGCGTCGATGCAACTGGCCCGTCTCGTGTGCGTAGTCTTGAAGCATGCACTGCCCGGCCGCATCACAGATGGGGCAGTCGAGCGGGTGGTTGAGCAACAGGAACTCGATCACACCACGCCGTGCCTTCCGCGCCTCGGCGCATTCGGTGCTCACCACCATACCGTCCTGGGCCTGCTGCACACACGAGGCCAGGGGTTTAGGAGCGCCCTCGACCTCGACGAGACACATGCGGCACTGCGCTGGCGCGCTCAGGCCCGGGTGGTAACAGTACCGAGGGATGACCACACCCACGCGCTCAGCCGCCTCGAGGATGGTCGTCCCCTCCGGTACGGATACCTGGGTGTCATCGATCGTGATGTTGACCAGTTTCCTATCGCTATCCATGGACTTCGCTCAGCGCTCCCCTATCCCTACCGGGCCATTAGCGTTTCGCCGTGCAGCGGCCTTCGCGAATGTGAGCCAGGTATTCCTCTTCGAACTTCTGAATCGAACTCACGACCGGGACGGCTGCACTATCCGACAACGGGCAAATCGTCTTGCCCGCCATATTCGAGCCGATGTCGAGCAGCAGCGGGATGTCCTCTTCGCGCCCGTCGCCACGCTCGATGCGCCGTAGGATCTTCGCCAACCAGGAAGTGCCCTCTCGGCACGGTGTGCACTGCCCGCACGACTCGTGGGCGTAGAATTCGACCATGCGCCGTACCGCCCTGACCATGCACGTCGAGTCGTCCATGGCGATCAGGCCGCCCGAGCCCAAGAAAGAGCCGGCCGCTTCGATGCCCTCGTAGCTCACGTCGCAATCGAGCTCATCCGCCGTCAGGATCGGCACCGAGCTGCCGCCCGGAATGACGCCCACCAGCTGCCTGCCCTCGGGTGGGCCGCCGCACAGATCGTAGACCAGCTCCTTGAGGTTGAAATCGAGCGGGACTTCGTAGTTGCCGGGCCGCTGTAGGTGGCCGCAACAGGAGAAGAGCTTCGTACCAGGGCTCTTTTCCGTACCCCACTGCCGGTACCAGTCCGCACCGTTCTGAACGATGTGCGGTACCGAGGCGAGGGTCTCGACGTTGTTGACGGTCGTCGGCATACCGAAGGCGCCACGCTGCGCCGGGAACGGCGGCTTGACACGGGGCTCGGCCCGGCGGCCCTCCAGTGAGTTCAAGAGACCCGTTTCTTCGCCGGCGATGTACGCCCCGGCCCCGGTGTGAACCGTGAGGTCGAGGTCGAACCCCGAGCCCACGATGTTCTTGCCCAGGTAACCGCGCTCGTAGGCCTCGGCGACACCCCGGTTGAGTACGCGAACGATGTCGACGAACTCGCCGCGGATGTAGATGTAGGCGTGCTTGGCGCGGATCGCATAGCTGCAAATGATCATCCCCTCGATCACTTGATGAGGGGTCCAGCGCATCAACTCCCGATCCTTGAAGGTGCCTGGCTCGCTCTCATCAGCGTTACAGGCCAGGTAGTTGGTCAGCTTCCCGTCCTTGGGCATGAAGCTCCACTTCAAGCCCGCCGGGAACCCTGCACCGCCGCGTCCTCGCAGCCCGGAATCCTTGACCACCTGGGTCACGTCGTCCGGCGCCATCCCGACGGCCTTCTCGAGCGCCTTGTAGCCGCCGCGCTCGAGCCAACCCTCGATGCCAACGGCGTCCGCATCTCCAAAGTATTTGGAGAGCACCCGGGTCTCGCGGGGATGCTCGTAGGGATACGCCATGGCTCAGCCCAGCTCCCTCAACAGGCCCGCAACGTCTTCGGCCTTGACGTTTTCGTATACCTTGTCGTTTACCTGGACCACCGTTGGGAACCCGCAGGCGCCCAAGCACTCGACCTCAACCACCGTGTACTTTCCGTCGTCCGATACCTCACCGATCCTGGTGTTCGTCAACTCGAGAAACTTCTCCACGACATCTTCCGCACCACAAAGGTCACAACCGATCCCGATGCACACCTGGATCAAGTACCGACCGACAGGTCGCAGGCTGAACATCGTGTAGAACGATGCGACCGAGCGGACGTACGCCGGTGTCAGGTCGAGCAGCTCGGCCACGCGCCGGATCGTCTCCGCCGAGATCCAACCTCGAACCTCCTGTGCCATGTGGAGTACGGGTAGCAGAGCGGCCCGCTTGTCCGGGTAGCGAGTCAGGATCTTCTCGAAGCGGTCCCGATACTCACCCTCGAACAGCGGAGCCTCGGGGCTCCTTTCTGCCCGCTGCGAGGGCTGCGCGCCGGCGATCGCAGGGTGCAGCGCGTCGCTCATCGATCGATCTCCCCGAGCACGATATCGATGCTCGCGTTCACGGCGATCAAGTCTGCTATCAATTCACCTTCAACCAGGTATGGCAACGTCGACATGTTCATGAAGGACGGTCCGCGGAAGCGGCAGCGAACGGGTTTTGGTCCTCCGTCCGCAACCAGATAGAAGCCGAGTTCACCCTTCGAGCTCTCTATCGATGACCAAACCTCGCCCGCCGGAACTTTCAGGCCCTCCATCACCAGCTTGAAGTGCGAGATCATCCCATCGATCGAACCCATAACCTCCGACTTCGGCGGCAAGATGACGCGCGGATCGTCCACGTTTATCGGGCCGTTCGGCACTCGAGCCAGCGCCTGCTCGAGGATGCGGACGGACTGCCGCATCTCCTCCATTCGAACCAGGTACCGATCGTAGACATCCCCGTACTCACCCACCGGGACGTCGAAGTCGTACGTCTCGTACCCCAAGTACGGCTTGTCTTTGCGTACGTCGTAGGCGACACCGGAGGCACGCAGGTTCGGACCGCATAGACCGATGTTGATAGCGTCCGCGCCGCCGATCGCACCGACCCCCTGGGTACGTCCGATCCAGATCGAGTTCTGGGTGAGCAGCCGCTCTGTCTCGTCCAGCGTGTTCGGGAATGTCTCCACGAAGTCGCGCACGGCGTCGAGCCAGCCGGGCGGCACGTCAGCCAGCATTCCACCGACGCGGGACGCGCTGGTGGTCATCCGCGCTCCGACGTAGGCCTCGTGCAGGTTGTAGATCCGCTCGCGTTCTTCGAAGGTATAGAGGAACGGGGTGAACGCACCGATGTCGATGGCTGTCGTCCCCACCCAGATCAGATGTGACAGAATTCTGTTCAGCTCGGAGCAGATGACGCGGATGGACTTGCAGCGAGGCGTCACCTCCAGACCGAGCAACTCCTCGACCGCCATCGCGTAGCCGATGTTGTAGAGCATCGGCGCCAGGTAATCCATCCGGTCGGTCAGCGGAATCACCTGGTTCCAGGTGCGGTATTCGGAGAGCTTCTCGAACCCGGTGTGCAGGTAGCCGATGTGCGGCGTGCACTTGACGATCGTCTCACCGTCGAGCTCGCAGACGAGCCTCAACACGCCGTGGGTCGCCGGGTGCTGCGGCCCGATGTTGAGGATCATGTTCTGGCTGTCGAGACCTTCTGGGCGATCTTCGCCCGCGCGACCACTTCTACCCCGCACCGTCAACTCGTCCAGGCTATAGATGTCCTCCATCTCTTGGGACATGGCCAAACGCGTCTGCTCGGCCCGTGCGAAGCGCCCGCGTAATGGGAAGTCCTTCCTGAGCGGGTAACCCTCCTCGTAATTCTCCGGCATCAGAATGCGACGGAGATCCGGGTGCCCCTCGAACTTGACTCCGAACATGTCGTAGACTTCGCGCTCCAGCCAATTCGATGCGCGCCAGATAGCGAAGGCGCTCTTCAGCTGGGGGCGATCGGGCGGGATCTCGGCCTTGACCCGCAGCGGGGCGTCGTCCGCTGTCGACCAGAGCTGGTACACGACCTGAAGCGGGCGCCCCCCGCCCAGGTCCAACCCGGTGACGTCCTTGAGCAGGTCATAGCCGCGAGCGTCCCGCAGGAAGCCGAGTATCTCGACGTTCCGCTCGGGATCCACGAATACGACCGGCTCGCCATTCGCATCGCGCTCGACCGACCGAATGGCATTGCCGAACCGGGCCTGCAGTTCTTTGATGTCCGGAGGAACCGCAGCCACGCCCGAACCTCTGTCTCTTAGCTTCCCCGAGGCTGTACTCGCCGACATCTCACCTGACCTGTGGTTCTTGTGCACGCCGGTCGCCTACCGGCCCAGCGCCCGCCGGCTGTCGGGCATCCCGCCCAGCCCTTCGGACCCGGCGGACTTCTCTCACTCTTTGCGGTCGCCTGGACGAAGGATGGGAGAAGAGCTCTCGAGCCCACTCACCCGATTCTGGAACGTCGAGTTTCCGAACGGCTGAGCGATGAGCTCTATTTCCTCGGGCGAAAGATGAGGCTTACCGACGCGCTCCGGATCCTCCTCTCGCGGGCGGCTGTCCTTCACCGACTCGCCCTTGATCTTCTCCTGAATCATCAAGAGCCCGTAGAGGAGACCTTCGGGACGCGGCGGGCACCCGGGCACGTAGACATCGACCGGAACGACCGTGTCAATCCCCTGCATCAACGTATAGGTGTCGAACACGCCGCCGGTCGAGGCACAGGCTCCCATGCTAATGCACCACTTGGGTTGGGGCATCTGGTCCCAGATCCGGCGCATGACTGGGGCCATTTTGTAAGACACACGACCCGCAACGATCATGACGTCGGCCTGCCGCGGGGTATATCCCATGCGCTCCATGCCGTAGCGCGCTATGTCGTACTTGGAGGCCGCCGCCGCCATCATCTCGATCGCACAGCATGCCGTGCCGAATGGCATCGGCCAGAGGCTGTGCCGCCGCGCCCAGTTGACGACCAGGTCGTCCAGGCGCGCGATGAACCAGTTGCGCGGGATCTCCGTCTCTACTCGACGGGTTTCGCCAGGTTCGTTGCTCTGATTTGCCTTCGACATCCTCTATTCCCAACGAAAAGCGGTGTTCTTGCCCGCACGGCGGCGCGGCTCATTCCCACTCGAGTGCGCCCTTCTTCCACTCGTACAGCAGGCCCACGATCAGCAGGATCAAGAAGACCATGATGGCCACGTAGCCGAACAGCCCCAGCCGTCGGAACACCGCCCCCCAGGTGAACAGGAAGACGACCTCCACGTCGAAGAGCAGGAAGAGCATGGCCACGACGTAGTACTTGACGGCGAAGCGCTCCCGGGCGTCGCCCACCGGCGGCATCCCGGACTCGTAGGGCTCTTTCTTGACGGGGGTGGGCCGGTAGGAGCTGAAGACAGCGGACCCGATGGCCATGACCGCGGCAACCCCCAGGCTCACGGCGAAGATCATCAAGACGGGTACGTACTCCCGCAGCATCGTCGGTCATCCCCCCGGCTCGTATAATGGCCCAGAAAACGCGGCCATAATAACACCGCCTATGGACGTGTCAATAGAAAAAGCACCTTGATACGGCCTATGCTAGCGCTATATTCGTGCCACCCACCCTGCGACCCTCCCGAACGACAAACCCGGAGTATGAATGAGCATCAAGAGCGACCGCTGGATTCGGAAGATGGCCCGAGAGCACGGAATGATTGAGCCCTTCGAGGAGAACCAGGTTCGCGAGGGTGTGATATCGTACGGGCTCAGCTCTTACGGCTACGATATGCGAGTTGCCCACAGTTTCCGAATCTTCACCAACGTGAACAGCGCGATCGTGGACCCCAAGCAGTTCGATGCCCGATCCTTCGTCGAGTACGAGGGCGATGTCTGTATTATCCCGCCGAACTCCTTTGCTCTCGCCAGGTCGGTGGAGTATTTCCGTATCCCTCGCTCCGTCCTGACCATCTGCGTCGGCAAGTCGACCTACGCCCGTTGCGGAATCATCACCAACGTGACCCCCTTCGAGCCCGAGTGGGAGGGTCATGTGACGCTCGAGATCTCGAACACGACGCCGCTACCTGCCAAGGTCTACGCCGGCGAAGGGATCTCTCAGGTGCTCTTTTTCGAGTCGGACGAGCTTTGCGAGGTCAGCTACGGGGACAAGAACGGCAAGTACCAGAAACAGACAGGTGTCACCTTACCGCGCATATGACGGCCGGGCACGGTTATTCGCCACCGCCAGGCCCGTCCGGAAGGCGACCCGCCCCTGCTGGACGGCACCCCTGAGATCGAGGCCAAGCCGGTACTCGTCGCCGGGTTTGTGATAGTCTTCCTCGCGGTATTGCGCCATCAGCTGGGCACCCCAGCCTGGCATCCGCCCGATGTAGTCCAGACCGTGACTGATCTGCACTGCCGGAACGCCCCGCCTTATGAAGCTCAACTGGTCCGATCGATACAAGTAGCCCAACTCGGGGGCTCGGTCGCCCTTCAGAGTCAGAGCCTCGGCAGCGGCGGCCGCGGCCACAGCCCCGCCCAAGTCCGACAACTCCGCGCCGATGACGACGATATCCTCGGTGGGGCCCCACAAGTTGACGCCATCGATATTGATGCTCGCCACCGTTCGCTCGAGCGGCACCAGCGGATTCTGCACGTAGTACGTCGACCCGAGCAGACCGGGCTCCTCGGCCGTGACGGCGAGGAAGAGGATCGACCGCGCTGGGGGCCGTTGAAGTCGTGCATACGCGCGAGCCAGCGCGATGAGCAGTGCGACTCCCGAGGCGTTGTCGTAGGCACCGTTGTAGATCGAATCGGAATCGAGCGGCGCGTCGACGCCCAGATGATCGTAGTGAGCCGTATAGACCACGAATTCGTCGGCGAGCTCGGGATCGCCGCCCGGCAGGATCCCCGCGACGTTGACATCGACGAACCGGCGGACTTCGCTGCTCACTCGCGCCGATACCGTGACTCCGGTGGCAATGGGACGGAAGTTCTGCGAGCGGGCCGATTCGAGCAGCGTGGCAAAGTCGAGGCCCGCCATGGCGACGACGGTCTCGGCGGCGCGCCGGCTCAACATCGCCTCGAACGCGGGCCGATCCTCACGCGGCCCCGACTCGAGCAGCATCGTCTCGCCCTTCCGAATACTCTCGACCACGTGCCAGCCGTGGCCGGCCAGCTCGCGCGTGTGGATGACTATGGCCCCCGCTGCGCCCCGCCGTGCCGCTTCCTCGAACTTGTAGTCCGGGAACCCGTAATACGTCAGCGTATCGCCGCCGAAGCGGCCCGGGCCGCCCGGATCATTGACCAGGGCGAGCAGTACCTTTCCCTCGAGATCCGCGCTCTTGAAATCGTCCCAGCCGTACTCATCCGCCGTGATTCCGTACCCGACGAACACCAGCTCGCCGACGACCTCGCTCGGCTCATCCGGTTGCGACGACCAAGCCACGAAGTCCGGCCCGTACTCCGCCCGGAAGGATGCGCCACCGCGCGCCCTAAACGACAGCGACGCGGTCGGCAACGCCGCGACCAACGTCAACGACTGCAGGAAACTCGAGTCACCGACGGCCGGCCGCAGGCCCGCGAGCGCGAATTGACCGGCGATATACAGAGCGGCAAGCTCCGATCCCCGAGTGCCCGGCGATCGACCTTCCAACAGATCGCTCGCTAGGAATCGAAGATGCCCATCCAGTTCTTCCGCCGTAATCGCTTCGACACCCGGTTCGGCGACGTCAATCCTGCAGCCTTTCAGCATCGATCCTGCCAGCAGCGCGAACGCCGCCCACCCTGCGGCACGCGCCAGCACCGGTAGCCTATCAATCAGCTTCGAGGCCATTGCCCGGGGCGTTCTCCGAACCAAGAGCTTCCACGTAGTATCGTCCGTCCTTCTCGTCATACTCTCCCAGCACCACCTCCACACCGTAGGGGATCTCGTTCCCGCGCGTCTTGCACAGGACTATGTGTAGTGTGTCTTCCTCGCCCATCACCTGCGCACGACCCGCCCGGTAGTCCACACTCACGACTCGGCTCACTACTCGCCCGCGTCTCCCGCTCAAATCGCTCGATCCCCAGCTGATCGCCCTGATCTCCGGGAAGTGCTGCTCGAAGATCCGACCGACCGACCGCGTCACCAACCCGGCCAGCAGCAGTGTCACCAGCAAGCCGGGAACGGACCCGCGCTCCTGCGCCGCCGGCCAATAGTCGTGCAAGGCACCGTTCACCGTCAGCCCGACGATTCCCAGGGTCACCACGAATACCCGCAACACCGCGAAACCGGAGACCCGGCGGAACCCCATGAGCCCGCCGAGCCAGCTGCCGAGTCGCCCGAGCGCGGCCGGACGGGCCAGCGAAGCCGCGAAAAGCAGGAGGGCCGCCAGGTACGGCCAATTGTACCACTGAATAAGGAAGGTGAGATAGTTCACGCCCGATCCCCGATAGCGGCGCGCTAGATTTCCACACTGGCCCTAGCGGACGGGCCTCGTCAAAAGGAAGGGCGAGACGCGGCCTGGCTCGCGATCTCACCCTTCCCGTTGGGGTCGCATGGAGGAGAAGGGCGCACGATGGCGCCCTTCGGTCTCACATCAGGTTCTTCAGTGCCGCGATGGTGCCCTTGACGTGCTCCGCCGATTTCTCGAGCGCCGCTCGCTCGTCCGCGGTGAGCTCGACCTGGACGATCTCTTCCACACCGCCGGCGCCCAGCTTGCACGGCACGCCGAGGTAGGTATCAGAGATGCCGTACTGCCCTTCCATCCAGGCGGCGCAGGGGAGGATGCGCTTCTTGTCGAGGGCGATCGCTTCCACCATCTGTGCGACCGCGGCCGAAGGAGCATAGTACGCGCTACCTTCTTTGAGGTAGGCTACGATCTCGGCGCCACCCTTTCGGGTACGATCGATCAGGCTATCGATCTCGTCTTTGCCCAGAAACTGCGTGAGCGGGATCCCACTGATCGTCGTATAGGAGACGAGCGGGACCATGGTGTCGCCATGGCCACCCAGCACGAGCGCCTGGATGTCCTCCACGCTGAGCCCGAGGCGCTCGGCGATGAAGGTGCGAAAGCGAGCGGTATCGAGAACGCCCGCCATACCGAAGACCCGCTTGGCGGGGAAGCCTGTCGTCTCTTTCGCCACGTAGCACATGACGTCGAGCGGATTGGAGACGACGATGACCATGGCGTCGGGGCAGGCCTTCTTGATCTGCTTCGAGACGTCACGAACGATCCCGGCGTTCGTCGCCAGAAGGTCGTCGCGACTCATCCCCGGCTTGCGGGGAACGCCCGCCGTTAGAACGACGATCTCGCTGCCCTTGGCTTCATCGTACGCGTTGGCCCCGACCACTCGGGTGTCGAACCCCATGACCGGGCCGGACTCGTACATGTCGAGCGCCTTGCCCTGCGGGATGCCCTCGAGGATGTCGACCAGCACGACCTCCTTGGCGACCTGCATCTCGGCCAAACGGAGGGCCTGCGTAGCGCCGACGTGTCCAGCACCGACAACCGTGATTTTCTTGAACATACGGCCTTCCCTATCCCCCGCGCCGTCCGGAAGCGACCCTTCGGCGCACGAGTTTTCCGGCGAACGGAAGAACGCTGGTCGCCCGCCGGACTGCCGCGGGCTTAGTGAGTGATGGGGCTAGCTGCTCTGATAGGGCTTCGCGCTTTGCAAGCTACAGTCGCGGGCAGGGTGAGGCAAGACGTTAACAGGGTTAATCGTGGCCCCCCAGCCACTCGGCTCCGCCGTCGGAATAACGCTCACGTTTCCAGATGGGCACCTCCCGCTTCAGCCGCTCGATGATCTCGCGCGAGGCGCTGTAGGCCGCGTCGCGGTGGGGCGCCGCCACGGCGATGGCGACGCTCACTTCCCCGATCGCCAGTTCGCCGACCCGGTGCGCGACGGCGATGTCGCCGACATCGTGCGTTGCCCGGACTTCCTCGCAGATCTGCCTGAGCACCGCGACGGCCATCTCCTCGTAGGCCTGGTACTCGAGCGCCTCGACGGCTCTACCTGCGTGGTGGTCGCGAACCACACCGGTGAACAGAATGACGGCACCGTCCGCGTCACGCCGTACTTGCCTAGCAAGCTGAGACGGGTCGATCGGATCAGCGGTGATCAGGCAGAACACTCAACCTCCCGCGACCGGCGGAATGAAGGCCACCTCGTCCCCGTCGCCGAGCACGGTATCGAGGGACGCGTAGACCTGATTCACCGCCACCACAGGGGAAGTCGGTAGGGCGCTCGTGGCGAACTGTGCACGCAGGTGCCTGACCAGAGCGCTCACCGTGGAGTTCTCGGGCAGCTCCAACTCGAGCTCAGCGGCTCCCGCCACATCGCGGTAAGTCGCGAAGAACAAACACTTCACGCGCACGGCGGTCTCGGAACGGGCCCGCTTGCCGTCAGGCCCTGGCCGCGGCGGCCTCGGTTTCGAGCTGCAAGAGGAACTTACCTATGGAGGGGTGATAGCGGAGGGTCGAGCAACGGACTCGCAACCGTTCGCCCTGCGGCGATACCGAGATCGCCAGTTGTCCGCGAAAGGTCTGGAAGCGGACGAAGCCCTCACCCTCCTCTACGAGTGTGCCGGCGTAGCCAGAGTTCGTACTGGCGAAGAAGCCCTTAGCCAAGTCGAGGACTCTATCTGGCGACAGGGAAACCAGAGTCTCTCTCTTCATCTGTCTCGTACCTTCCTTCGGTCGAGCGGGGCCAGACGCGCCCCAGCGGGGGAAGAACGGCTAGCCGCGGATGCTCTCGACCGTGGCATCGGCCTCGCCGGCGACCTGGGCCCTGAAGTTCTTCGAGGGCTTGAACACCGGAACGGCCCGTGCCTCGACCCTGACCGGCTCGCCCGTCCTGGGGTTGCGCGCGACCCGGGCCCGCCGGTTTCTCACCTTGAAGGTGCCGAACCCACGGATCTCGATGTGTTGGCCCTCGGCCAGCGCCTGGCGGATAGCGTTCAGAAAGCCATCCACGACGGCTGCGCAGTCCTTTTTCGTAATTCCGGGTCCGATTGCCTGCGCAACCTGCTCGACCAAATCAGCTTTGGTCATCCCTTCCTCCAGCAATGGAGAGTGTCAAACGCCCGCTGTGAACGCTAGGCACCTAAGCGGCTGACGGAACCGCTAGTGGTACCGGAGTAAGTACATCAGCCGCGGCCCCTGCTCGAGTCCACTAGGCCAGGAATCGCTCAGGTTCGCCACGGGAATGCTGCGCCCAGTGGCCAGCGCGGCTAACGAGGTGAGAAGGTCAACCCAAGTGACACGGCGGCGCTCTTCACGCATCACGGTTCGCGGCTCCGGCCCGAGCCCCGCCATGTTGCCCGCCATCGCTATGGCATCAACCAGGTCACCTTCCCCGTCGATAAGTCCGTAATGAACAGCTAAACGGCCCGATAACAGACGCCCGTCGGCGACGCGTAGCACCGAGTCGCGCGTCAACGCGCGTTCCTCCGCGATCACGTCAAGGAACTGGTCGTACACATCATCGACGACCTCTTGGAGAAGCGCCCGCTCCGCCTCCGTCACTTCGCGATACGGAGAGCCCAGGTCTTTGTGCTCCGCACTCTTGATAACCTCGAAGCGCAACCCGACCTTCTCCAGAAGCTCCTCGGCGTTCGGAAACTCCATCAGCACCCCGATCGAACCGACCAGCGAACCCGGCATCGCCAGGATCGTATCAGCACCCAGCGCCGCGTAGTATGCCCCGGAAGCACCAACCGAACCGATGGCGGCGACGACGGGGTACCCCTCGTCCCTCACACGGGCCAGCTCGCGATACAGCGACTGCGACGGCGCCACCTCACCACCGGGCGAGTTCACCCAGAGGACATAGCCTTTGACCGAGCCGTCGTCCTTGTAGTCCTGAAGTTGCCTCAGGGCCATATGGTTCTGCGTGATCACCCCTCGCAGAGGCAGCACGGCGATTCGGTCTCTCGCCAGAACCGTCATTCCACCGCTGGGGGTCGCCGTATAGACGACGAGCAGGAGCCCGGCGCCGAACAGCACGACGACTGCGACTACTATCAGGGCAACCCACCAGCCACGGGGACTTCTCTTGCGAGCTTCCATTTACCTGAGGACGAGCACTCCGAGGTGCCGTCTAGGACCATGAAAACGGGGAGGAGATGGGCGCCTAAGTTACTGTGTTAGAACGAGTAAGTCAAGCGGCCCGGCTGCCGAGGAGCGGTGCCCCGGGCGATCAAGCAGGACGGGCTCGCTTTTCCATGAGCCCGACGAATTCGTCGAACAGGTAGCGGCTATCGTGGGGTCCCGGCGCCGATTCCGGATGGTACTGGACGGCGAGTATGGGCAACTCCTCGTGCCTCACACCCTCCAGCGTCGCGTCGTTGAGGTTCACGTGGGTGGCCCGCAGGCCTGGAGCGCCGGGCACGCTGTCGCCAGCGCTCCGCACGGCGAACCCGTGGTTCTGGGAAGTGATCTCGACCCGCCGCGTTTCCAAGTTACGGACCGGGTGATTCCCGCCGCGGTGGCCGTACAGCAGCTTGAACGTCTCGGCGCCAAACCCCCGCGCGATCAGCTGATGGCCCAAGCAGATCCCGAATACCGGAATCTCGCACCGTGCGAGGGCCTCGATCAGCTGCGACACGCCCGGCACCGCCCCGGGATCGCCCGGCCCGTTCGAGAGGAACACGCCGTGCGGTTCACTCTCTAACGCCACTTCAGCCAGCGTGGTAGACGGGTAGACGGTCAGTTCGCAGCCGTGCCGCGCCAGGAGTTGCAGACTGCGTCGTTTCACGCCGAAGTCGTAGACGGCGACCCGGAAGCGACCGGTAGCGGTAGCGGGGACACGGTAGGCTTCGCGAGTGGTCACGACCTGCGTGAGGTCGAGCCCCGACATCGGCGGGTGGCTCCGCACGCGCTCGAGGATCTCATCCGCGCCCAGCTCCTCCAAGCCGATCCCGCACCGCATGGCACCCTCCGACCGGATATGCCGCGTCAGCCTCCGCGTATCCACGCCGGTGATGCAGGCGATGCCATGCCTCGCGAGGTAGTCCTGCAGGCTCGCCTGGGCCCGCCAGTTACTGTAGATCGGGCTCAGTTCGCGGACCACGAGCCCGGCGACCCACGGTCGCCCGGCTTCGTCATCCTCCGGAGTTACACCGTAATTGCCGATAAGCGGCGCCGTCATTGTGACGACCTGGCCGGCGTATGAGGGGTCGGTCAAGATCTCCTGGTAGCCCACCAGGCTGGTGTTGAAGACCACCTCGCCGAGCGCTATGTCCGCCACGTTTCCCGCCAGGCGCCCGGGAAACACGGTGCCGTCCTCCAGTACCAGGAGCCCGCTTCGCGCCGCCGCGTCTTTCACGTTAGCTTGAACAGTCATGAGCGCACTCGAGTACCGCGAGCTCGTGTACATCCACGCCGACGAATCGTGCCTGGGCAACCAGTTCAGTGATCGAGCCACGCCGGGTGGGGCAGCAGGCCTGGTCGAGACTTTCGACGCGAAGCGCGGCTGGACCCGGCGTGATTACGTCGTCAGCGAGCCCGATACCACCAACAACCGCATGGCCCTGCGCAGCGCTATCGAGGCCCTGCGCGCTTTGCGGCAGCCGTGTCGGGTCGCATTCTACTCCGACAGCACGTACTTGATCAGCGGGATGAAGGATTGGGTTCATAGCTGGTCTGCCCGCGGCTGGAAGCGCAAGGGCGGCGCCATCGAGAACCTGGCAATCTGGTCCGAGCTGGTAAAGGTCGCGTCGCGACACTCTATCGAATGGCGCTGGGTGCGGGGTCACGCCGGCGACCCCAAAAACGAGTATGTCAACGGGCTCGCGGTCGAGGCGGCGCGCCAGCAGCGTGACTCCGGCGGCCTCGTCCCCTCGGGTTTCGACGCCTGGCTCGAGGAGGAGCAACAGGCGGGACGGCTCCTCGAATTCTTCGACCTGCCTCCCGACCAGACGTTCAGCCCCGACCGGCCGCCACCGCAACCGCCGCCCGCACCCTGACAGAAAAACGGCCCGGACGTCCGGGCCGTGCTTGATCGCTTCAGTTGCCGCCCCCTTCGGGCGGCGTCTGACCCTCCTGGCCACTCTGGCCGCCGGCTTCTCCTCCGAGCTCGAGCCCTTCCGGCACCTGGCCCTGCGTCTGCTCGCGATCCAACAACGGCGTCGGCGCCTCCTGAGCGGGCGGTGCAAACTGGCCTTCCAGAACTGAAGCCGGCGCCCGCGTCCGCGCCGAGAGGATCGCCAGCAGCAAGGCCAAACCCATGAAGGCGCCCCCCGTCACCCAGCTCGCCTTGGTGAGCAGGGTTGCCGCCTGCCGGCCCCCGATGAAGGAGTCGGCCGACGAGGAGGCGCCGCCGAACTCCGCCGCGAGGCCCGTACCCTTCCCCGACTGCAAGAGCACCACCAGCACGAGGAGGAGCGCGTCGAGGACCAGTAACATCAGGATGAAGCCGTACACCGTCTACTGCCTTCCGTCTGCTTGCATGGTTGTTGCGACTGCCGCCTAGCGGCGGAACCGCCCAAGTATAGACGCTTCACAGGACCTGTCAACGACCACCGGCACAAAGGCAATCTACGCGAAGCATGCGGCGCCAGCTGCAAACGTTCGTTAGGCGGCGTATCACCAGAGTGCCGACGAAGATTCCTTCGGCATGAGCACCGCCCAAGGCCCTAGTCTTTCCTAAAGACGAGGAGAAAAAAGAGACTGGCGGCCCTATGGGCCCTCTCCATCTCGACGAACGTCCAGCCCCGTTTGGCGTGCTCGTTGAGCGTTTCTTCGAGTTCCTGAGCAAGCGCCTTCTTTTCTTTGAGCTGGACCACCTTATACACGGTCATATTGGCTCCAATGAGGGTCAAAAGTGAAACCCGGGACAGATGCGGGGCAGGAGCTGATCCCGGGATTCGTTCTACTAGCAGCGCTGCGCAACAGGCCAACTGTCAACATCTCTATACGTGGGGATCGCGGCCCCAGCGGCAGGGGGGGCAGTGTTGCCCTCCCTTATCTCTTAACCGTCAACGGCCGCCGGCGCTACAGATCCTTGCGAACTCCAGCGGATCGAGGCTCGCCCCTCCGACCAAGACCCCGTCGATCGCCGGCGCTGCCAGAAGCTCCTCGATGTTGCCGCTCTTGACGCTTCCACCGTAGAGGATCGGGATCGCCAGGGCGGCTGTCTCACCGACCCGCCCGACCAGCAGCTCGCGGATCAGCGCGTGCACCTGGTTGGCATCCTCCGGACTGGCCGTGCGACCGGTGCCGATCGCCCAGACCGGTTCGTAGGCGATGACGGCTCCCTCGACCTGCTCGTCGCTCAACCTGCTCAGTCCGGCCTCGAGCTGGCGGGTGACGACCGTATCGACCTCACCGCGATCGCGCTCTTCGAGCTGTTCCCCGACGCAGAGGACCGCTGTCAGATCTGCACCGGCAATGGCCGCCACCTTGCGTGACACATCCTCGTCGGTGTCGCCGAATACGTGGCGCCGCTCGGAGTGGCCGGCGAGCACAAAGCTGGCTCGCGCGTCCTTGGCCATGCCAGCCGAGAGCGACCCGGTGAACGCACCGGCGGCTTCCCAGTAGATGTCCTGCAAGCCGGTCAGCAGGTCGCTCCGACCCGCGGCCGCCGCCTGGAACTCGGCCAGCGAGATGGCAGGCGGAAAGAACACGACGCACCGGTCGTCGCGCGGTGGGTAAAGCGCCACGAATTCCTCGACGAACGCACGAGCCGCGCTCGGCCCGTGGTTCATTTTCCAGTTGCCACCGAAGAACGGTTTGTTGAAGCTCATCAGCCTCCCCGATCCGTTAGCGCACTGACGCCGGGCAACTCCTTACCGGCCAGGAACTCGAGCGTCGCGCCGCCACCGGTGGAGACATGGCTCATCTGCTCCGCCAGCTCCAAGGCGGCGACTGCCGCCGCGCTGTCTCCTCCTCCAACCACACTCGTCGCGCCGGCGGTGGTGGCGGCGGCGACCGCCTTCCCGATAACGCGTGTCCCTTCGGCGAATGCCGATTGCTCGAACACGCCCATGGGACCGTTCCAGAGGATGGTTCGCGCTTCCCCAGCGATACGGGCGAACTCGGCCGCGCTATCGGGCCCGATATCGAGCACCATCTGCCCTGCCCCTATACTTCCGCGGCCGACCACCCGCGCCTGGTCGCCGCGCTCGATCGCCGGGGCCACCACCGCGTCCACGGGGAGCACAAGAGCGTCGCCGGCCTTCTCGAGCATCTGGCTCGCGAAATCGATCAGGTCCTCTTCGACCAGCGACTTGCCCGTCGCCAGGCCCATCGCTCTCAAGAAGGTGCACGCCATCGCGCCACCGACGCAAAGCTTGTCCACCTGCCCAAGCAGGTTCTCGATCAGATCGAGCTTTCCACTGACTTTCGCCCCGCCCAGCAGAGCGATGAACGGACGCTCCGGCTCCCCCAGCAAGCCACCGAGATACTCCAGCTCGCGCTCCATCAGCAGCCCGGCCACCGCCGGCCGCAAGAACGCGGCGACCCCGGCGGTGGAGGCATGCGCCCTGTGCGCGGTACCGAAGGCATCGTTCACGAAGACGTCGCCCAGCTTGGCGAGCTCACGCGCCAGGCCGGGATCGTTCTTCGTCTCCCGCGGATCGAACCGCGTGTTCTCGAGCAGCATGAGCTGCCCCGGTTCGAGCCCCTCCGATCTCGCCAACGCTTCCCCCGAGCCGATCGCCGGCACGAAAGCCACTTCCACGCCCAGAAGCTCAGCAAGGTGCACGGCAACCGGCTGCAGCGAGTATTGGGGCCTCGGCTCCCCCTTCGGTCGCCCGAGGTGAGACATGAGGACGATTCTGGCATCCCGGCCTCGCAGATACTCCAAAGTGGGCAGGGTCGCCTGGATGCGTGCATCGTCCGCCACCTGACCCTCATCATCGAGAGGGACGTTGTAGTCGACGCGCACCAGCGCCCGTTTCCCCTGCAGCTGGACGTCGCTCAGGTCGCGGACGGTCAGTTTCTCTAACATGGCGCAATTAAGGGGTTAGAGGCGCTCCGCGATGTAGTTGGCCAGGTCGACGCAGCGACAGGAGTAGCCCCACTCGTTGTCATACCAGGCCAGCACCTTGACGAAGTTTCCGTCGATGATGTTCGTCGATTGCCCGTCGACGATCGAACTGGCCGGATTGCCGATGTAATCGACCGAGACCAGCGGCTCATCGCTGTAGTCGAGGATGCCCTTCATCTTACCGCCGGCGTATTTCTTGAACGCCGCGTTGATCTCGTCGGCGCTCGGCGTCTTGTCGAGCACCGCTACCAGGTCGGTCAGTGACACGTTGGGCGTGGGCACGCGCACAGCGATTCCATCCAGCCTTCCCTTCACCTCGGGTATAACGACACCCGTCGCCTTCGCTGCACCGGTGGTCGTCGGAATCATCGAGACCGCTGCCGCCCGAGCACGCCGCAAGTCCTTGTGTGGAAGGTCCAGCAGGCGCTGATCGTTGGTGAAGCTGTGGATCGTGGTCATGAAGCCCCGCTTGAAACCGAACTCCTCGAGCAGGACTTTGACGACCGGCGCCAGGCAATTGGTCGTGCAGCTGGCATTCGAAATGATGTTGTGCGTCTTGGGGTCATAGGCCTCGTTGTTCACCCCGAGGCAGATGGAGAGATCCTCTTTCTTGGCAGGCGCCGTGATCACAACCTTCTTCGCACCACCCGCCAGATGCTTGCCCGCGTCTTCCCGTGATCTGAAGATGCCGGTGGACTCGAATACGATGTCGACACCCAGATCCTTCCACGGCAGCTTCGCCGGGTCCCGCTCGGACAACACCTTCAGCTCGTCCCCGTCGATCACCAGGCTGTCGCCCTTGGCTTCAACCGTCCCCGGGTAGTGGCCGTGGACGGAGTCGTACCGGAACAGGTGGGCCAGCGTCGCGGTGTCCGTCAAATCGTTGACCGCGACAAAATCGATGTCCTTTCCTCGGCCGTCCTTCTTGGCCGCCCGCATGATCATGCGTCCGATTCGCCCAAATCCGTTGATGCCGACTCGAACTGCCATCGCTCCCCGACCTCCATAGCTCGTGTCCAGTGATGTGGGGCTCTTGCCGCCTTTACATTAGGGCTGCCGGCTCCCGCCGGAAAGAGTCAGATGCCGCCCGTCGGCAGCTCGCGCCGCGCCCTGGCGAACGTCAGCACGCTCACCGCCCTCGCCCCCGCCCCACAGAGAGCACGCACGCAATCCTGAACCGTCGCACCTGTGGTCAGAACGTCATCGACCAGGAGAAGATGACTGTCGATCACCCGCAGACGACCATCGGCCGGGACTGCGAACGCCCCCGCTACGTTCGCCTGCCGCTCGCCCGGGCTCAGACGCGCCTGACGCTCGGTGTGCCGCTCCCGCACGAGAGCCCGGGCAAGCAACGGCCAACCGCGCCGACTCGCCACGGCCTCGGCGAGCAGCTCCGCCTGGTTGTAACCCCGCTCCCGCAGGCGCGCAGCGCTCAACGGCACCGCGACCACGCCGCCGATCTCCGATACCGCGGATGAAGGGAATCGCGTTGCCGCCATCCGCGCGCCCATCTCCACTGCCAGCTGCTTCCACCCTCCGTACTTCAGAGCACGGACCAACGCGGCGGCCGTGCCGGACATGAGGAACGGCGAGCGAGCCGATCGGAGATAGGGCAGCCAGTCCCGGCACTCGATGCAGCTAAAGGTCGAACTACCTATGTTGTTGTGATTAAATGCGATGCCGCTGTCATATAAGGCGATCCCGCAGCGGGGGCAGCAGGGGGGACGCTGACGCCGGGCCCGCGCCCAGCAAAGCCCGCAGACGTGGCCTTCACGCGCGTTGAGTGGGTCCGCGCAGATGACGCAAACCGGGGGCAGCAGCCGATCCAGCCACTGGCGCAACCGAGGAGTAGGGGGCCGGCCATCCCCTTCCCAATCCCCATCCACAGCGAGAAGATGGGCAGCGCGGATCAACGGATGCTGAACGGCGGCGCGGGTCTAGCCGCCGAATCGGCGGATTACTTGCCTGCTTCGAGGACGAGCTTCTTCGCCTCGTTATAGAGATCCAGGGCGTCGGCCACCTCTTCGGCGATCAAACGCTCGGGCTGGGGTCTGGCCTGGCCGCTGGCCCAGGCCAGGCGGCCCGCCGCGAGGATGGCTGCGATGATCGCCACTACGTGCTCGTCATTCATCCTCTGCTCTCCTCTAGTCGAAACGCGGGGCGGGTCGCTTCATCTCACCTCCCCGCTGACAGGGACCATAGAGCGTCCATGCCGGGTCCGCTAGATGCAGGGCCCGCGATGCGCTACTATGAGAGCGTTTCCGATCAAGCCTATGACCCGACGATACGAGTCCCGTAGCAGGCCGATCATCTTCGGCCGTGCCGCCCCCGCATTGGTGGCGGTGTTGCTCGCCTGCGCCGAACCTACCGAGTCCCCCAACATCGTCTTCACCCACCTTCGCCGATCTCGCGGCCGCGCAGGTCGGAGTCGATTTGGACGGGATTTCCATGCTCCCCACTCTTCTCGGTGACGCGAACCAGCGGCAGCACGACTACCTGTATTGGGAATATCAAGGGAAGCAGGCCGTTCGCCTCGGTGCGTGGAAGGCCTACCGCGCCAGCGTGGAGAGCGAGATAGAGCTGTACGATCTCGAATCCGACATTGCCGAGCAGCGCGATGTTGCCGCCGCACATCCGGAGATCGTCGCCAGAATCGCGGAGATCATGCGGACTGGCCGCAGCGAATCGGAGCTCTTCCCGCTAGTTCCAGCGCAGCGGCGGAAGTCCGAATAGAGCGACCGCTCGATCAGGGAGCAGCCGATCATGAACAGAAGCAACAAGCTCGGCCGGCGCGCTGGGATCGACGCGCTGCGCTGTGTGCTCGCGATTCATGCGCTCGCGCTCGCCGCCTGCTCCGGCCGCGACGACACGGCCACCGCCGTTCAGCGCCCCAACATTCTCTTCGTTTTTGCCGACGACCACGCCGCTCACGCCATCGGCGCCTACGGCTCACGCCTGGGGGCGACGCCGAACATCGACAGGCTGGCGCGTGAAGGGATGATCTTTCGCAGCGCGTTCGTGACCAACTCGATCTGCGCGCCGAGTCGTGCCGTCATCCTCACCGGGAAGCACAGCCACATGAACGGCGTGCTCACGAACCGGGAGGCATTCGACAGCACGCAGCCGGCCTTCCCGAAACTCCTACAAGCGTCCGGCTACCAGACCGCCATCATCGGCAAGTGGCATCTCAAGAGCACGCCCAGCGGATTCGACCACTGGGAAGTGCTGCCCGGGCAAGGCACCTACTACAACCCCGACTTCGTCACAGCCGCGGGCCGAGTCGAGCACACGGGCTACGTGACCGATATCATCACCGAGAAGGTTCTCGACTGGTTGGCGAACATCCGGGATCCGGACCGACCTTTCGTGCTGTTGTACCAACACAAAGCCCCACACCGCAGATGGGAGCCCGCCCCGGACCACCTGACCTTATACGACGACATCGACCTCCCGGAGCCGACGACGCTGTTCGACAACTACTCCGGTCGAAGCAGTGCCGCCCGAACGCAGGAGATGACCATCGCGGACCACCTCTACGAGCTCGATTTGAAACTCGAGCCACCAACGCAGCTCAATGACGAGCAGTTGCTGCGCTGGAACGCTGCCTACGGACCGAAGAATGCGGCTTTTGCTGAAGCGGGCCTGAGCGGTGACGAGCTCGTCCGCTGGAGATACCAACGCTACATCAAGGACTACCTGCGGACGATCGCTTCCGTAGATGACAACTTGGGACGGGTGCTCGACTATCTCGACCAATCGGGGCTCGCCGAGAACACCGTGGTCATCTATTCCTCGGACCAGGGGTTCTACCTCGGCGATCACGGTTGGTACGACAAACGCTGGATGTATGAAGAGTCGTTGCGCATGCCGCTCATCGTTCGCTGGCCCGGCGTCGTGGAGCCGGGCTCGGAGAATCGCGATCTGGTTCAGAACCTCGACTTCGCCGAAACGTTCCTGGAGATGTCCGGCGTCGCGGTGCCACCGGAGATGCAGGGGCGCAGTCTTGTGCCCTTGCTCAGAGGGGTAAGGCCCGACGACTGGCGCGAGGCGATCTACTACCACTACTACGAGTATCCCGCCGTCCACATGGTGCGCCGTCATTACGGCGTGCGCACAAGACGGTACAAGCTGATTCATTACTACGAGATCGACGAGTGGGAGCTCTTCGACCTCGAACGCGACCCCGACGAACTTCGTAGCGTGTACAGTGAGCCGGCGTACGCAGAAATAGTCGACGAGCTAACGGGTGTCCTGTACGAGCTACGTGGCTTCTACGGCGTACCCGAGCAGGACCCGGTTCCCTATCCCGAGCGGTGAGTTACACACCGGTACGAGCCACGCGAGTCCTAACCGCCGGATACAAGCTGAGAGGCGGTCTATTCGCCGATGGGCGATGAAGGGTATCCGCAGCGGGTCTGGGACAAGTATAGTGGAGAGATCGATCACGAGGTCGCCGAATACTGGAGGGAGAACTACGACCTGCGAAGCCTGAGGAGACTGATTCCTGTGCAAACGCCGACTGGCACATATGCGCTCGTCCGGGAGGTGCCCCGCACTTTCGACCGGGCGATAACCCCCCATGAGACGTTAGACGCCGTCGATGTCGAGCGCGCCCGGGTGCAGCACGCGGCTTACTGCAGTGCCCTGGAGGACCTCGGGCTCGTTCTCGTCCGAGTGGCGGCGGACGACCGCTACCCCGACTGCTGTTTCGTCGAGGACACCGCGCTGGTCGTGGGCGAGCGAGCGATCGTCACGGTTCCCGGCGCCGAAGCGCGGCGCGGCGAGACCGTCGCCGTAGAGCAAGCGCTCGGCGACTACAAGCGAATCGAGCGGCTCGCAGCGCCGGCTACGCTGGACGGTGGTGACGTGCTATGCATCGGGCGCCGGGCCTACGTCGGCCTGTCGCGGCGGACCAACGAGCCGGCGGTCCAGCAACTCAGAGCTATCCTGGCCGGCGACGGCTATGAAGTGGTGCCGACCGAGGTCAGCGGTATCCTGCACCTCAAGTCGGCCTGCACATACCTTGGAGACGAGTCGCTGGCTTACCTACCGGGCTACCTTGACGATAGTCACTTCTCGCGATTCGACAGAATCATCGTGCCCCGTGAGGAATCCCATGCCGCGAACTGTCTTTCGGTGAATGGGACCGTACTGGTTCCGGCGGGTGCACCCGAAACGCGGCGGCGAATCGAGAAGGCCGGTTTTGCCACGCGTGAGATAGACATCTCGGAGGCGCACAAGGTCGGCGGCGGGCTGACCTGTTCTTCGATCATCTTCTGAGCGAGCTGCCCTCGCCTTCAAGGCGCCAGAATCGCCGCCAGACGATCGAGCAGTCCCTCTACGGCGCGCGATATACGGTCACGCACCTCGGCGTATTCCTCGGCTGGCCCACCGATCGGGTCCGTGATCGGCTCACCGGCCTCGGGCCCGTCGATGAATTCGGTGAGCAGGGACGTCTGGGTGTCCTCCGCTATCGATTCCACGGCCACCCTATGGTTCGACGTCATCGTTAGAATGATGTCGGCGGCTTCGACCAATTCTTTAGTCAGCGGTTGGGAACGGTGCCCCGCGAGGTCCAGACCGATCTCGGCGGCGGCGTGCAGAGAACCTTCCGAGGCAGGGGCCCCCCACACCGCCGAAGTTCCCGCCGAATCCACTCGCACGTGGCTCCAGCCCCGCTCGGCCAGCGCATGACGCGCGATCGCCTCGGCCAGGGGGCTGCGGCAGGTATTCCCCGTGCAAACGAAGAGGATGTTGTAAGTCGTCGGTTTGTCTGTCGGCATCGCAGTCGGTTCTACTCTAGCTCCGGCAATAGAGCCCTGATCTGCTCGCGGCTCACTGGGCCCTCCCGGATCAGGCGCGGCGGCGAACCTGCGCAACTTACAATGGTCGACGCCCGTGTGCCCGTCGTCGGGCCGGCATCGAGGGCGACGACCGGGCAACCGATGTCTGCGAGATCCTCACGCTCGCCGAAGATGGCCAGAGCCTGCCCAACGGTCCGGGCCGGTGCTTCGCCCGCGAGGTTCGCGCTCGTCGAAGTCATAGGGCGCCGCCAGCGCGTCATAATCGAGGTCACCGTTCGATCTGGACTCACTCGCACGGCGATCCCATCGCCCGGACCCAGCACGCCCTCGGGCGCGCCCGGGCAGCGAGCGACGATGGTCAGCGGGCCCGGCCAGAAGGCGCGTGCCAGGACGTCGGCCTCCTCCGGCCACTCGAGCCCTGGGAACGCGGCGCTCAAGGCATTGATATCGGGCGACAGGAGGATGAGCGGCTGCAACGGCTGACGCCGCTTCACGCGAGCTATGAGGCGGTTGTTACCGGCCGAGCCATCACCGCCGATCCCGTAGACGGTCTCGGTCGGGTGAACGACGAGGCCACCTGCTTCCAGGACCTCGGTGGCGCGGGCGCCGGCGTATTCCAGTTGGGCTTCGTCGTTGGCCGGGACGACCTCGATGCGCATCACGGCCTTCTTTACTCCGCAGGCCGTGCTCGACCCTGCCGTACCAGAATGGCCTCCACCAGATCCAGGTCGCGAGTGCGAGTCACTTTGGGATTGGGGTCGTCGATGTCGACGAGCGAGACGGCGAGGCCATAGCGCTCGCAGAGTGATGCAGAGTCCGATGCCACGAACCCGTCGCGCTCGGCCTGGCGATAGATCTCGATGATGCGGTCGCGGGGGAAGATCTGCGGGGTCTCGGCCCGCCACAGCCGTTGCCGGTCTATGGCGCGTAGCACGCGACCCTCGCTATCCGCCTCCTTCAGCGAGTCGGTCACTGGTCGGCCGGCGACCGCGCCGGTTTGCGGACCGACCTTTGCCAGCACACGGCTGATCGCGGCGGTTGTAATGAGTGGGCGCGCAGCGTCGTGGATCGCGACGTAGCGGATGCCGGGCGGCACCGTCGCCAAACCGAGCCGGACCGAATCCGTTCGTTCGGCTCCGCCTTCTGCCAACACCACACCTTCCGAGGCCAGACGCGCCAGCCAGTCGGGCGGCGCTTCGCTGATCTCGCGCGGCACGACGATGCTGACGCCGGCGAACGCTCCGTGCTCGCGGAAGGCCTCTAGCGACCAGATGACCATCGGCTTCCCCGCCAGCGGGGCGAACTGCTTGGGCGCACCCGAACCGAAACGCTTGCCCAGCCCGGCGGCGACGATGACCGCCCAACTGTCAGCCGAAGAGGACATCGATCAATCGCCGTACGTCAGGCACCGACTGCAAGTCGACTGGAGCGCTCTTCCCTCCGATGTTAGCCGAGTCCGACAGGTAGGCCCGCTTGAAGCCGAGCCGCCCCGCCTCGCTCAATCGACGGTCGAGTTGCCGGACCGGCCGGACCTCGCCACCCAGGCCGACCTCACCGACGAACACGGCCTCGGCATCGAGAACCTCGTCGCGAATCGCCGAGGCTACCGAGGCCACGACCGCCAGATACGCGGCCGGCTCGCCCAGTCGCAGTCCACCCACCACATTGAGGAAGACATCCAAGTCGGATGTGCGGAGACGCGCGCGACGCTCGAGCACCGCCAGCAGCAATGCCAACCGCCGGCTATCGAACCCTGTTGCGACCCGCTGAGGCGATCCGTACACCGATGTGTTCACCAGGGCCTGCACTTCCACGAGTACCGGGCGCGTGCCCTCCAGCGCCGCGACGACCGCCGAGCCGCTGGCCCGGTCCTGACGACCCTGGAGGAAGAGTGCCGATGGGTTGTCTACCGGCTCCAGGCCGCCGGCGGCCATGCGGAAGAGCGCGATCTCGTCAGCGGCGCCGAAGCGGTTCTTGGTGCCGCGCACGATACGATGATCGAGTCCCGTGGGCGACTCGAAGTACAGCACGACATCGACGATATGCTCCAGCGTCTTCGGTCCCGCGATTCCACCCTCCTTGGTCACGTGACCGACGATGAAGGTGGCCATCTCACGGCGCTTGGCCACGCGCTGCAGCGCCGCGGCCACTTCCCGGACCTGGGCGACGCTGCCGGGCGCGCTCTCCAGCCGTTCCGTGTAGAGGGTCTGGATCGAATCGATGACCAGAATATCGGGCTCGAGCTCTTCGGCCCGCTCGATCACTACCTCGGCCGAGGTCTCCGCCAGCATCAGGACGTCATCGCTGGACTCCGCCAGACGCTGCGCCCGCAGCTTCACCTGGTAGGCCGACTCCTCACCGGACACGTAGAGCACCTTGTAACCGGCGCCGGCCAACCGCGCCGAGACCTGTAACAGCAGCGTCGACTTGCCGATACCCGGGTCACCGCCCAACAGCACGACCGAACCCGGCACGATGCCTCCACCCAACACGAAGTCGAGCTCGGCGAGCCCGATTCGCCAGCGCGGGCGTTCGACACCTTGCACGTCGACGAGCGCCACGGCACGCGTCACGCCGGAGCGATCGCGAGCGGCGCGCTCCGTCGCCGGCAGCGGGCGCACCCGCTCCTCGACCAGCGTGTTCCACGCTTTACAATGCGGGCACTGGCCCTCCCACCGGTGCGACTCGCCGCCGCACTCGGTACAGAAGAACACGGTCCGGGCTTTGGGCACTATACGCCTTCGGGTGCGAGACGCGAGACCGATTCGAAGCGCGTGAACTCTTTGCGGAAGAACAGGTCGATCGTTCCGGTGGGCCCGTTACGCTGCTTGCCGACGATCAGCTCAGCCTTCCCTTCCAAGGACTCCCCTTCCAAGCCGCTGTCCTCCCGGCGGTAGACCTCCGGCCGAAAGATGAAGAGGACTACGTCGGCGTCCTGCTCGATGGCTCCCGATTCGCGCAGGTCCGCCAGCTGTGGCCGGTGATCGGTCCGCTGCTCGGGCGCCCGCGAGAGCTGCGACAGGGCGACGACCGGCACCTCGAGCTCCTTGGCCACCGCCTTGAGCGCTCCGGAGATAGCGCTGATTTCCTGAACCCGGTTCTCGGCCCGCGGTCCGCGCATCAGCTGAAGGTAGTCGACGACGATCATCCCAAGATCAACTTCGGCCTTGAGGCGCCGCGCCTTGGCTCGCAGTTCGAGCGCCGTGATCGCCGGGGTGTCATCGACCCAGATGGGCGCGGTATTGAGGTGGCCCGCCGCCGTGGCGAGTTGCATGTACTCCTGCTCCGTCAGCCTGCCGCGCCGCAGGTTCGACGAGTTCACCTGCCCCTCCGAGCAAAGCAGGCGCTGAACGATCGCTTCCTTCGACATCTCCAGCGAAAAGAAGGCGACCGGGATGCCGTGGTCGATGGCGACGTGCTGCATGAAGTTCAGCACGAGAGAGGTCTTGCCCATCGAGGGGCGCCCGGCGACGACGATCAAGTCGGACCGCTGGAACCCGGCGGTCAGGTTGTCGAGGTCCGGGAACCCGCTCGGCACGCCGGTTACCGATCCTTTGGCCTGCTGGAGCTTCTCGATGTGCTCGAAGGCCGGCCAAAGGATCTCTTTGATCCAGACGAAGCCCTTGCGCTGCCCCGCCTGTGAGATCGTGAAGATCCGCTGTTCGGCACGATCGATCACGTCCTCGACGGTTTCGCCGGAGGCGTCGTAGACCTCGCGGATCGTGTCGCTGGAGGCTTCGATCAGGCGACGCAGCAGCGCCTTGTCGCGCAGGATCTTTCCGTGGTACTCGATGTTGGCGGCGGTGGGCACCGCTTCCATCAGCTCCGCCAAGTAGGCGGGTCCGCCGACCGCGTCCAGCTCGCCGCTGCCCCGCAGCTCCTCGTTGAGTGTCACCGGATCGATCGCCTCGCCGCGCTCGAACAACCGGCGCATCGCGCGGTAGAGCCGACGGTTCGCCTCGCGATAGAACATCGAGTCGTTCACCAGCTCGACGGCCTTGGCGACGGCGTCGGCATCGATCAGCATCCCGCCCAGGACCGAGATCTCCGCCTCCGGCGACCACGGGGCTTTTCTGTCGGCGTAGGCTTCGGACGCCCTTAAGCCACTCCCGGAAGCCCGCTCACCCGGCGGTACCCAATCAGCCATGGCTGCCTCCCGGAATTCGGCCGCCTGCCTCGTCATAGAGGCGCCTCAGTGTCTTCAGGTCCTCCCAAGCCGGCCGTTTCCACTCTTGGTTGCGCAAAAGCGCCGCAGGATGGTAGGTCACCACGACGGGAATCCCCATGAATTCGTGTGTAGCGCCCCGCAAACGCGTCAGCGACTGCTCGCTGACCAGGAGCGTCTGAGCGGCGAACCGGCCGAAGGCGCAGATCGCCTTGGGCGCGACGAGCTCGACCTG
The DNA here is from genome assembly GCA_039586575.1 of Gemmatimonadota bacterium. GTDB lineage: Bacteria > Gemmatimonadota > Gemmatimonadetes > Palauibacterales > KS3-K002. The sequence goes on along the minus strand of JBDHKD010000009.1, from coordinate 24,057 downwards.
TCTACGAAGATAAGGCCGACACGCCGCGACTTCATCTGCCACGGGATCGCGGTTCTTGGGCGGCCGGCACTTCAACACATTGCAGATGAAGACCTCGTCGCGGCGGAACCCGATGGCCGCCAGCATCTTGTCCAGCAACTTGCCCGCAGGGCCAACGAAGGGTCGGCCGGAACGGTCCTCTTCGTAGCCCGGCGCCTCACCAACCACGAGCAAGTCGGCGTGGCGATCACCTTCCCCGAACACGACGGCGGTCCGTCCCTCCGCCAGACGACACCGGGTACAGGCGAGCGCCTCGGCTCGCAGCGACTCGAAGTCATCGGCCGGACTCGTCGCCGGCAGCGGCGCTTCGTGCACGGCGGATTCCCCGGCGGCCGGCCGGGGCGATTCGCCGTAGACGGCGGTGGCGACCAGACGGGCGCGCTCGATCAGCTCGACGCCCCTACGACTCTCGAGGTACAGCTCACGCTGGCCCAGCTCGGCACGTTGCCTCAAGTAGCGCGCCAGCAGCTCGCGAGTATCGGCTCCCTCAGTCACCTGGCAGGAGGCTCTCGGCTCTGTCTAGGATCGTGTCGGCGACTTCGGTCTTGAGCATCTGGGGCAGCGTCTCGACGCCACCCGCTTTATCGATCAGCCTGACGCGGTTCGTGTCGGCCTCGAAACCGGCGCCCGGCTCGCTCGGGTCGTTGAGGACGATCAGGTGGGCACCCTTTTCCTCCAACTTGCGCCGCGCCGCATCGACCCCACCCTCACCGTATTCAACAGCGAAAGCGACGATCACGCAATCATCGGGTGCACCGCTGCGCAGTGTGGCCAGAAGATCGGGACACGGCTCTACCGCTATGGAGGCCAGGCCGCTGGAGCGGCGGATCTTCCCCTCCTCGGGCGCACTGGGTCGGAAGTCGGCCACGGCTGCCGCCATGAACACGGCGGACGCATCGCTGATCGCCTCGCTCAGAGCCGACCCCATCTCGGCGGCTGTCCGCACCGATCGTACATCGGCGAGCTCGGCTGGCGCGGGAATGTTGGACGGGCCGTTGATCAGCACGACGTCGGCGCCGCGCCGCCAGGCCGCTGCGGCGATCGCGTTCCCCATCCGGCCCGAGGATCGGTTCCCCAGAAAGCGCACCGCGTCCACAGGCTCCCAGGTCGGACCTGAGGTGACGACGACACGTTTGCCGCGCCAGCCGCTGGTCGGCTCGAGCAGCCGACCCACATTGGCCAAGATGATCTCCGGCTCGACCATGCGACCCCACCCTTCCTCGCCTTCCGCCAGCTCGCCGAACGCCGGGCCAACGAGCTCGTGCCCGAAGCCCCGCAGGGTTTCCAGGCTACGTTGTGTGGCGGGATGCTCGAACATGCGCGTGTTCATCGCGGGCGCCAAGAGCGCGCGATGAGGCGCGGCGAGGACCGTTGTAGTCAGGAGGTCGTCGGCGATTCCGGCGGCGAGCTTGGCCAGTAGGTTGGCCGTGGCGGGGGCAATCACGATCGCATCCGCCCAGCAGCCCAGGTCGATGTGCCGGAGCGCGCCCTCCCAAAGTGATTGGAGCGCGGGCCGTCCCGTCAGACCTTCGAAGGTCGTTGGACCGACAAACCGCGCACCATTCTCTGTCAGGATGACCTGGACTTCCGCGCCCGCCTGAAGGAGTCGGCGCACCAGGTCCGCCGCCTTGTACGCGGCGATCCCGCCGGACACGCCGACCAGCACCCGCTTACCGTCGAACGGGCGCATTGTGCAAGCTACGACGCCGGCCGGCGCCGTCTCACTAAACGGAACTCCATCTGTCCGGAAGTCAGCTCTTCAAGGGCCTGCGTCGTCAGCTTCTCCGGCCCATAAGGGGAAGTGCCCAGCCGGAGGGCGTTGACCTCGCGAGCATAACGAGCCGCCACCAGCACTCCCAGGTACTTGTTGCCGGCCGCGGTCTCAGCGATCTCGTTGGGGCTGAAGACCTTCATATAAGCAGTTGCCAGTCCGTGTTTGGGTTAGCTGCGAACGGACAAAACTACACCGGCGAGCCGCCACGTGGAAGGGCTCGACTAGGGGCGCTCCCCCTCCAGCCCATCCAGCAGACGGCGCCGCAGCTCGGAGACCTCCGGGCCCCGGCGACTGCGTCGCAGTCGTTCTGCCGCAACGATGGCCTGGATCGCACTGACGGTGTCTTGCAGCTGCTCGTTGATGACCACGTACTGGAACTCGTCCACGCACCTCAGCTCGCTCTTTGCCGTCTCGAGGCGGCGGCGCAAGCGACCTTCGTCCTCGCTCCCCCGTCCCCGCAGACGTTCCATGAGCGCATCGAAGGACGGCGGCAGTAGGAACAGCGTGACGGTGTCGGAGAGCGCATCGACGACCTGGCGGGCGCCCTGCACATCGATGTCGAGCAGGAGCAGCATCCCGCAGCGTTCCGCCTCCTCGAGATTCGCTCGCGGCGTCCCGTAATGCTCGCCGTGCACTTCAGCCCATTCGAGGAGAGCGCCCTCGCGGATCAGCGACTCGAACTCGGCGCGACTCACGAAGTGGTAGTCCACACCCTCCTGCTCGTCCGGTCGCATAGCACGTGTGGTCACCGAGACGGAAAACTGCAGATCGTCCGACGCCTCGACCAGCGCTCTCGCTACGGTCGTCTTGCCGGCGCCCGAAGGCGCACAGATCGCGATCGCGAAACTTCTCATTCCACGTTCTCGACTTGCTCGCGCAGCTTCTCGATCCCCGTCTTGATGTCGACGGCCAGGCGCGCGATCTCGGCATCGTTCGCCTTCGAGCCGATGGTGTTGGCCTCCCGGTGCATCTCCTGGACCCAGAAACCCAGTCGCTTGCCCACCGGCTCGGAGTCCTCATCGCCGAGCGTGCTCTCGAACTGCTCGATGTGGGAGCGCAGACGTACGATCTCTTCGTTGATGTCCCAGCGCTCGGCCAGATAAGCGATCTCGCGAGCCAGGCGGTCCTCGTCCACGTCGCTGTCACCGCTGAGCTCAGCGACCGCCGCGTGCAAACGGTCACGCTCTTCGAGGAGCCGCTGCGGCGCCCGGGTCTCGATGCCTGCCAGAGCCGCCGACATCTGGGACAGGGAGTCGTGGAGGTCCGAGGCGAGCGCCTTCCCTTCCCGCTCGCGCATCTGCAGCACCGCCGCCAGCGCCGCACGCGTCGCCTCGGCAACTGCGTCGAAGGGTAGCAGCTCGAGCTCGTCGGGCGGCGATTGAAAGATCTCGGCGAAGCGCGTCACGAGACCGACGTCCACATCACCGCCGAGCCCGTGGCGGTCTTTGATCTCCTGCAGAGCGCTCAGATAGGCGCCCAGCCGCTCGTGGTCCACCTGGACGGGGTGTTCGATTCCTGGCCCCGGTTGGAATGTCATCTTGAAGTGGACCGAGCCTCTGGAGATGCCCTGCCGCAAGAGCTGAGTGATGTCCGCCTCCCAGCGTTCCGCGCCGCTCGGCAGGCGGAAGTGGGCGTGGAAGTGGCGGTGATTGACCGTGCGGACCTGCACGCTCACGAGTCCGACAGGAGTCTCCCGCTGGACCTCGCCGAACCCCGTCATGCTGCGAATCATGAGCACCCCCCTCGACCTCGAGCACGGTCAGCCGCGCGCGCGTGCTTACTATCGAGCGCTCGGCGTCGGGTGTCAAACCCGAACGGCGTGACACCCTCAGTTCCAGAACTCCCACTTGACCCCGAAGTGTACGCGGGCCCCGGGCAGGGAGAGGCCCGGTATGTCCTGAGGTCCCGACGCCGCATTGAAATACTCATAGTTATAGAAGAAATAGAAGTCTTTGATGCGCACCACGGCTTCGACACGGGACCAGTTCTGCTTGAAGGTCGTCACGAACCCTTCTCCGAGGCTCGGGTCGGGGACTCGTGCAATCCCTCGCTGGCCACCCATGCCGGTGATCCACACGTCGAGCTGCTCGCGCAAAGCCAGTACGTGATAGAGGCCCTCGACCCGCCAGGAGTCTTGTGGCCAGTAGTAGTACTCCCCGACCTCCCGCGTTCGGAACCAGCCACCCACGTCCACCCGGCCGCCAAACAGCCTGGCCACCGGACCGCGGGCCCAGGCCTCCAGTACGCCGACGGTCCCGCCCGGCAGCGCGACTGCGCTGTCGGCGGGCGGCCCCAGGGCCGGCGACGGATCCGTGCGCCAGCGACCGCCGCGCGCACCCACGGTCCAGCTCCAAAGGCCGACCTCACCGCCCGCCGTCCAGCGAGTGAACTGGTAGCGCTTGCGTGGCTCGCCGCCGTAGAGCCCCTGATCACCCTCCTCGAACTCGGCCAGCGCACGAATGTTGAGCGGCAGATCGATCTCGAGGGCGGCGTAGCCCGACCCGACCTCGAAGTCGTCCCACTTCTCGAAGCGACCGCTCGCGTAGAGCGATGCCGGGCCGGCCTCGAGCTCGATCGCCGCTTCCGGCTCGAAGTCGGGGACACCTTCGCCATCCCAGGCCCGGAGCGTGAGTTGAGCCTGCCAGTGCTCGGCGGTACGCGCGCCGCGCAGCGCCACCTGGGTCGCCCCGTACTCCGACTTCTCGCCGGCCAGGCTGTCCGACGCGCTGGCGTGCCCGGCGACCAGGTCCGCATGCCAGTTGTCTCCAAAGGGTCGGCGCAGCCGCAGGATCCAATCGGTGCGCTTCGGGTTGGGGAACGACTCACGGTCCGCCGTCGTGCTGCGAAACTCGAGCTGCCCCCAAACGGCCCCCGGCAGCCGGTGGGCGAGGTTGGCCCAGACGACGGCCCGCTTGGAGGAGCCCAGCGTACCGAACCCGTCGGTGTCGATCTGGTCGTAGCCGAACGCGACTCTCGCACCGCCGATCCGGCTGGACAGGAACGCCCGCAGCAGGTTCGCGTCCTGGTCTCCCGTGCCGGCCTCGATCCGTGAATACGGCTCGTCGCGGGGCTTGCGGTACGTCTGGGAGTAAGCACGGTACCCCCCCGGCGATCGTACGAGCGCGACCCGCTGGAGCTCCACGAGCGAGATCAGGTGGAGATCGAGAGCGCCACCGCTCAGCGGGACCAGCTCGTACCCATCCAGGTTGTAGCGGAAACCGCCGCCGCCGCTGCCGGCGAATACCGCCACCTGCGGTCCTTCCAGGAATCCGGCACGCAGCGGATCGAGGAACGGAGTGAACTCGAACAGGTCGGCGAAGCTCAGAGCGCCTGTGGAGAGCAGGTCGCGCATCTCCCAGGTCTGCGCGACGCCCGGTTTCTGTGACGCTGGATCCGGGAAGATCGGGAAGGCGGGCTCGGGGAGCGAGTCTCGTGCTTCGCTGCTGTCCGGTTCTTGAGCTTCCGCCTGTCCGGACGGCACTGCCGGGTCCTGTGCCAACAGGCGACCAGGGACACCCAGTGCCAGCCCGCACAGGGCGAAGAGAACGATGACGACGCGCTTAGATAGTCGCACTCGGCCGGCCATCGTCAGCCGGCCCGGCCCCTCACCCACTCCGTGAATAGCCTCACGCCAACGCCGGTGGGGCCAACCGGCTGGTACGGACCAGCCTTCTCGGCCCAGGCCGTTCCAGCGATATCCAGGTGAGCCCAGGGTACCGAGCCGACGAACTCCCTTAGAAAGATCCCAGCCGTAATGGTAGCCGCCGCGCGGCCACCCGTGTTCTTGATATCGGCGATCTCCGACTTCATCAGCTCACGGTACTCGTCCCAGAGCGGCAGCTGCCACACCCGCTCGCCGCTCCGCTCCGCCGCTACCCGGATCTCATCGATTAATTCCTGATCGCTCCCCATGAGCCCGATCGCTTCGTTACCCAGCGCGACCACGCAGGCACCGGTCAGCGTGGCAATGTCCACCAGGGCATCTGGCTCGTAGCGAGCCGCGTAGCTCAGGGCGTCGGCCAGAATCAGCCGACCCTCAGCGTCTGTGTTCAGTACCTCGATCGTCTTGCGCGATCGGGAGCCGATCACATCGCCGGGACGGAGCGCGTGGCCGGAGGGCAAATTCTCTACCGCCGGGATCAGCCCCACCACGTTGGCTCGAAGCTCGAGCGCTGCCACGGCGCGCACCGCCCCGAGCACCGCTGCCGCGCCCGACATGTCATACTTCATCGTCTCCATGCCCTGCGGCGTCTTGAGCGACAGGCCCCCGGCATCGAACGTGACCCCCTTTCCCACCAACACCAGCGGCCGTAGGCCCGGCGCCGGGCAATACTCGATCGCGATGAAGCGCGGCTCCTCATCGCTCCCCGCCGCTACCGCCAAGAGCGCGTTCATCCCATCCTTCTTCATCGCCTCGCGATCGAGGATCGTCACCTTGAGCTTGTACTCCTTGCCCAGCCGACGCGCCTCGTCGGCCAGGTACCTCGGGTTCACGATGTTCGCCGGCCGGATTGCCAGCTCTCGAGCGTAGTTCTGGGCCGTCGCGATCGCGTAGCCCACCCGCCCCCCGCTCTCCGCCAGCTTCTTCGACACCGTCGCCGGCACCAGCAGCGTCAGGGATTCGAGCGCCGGACGATGATCGTCCTCCGCCGGCTCGCTCCGCAGCTCCTCGAAACGCCAACCGCCCAGCACCACACCCTCCACCAGCGCCCGGCACACCGCCTCCAGGTCCATCACCCCACCGACCCATTCCGGCGAAGCCCCTACGTGCACCTCCGTCACCCCGAGATCCGCCGCCCGCCGCGCCGCATGGCCGCCCACTTCGCGCAGCCGAGTCAGACTCAGATCTGCACGCTGCCCAACCCCCACCAGCAGCACTCGGTCCGGACCGCTTTCCCTAACCCGGTACAGCAGCAGCAGCTCGCCCCGACGGGCGCTGAAATCACCGCCCGCTACGGACCGGGTCAGCGTCAGACCCAACGACTTGTCCAGGGAATCGAACTCGGCTCCCGGGCGCTCCGGTTGTTTCTCCGCACCCTGACACCATGGCAGGACGAGCAGCGGCGTATCGATGGCGGACGGGTCGCCGACGGCAATCTCGAGGTTCATCGTCATGGGTCTCATGATGATCGATCGTTCGTTCTATAGGCCCGCCCAAGATGGTGGCGGGCACCGGGGAGCTGACCCGTAACCCATAGTACAGTGCCCGTTCGCCCAGACAAGGACCAACTTACTGTACCCAAGCTCACACACCGTGTCACGTGGAACCCTCCCCCACGCGTCAGAAGCCCAGACGCTGGCGCCACCGGTTCAGACGCTCCGCCCTGATGAACAGATAGTACAACCGTCCTTCGGCGTATTGGTTGCCGGCACGCGCCTCGGCCCGGCGACCGACCCCGAAGTAGATGTCGGCCCGTCCCGGCGTCCGAATGGCCCCGCCGCTGTCCTGGTCCAGCATGAACTGCACGAACGGGTGCTGCCGGCCGTTGGCGTCGGTAGTGTGCGTCACGACGAGCACTACGCCTCCGGGCGGGAAGAGTTCCTTATCGGTGGCCAGCGAGCGGAGCGGCGTGACCTTGACGCCAAGCGAGCCGGCGGGCCAGTTGTCGCCATAGTCCTCCCGGAAGAACACGAAGCGCGGGTTGCGGTGCAGGTACGGACCGAGGTTCTCGGGGTGGGCCTCGAAGTGCGCCCGCACTTCCTCCAGGCTCAACTCGTCTTCCGCCAGTTTGCCATCGCTCACCAGCTGGCGCGCGACGCTCACGTAGTCGTGTCCGTTGTTGCCCGCGTATCCGATGTGGGCCACGGAGCCGTTCGGCAGCTCGATCGCTGCCGAGCCCTGAACGTGCACCAGGTAGGCTTCGAAGCGGTCCTGCAGCCAAAGCAACTCGTATCCGGCCAGCAAGCCTGACTTCTCGATGTCGGCGCGCGTGGGGTACGGGACGATCTCGCCGCCCAGACGCTGGCCCAGCGTTTCCCCGGTCTCCGGATCCACCACGAGATCGTCGGGCAACCGGTACAGGGGATAACGGAACTCCTCGGTCGGCACGCGCGAGCCGCTGAACGCGGGCGCGTAGTATCCCGTGAACTCGACGGTGCCACGCCCGTCGCGCCCCGCACCGAGGAGGAGCTCGAACTCGCGTTCTATCTCGCGCGCCAATCGTCCAGGATCGACTACTTCCACGATCAGGGTTCGGAACGCCTGGACGCTCAGCCTGGCTCGCTCGTAGCTCACCCCCGCCCTCGGGAAGCTCTCACGACTGGAAGGCTTCTCGAACCACGCAACGCTCCGATCGACCGCCTCCAGCAGGCTCGCGCGATCCGTGCTCAGCGACGCGGCCAGTTCCGGCACCCCACTCAGATCCGCCGGCAGCAGTGCGGCTCCCCCAGCCGCAGGTGCCGCGTCCGCCTCCTCCGCCTCGGGCGGTCGCGGCTCATCGCGGGGTCCCGCCACGACTCCCGTGCCCGAAGGCGGTTGGCAGGCGGCGACGATGAGGAGGAGCGCAGCGAGCCGGGCGCGGCGCCTAGATATCATATTAGGGTAGACACCGTAATAGAATGCCCGACAACAGTTTGCGTGTATCTAGAGAAGCGATCGAACAAGGTCGAGCAGTAGATGTTGCTCGAAGTTCGTGGCCCGCTCCACGACGTCGTCCTGGGTTGCCTCGATGAAGAGGTCGGCGGTGCGGAGTTCCCGTCCCTTGGAGCGGAACAGGAACCTGCCGCGGAAGAGGCGATCTGCGCACTCGCGGGTCTGGACGACGACGGCCCAGTTCTCGCCTTCGTACGGGACCCAACCGATCTCGTTTTCAGCGGGGGTCTCGTCGAACATCTGGAACTGGGGATCCACCCCGCCCGGTTCACCGCTCTCTGATGACACCATATCCCTTCACCACGCCGTTTGCATCGAGGATGACCCAAACCATTGCCCCTGATTGGGCACGCAGATCGCTCGGCGCGCCTCGCAGCTCGACCCGGTCGCCGGCGGGGCGCAGGACGTAGACGGCGTCCTCCGACGCCACTTCCAGGAGCCCGACAGTGGGAACCTGCCCGGCGATCAGGAGGATCTCGTAGCGGCTGACCTCGAAGAGCCGGTCGCCGTGGACCCGACCCGTGGCCCGGACCTCGGCACCCCCCAGCCTTCTGAGCTCGGGCCGCAAGGCGCCGCGGACCTCCAGCGCGGCGGCGGCGGAGTCGGAGGGCACGATAATGACCTGTTCCAGCGGAGTGTTGCCGGTGACCCTCACCTGGCCGGTGAAGGTCGCAGGGCGCTCCTCGGGGGCCGGAGCGTTGTCACCGCCTCCGCAGGCGGCAAGCGCCATCATCGCCGAGGCGGCGATCACGAGGGCGGATCGAGGGTCTGTGCCTGAGATAGCGCCACCTCCAGTGTGTGGTCGTCGGCGCTCTCGAGATAGCCCGGGTGGACGGCCAGGAAGCGCTCCTCCCCGGCATAGTCCGCGTCGAGCGCTTTGAACACGATGTTGTTCATGGTGAGCATGCCCCGCACCCCACCTTCCGTGTACGAGACACGCCAACGCCGGCCCCTCTTGTCACTGAACTCGCGCGCCTCCGCCACCTTTCGCACCTTTCCTCGTTCGGATTTTGTGTCGCCTTGTCTGGCCTTAGATTAACCTATACCTCAACAAATTAGGGAGGACCAGTATGGCCCGGAAGTTCACCGATCGTTCTGGCCAACCCTGGGTCGTCGACCGGGAGCACGGACGACCTGAACTCGTCTTCAGGCCCGTCCACGGGGCCCAGGGCGACGAGCGAGTCGTCCCCCTTCCCGCTCACAAGCACACCCAGGACCCTTATGAGTTCAGCGACTCCGAGCTCCAGCGCTTCCTGGACCAGGCGCGGACTCGCTACAAGAAACCGAAGGGCCCGCCACCCTTCTGAAGGCCGAGGCGCGCCTGGATCTCGAGGCCGCTGCGCGATCGGTCGAGGTTCACAGGATCCAGGCGGCGAGCAGCCAAACGACGAGCGCTGTGACCACCGTCGGCAGCACCGAGTAGAGCAGTATGAGCCGCGCGGCGCCGCGGAAGTACTCCCATTCGTCGGCCTCCGCCTTCCGCAGCGTCAGCCAGCAGGGGCGGCAGAGATGCTCGATCTGCTCGGTCAGCCGGTTGAGCCGGTAGTACTGTGCTTCCGCTTTCCGTTCCCCGCACATCGGACACTGCATCGCTGGCCTCCTTGGAAGCGAACGCCGCTACCCTTTTCGCCTGCAATATGTTTGGGGGGTGTGTGCGACGCCAGCGGACGGTGGTCGAATTCGACCGGCAGCTGAAAGCCGGGCCTCCGGACCGAGCGGAACGGACCGCTGGTCAGCGATCGCGGATCGCGTCCGCTCAGTCCTTCAGGCGTATTCTGATCTGCGCGTCGCGGGTGACGATCAGGATTTCGCGTCCCTCCTCGATGATCGTCGTGACCACCGAGCTGCTTCCCCGAACCTCGACGTTCACGTCGCCGACCTCGCCGACCCAGCGGAGCTGCTCGGGGCTAGGCCGGTCGGGCCTCGGCTCCCGAGCCCGCTCTCGCTCCCGAGCCCGCTGCCGCTCCTGGAGCATGGCCTCGAGATACCGTCGAGCGTCCTCCTGTGTCTCGGCCATCGCGGCCAGCTCCTCGGCCAGCTCCCGTTCCCGGAGGGCGCCCTGCAGCTCGGCTCCTCTCAGCGCCTGCATCAGCGCTTGCTGCCGGGCCTGGACTTCCCTCATCTGGCTGACGAGTTCGGCAGCCGCCTCCTCGTCGGGGAGCGGGACCTCACCGGTGACCAGGCGCTCGAGCGCGGTCATCGTGACTTCGTCCGTTCGGCCGCCGCGCCGGTACTTGAAGGTCACGGTTTGACCGGCCCGCACGGTGCCGAAGCGGGCGCCGCCCTCATCGCTGGTGAGCGGGACGCCGTCGATTTCCAGTAACACATCGCCGCGCCGCAGCCCAGCGCTCTCCGCCGGGCTGCCCGACTCGACCGAGTAGACCTCGGGCGGCTCGTGGAACCGCCAGACGGGCGGTGCGCCGGCCGCCCCTGCTCTCACCGAGCAGCTGCAGCTGATGCCGAAGCCGAACCAACCGGCGGGCCAGGCGTGTCGCAGCGGCACCCCGGGCACCAGTTCCGGCCCGGGCAGTGGCTCCACATCGACCGCTACGCCCTCTACCGGCTCCGGCGCCGGCACCGGCTCCGCCACCTCCAGTTCCAGCGGCTCGGCCGGCTCGGCGGGGACGAACGGCTCGCCGGGCACGAGAGCGGGGAGCGCCTCGCAACGGCTACCGGCCACGACGTGGACTCGGGCGATGCGCTCGTTCCGCCGCACCATGAGCGTCACCCGCTGGCCCGGCCGCACGTTGGCGAAGCGGCGGCCGCCCTCGCTGGTCGTGATGAGCACGTCGTCGATCCCGGTGATGACATCACCGGCTCTCAGCTTCCCATCGGCGACGCCGCCCTCGCGGACACCGCGGATCACCGGCTCCGAGCGGAAGTGCCACTCCATCTCTCCCGATCTGGTGACCGAGAAGGAGCAGTTGCACTCCAATCCTTCGATGCCCAGGTCCCCGCGCCAGACCGATCCGGTCGGGCATTCCTGTGCGTCCTGCGTGACGATCCTGCGCTCGCGGTCCTCCTGAGCCGTACCCGTCTCCGCGCGTCCGAGAATCAAGCAGGCGGACGTCGCGGCGGTGATCGCCGCCACCCTGAATCGCCTCGCTGAGCTCGTAGCGAACATGGCATTCATCTCCTGAGATCTAGAACCACACGACGTTCATCGTATCCTCGACCACTCCGGCTTCCGGCACGCGGCCGCTGCGCTCCAGCTCCTGAAGGATCCTGAGCGCCATCGGGTCGTCGGGGGCCAGGCGCACGATCTCGGCGGCCGCTGACCAGAAGGCCGCCAGCGCGACCTCCCGCGCACGCTGCACCTCGCCCGGATTGCCGCTGCCCGTCGCATCGACCAGTGCGGCCAGCGCCTGGCGGTGGGCCGAGCCGGTGCTCTGCACCCGGGCCGCCGCCAGATCCGCCGGTCGCTGGTAAACGGTGGCCAGGGCGTTGACCGTCTGGCGCGACCCCATCCCCTGCCCGACCAGCACACCGCTCACGAACAGCGCCACGGCCGCCGCGATACCGGCGGCCAGCCAGGGCAGCCGGGCGCTCGGCAGGAAGGGGCGCGAGTGGATGAGCCCCTGCTTTTTGAGCGCCCGCACGGTGCGCTCCTCGAGGATCCGCGACGGCGTGCGCTCGCGGGGCAGCGATTCGATCGCTTCGCGCTCCGCCGGTGTCAGTTCATTCTTGTCCATCGTTCCTCTGCATCTCGCTCGACTGTGGATTCAGCATCGATCGCATCGCCCGGCGCGCGCAGGAGAGCTGGCTCTTCGATGTGCCCGCCGCGATCCCCAACCGCTCGCCGATCTCGCCGTGGGTGAAACCCTCGAGATCGTGGAGCAAGAGCACCGCCCGGTAGCCCGCCGGCAGCAGCGCGATGGCGCGTTCCAGGTCGATCCGCTCGTCAGAGGCGGCGACCGGCACCGGCAACTCCGGCGTCGCGCTCCACTCCAGGTCCCGTCCGTTCCGCCGGCGCCATAGGTCGCGGCAGACGTTCAAGCCGATCCCATTCAGCCAGGTCGAGAACCTCGATTCCCAGCGAAAAGCGCCCAGGTGTTGGGCCGCTCGCAGCCACGTCTCCTGCACCACGTCCTCCGCATCGATCTCCACACCGCCCAGCAGCCGCAGCACGAACTGGAAGAGCCGCGGCGTATGGCGCCGATACAGCTCTCTGAAGGCCTGCTCATCCCCCCGTTCCAGCAGCGCGCCTGCTAGCTCCCGGTCGGGCCGTTCCGACTCCGTGTCGCGCCTCATGTCATCCTTGAGTGGGGTTTGCTGTCCAGATGGTTGGGTGGCCGTCGGAGAGAAAATAGCCCGTCCCCGAGCTTCCTGCCTCGGAGACGGGCTGTGGGGAGGTCAACGGGTCAGTGTCTCACTTCCCGCCCATGTACGGATACCGGTAATCGGTCGGCGGAACGAAGTTCTCTTTGATCGTCCGCGGCGTCACCCAACGCATCAGGTTGATCGCCGAGCCCGCCTTGTCGTTGGTGCCGCTGGCGCGGCCGCCGCCGAACGGCTGCTGGCCCACCACGGCGCCCGTCGGCTTGTCGTTGATGTAGTAGTTGCCCGCCGTGTAGCGTAGCGCGATGTCCGCCTCGGCGATCGCCGCCCGGTCGCGGGCGAAGATCGCCCCGGTCAGCGCGTAGTCCGACGTGACGTCACACAGCTCGAGCATCTCCCTCCACGCGGAGTCCTTGTAGACGTGGAGCGTGAGGACCGGCCCGAAGATCTCCTCGCGCATCAGCCGCGACTTCGGGTCCTGGCTGACGACGATGGTGGGCTCGATGAAGTAGCCCTTCTTGTCGTTATAGCCGCCACCCACCAGGATCTCCATGTCGCTCGAGCCTTTCGCCTCGTCGATGTACTCGCTGATACTGGCGAAGGCGCTCTTGTCGATCACCGCGCACATGAAGTTCCGGAAATCCCGCGGGTCGCCCATCTTGATGCCCTTCACCATCTCGACGACCCGCTCCCTCACTTGTGGCCACAGCGATTCCGGGATGTAAGCGCGCGAGGCCGCGCTGCACTTCTGGCCCTGGTACTCGAAGGCGCCGCGCACCATGGCGGTAGCCAGAGTATCGACGTCGGCGCTCGCGTGGGCGACGATGAAATCCTTGCCACCCGTCTCGCCGACGATCCGCGGATAGTTCTTATAGACCCGCAGGTTCTCCGACATCCTTTGCCACAGCATCAGGAAGACTTCCGTCGAGCCGGTATAGTGGATGCCGGCGAAGTGGGGGCTCGGCAGGATCACGTTGGTCAGCGCCGCCGAATCGCCGATCACGAAATTGACCACGCCGTCCGGCAGACCGGCTTCCTGCAGTACCCGCATTACGAAGTAGTTGCTGTAGATCGACGTGCGCGACGGCTTCCACAGCGACACGCCGCCCATGATCGCCGGCGCCGTCGGCAGGTTGCCGCCGATCGACGTGAAGTTGAACGGCGTAATCGCGTAGACGAAGCCCTCCAGCGGGCGCTGCTCGATGCGGTTCCAGACGCCTGCCGAGTTGAACGGCTGTTCGGCGAGGATTCGCTCGGCGTAGTACACGTTGAACCGCCAGAAGTCGATCAACTCGGCCGCCGCGTCGATCTCCGCCTGGTGGGCCGTCTTGCTCTGGCCCAGCATCGTGGCGGCGTTCACCGTGTCGCGCCAGGGACCGGCCAGCAGGTCGGCCGCCTTGAGAAAGACGGCAGCCCGGTCGGCGAACGGCGTCAGCGACCACTCCTTCCACGCCTTCTGCGATGTATCGACGGCCGCCTCGATCTCCTTCGCGCCACCTCGGTGCCAGTTGGCCAGCACGTGCCCATGGTCGTGTGGCATCACGTAGGGCGCGGTGTCACCGGTGCGCACCTCCTTCCCGTCGATGATCAGCGGGATCTCGATCTGCTGACCTGCCAGCTCGTCCAGCTTCTTCTTCAGGCTCTCGCGTTCCGGCGTGCCCGGTGCGTAAGAGCGAATCGGCTCGTTTGCAGGAATCGGTGTCTTGAAGAGAGCGTTTGCCATGGTACTCCCTCTATCTCGGACTCGGGTTGGACACTTGTAGGATCGGCTTAGCTTGGTGTCTCGTTCCCGCAGAGGCAAGTACCGGACAACACCTTAACCTCGAACGCTACGACGCGGCGCCGGCAACTGGACGCTTCACGGCTCGACAGGTATCTTGACAACGGTTGCTAGAAAGCACTCCGCGTGCCCCACGGCGCTGCTGGTCATGGTTAATATCGTCCAGCTCATCAGTCTCTTCGCCGCGGCGACCGGACCCGCAGTCATATCGTTGACGGCTGGCCTTTCCCCCAACTATCAGCCGCAAAGCGCATTCTGTTCACTGGCGGACTCGATCTTCGCGTTGACCGATATCGCCGAGCTGGAGCGGGTGGTCGATATCGCGCAGCACGGAGCGCATCGACTCGACCCAGAAGCCAACGCCCGGGCCGCGGTGGCGGCTTTCCGGCTGGCGCACGCCGATGCGGAATGGCTGACGCTGAAGCGTGCACTCTCCTTCCTGGACAGGGCAGCAGGTCGCTATCGCGAAGACCCGTGCTTCTTCTACCACCGTGGGGCGATCCGACGGGAGTATGGAGCCCAGGAGCCCTTCTCTCCCAACCCCTGGCAGAAGTCGGTACGCGGCGACGTCGCCGACAAGGCGATCAAGGACTTCCGGAAGGCCGCCGAGCTGCAGCCCGACTGGTTCTCCCCGGTGGCTGCCATGGCCGAGCTGACTTTGACGGCCTACGAAGATCGCCTGGGTCGCCGGCCGCGCTGGCGTCGCTGGACGTTCGCGGCCATCGACGCGTATGTCGCGGCCGGTGGCAGAGAACCCGAGGCCGCCCTCTGGCGCGGCCGGATGCGCGTGGCGCTGGACTCGTTGGAGCTGGCTCTGGCCGATTTCCGCTCCTACAGTGCCGCCACGAACTCGGGCATGGCGCAGCTCGAGCAGGCACGCGCCCTATTCGCGCTCGGCCGGGACGAGGAAGCTACGCGTCTTTACTGGCAAGCCACGACAGCGCTCGGCGACAGCAGCGTCGCCGCCGAGATGGGCCGCGACCTCCACTACATCTTCGACCCTCTGGAACGGGTGGAATGGAACCAGCTGGAGAGTGGCGGCCGGCGGACCGCCTGGGTGGGACAGTTTTGGAACCGACGCTGCGCCAGGGACCTGGTGACCTATGAGGAACGGATAGCCGAGCACTACGCGCGCTTACATCACGCACGTCTCAACTACCGGCGTTTCAGGCAGGCGGTGCGAACCAGCAACTATCTCTTCGATGTGCCCGACCACGAGGACGTGGACGATCGGGGCGTGGTGTATGTGCGCCTGGGTCCCCCCTATGTCGACGAGAGGTGCTCGGCCCGAGTATCCTCGTGTGGAACGTGGATCTACCAGGCAGCGGACGGTCGTCCCATGGCACTCCATTTTTCCACCTATGGCGCCGACGGGCGGTTGATCACCGCGCTCCCTCCAGAGGAGTACTGGCGGCTCGGGCGCCACGACCCCTACTACTACTCGCTAGGCTGGCGAATGGCGACGCGCAACCCGGCGACCTCTTGGACGGGCTGGCTCGACAGGCTGGAGCTCACAGCGAGACAGCGCCAACTCGCGGAGCGAACCGTCAACCAAGTCTTGATCACCGACCACTTGGGCCTCCGGCTGGACTACGATCTGGATTTCGGCTACGAATGGCTGTTCTTTCAGGGGGAGAGACCCGGAACCGTTGAAGCTACGCTCGCCATGGCGGTGCCACGCGGCGACATCTCCTGCCAACCGACGGACGCCGCCGGCAGTTGCACTCTCCTACTGCGCACATCGATCTTCGCGCGCGATTCGACACTGTTTTGGAGGGATCTGCTCGGGACGTTCGAGGTCGCCGATTCAGCTGGCGATGTCCTGTACGGGCATATCCGCATACTCGCCGGCCCCGGCACCTGGAGCTACCGCATGGCTCTGTTCGAGCCCGTCCCGGGTCCAGAAGGGTCGCTCCACGGCAACTGGGGTGGTGGTCAGACTACCATCCCGGTGTTCTCGGATCCCCAACAACCCGACCGTGTCAGCGTGAGCTCTCTCGTCGTCGCCCGGCCGGGCACCGGCGGCTGGATCCGGGCGGGCGAAGCTCTGGCGCTCAACCCGCTCCACACCTACCCGACCGGAGCATCGCTGGAACTCTACTACGAGATCTACGGAATCCGCGAGTTTGAGGTCTTCTTCACCGATCTGCTGCTCCTGGAAGGTGATCCGCCCCTCGCATCCATCGACCCGCCGCAGGAATGGATCGACTCCGTGGTCCGCGGTGGCCGGTCGGCCTTGCAGCTGCGCTTCGAGGAGAGCGCCTCGTACCGGGGCGCACCCTGGGTGCAGCTGCGTAAGACGCTGACACTCTCGGACATTCGTCCCGGCAGGTACACACTCGTCCTGGCTACCACCTTGTCCGATCTGTCCACTACGATCTACCGAGCCACGCCGATCCTCGTGCAGCCCGGTACCGACTAGCCGGCGACACCCTCCGGTCACCCCACGGTCGTTCGGACTCCCTCATGCGTCGTCCTCTCTACGGCCGTATCTTGCAGTAGCACCCGTTGAATCCGTTCTCGTGACTCTGAAATGAGGCCCTCATTGAGCAGGCTGGAGTATTGCCGCTTCCTCGCGTTGGCTTGCTCCGCCGGGCTGGTCATCCTTGTCAGTCCGACGGGTTTCCCGGCCCTCAGCGCCGCAACCCAAACTCCTCCGACCTCGTCACCCCGCGATATCTGCGCGATCGCTGATTCCATCGCCCAGTACGACACGCCTCTGCTGCAGCGCTTCATCGACGCGGCCGACCGTCGCGACCCGCAAAGCGAGGCGACCGCCGGGCTCGCGGCTCTCCAGTTGGGCCTGGAGACCGGCCTGGCCGACCATCTGGGCGAGGCGTCTGACCACCTCCAGCGGGCCGAGTCGGCTTACGAGGACGACGCGTGCTTCTTCTACTACCGCGGGCTGGTGCGGCGCGAGCTGGGCACCAAGAGTTTTTTCGCCGCCGAGGTTTGGGCCCGGCTGCGCGACCGCGACAACACCGAGCTGGCGATCCAGGACTTCCGACGCGCCTCGGAACTCCGCCCCGATTGGCTCGTCCCGGCCGTCGCGCTGAGCGCCCTCAGTCGGCGCACCTTCGAGGGGAAGCCGGGCCGTCGCAAGCGCTGGCAATCGTGGGCGATGGAGGCGCTCGACCGCTACACGGAGTCGGGCGGCCTGGACCCGGCGGCCGACCTGTGGCGCGGGCGCTTGTGGATGGAGGCCGACTCGTTCGCCGCCGCGTTTTCCGCCTTCCGCCGGTCCTGGGCTGGCACCAACGACCGACTCGCGCTCTACGACGCGGCCCGCGCCCTGTTCGCGCTCGAGCGCGGAAGCGAGGCGACGCAAGCCTATTGGAGCGCCCTGGACGGCCTGGCGGACAGCGCGTTGACCGCCGAGGTCGGCTACGATATCCGCTTCATCTTCAGCCCCGAGGAGCGGGAAGAGTGGGAGGAGCTGCGCACAGGAGCCGGCCGAGCCGCCTGGGTGCGCAACTTCTGGGCGCGGCGCGCGGCGCGCGACCTGGTCAGCGAAGACGAACGACTGGCGGAGCACTTCGCACGCCTGCGCTACGCGCATGAAGCCTACCGCCGCACCAGCGAGGCGGCGCCGCGACTCTCTACCGACCAGTTCGACCGCCCGCACGACGAGATCCTCGACGACCGCGGGCTCGTCTACATCCGAATGGGCGAGCCCGACCGGGTGATCCCGTGCCTGCTTGAACAACGTAACGTCTACAGAACCTGGGTCTATCCGGATGAGGGAGGCGGGAACGCCGTCGTCCACTTCACCCCCGAGCGCAAATCCGAAGCGTGGAGTCTGGTGACCGTTCTACCCAGTCAGTGCTACTACAGGCTCGGATCTTCCATCACCGACTATTACATGCTGGCGTTCCGGTTGGAATCCGGCGACCGCTTGAGAACGCTGGAGGAGGGTCGACGCGAGCGAGACCGGGCCGAGGCCGCTGCCGGCGCGATGCTGGCCAACGACGAGCACCGCCTGCCGCTGGACCGGCGACTGGAATTCGGCTTCGAGTGGCTCTTCTTCCACGGTCACGAACCGGGGAGCATCGAGGTCACGCTCGCCTACGCCGTCCCCGTCGAGCAGCTGAGATGTGAGGACCGGGAGACCGGCCGCGAATGTGACTTGCAGCTGCGCGCCTCCATCTTCGGGGCCGATACCGTCGTCGACCGGTTCGACATGGCAGCCCGACCCCCGGTCGGCGGCGCGCGCGACTGGATCCTCGGGCACCTGCGGGGCCGGGCGGCCCCGGGCCGCTGGGGCTATCGCGTCGCCGCCTTCCGGCCCCTCGACCCGGGGTCCGACGACAAGGTGCGGGGCAACATCACCGCCGGCACGTTCACCGTGCCGTGGTTCCTGCGTTTCGCGGATCCGCCACAGATCAGCGTCAGCTCGCTGGTCGTGGCTCACCCCGGGCCGGGAAGCTGGGAACGCGGCCAGCAGGCTATGG
Source organism: Gemmatimonadota bacterium (assembly GCA_039586575.1). Lineage (GTDB taxonomy): Bacteria > Gemmatimonadota > Gemmatimonadetes > Palauibacterales > KS3-K002. The sequence goes on along the minus strand of JBDHKD010000009.1, from coordinate 5,143 downwards.
CGCTCAACCCGCTCCACACCTATCCGCCGGACGCGACGGTCGACGTGTACTACGAGATCTATGGCCTGCCCGAGGGCCAGATCTTCATCACCGAGGTCACACTGCTGAAGGAGAAGGACCCGCCGATGGATTCCGTCGACCCGCCGCTCGACTGGGTGCAAGAAGTGCTGGAGGACAAGCGACCGGATCTCCAGTTGCGCTTCGAGGAGAGCAGCGCGCGCGACGGCCGGCCGTGGCTCGAACGACGCAAGACCTTGAGCCTGACCGGGATCGGCGAAGGCGAGTACACGCTGGTGCTCACGATCACCAGTTCCGAGCCTTCGACCACCGTGTACCGCCTAGCGCCGCTCGTCATCGACCGCAGAGCCCGTTCGTGGTGAACCCGAGCCGTCACCAGGCGCGAGCATCGACCCGTCGAGTGACCGCGCGCGCCTATATCCTGTTGTCCGTCCTCGCATGCTCGTCGCCGGTCGGCTGTGACGGCGATTCGCCGACCCGGGTCGGCATCGGACCCGATTTCACGTCGGTGGTCGTCGGCGAGGATCACACCTGTGGGATCGTGGAAGCCGGTCGGGCCTATTGCTGGGGCTTCAACCAGAGCGGCCAGCTTGGCGACGGCACCAACACCGACCGCTTCGCACCGACTGCAGTGGCCGGGGAGCACACCTTCACCTCCCTGAACGCGGGCATCGCGCACACCTGCGGTCTGACGAGCGACGGGACTCTCTACTGCTGGGGCCGTAACTCGGAAGGGCAGCTGGGAGACGGATCCACCAGCGAGCGCAACGTCCCGACTCCCGTGTCGGGCGGTCGGACTTTCGTCGCCGTCAGCGCCGGCGGTCTTCATACTTGCGCGTTGACCGCCGAGGGGATCGCCTACTGTTGGGGCTCGGCATCCGACGGCCAGCTGGGCGACGGGCGGTCGGGCGTGGGCGAGTTCGCCCTCCAACCCACCCGAGTCACGGGGGGGTTGCGATTCGACTCGCTGAGCGCGGGCGGCCTGCATGCCTGTGGCGTGACTCGCGAAGGAGCCGTGCACTGCTGGGGGTCCGACAGCTCGGGCGCCCTGGGCACCGAGGCAGCCGAGACCTGCGAGGACGGGCTCGGCAACCTCGCCCCTTGCAGCGCCACCCCGGTCGCCGTGACCGGCGGCTCCGGCTTCACGAGCGTGAGCGCCGGCGTGGCCCACACCTGCGGCGTGGCCATAGGCGGGACCGCCTTCTGCTGGGGTCGCAACCGGACCGGGCAGCTCGGGGACGGCACGACGAATCCCAGCTTCGTCCCTGCCGCCGTCGCGGGCGGCCTCGCCTTTATGTCCATCAGCGCCGGCAACGGGCACAGTTGCGGCCTGCTCGCGGCTAACGGTATCCGCTGCTGGGGCGCCAACCACCGCGGCCAGATCGGCGACGGCAGCGAGGAGACCCGGCTGGTGCCCACTGCTGTGAACGACCAGCACACCCACATCGCGATCGGCGCCGGCGGCGCCCACACCTGCGCGCTCTCCGCCACCGGCACCGCCTACTGCTGGGGGCTCAACCGCGAAGGCGAGCTGGGGGTCGAGTCTACCGAGGAGACCTGCAGCGGCGCACCCTGCAGCCGGACGCCTTTACCGGTGCGGGTGAACTGAGCGATACGGCGTCGCCCGGCCATCGACATCGGGCGCTCACCGGATATCTTCCACGCTTCACTATCACCCACAGGAGCCGCCATGCGCTTGAACGGATTCCTCGTGCTGTTCGTGCTCGTCACTGTCGCCGCTGGGATGGCTTACCACGACCTGCAGACGAAGGCTCGCCTCGCACAGGAAGCCGAGCTCGCCTGCGTCGTCATGAACATAGATCGTTTGCCGCTGGAAACGCGCCTCAGCCCGCTCGACTCGGTGAGTTTCACTATCGAGGACGGTCCGGTGAAGATCTGCTACGGCCGGCCGTCGGCAAAGGGGCGCGCGGTCATGGACAGCCTGGTGCCCTACGGTCAGCTTTGGCGCACCGGCGCCAACGAGCCGACGATGATCCACACGTCGGTGGCGCTCGACATCGCCGGCATCGAGGTCGAGCCCGGGACTTACTCGCTCTATACCGTTCCCGGCGAATCCGAGTGGCAGGTGATCGTCAACCGCTCCACCAGCCAGTGGGGCCGCGAGAACAATTACTCCGACGAAGTCCGCGCTCAGGAAGTCGGTCGTGCAACGGTGCGGGCAGGATCGACGGGCGAGTTCGTTGAGACCTTCACTATCAGCGCGATCGATGGTGAGAGCGGAGGTGTGAGCGTCGTTCTCGAGTGGGAGAACACGCGGGTGGCGATCCCCGTATCGGGGGCAAGCTAGTCCAGGCTACGCCGGGCCTCGCTCCAGCACACGCTGGGCGAGACGCTCCGCCGCGCAGAGCGGCGACTCGCTATTCAGCCGCGCCTCTTTGAAGATGCTTCGCAGCGTCTCGCGAATCGACAGCACCTTCGCCACCACGTAGTCGTCGGTCATCCGCAGACAATCGAGACCGCAAAGCGCTATCGCGCCACCGGCGTTACTGATGAAGTCCGGCGCGAAGAGGATGCCCCGTTCGTGCAGCCGGTCAGCGTCCTCACGCACCTCCAGCTGGTTGTTCGCCGCCCCGGCGACCGCCTTGCACGCCAGCTTCGAGATCGTGTTCCGGTTGAGAATCCCGCCCACGGCACAGGGCGCGAAAACATCGCACGGCTCCTCGTAGACGGCGCCGGCATCGACGGCCTCGGCGCCCAGCTCCTCGGCGATGCCCCGCGCACGCTCGGCGTCCGTATCGGCGACCTTCAGCTTTGCACCGGCGTCCCAGAGCCGCTTGCTCAGCGGAACGCCCACGTCGCCCGTCCCCTGAACCAGCACCGTCCGCCCTTCCAGCTCGGCGCTGCCGAACAGCTCTTCCACCGTCGCCTCGATCGCCGTGAACACGCTCAGGGCCGTCCACGGGCCCGGATCACCGGCGGCTCGGGTACCCAATACATGCGTCGTCTCCCGACCGATCACCTTCACCAGGTCCGGTCCGACGCCCAGGTCGGCCCCGGTGGTGAAAACCCCGGCCAGCGTCTCCACCAGCTCGCCGTAACGTTCCAGCAGGCGATCCCGCACGTCGGGCTCCAGCGCCCGGGTGAGCGCGATCACCCCTTTTCCGCCACCCATCGGAAAGTCGACGCCCGCCCACTTGTACGTCATCCCCTCGGCGAGCCGCAGCGCATCGCGCAGACCGTCGGCCGGCGTGTCGTAAACCTTCATTCGCGTTCCGCCGGACGGGTTGCCCAATCGCATCGAATGGACGGCGATGAAGATCCAGGCCTCGGCCTCCCGGTCGTAGCGCATCACCACGTGTTCGCCATCCCAACCGCGCAGCAGCTCTTCCATGTCGGTGTCCTTCCTCGCTAGGGCATGGGGAGAGAAACGTGAAGGTGGTCAGCCGTCCCGACGTGCCTCACCGTCCTGAAGCCCATCAGCCTGAAATAGGCCCGCATCAGAAAGTTCCGCCATCTGGACCGATCGACGGTCCTGAGATCGACGGCGTGCGAGTAGCCGTCCGCCTGCTCAAAGTGCAGCGAGTGCTCGTACAGCGGCAATCCCATCCGCGCGTAGTCCTCCCGCTGCCGCTCCATGTCCGTGATCACCAGATCGCTGTCCACCAGGATGAACGTACTCGTGGCCAGCCGCAACAGCGGGTGCAGCGAGTGGTAGGTGTCCTCGACCCCACCCTTCACGTTCATGCTCGAGAGGTAGATCAGCGCGTACAGGCAGTACGCGCCCACCACGGCCAGCAGCGTCTTGGGAAGAAAGCCCGGCATCCTGATCTTGCCCGAGACCCGCTTCGTCACCCAGGCCGAGTAGACGAGCAGCAGCAGAACCGTCAGCAACATCCCGGCGAGCAGCGCCGGCCAGGTCGGAATGCCGTAGCCTCGATAAAGAAAGACCGAGGAGCCCACCAACAGGTAGAACGGCAAGAACAGAGCAGCGACGGTGAGGAGCGCCCGGAAGCCCCAGCGGGCGGCGATCGCCTTCGCGCTGCGACGCGGCGGCGCCTCGGCCCGATCGGGCGCGCGTGTCCGATCGAGCCCCTCCTCCAGCTCCTTGACCAGCGCGTCGAATTCGGCGAACGGATCGCTCATCTCCATGCCCCGCCCTACGAGACGGCCACGGCCGCGGTTTTCACCCGGCTAGAGCTTCACATCGCCACCCGGGTCGCGGCGGCGTAACTCGTCCAACAGCCGCTCGGCCTCGGCGAGCCGCCGCGCGGTCTCTACCTCATCGACCTGCGCCGTCGGCCAGTCGGGCGACCCGTCGGCCCCGAGCGGGACCCGTAGCACCACGCCTTCTCGTAAGTCGGCGGGCAGCTCCGCGACCGGCACCTCGACCGTGTCGCCCGTGTCATCGACCAGTACAGCACGCTTCTTCTTGATCCGATCCACCGCGTAGTACTTACGAGCAGGCATGAGCCCATCACCTCGCGTCCGAAACGTCACCCGCGCCGTCAGCGCGATGTAGTTACGGTGTACTCGCCGTTCTGCCGCCCTTCGACCACCACATCGCCCTGCAGATCGGTGCGATAGATCGCCGAGGCCACCGCCTCATAGTAGCGCAGCGCCCAGGGGTGAGGGTAGCCGTAGGCGTTGTCGAACGCGCACATGATGACCACCACGTCCGGGCGCGTGGCCGAGAGCCAGGCCGGCGTCACGCCGTTCCGGCTCCCGTGGTGCGCCGCCTTCAGCAGCGTGACCTCGGGCACACCCAGCGCGAGGAAGTGGTTCAACTCCTCGACCTCCGAGTCGCCGGTCAGCAGCGCCCGGAACTCGCCGAACTCGACCACGAGCCCGATCGAGCGGTCGTTGATGTTGGACCCGCTGGCCGGCGGCGGCAGCACGGTCAGAGTCACGCTGCCCAACTCGATCGTCCGCGCCGTCGCCTCCAGGTAGACGACGCTCGACCGCTCCAGCGTCCAGAGCAGTTCACGATACGTTTCCGTCGAGTGCGGCTCGCCGTTGTCCATGTAGTAACGGACCGGCAGCGACCGCAGCACGGCGGCCATGCCGCCGATGTGGTCGGCGTGCGGGTGGGTGGCGATCGCGATGTCGACGGTGTCGATACCGTAGCGCCGCAGCCGCTCGGCGAGACCCACGCCCGGTGGACCCG
>JBDHKD010000043.1:0-26168 GCA_039586575.1 Gemmatimonadota bacterium | reverse complement strand
CCTCCTGAGGTGCGCAGGCGGGGGCGATGGCGATGGCGAAGACGATGGCGATGGAGAATGTCTTGCGGGTTAGGATAGGGCCTCCTTGATGGCGTTCTCGATCTGCGGGACGAGCGTGTCCCAATCAACAGATGCCGACTTCGTGACGGTGACGAAGTTCTCGGCGATGAGCAGCGATTCGACCCCGTCGATGGCGAAGAGCTTCTTGGCGAGGGGGTCCTCGGCCGCGTTGGCGGGGTCGAAATAGGAGCGGCTGGCCCCGCCCTCGACGAGGGTGCGGTTCACGGTGAACTTGGCCGCATTGGGGTTCGGCGTCCCCTCGACGCCGATGCTCGGGTCCGGCATGACCGCTCCTTTCGCTCCCCGAGTACGTGTTGGGACGGCCGGAAAATAAACGGTCAGGGCCTTGGGAGACAGTCCTCGAAAACATGGAGGGCGAAGTCGAGTTGCTCGTCGCTGAGGGTCAGGGGCGGCGAGAGCTCGAGCACGCCGTCGCCGGCCAGGAGGATGACGCCCCTCCGCAGCGCCGCGCCGACGACCCCCGCCGCACTCTCCGGGTCCGGTGTGCGGGCCTCTGGGTCGCGGACCAGCTCGACTCCGACCAGGAGCCCGCGGCCGCGGACGTCGCCGATCGCGGGATGGCGGGCCTGGAGGTCGCGGAGCCGCTCGAGCAGCCGCTCGCCCAGCCGGGCGGCGCGCTCGATGAGCCCCTGACGCTCGATCTCCTCGATCTGGGCCAGCGCGGCGGCGCAGCCCAGCGGGTGGCCCAGGAAGGTGCTGGTGTGCATCGCCTCACCGTCGCTGGCCGGCCAGGCGGCCATGACCTCGGGCCGGCCGACGCAGGCGGAGAAGGGGAGCGCGCCGCTGAGCGCCTTGCCGAGGCACAGGATGTCGGGGACGACAGCCTCGTGCTGGCAGGCGAACCAGCGGCCGGTTCGGCCGCAGCCGGTGTAGACCTCGTCGAAGATGAGGACGAGGCCGCGGCGGTCGCAGATCTCGCGCAGGCCGCCCAGGAAGCCGTCGGGCGGCACCACCACGCCGCCGCGCCCGAGGATCGGCTCGACGATGACCGCGCCGATCGCGTCGTCGTCCTCCAACTCCTGGTCCACGGCGGCGAGCGTCGCCTCCACCAGATCGCCCGGGCCGGCCAGCTCCGGGTCGGGCCGGTAGGGGTCGGGGAAGGGAACGCGGGCCGCGGGAATCCCCAGCTGGTCCTCGAACGGACCGCGGAAGAACTCCCCGTCGGTGACGGCGAGCGCGCCGTAGGTGAGGCCGTGGTAGGCGCCGCGGAAGCAGAGGACGCCGGGCCGGCCACTGGCCAGCCGCGCGGTCTTGAGCGCCGACTCGACGGCCTCGGAACCGGAGCTCGATAGCACCGTCTGGCTCAAGTCGCCGGGCGCGAGCGCGGCGAGCCGTTCGAGTAGCCGGACTTTGATCTCGGGCGGATGCACGTCGCCCATGCCGTGGGCGAGCGCGTGGAGTTGGGCCTCGATCGCCTGGGCGACGCGCGGGTTACGATGTCCGGCGACGGCGACGCCGAACCCGGCGGTCATGTCTATATATATGTTGCCGTCAACGTCGAGGACGTTGGCGCCCAGCGCCTCACGCCAGAAGATGGGGAAGGCGTCGGAGACGAAGGTGACGTTGGGCGACTCGTGGCGGCGCAGCCGCTCGGCCAGCCGGCGCGACTCGGGTCCCGGTGGGTCGACTGAGATGCGGGGCAGTAGATCGCCCGCGGACAGCTCGGACATGGCAGCTGCGGTTGGCCGGGCGTTACACCTTGCTGTGAACGACTTCCGCCGTCTCGGTTCCGTCGTCCAGCGGCTTTACGGTGAAGTCGCCGAAGATCTCGGGCGCCTCTTTCTGCAGGACGCGGAGCGTGGCGACGGCGAGCTTGCGGATCTCGGCGTCGGCGGCCGGCGAAGCGCGCAGCTCGATGAAGTGCCGCCAGGCGCGGGCGTTGGCGGTGCAGACGATCTTGGTCTCGGCCGAGTTGGGGAGCACGGCGCGCGCCGCCTGGCGGGCGCGCTTGCGGCGCAGCGTCGCCTTCGGCTCGTCGGCGACCTGCTCGGCGACTTCGGCGAGCAGCTGGCGGTAGGACTCGAGCGCGTTCTCGCAGGCGTCCTTCCAGATCTCGAAGGCGGCGGTACCCCGGTCGATCTCGGGCGGCAGCACGAAGGCGATGTTCGACTCGTCGACGTAACGCTGCGACAGCTGCGAGTAAGCGAAGCCGGCGCGGTGACGGACCAGCTCGTGGGTCAGCGCGCGCGAGATCCCCTCGAACAGGAAGGTGAAGACGGCGTGCTCGAGCACGCTGCCGTGCTTCACGGCCATCAGGTTGTCGATGTATTCCTTGTTGGACGTGCGGCCCTCGATACTCTTGTGGCCGCCGGCGACCCCGGAGCCTTTACCGAAGCTCAGGTAGCAAAGCCGGCCGGCGAACTCGACCAGCTGCTGGGCCGGGTTGTTCGTGTCGCTCGTCCAGTCGATATCGGGATGACCCAGATACTGCTGGCGGGCCAATAGCGTCACCTTCGGATCGCGAATGATCTCCATCGGGTTCTCGAGTTGAAGGTTAATCGGATCGGTCGCTGATGACGCGACGCCTCATCGCCGCCGCCACCAGCCGGTCAGCAAGAGCCCGGCGGCGACCCCCACGATGGCGACCAGCCAGAGCTGACGGTCGCCCGGCAGATCGCGCCAGACGTCGAGGGCCGACCACTCGCGCGCCTCGGCGGTCCGCCGCTGGCGCGGCGGCGGCGCGGCAGGCCGCTCGTCCTCCGCGATCTCGCTCTGCGCGCCGCACTCGGGACAGCGGCCGCGGCCCGCCTCGCGGTCCGAGCGACTGCTGAAGGCCAGCGACTCGCCGCATTCGGGGCACTCGACGTCGAGCTTGAGCGGCTCGACCAGCGCGTAGAACTTGGAGCGCGAGATACCCAGCTCGTCGGCCAGCTGGCCGGCCGGCCGGCTCGTACCCCAGTAGAGCTGGTTGGCTTTCGCCGCGACTTTGCTGGCATTGGCTTCTGGCATAGACACATCCGGGCGGCGCGTGACCTGCTGACGTGCTGTGGCTTGCCTGGCAATGTAAGTTGGGCGTGCTGGCGGTGGCAATCTGGAGGAGGCATGTCAGGGATACGAAAGGTGAAGGTGGTGCGAGCGATCGTGCGGCCCGACCGGCGGGCCGAGTACCTGGAGCGCTGGCAGAGCTACGCCACGGCGGCGCAGGCGGCGGGTGCGGTGGTCAGGCTGCTCGAGGACCAGACGCTGCCGGGCCGCTACCTGGAGTTCACCGAGCACACCGCGGCGAAGGGGAAAGAAGGCGAGCTGGAGGCGGCGTTCCTCGCGGCCGAGCTGCGGCGCGCCTGTGTGCGGCGGGAAGGCGACGACGTGCTGTATCGGGAGGTGAAGGGTGGGGAACAGTAGGTCAGTGGGAGACCAGTGGGAGACCAGTAGGAGACCAGTAGGAGACCAGTAGGAGACCAGTAGGTCAGTAGGTCAGTGAGTCAGTGGGTCAGTGGCACCCCTGACCACGCAATACCGAACTACTGAACTACTGACCTACTGACTCACTGACCTACTGGTTTCACCGCTCACCCGGCCACGGGGCTTGGACGAGAGGCAAGGTGCTTAAGAGTCAACGGAGCCAGCTACCAACTATAGACCGTCCAGCGGCGACACTCGTCGGCCGAGCAGACGAGGCGGACGCGGAATGGCGACCCGGTGCTGGCCGGCCCGTGATGCGCCTCGACGAGGCGGTTCAGCTTGCCGCCGCAGACGGGGCAGGGCGGCTCGCCGCCGGGGATGGGGTTTGCGCGGTCGGCGCGCTCGAGCTCGACGGCGTGGGCCGCTTCGAACAGCGGTCCCAGCTCGAAGGTAGGTTCGGACTTGTCGGTGTCGGTCATATGTTCAACACGTAGGGCTCATGTCGAAAGCGGACTTCTACGAACTGGCTGAGCGGTACCGGCCGGAGTTTCCGATCTTCCGGTCGGCGGCCTATCTGAACTCGTGCTCGCTGGGTGCTCTGTCACAGCGCTCGCGCGACGCGCTGGCCGAGTTCACGGACCTCTGGGACCGCTGGGGCGCAGCGGCCTGGTACGAGCACTGGCTGAACGCCTGCGGCGACGTGCGTGCCGGGTTCGCCCGGCTGATCGGGGTCGACGAGGCGGAGACGGCGCTGGCGCCGAGCATCTCGGCCGCGCTGTCGTCGATCACGAGCGCCGTCGACTTCGGGGCACGGCCCAAGGTCGTCACCACCGCACTCGACTTCCCGACCGTCGTCTACCAGTTCCTGGCACGCCGCCGGCAGGGCGTCGAGGTGGTCGTGCTCGAGTCGCCGGACGGCGTCGGCGTACCGCTGGACGCGTTCGCCGCGGCGATCGACGAGCGCACCGCTCTGGTGGCGACCTCACACGTCTACTTCACGACCGGCGCCATCCAGGACGTCGCCGGGCTCGCCCGGCTGGCCCGCGAGCGGGGCGCGCTCTGCTTGGTCGACGCCTACCAATCTACGGGCCAGCTTCCGGTCGATGCCAGGGAGCTGGACGTCGACGTCCTGCTGACGGGGGCGCTGAAGTGGCTGCTGGGCGGCGCCGGTCTGGCCTACGCCTACGTCCGCCGGCCGCTGATCGACGGGCTACAACCGACGGCGGTCAGCTGGTTCGGGGTCGAGGATCCGTTCGCCTTCGATCCCGAGGGCTTCGCGCTGCGCGCGGACGCGCGGCGCTTCGAGCTGGGGACGCCGGCCGTGCCGACCGTATACACGGCGCGCGCCGGGCTCGAACTGATCGAGGAGGTCGGGGTGGAGCGGATCCGGCGGCGCCTGGTGTCGCTGACCGAGGACCTGCGGGAGCGAGTCGTGGCGGCGGGTCTCACGGTGCGCGGCGCGGCGGACCCGCAGGAACGCTCGGCCATCGTGATGGTCGAGCACCCCGAGCCGGCGGCGGCGGTGGGACGCCTGCTGGAGGCCGGGGTGATCGCCGACCACCGGCCGGGCGCTGTCCGCCTGTCGCCGCACTTCTACAATACGACCGAGGACAACGAGAAGGCGATGCGGGTTCTGGCCGGCTCCTAGCCTGGCGGCTATCCTATCCTGGGAGATGAGCGATGCCGAAATACTTCACGGTCGAAGAGGCGATTAGGACACTGCCGCTGGTGCGGCGGATCGTCACCGACATCGTGGCGGCGCACGCGGAGCGGGTCGATATGATCAAGGAGTACGGCCACGTCGATCACGACCTCGACGCGATGGCGGAGCGGCGCCGCGAGCTGGACGAGCATCTGCATAACCTCACGGACCGGATCAATCGTTTCATCGACGAGCTGGAGAAGATCGGCGTGGTCTTCAAGGGCTTCGAGGGAGTGGTCGACTTCTACGCGATGGTCGAGGACCGCGAGGTGTTCCTCTGCTGGAAGCTGGGCGAAAGTCACATCACCTACTGGCACGAGCTGGATGCGGGCTTCGCGGGTCGGCAACCGCTGCCCGGGCATCTGGTGGTCGAGGTCGAGGTCGAGGGGGATGGGGATGACGATGGCGATGGGGATGGCGATGCGGAGGGGAGCTGAGATGGAGGGGGGGCGATGGGAGTGAGCTTCGAGAGCACGGCCAAGGGGCCGGCGGTACGGTTCGCGGGCCGCATCCTCTTCCTGACGGAGGACCCGGAGCTCATCCGCCGGCAGCTGGCGGGAGAGGACCTGGCCTGGGACCCGTCGATCGCATTGCGCGACGACATCTCGACCGACGAGATCACGCCGGTCTGGGTCTGCTACCATTACGACGAGAAGCTGGGCGAGTATCCCTACGTCGGGCTGGAGTGTGGTGGCGAGCGACCGATCGGGCGGAACGATGTTAAGGGCGGCGGCTTCGTCGCCTGCGTGTCGGGCAGGCGGCGCGGCAAGGGCTCGAGCCGCGAGGCGGCACCGTTCGCCGAGCTGACGGCAGGCATCCGGTTGGTGATCGCGGAGAACATCGAGCGGATCTACCGCGAGAACTGCCAGAACCTGGGCCTATTGACCTCGACCGACTTCGGGTTGATCGAGCGGATCGCCGGCGGCGCGACGATCCCGCTGGCCGAGTTCACCGAGGGGACCGATCCGATCACCCGCGAGATCATCGAGCGCGGTGGGCTTTTCGCCTACAACAAGGCGCGGCGCGCCGGTGAGGTGTCGGTGCCGCCGCCCGGCACGCCGGCCGGCCGGCCGATGACGGTGGCGGAAAAGATCCTGGCGCGCCACTGGGTCGGCGATATGACGAAGGGCGAGCGGGGCGCCGCGGCGGTCAAGCCGGGCGACACGGGATTCGTCGGTACCGACTGGCGGTTCTCGCACGAGTACGTAACACCGATGGCGGCGGGCCTCTACGAGAGCTACACGCCCGACGAGCCGATCGCCGACAAAGAGTCGGTGCTCTGCTTCCGAGACCACCTGGGTATGCTCGACCTGGTGATCTCGGAGGAGAAGAAGGCGCAGGGACTCCTCGATCTGGCCGGCGGCCTGGCGAAGCGGCAGAAGGAGTTCGCCGAGGCGCAGGGCATCCGGCTGCACGGCGATCTCGAGGGACGCCAGGGCGCGGAGGGGATCTGCCACACGATCGTCTACGGCCAGTACGCGATGCCCGGACAGGTGGTGGTGGGCAGCGACTCGCACACGCCGCACACGGGCGCGCTGGCGGCGCTCGCCTTCGGGGTCGGCTCGACGGCGATCGCCAGCGCCTGGGTCTCGCAGGACGTGCGAATCGAAGTGCCGGAAACGATCAAGATCACCATCACGGGTGAGAAGCCGGCGAACGTCACGGCCAAGGACATGGTGCTCGAGGTCCTGCGCCACCCGTTCGTCAAAGACGGCGGCGCGCTGGCCAAGATCCTCGAGTGGACGGGGCCGGCGGTGAGCGAGCTGACGATAGACGAGCGGGCGACCTTGACCAACATGTCGGCGGAGATCGGCGCCTTCACCGGGATCTGCGAGGCGGACGAGAAGACGGTCGACTTCCTGGTCGAACGTCGCGGGATCGAGCGTGGCGATGCGGAGTGGCTATGCGAGCGGCTGCAGAGCGACCCGGAAGCGAGCTACGCGCACGAGATCGAGATCGATGCGTCGCGGCTGCGGCCCATAGTCGCCTTGCCCGGCGACCCCGGCAAGGGCGTGTTCGTCGACGAGCTGGAGGGCCCGGTCGATCTGGACATCGTCTATATCGGCTCGTGCACGGGTGCCAAGCGCGAGGACATGGACATGTACGCGCGCGTCTTCCGTGAAGGCCGCGAGTCGGGCCGGCGCATACCCGATCGCGTGACCTGCTACATCCAGATGGGCTCGCTGGATGTGGAGGACTACTGCCGCGCGAGTGGCTATCTGGAGCTCTTCGAGGCGGTGGGCGCCAAGCTGCTGGCGCCGGGCTGCGGTGCCTGCATCAACGCCGGCCCCGGCGTCAGCACGTCGCCGGACCAGGTGACGATCTCGTCGATCAACCGGAACTTCCCAGGCCGCAACGGTCCGGGGAAGATGTACGTGGCCAGCCCCTATACGGTGGCGGCGTCGGCGTTGGCCGGCCGCATCGTGGCGTGGGAAAGCGGCTGAGGGGTGAGCCGGTGGGAGGAACGAAAGCGGACGACCGGATCATCAGCTGCTGTCGGAGCTGCTCCAGTCGGGAGCTGCGGCCCATCCTTTCTCTCGGCACGACGCCACTGGCCAACCGCCTCCTGGATGCCGACCAGCTTGACGAGCCGGAGCCCTACTACCCTCTGGACGTCGTGTTCTGTGCGGCCTGCAGCCTGGTACAGATCACCTATACGGTTCCGCCCGACGAGCTCTTCAGCGAGTACGCCTATTTCTCGTCGTTCTCGGATACGATGCTGGAGAGCGCGCGCGAGATCAGCCGGCGCATGGCGGAGCGGCTGCGGTTGGGATCGGGCAGTCTGGCGATGGAGATCGCCAGCAACGATGGCTACCTGCTCCGCAATTATCAGGAGCTCGGCATCCCGGTGCTGGGTATCGAGCCGGCCAGAAACATCGCGCGGGTCGCGGAGGAACGAGGTGTGCCGACGCGCTGCGCGTTCTTCGGTCGAGAGCTGGCCGGCGAACTCAGGGCCGAGGGTCTGCGAGCCGACGCGCTGCATGCCAACAACGTCTTGGCGCACGTCGCCGACCTGAACGGCGTGGTGTCGGGCATCGCCGCGGTCCTGAAGCCGGAAGCGGTCGCCGTCGTCGAGGTGCCCTACGTTCGGGATCTGATCGAGCGGGTCGAGTTCGACACGATCTATCACGAGCACCTGTGCTACTTTTCGCTGAGCGCTCTCGTTCAGCTGTTCGCGCGCCATGACCTTTCGATCTGGGACGTGGAACGTGCGCCGATACACGGCGGCTCGCTGCGGCTCTTCGTCAGCCCGACCGGAGCGCGGGCGGCGGCAGCCCGAGTCGAAGAGCTGTTGGAGGACGAGGCCAGGATCGGCATGGACGGCGAGTCGTTCTACTTGGGGTTCGGTAGGAAGGTGGAAGAGCTGCGCCGGCAACTGCTGGACCTGCTGAGCGAGTTGAGAGCTGAGGGTCGGCGGGTCGCCGCTTACGGCGCGTCGGCGAAGGGAAGCACGCTGCTCAACTACTTCGCCATCGGCTCCGAGACGGTCGAGTTCGTCGTGGATCGGAGCGATTACAAGCAGGGACGCTACACTCCCGGCACGCACCTGCTGATCCTTCCACCCGAGGAGCTACTGACGCGGCGGCCGGAGTACGTGCTGCTCTTGACCTGGAACTTCGCCGACGAGATCCTGGCGCAGCAGGAGGAGTACCGCCGCCAGGGCGGTCGCTTCATCATTCCGATACCGCGGGTCGAGGTGGTCTGACAGGGGGGCGGGAAGCGTGAAGTTCATCGGCACAGAATTGGACGGTCTGGTCGTCGTCGAGCTGGAACGGCTGGAGGACGAGCGCGGGTTCTTCGCCCGCACGTTCTGCAGCCGCGAGTTCGAGGAGCAGAAGCTGACGCCCGAGGTCGTGCAGTGCAGCGTGTCCTACAACGAGAAGCGGGGCACGCTACGCGGGCTTCACTTTCAAGCCGCGCCGCAAGCGGAGTGCCGGGTCGTCCGCTGCACGGCGGGCGCCATCTTCGACGTTGCCGTCGACATAAGGCGCGGTTCCGACACGTTCTTGAAGTGGCTGGGCGTCGAACTGAGCGCTGAGAACCGCCGCGCCCTGTACATCCCCGAAGGTTTCGCGCACGGATTCCAGACCCTGGTCGATGGGAGCGAGGTACTCTACCAGATGTCGCGAGCCTACCATGGGCCGAGCGCGCGCGGGATCCGCTGGGACGACCCGAGCCTGGCGATCGAGTGGCCGCTGGAGCCCACGGTGATCTCGGCGCGTGACCGCGGCTACCCCGACCTCGACCCCGAAGATCCCAGCAGGACGTTTCCATGAGCAGGGTTCTGGTCACCGGCGGCAGCGGGTTCGTAGGGCGCCACTGCGTCGCGAGCCTCGCCCGTGCCGGGCACGAGGTACACGCGGTTCGGTTCCGGTCGGCGGCGCCCGAGGTCGGGGACGGCGTCCACTGGCACGAGGCAGACCTGTTGCGGGCCGACGAGGTCGGCGAGCTACTGTCGCGGGTAGCGCCGACCGGGCTGCTGCACGCGGCGTGGAATGTGGAGCCCGGGGTCTACTGGACGAGCCCGCGCAACCTGGCCTGGGTGGGAGCCAGCCTCGAGCTCGTGAAGTCGTTCGTGGAGTGCGGTGGCCGGCGGGCCGTAGTGGTGGGCAGCTGTGCCGAATACGATTGGAGCTTCGGATACTGCCACGAGACGCAAACGCCGATTCGGCCGGATTCGCTTTACGGCACCTGTAAGAACGCGCTGCGGGAGATGCTGGCCGCCTATGCAGCGGAAGCCGGTCTCAGCCTGGCCTGGGCCCGGCTCTTCTTCCTCTATGGTCCGCACGAGCACCCGGCGCGGTTGATCCCCACGGTCATCGAGTCGCTGCTCGCCGGCCGGCCGGTCGACTGCACGGACGGGACGCAGGTCCGCGATTTCTTGCACGTGGCGGACGCGGGTGAAGCACTCGTGCAGCTGCTCCTCGGTCCGGTGGAGGGACCGGTCAACATCGGCTCGGGTCACGGTTCGACGGTGCGCGAGGTGGTGAGTCGGGTGGCAGAGCAGCTGGGCGGGCTCGAGCTCGTGCGCTTCGGCGCGAAGCGTAGCTCGGCGGACGAGCCGCCGCTGCTGGTGGCGGACGTCGCGCGATTGCAGGACGAAGTGGGGTTCGTGCCGGACCTCGACTTGGAGAGCGGTTTGACCCGGACGATCGATTGGTGGCGAGGTAGGAAATGAAGATTGTCATCGACACCGACGGCCGCACACTGACGTTCGAAGGCGAAGGCGGCCGTCGACAGCTGGATCTCTACTCGCGTGAGGCCTTCGAGCTGATCAGCGACCAGTGGCTGCGGGTCGGCTGGAACGAGAAATACACCTATACCTTCAGCTGGCTGGGACGACCGATCATCCAACTGCCCGAGGACATGGTTCGGGCTCAGGAGGTCATCTTTCAGCTGAGACCGGATGTGATCGTCGAGGCGGGTGTCGCGCACGGCGGCTCGCTGGTCTACTACGCGAGCCTCTGCCGCCTGGCGGGTCGCGGGCGGGTGATCGGTATCGACGTGGAGATCCGGCCCCACAACCGCCGGGCGATCGAGGAGCACCCGATGTTCCCGCTCATCACCTTGGTGGAGGGCAGCTCGATCGATCCCGCGATCGTGGAAGAGGTCAGGAGCCAGATCGCGCGCGACGAGATCGTGCTGGTCGTGCTCGACTCGAATCACAGCCGCGATCACGTCCGCCAGGAGCTGGAGGCCTACGGCGACATGGTCACGCCGGGCTCCTACATCCTGGTACAGGACGGGATCATGTCCCAGCTGACCGACGTGCCGAGAGGGAAGCCCGAGTGGAGTGAGGACAGCCCACTGCCCGCCGTCGCCGATTTCCTCGCCCGCCATCCCGAGTTCGTCGCGCTCACCCCGCCATGGCCGTTCAGCGAGAGTCAGCTCGATCGGCCGGTGACCCACTGCCCGAACGGCTGGTTGCAGAAACGAGCCGGCTCGTGAGCGTAGCCGTCACACTGCTGGTCCCCAACTACAACGGCGAGACGTTTCTGGCCGAGACGCTGGGCGCGCTGCTGGCCCAGACGTACCCGAACTTCGAGCTGATCCTGGTGGACAACCGGTCGACCGACGCGTCGCTCGCGATCGCCCGGTCGATCCGGGATCCGCGGCTGCGGATAATCGAAGCCGACACGCACGTGGAGCTGGTGGCGAACTTCAACCGGGCGGCCTCGTTGGTGGAGACCCCGATGTTCGCCATCTGCGCCGCCGATGAGGCGTACGAGCCCGGCTGGCTGGCGGCGGTGGTGGACCTGTTGGAGCGGCATCCGGACGCGTTCGCGGCGCTGAGCAAGGCGGACAGCATCGATGAGACGGGCAGGGTCTACCTGGCGCCGGAGGAGCGATTCAAGGACCGCTTCTGGCCGCCCGGCGAGCCGGTGCGCTTCGCGATCGAGCGTCAGATCTCCGATCTGCGGCGCGCCAACTACCTGCTGTTCACCGCCTGTGTCTTCCGGTCGGAGTTCACGCGGCAGATCGGGCCGCTCAACGAGTCGTACACTTTCGTGGCCGATTGGGAGTACTGGTATCGTGGCCTGTTTGCCGGCCACACGATCGTGGGTACCCACCGGCGGCTGATGCACTATCGCAGGCATCGGGGAATGATGAGCCAGCAACTGGGCGCCACGTTGCAGCGCTTCGAGGAAGAGCTGGCGATGGCCAACTGGGTGGCCAGGGAGGGTCAGCGGCTGGGCTTCTTTCCCGACGCCCGACCGTTCTACGGTCAGATCCAGGCTTCCATCCTGAGCCACTTCACCGCCCGACTGTCGGGCGGCGATCGGGAAGGGGCCGCACAACTGTTGGAGTTTGCCGAGCAGCGGGTGCCGGAGGTGGCGAGCTCGGCGGCGGGTCGGCTGATGCGCGGTGCGCATGCCGTGGGTCGGCCGGGTGGTCTGGCGCTCAAGCTGGCTCGAGCCGTGTACCTGCGGTCACCCAGGCTCCCGGCGCGACGCCGCTAAGCCAGGAACGACCGATCTTCTCCGCTCTCGGTCACGTACTCGGCGATCTGCTGACGGCTGAGCCTCAACAGATCGTCGCCAGCCGAATGCGCCTTGTACCAGCGGAGCGTTTCACGCACAGTGCGAGTGAATCCCCAGCGCGGAGCCCAGCCGAGCTGCGCCTGGGCCTTGTCGCAGTTGAGGCGCAGGGTCGTCGCCTCGAATGGCGCGCCACCCTGGGCGGCGCTCAGGTCCTCCCAGTCGCCGGAGCCCCAGCCGGCGAGCAACTCCTCGACCAGGTCTCGCACGCTGCGCGCGTTCTCCGGGTCGGGACCGAAGTTCCAGGGCCCGGAGAAGCGGTCGGGCGCCTCGAGCAGTCCTGCGGCGAGCAGCAGGTAGCCGCTGAGCGGTTCGAGGACATGCTGCCAGGGGCGGATCGAGCCCGGATTGCGGACCGGAACCGGCGAGCCGGCTGAGAGGGCACGAACCGCGTCGGGGACGATGCGGTCCGGGGCCCAATCACCACCGCCGACCACGTTACCGGCGCGAACGGTTGCCGCGCCGAGCTCGGGGCGTGTGACGAAGAAGGAGTGGAGGTAGGCGGCAGCAACGAGCTCGGCCGCGCCTTTGGATGCGGAGTAGGGGTCGTTGCCGCCCAGCCGGTCGTTCTCGCGATAGCCCCAGATCCAACCTTTGTTCTCGTAGCACTTGTCGCTGGTACAATTGACCAGCGCGCGTACGCTGGCGGTCTCACGGACACACTCCAGGAGGTTCACCGTGCCGCCGACGTTCGTATCGAAGGTCAGCTTCGGTTGGTCGTACGAGATGCGGACGATGGCCTGGGCGGCGAGGTGGAAGACGACTTCCGGCTGGAAGTCGGAGAACGTGTGGGCGAGCTGCTCGCGGTCGCCAACGTCGGCGATGACGTTGTGGTCGATCAGCCGGTCGAGCTCGACGAGCTCGAAGAAGCTGGGGTCAGTGGGCGGCTCGAGCGAGTAGCCGCAAACGCTGGCGCCGAGCTGCTTCGCCCAGACGGCGAGCCAGCCGCCCTTGAAGCCCGTGTGGCCGGTGATCAGGACGCGGCGACCCTGGAGCGTATCACGCAGGCCGCGATCGAGGTCGAGATCGTGCATAAGCAGGAGAACCCCTCCGAGCTAGCGCTTCAGCCAGACGGCCCACGGTGGATCGCCCGTGTTCCAGAGATCGGTGAGGATCTTCCACTCGCGGAACGTGTCCATGCACTGCCAGAACCCATCGTGGCGGTAGGCCATGAGCTGGCCGTCGCGGGCCAGGCCGTCGAGCGGCCCGCGCTCGAGGGCGAGATCGTCGCCGGGCGGCAGATACTCGGCGAAGCGCTTCGTGTCGAAGACGAAGAAACCGCCGCTAACGTAGCCGCCGCCGTCCTCCGGCTTCTCGTCGAACTCGAGCACGCCTTCATCTCTGCCGAGCTTGAGCTCGCCGAAGCGGCCGGAGGCTTTGACAGCGGTCAGCGTGCCGATCTTGCCGTGCGATCGATGGAACTCGAGCAGCTTGCCGACGTCGACGTCGGACAGGCCGTCGCCGTAGGTGAGGCAGAAGATGTCCGAGTCCACGTACTTGAGCGCCTTGCGCGCCCGGGCGCCGGTCTGCGCTTCGATGCCGGTGTCCGTGCAGGTGACGCGCCAGTTCTCGAACGCCGGCGGCGGCGTGTGGAACTCGATCGTCTCATCCTGTCCGAGGGTAATGGTGAAATCGGAGACCGAGCCGCGGTAGTTCAGGAAATAATCCTTGATCATCTGACCCTTGTAACCCAGGCAGATGATGAAGTCGTTGACCCCAGCTTGCGAGTAGATCTTCATGATGTGCCAGAGAATCGGCTTGCCCCCCACGTCGATCATCGCCTTGGGGCGAAACTCCGTCTCCTGGCGAAGCCGCGTTCCCAATCCGCCACACAGGATAACCGCCGGTATGCCCATCGACTCACCCATCTTTGCTCTCTGGCTCCGCCTCTGATGGCCGCTGGGAGACGTGCGGCGCGGCGGCTGAAGCTGCAAATGCCTGGTTCGGGGGCTCGGACAGGGGGATTCGGGTCGGCCGGGTCGGCCGGGCGCCATTAAACATCCCGCAAGCGTGCGGCGCTGTCAAGCTCGCGTCCCGCTTGAGGATAGCCGATTCGGGCCTGGGGCGCGGCCTTTCGCCGAGACGCGCTGCGCAACCATCTTGGGATACGCTGTGTCATAAGGACGGAAGCGGGCGAACCCAGCAAACTGGGCAACGAGACAAGTGATTGAGCGCCAACTAGTTAGGCGGGTTCTGGAGGGAGATCCGGCGGCGGAGCGCGAGATGTACGACGCCCACGTCGAGCGGGTCTACCGGCTGGCCTACCGGATGACCGGGGACGACGATCTGGCCCAGGAGTTCACCCAGGAGACGTTCATCCGGGCCTTCGATCGGTTGAAGGGCTTTCGAGGCGACGCGGCGCTGTCGACCTGGCTGCACGCGATCGCGGTCTCGGTGGTCTACAACGGGATGCGGAAAGTGACACGATTGCAGAAGCGGCATGTGGACCTGAAAGAGACGAGCGGGCTGGCCGCGAACCCGGTGGGCGCCGAGCCGGACCTGAAGGAGCGGCTGGCGGCGGCGATCGACGGGTTGGCGTTGGGATATCGGACGGTATTCGTGATGCACGACATCGAAGGGTACAAGCACGAAGAGATAGCGGCGGCGCTGGGCGTGTCGACGGGCACGTCGAAGGCGCAGCTGTCGCGGGCGCGAGCGAAGTTGCGTGAAGCGCTCGCGGACTTTGCCGAGGAGTGGGCGTCATGATGGAAGATCGGTTCGATGACGTCTTGATCGAGGCGGCGCGCGACTACCACGAGCCGCCCGAGACGCCGCGCGAGCTCATGTGGGCGCGGATCGAGGCGGTGCGGAACGAGCGGGCACGCCGGCGCCAGCAGTTGCGCGTTCTCTATTCGCCGTGGACGCGGTGGGGTATGGGGATCGCGGCGGCGCTGGCGATCGGGATCGGCCTGGGTCGACTGACGATCGGTCGCGGGCCGGACGGGACGGGTGCCGTGGAGATCGCGCCGGCACCGCGCGGCACGGCGGAGGCTCCGGCTAGCGCGCAGCTGGCCTACCGGTTGGCGGCGACGGAGCATCTGACGCGAGCCGAGACGTTCTTGACGTCGTTCCGTTCCGAGCCGCGTGAGAGCGGCGCGGAGTTCATGTCACACGCGCAGGACTTGTTGTCGAGCACCTGGTTGCTACTCGACTCGCCGGCGGCGGAAGACCCGGTGTTCCGGTCGCTGCTCGAGGAGCTGGAGTTGGTGCTCGTTCAGATCGTTCAGGTGGGTACCTACGAGAGTGGGACCACCGAACGTGATATCGTGACCGAAGGAATTGAACGTAGAGGCCTGCTGCCGAGGCTACGCACGGCGATACCGGCCGGGCCGCCAGTGGGCATGGAAGGAGTACTATGATGTATGCGAGGGACTTGATGAAGACCGTTGCCGGTGCCGCGCTGCTGCTGGCCATGCTCGCGCCGCGCGCCCAGGCGACGCCCCAGGGGCAAAGGTACGACGCGGCGCTCGGCGAGTACGGTGCGGCGGCCGAGGCGGAGAGCGCCTACCCGCAGGACCCGGCCGACTCGCTCTACCGGGCGGCGCGGACGGCGCTGAACCGTGAGCAGTACCGGAACGCGGCCGAACTGTTCGTGCAGGTGTACCAGCAGTACCCGCGTTCGAGCTATGCGCCGCAAGCGATGTACTACCAGGCGTTCGCGCTCTATCGCAGCGGTCGCGATGGCGATCTGGAGCGGGCGCAGGAGGCGCTCAGCGAGCTGCAGGAGCGCTACCCCGACGAGGAGATCGCGCGGCGCGACGCCGAATCGCTGATAGCGCGGGTGAACGGCGAGCTGGCGCGGCGCGGTGACGCCGAGGCTGGTGAAGAGGTGGCGCGCCGGGCCACCGGGATTGCCAGCGGCGGCCAGCAGGGCGCCTGTGAGGACGAGATCCGGATCGCCGCGCTCAACGCACTCTTGCAGATGAACTCGGAGCAGGCGCTGCCGATCCTCGAGCGGGTGTTGGCGAATCGCAGCGAGGATCCCTGCGCGGTCGAGATGCGCCGCAAGGCCGTCTTCCTGCTGTCGCAGCACGTCGACGAGTCCAACGTCGAAATCTTGCTGGAGTTGGTGCGGAACGACCCGGACCGCGAGGTGCGCTTGAAGGCGGTGTTCTGGCTCTCGCAGGTTGAGGGTGAGCGGACGGTGGACGCGCTCGAGGAAATCCTGCTCAACTCGCCGGACCGCGAGCTTCAGGAGAAGGCGATCTTCGCACTGTCGCAGTCGGGCAGCGCGCGGGCGGGCGCGGTGCTGCGTGATTTCGCGATGAAAGCGGATGCCGACCCCGACCTGCGGAGTAACGCGGTCTTCTGGATCGGCCAGCACGAAGGCGCCGACAACGCCTCCTTCCTGCGTGAGATCTATGCGAGCACCGACGAGCAGGCGATCAAGGAGAAGGTCATCTTCTCGCTGGCACAGTCGGGTAGCGCGGAGAGCTCGCGCTGGCTGCTCGAGGTGGCCGGCAATACGAACGAGCCGATGGCGATGCGCAAGAAGGCGCTCTTCTGGGCGGGCCAGTCGGAGCGGCTGTCGATCGAGCAGCTGGGCGAGCTGTACGAGGGGATGCCGGAGCGCGAGCTGAAGGAACAGATCATCTTCGGACTGTCACAGCGTCACGAACGCGCGGCCGTCGACTGGTTGTTGAACATCGCCAGGAACGAGACGGACACCGAGCTGCGCAGGAAGGCGATCTTTTGGTTGTCGCAGTCGGAAGACCCGCGGGTCGCCGAGTTCCTGCTGGAGCTGATCGAAGGCGGAAGCTGATGGGAAAGCTGAGCGTGATCGTCGCCGGGGCCGCAACGCTGTTGCTGGCCCCGGCGGCCTATGGGCAGTCGATCGCCGAGCGGGTGGACGAGGTCCGTGAGGGCAAAGTCCGCATGAGCTTCGCGGCGCGGCCCGGCGTCTGTGGCGACGGCCAGCGCAGCATCTCGCTGAACCAGGGCCGCGGCTGGCACGTGAGGCACGGGCGCGACGACGATTGGGAAGTCGATTGCGAGTACGGGCCGGTGCGTGTCGTCCTGCGGATCCACGACCGCGAGGTCACGGGCGTCCACACTTACGTCGGCGGGCGCTGGCGCCCGGCCGGCTCGACGACGACCGACCTCGGCACGGTGCCGGCCCGGCAGGCGGCCGACTACCTGCTGGCGCTGGCGCGCCACGCGCGCGGCGACGCCGGCGAGGAAGCGATCTTCCCGGCGATCCTGGCCGACAGCGTGACGGTGTGGCCCGAGCTGCTCGAGCTGGCGAAGGACGAGTCGCTGCGCCGCGGCACGCGCAGGAGTGCGGTCTTTTGGCTGGGCCAGGCGGCGGGCGATGCCGCCAGCGCCGGGCTCACCGAGATCGTCTACGACGAGGAGGGCGACCGCGAGGTGCGCGAGATGGCGATCTTCGCCCTGTCGCAGCTGCCCGACGACGAAGGCGTGCCCGCGCTGATCGACGTCGTCAGGCAGAGCTCCGACCCGGGGCTGATCAAGAAGGCCCTCTTCTGGCTGGGCCAGTCGGGCGACCCGCGGGTGCTGGCGCTGTTCGAGGAGATCCTGCTGAGCCGCCGCTAACGGGCGGCGCCGGAGGCGGTGTTGAGCCTGCAGTAGCGGCGGACGGGCTTCCGAGCCAAGGGCGGCGGTCGCCTGGTGTGGCGGCCGCCGCCCTTGGCTAGCGTGCCGCCGGAGGTAGCCGCAAGACCCTGAGAGGCTCGGGCTGGGGGAGCCGCTCGCTCAGTCGCGCGAACGCGCCCTCGAGCAGCGCGCCCGGGTCGAGAGCGGCGCCCTGCAGGTAGAGGCTCCAGTGGAGGTGCGGGCCGGTGACGCGGCCGGTGGCGCCGATCCGGCCGATGAGCTGGCCCTTCTCCACCCACTGGCCCTCGGTCACGTCGTGCTTCGACAGGTGGAAGTAGCCGGTGAAGAGTCCGAGCCCGTGATCGATGTAGATGGTGTTGCCGGAATAGAAGAGGTCGCGCGCCAGGACGACGCGCCCGCTGTTCGACGCGTAGACCGGATCGCCGGTGGCGCCGCGCAGGTCGAGGCCGGTATGGCGGCTCCTCAGCTCGTTGTTGAACAAGCGGCGCTGGCCGTAGGGGCTGGTGGTATCGTCGAGGCGCGGCAGGATGAACGCACCGTCCCAGAGCGGTACGCCGGTTACCGTGCCGAGGGCGGCGCGCACGATCTCGTGCTCGCGGCGGATGCGCTCGAGCGCCCGCTCGTCCGGCGCGGTGAAGCGGCTCGCCACACTCAGGCGCGTGGTCGGGAACTCGCGTGACCGGACGAGCAAGGCGAGACGCTGGGTCAAGCGCGCGCCATCGATCAGCGTGACGCTGACCTCGACCGGGATCTCCTCGGCGGAGAGCGGGACGGCGACGAGTCCGAAGTAGGCGCCACCGCCCAGCGGCGTTAGCGCGATCGTGTGGTCGCGGGCCCGGGCCTGAACCTCGAAGACCGGCATCGCCCTCGCCTCGGGCTCCAGCACGAGCACCGCGAACGTGCCCTCGCCGGGGACCGCCGGCGACCAGCGAACGCGAGGCGGCCGGTGGCCGGGCGGCGCGATCGCGGGTAGCGCCTCGCTGAGGCTCAGCCGCTGGAACCGAGGTGCTGCGAGTTCCGGCGCCGGGCCCGGCGGAGTGGGTATGCCGCCACAGGCGACGGCCGCCGCGGCGAGCGTCAGGCTGGCCCCCGCCTTCAGGCGGCCGGTCCGGTGCCGCGTGCTCAAGTTTCTCTTTCTCCTACGATCCTCACATCCCCTCCCAGAAGACGCGCGGCCCGAGTTACGGGGAACATGCACAAGGTTCGCGATGATTACAAGGAGGGAGCGGCGTTGATTTGTGGGTCGAACGGCATAAACTATCGGTATGGTCACAGAAGAACAGGTCAGGGAAGCGCTAAAGCAGGTGGAGGACCCGGAGGTCGGCCTCAATATCGTGGACCTCGGCCTGGTTTACGATATCGAGGTCGACGGCAGCACGGTCACCGTGCAGATGACCCTGACGAGCCCGGGCTGCCCGGTCGGGCCGCAACTGCTCAACGGGTCGAAGATCGCGGTCGAGGGAGTGGAGGGAGTCGAGGAAGCCGTGATCCAGCTGGTCTGGGAGCCGTACTGGAGCCCGGACCGCGTCAACCCCGAGTACCGGGCGATCCTCGGGTTCTAGCTCGCCCATCGTTACTGATAACTTCTCTAAGGGACCCCGCAGACGATCCTCTCAGGATCTTCGGTCAGACCGAGCGGTGAGGATGCGGTGCTACCGACATGGAGCTCGCACTTCTCGGTCGCGCGCTCGATCTCGGCCCAGGCGGCCCAGCCGGTGCGTGCGGCTTCGCTGATGGTGATACGGCTCTTGGCGCTTGGCGTGATGCTGAGTAGGCTCAAGTCGTCGGTGTAGGTCTGGTGCTCGCGGTAGTAGATCTCCTGGGCCGCGGCCAGGTTGCGGAGGTCGGAGATCATGGTGGCGCGGAGCGCCTTGTCGAAAGACGTGTTGAACTTGCCCCAGGCGATCACCGTGAGGACGGCCAGCAGGGCAAGCGCCGTGATGATTTCGACGATCGTGAAGCCTCTGCTATCTTTCGCGTGCATCGGCTTTCATTCCGGGACGACGAGTGGGGAGGGTAGCCGGCTGGTCGAATCCTTGCCGACCGGGCCCCGAGCGGGTAGAATCTTGGTTTGCTCACCCGACAGGGTAAAGCCAATTTAGCAGGAACCTGCGGCGCTCTCAACCTCCCGGGGGGGAGAATGCATATACTGGACAAATGCCACAACTTCACGCGGGCCCGTGAGGTGATAGCGTCCGGGTACTACCCGTATTTCATGCCGATCGAGGGCTCCACCGACACCGAGGCCTTTGTCGGTGGTGAGAAGAAGATCATGATCGGCTCGAACAACTATCTCGGCCTCACCCACCACCCCTGCATCGTGGAGGCGGCGCAGGCCGCCATCAAGAAGTACGGCAGCGGCTGCACGGGCAGCCGGTTCCTCAACGGTAACATGGACATCCACGAGCTGCTGGAGGAGCGGCTGGCGGGTCTGATGGAGACCGAGGCGGCGTTGGTGTTCAGCACCGGTTACCAGACGAACCTGGGTGTGATCGGGACGCTGGTGGGACGGAACGACCGGGTGTACCTGGACAAGTTGGACCACGCGAGCATCGTGGATGGCAGCCGGCTGTCCTACGGTGAGGTGATCCGCTTCAAGCACGGCGACCTGGAGGGACTGCGGCGGCAGCTGGAGGCGGAGGTGGAGGCGAACGGCGATGAATTCGGCCGCATGGTCGTCGTGGACGGTGTGTTCAGTATGGAGGGCGATATCGCCGACCTGCCGAATCTGGTTCCGCTATGTGAGGAGTTCGATGCGGTTCTGGTCGTCGATGACGCGCACTCGATCGGCTACCTGGGTCCGTCGGGCGCGGGCACGGCCGAGTACTTCGACATGACGGATCGCGTTCCGCTGACGATCGGAACGTTCAGCAAGTCGTTTGCTTCGATCGGCGGGTTTGTGGCGGGCCCGGAGTCGGTCATCCACTACCTGCGGCATCACGCTAGGAGTTTGATGTTCAGCGCGAGCATGCCGCCGTCGGCAGTGGCGACCGTGCTGGCGGCGCTGGACATCATCGAGAAGGAGCCGGAGCGTCGCGAGCGCTTGTGGCAGATCACTCACCGGATGATGGAGGGGTTCCGCAGTCTGGGCTTCGAGATCGGCCCGACGCAGACACCGATCATTCCGATAATGATCGGGCCGATGGAGAAGACATTCGTGTTCTGGCGGGCGGTGTTCGACGCCGGCGTGTTCACGAACCCGGTGATGCCGCCGGCGGTGCCGGAGAACAGCTGCCGGCTGCGGACGAGCTACATCGCGACGCATACGGACGACCAGCTCGACTACGTGCTCGAGGTCTTCGAGAAGGTGGGTAAGCAGTTGGCCGTCATCTGAGGCCGCTCGCTCACCGTCACCAAATTTCAGCGAGCAGCAAGTGGGCATAGAGGTCAAACCCGTAGAGACGCGGGCTGAGCGGCGGGCGTTCGTGCGGTTTCCGTGGCGGATCTATCCGGGCCGCTACCCGGCCTGGGTGCCGCCGCTGCTGGTCGAGGAGAAGAAGCGAATCGACCCGCGCAAGAACCCGTTCTTCGGTCACGGTGCCGTGCAGCTCTTCCTCGCCGAGCAGGACGGGCAGGTGGCCGGCCGCATCGCCGCGATCGAGAACTCCCTCCACAACGAGTTCCACGACGACAAGGTCGGCTTCTTCGGCATGTTCGAGTCGGTGGACGACCCGGCGGTGGCGAAGGCGCTGCTGGATGCGGCGGCGGAGTGGGTCGCCGGCCGTGGGCTCGAAGTGCTGCGGGGACCGACGAATTTCTCGACCAACGAGGAGTGCGGGCTGCAGATCGACAACTTCGATTCGGCGCCCTACATCATGATGGCCTACAACCCGCCCTACTACGTGGACCTGCTGGAGGGTTGGGGGCTGGGCAAGGCGAAGGACCTGCTGGCCTACGGGGTCCGCTACGAGGAGTTCGCCCAACCGCGCTTCTCCAAGCTGGAGAAGCTGATCGAGCGTTTCGGCCGTGACGTGCGGATCCGCTCGATACGGATGGACCGCTTCGCGGACGAGGTCGCGCTGGTGCGCGAGCTCTACAACTCGGCCTGGGAACGGAACTGGGGTTTCGTGCCGATGACCGACGCCGAGGTCGAGCACATGGCGAAGCAGCTGAAGCCGGTGGTCGATCCGGACCTGGCGCTGATCGGTGAGGTGGAGGGCGAGCCGGTCGGCTTCGCGCTGGCGCTGCCCGACGTGAACCAGGCGATCCGCAAGGCGAACGGTCGGCTATTCCCCTTCGGGCTGGTGAAGCTGCTGTGGCAGATGCGGCGGGTGAATGGGATCCGCGTCATCACGCTGGGGATCGTGGAGCAGCACCGCGGCGGCCCGCTGGCACCGATGTTCTATATGGAGATCTTCAAGCGCGGCAGCCGCAAGGGTCATCGGGTGGCGGAGAGCTCCTGGATCCTCGAGGACAACCAGCTGATGCGGCAGGGTGTGGAGAAGATGGGGTTTCAGCCGTACAAGACGTATCGGCTGTACGAGAAGGCAATCGCGGGATAGGGGAGAGTGAACATCGAACGTCCGACGTCCGCCATCCAACGACGAAGTCACACCGGAACATCGAACATCGAACATCGAACGCCCGACATCGAAGTCGACGTTGGACGGTCAGCGTCCAACGTTCAACCTTTTGTAGTCCGTTCGGCGTTCGATTTTCGGCCGGCCGTAGATGACTCCTGACAAGACCGTCCTCGTCACGGGCGGAACCGGCTTCGTCGGCAGCCACGTGGTCGATCTGCTGCTGGAAGCCGGGTACAGGGTCCGTTGCAGCGTACGGGCGACGAGCGATCGGCGCTGGCTCGAGGGTAAGGCGATCGAGATCGTCGAGGCGGAGCTGGGCGGCGGCGGCGGTCTGGCGGATGCGGTGGCCGGGGTCGATGCGGTGGTCCACTGCGCCGGGCTGACGCGGGGCAAGCGGCGGGCGCTCTACGAGGCGAACCGTGACGGGACGCGTCGGCTGCTGGAGGCATGCGCTGACGCGGGCGGCGGAATCCGCTTCGTCTACTGCAGCAGCCAGGCCGCCGCCGGCCCGGGCTCGCTGTGGGGACCGCGGAGTCTAGACGAGCCGCTGCAACCGGCCGGCGACTACGGGCGCAGCAAGCTGGCGGGCGAGCTGGAGGTGTTGAAGCGCGCCGAGCGGCTGGAGGTGGCGGTGCTCAGGCTGGCGGCGGTGTACGGGCCGCGCGACGAGGACACGCTCCCCTTCTTCCGCATGGCGGCCCGCGGCCTCGTGGTGATCCCCGGGCTCTTCACCCGCCTGGTGCAGATGGTCCACGCGCGGGACGTGGCGCGGGCGCTGTGCCTGGCGCTGGAGCGACCGGAGGCGGTGGGGCGGACCTTCTTCGTCGCGCACCCCGAGGTGATCACCTGGCAGGAGCTGGCCGCGGCGATGGGGCACGCGGTCGGCAGGCGCGTCAGGCGAGCCTACGTGCCAGCGCCGGTCGTCCAGGCAGCCGGCGCGCTGGCCCAGCTCTTGGGGGGTGGGCGCCGCCCCGGCCAGCTCGACCGGCGGCGCGCCCGGGACATCACCCGGCGGGCCTGGACCTGCCGGGTGGAAGAGACGGTGGAGCGATTACACTGGGTACCGGAGTTCGACAGCGAGCGTGGACTGCGGGCAACGGCGGAATGGTATCGTGAGCAACCCGCGGACCTGGTGTTCATCGGTTATTCCACCTTCAGCGGCGCGCTGATCGCAGCCTTCGGCTGGCAGCTCGGCACCGGGCTCTGGATCGCCCTCACCCTGGCCCACCTGGCCCTCATCGCCCTCGGCCTCTGGCTCGCCGGCCAGCCGCTCCGCGACCGCTCGGCGGCTGGCTTCGTCCGCGACATCTATCCCGTCCCCTTCATCGTCTTCCTTTACTGGGAGCTCCGTTATCTGGCTCTGCTGTTCAGCAACGGCTACCACGACCCGCTGATCCTCTGGCTCGAGCGCTGTTCGGCGAACAGCTGGCCATGACCTTCAGCCAGCGCCTGCCTCTCCTCTGGCTCAGCGAGCTCATGCACTTCTTCTACTCGACCTATTGGGTGCTGCTCCCCGTCGCCGCCACCGCCCTCTACCTGCGAGGGAGAATCAACGGCTTCCGCGAGCTCGTCTACGTCGAGCTGGTCGTCTTCTTCGGCTGCTACCTCGTCTTCATATTCTTCCCCGTCCAGGGCCCCCACTACGAGTTCCCCCTCATCGGCGGCCCGCTGGCCGAGGGCCACTTCTACCAGTTCGTGCACTGGATGTTGGCGGACGGAGGCAGCAAGGGCGCCGCCTTCCCCAGCTCGCACGTGGCGGTGGCCGTGGCCATCTTGTTGGTGACCTGGTGGCACGACCGGCCGCTCTGCTGGGCGATGTCCCCTTTCGTGATCGGCCTTACAATTTCTACGGTGTATGGGCGGTTCCATTACGGGGTCGATGCGGCGGCGGGCGTTCTGGCGGCGGGGGTCCTGTACGTGGCGGCCCAGTATCTGCGAGGGTTTCTGGAGCGGGGGCGCGTGTCGGGGGCGGCGGGGGCGGGCAACTCCGCCGGTGCGTCGCCCGTCTAACTATCGGGAGTAGTCGGGAGGGAGACAGTTATTGGTCGAGCTGACTGAAGCCAGCTTGGTCCGTCGAGCCCGGTCAGGGGAGCTCGAGGCGATGCGGGAGTTATACGAACGGCATGCGTCGAGGGTGTATACGGTAGTACGCCGACTGGCCGGCGATGACGATCTGGCGGCGGATTTGGCTCAGGATGCGTGGTGTAACGCGTTCCAGAAGATCCGGGGATTTCGGGGTGATGCGGCGTTTGGGACCTGGGTGCACCGGATCGCGGTGAATACGGCGCTGACGCGGCTGCGACAGACGTCGCGGCGCCGCGACCTGGAGCAGGCGTTTGATGCGAGGGCGACGTTGGGAAACCCGGACCGTTGGCCGGCGAGCGCGGCGGCCGAGCGGGTGACGGTGCAGCGAGCGCTGGACATGCTGCCCGAGGGATATCGGTCGGTTTTGTGGTTGCACGATGTCGAGGGGTTTACACACGAGGAGATCGGTGCCCGGCTGGGGATCGCGGTGGGCACCTCGAAGTCACAATTGTCGAAGGCCAGGGCGCGGTTGCGCGCGCTGGTACTGCAGAAACGAGCTGAGGTAGTCGATCATGACGCATCTTAATGCGGAGACGCTCTCCGAGCTGCTCGATGGGGATCGAGTGCCGGGCGCGCAGGATCATATCGCGACGTGTGGCGCGTGCCAGGACGAGCTGGAGACACTGAGGAAGCTGCGCACGGAGTTGCGCGAGCTGCCGCTGCTCGATCCGCCGGCCGAGTTGTGGTCTGAGATCGAGGCGCGGCTACCGCTAGCGCGGGCGCGCTGGCGCGTCGGCCGACCGAGCCAGGTGGCGCTGCAGGTGGCGGCGATGGCGGCGGTCTTCGTGATCGGGCTGGGCGTCGGGAAGCTGTTCCTGGCCGAGTCTCCGGCGGACGAGTACGCCGGTCCGGTGGGCGCGCTGGTCGCCGAGCCGCAGCCGACGACGGTGTCGCTGCCGGAGGCGATGGCGGAGGTGAGGCGTCTGGCGGCGGAGTACGACGCGGCGATCCTCAACCTGCAGCGGTTGGCGGGTGAGCAGGGCAGTTCGGTGCCGCCGTCACTGGCGCGGCAGCGGCTGGCCAACCTGGAGGCGCTGGTCGAGGCTTCGCGGGCGGCGCTGGCGACGGACCCGGGCGACCCGACGTTGAACTCCTATCTGTTCGCGGCGATCGAGGAGCGAGACAACCTGGCGCGCCAGCTTGCCACGGCGCGCGGCTCGGGCTCCGGAGTAGTGTGGCGTTAAGAATGTCGGTTTTAGAGGAATCGATGAGCGGTCATAGATACAAGTTCGCCGGCAGGTCACTCCTGATGGCGGTGCTTCTGGCGGTCGGGCTGAGCCCGGCGCTGCAGGCCCAAGAGGAGGATCACGGCTATATCGGGATAAACTTCGAAGACTCGGCGTGCGGGGAGAAAGAGAACCGGCAAGGCGAGTGGGTATGGGTGTGCACGCTGCCGCCGCTGATCAACAAGGTGTGGGAGGTCGGGCCGGCCTACGCGGCGGGCATGCGCGTCGGCGATGTGATCGTCGGGGTCAACGGCTTCGACATCTTGACGGAAGAGGGATCTCACCAGTTCGGCAGCATGCGTGTGGGCGTCCCGACGAGCTTCTGGATCCGGCGCGACGGCGAGGAGCTGGCTCTTACGGTAACACCGGCCACCAAGGAAGAGGCGTTCGGTGAGGATGCCAAATGGGTGGAGTTGGAAGAGCAGGCCAGCCGCGAGGACTCGCTGCGCGTACAGATGCAGGAGATGTACGAGGGGCACGTGAGGCTGTACTACGCCCTGCAGAACGCCAAGGTCTACCTGGACCGGCTGGAATTGCAGCTGCAGGAGGAACCCAGCGAGGACCGGCAGCGGCAGGTGCTGCGGCTGCGGACGCA
>JBDHKD010000042.1:0-23545 GCA_039586575.1 Gemmatimonadota bacterium | reverse complement strand
CACGCCCAGCGCCCGGCCGATCGAGAACAGCACGGTGTAGAAGTCGTACTCCCTGAGGCCGTAGTACCACTGAATGACGCCGGACTGCGCGTCGACGTTCGGCCACGGGTTCTTCGCCTTGCCCTGCTCCTCGAGGATCGGCGGCACGACCTTGTACAGCAAGTCCACGTACTTGAAGATCGGGTCGTCCGCCAGATGCTTGAGGCAGAAGTTACGCTGCTCGGCGTAACGCGGGTCGGTCTTGCGCAGCACCGCGTGGCCGAAGCCCGGCACGACCTGGCCCGAGTTCAGCGTATCCCACACGAACTGCTTCATCTCCTCCTCGCTGGGGATCTTGCCGCCCATCTGCTCCATCACGCCCTGGATCCAGCGCAACACCTCCTGGTTCGCCAGGCCGTGCAGCGGGCCAGCGAGCCCGTTGACCATCGCCGAGGTCGCATAGTACGGGTCGGACAGCGCGCTGCCGATCAGGTGTCCGGCGTGGGCGCTCACGTTGCCGCTCTCGTGGTCCGAGTGGAGGATGAAGTACAGCCGCGCTACGTCGTCGTATGGCGGCTCGATACCCATCATGTGGGCGAAGTTGCCGCCCAGGTCGAGCTTGGGATCCGGATCGATCTGCTTGTCCTTCTTGTACTTCAACCGGTAGATGAAGGCGCCGACCTGCGGCAGCCTCGCCCACAGGTTCAGCGCGTCTTCGAGCGTGGGCTGCCAGTGGTCCATCTTGCCCAGCCCCTCCTCGTACGCCTTCCGGTAGACCGATTCCCGCTCCATCGCCACGATCGCCGTCGAGAACATCGCCATCGGGTGCGAGTCCTTCGGCATGGCGCGCAGGACATCCCAGACGTACTTGGGCACCTTGCTCCGCTTCCCAAGCTCCGCGGCCAGCTCCTTCACGTCCTTCTCGGTCGGGATGTCGCCGGTCAGCAGCAGCCAGACATGGCCCTCCACGTACGGCATCTCCGCGCCCGGGACCTTGGGCAGCGCCTCCAGCGTTTCGGGGATCGTGTAGCCGCGGAAACGGATGCCTTCGTTGGGATCGAGGTACGAGATGTCGGTGACCAGGCACCTCACGCCGCGTGCGCCACCGATCGCCTGCGCGATCGTGACGTCGCTGATCTTTACGTCACCGTGCTCCTTGAGCAGCTTGGTCGTCCTCGGGCGCCAAGCATCGATCTTCTCGCCGAGCTTCTCCTTCAGGGACATCATTGCCTCCTTTAGCGGCCGCCTCCAACGAGCCACTCGCCTCCGGCCCCGGCGAGCGGATCGGCCTTTTTCAGGCCGCCGGTTGCACTCCAGGCATACGAGGACCCCAGGCAAAAGTGCATATCTCATGCCCGCCCACCGCGCGGTGGCGCCGGGCTCGCTAACAGGTCACGCCCCAATAAGTTAACAGGGTTGAGCTTCCCCAGCCCCCAGGCACCGCGCCATCCGGGAGGGACGATCTGCCACGGCGTGGGGCAGGGTCAGAGGCGCGCTCTTGTCACTAACGATAAATGATATCCGGTCACGCTCGACTGGGTCGGCGTGAGCGAGGCCGGGTCGCCGCGGGCTGGGAATTGAAAATCCAAGAATAATTGACTAATAGAGCAATTGAACATCTGAGTGCAGAATCAGGGATTCCGAGTTCAATCCGACCAGCCATGGGTGTCGTCGGTCGCACCGTAACTAGGGCTACCGCGTGGGCGGCGGGCGTGTACTATTGCGTCGAGCGCGTAGGGCCCGACCTGCCGGAGGGTCCGGTCCTCATCGCTGCCAATCATCCCAACATGCTGATGGACCCGCTGCTCGTCTTGAAGGTGGCGGGTCGTCGGGTGCGCGTGCTGGCCAAGGCGCCGCTGTTCGAGATCCCCATCTTCGGGCACGTGTTGAGGTCGCTCGACTCGCTGCCGCTCTACCGGGTCCAGGATGATCCCGATCTGTTGCACCGTAACAAGCTGGCCTTCCAGGAGGCGGGGAAAACGCTGCGGGCCGGTGAGTCGTTGCTGACCTTCCCGGAAGGGAAGAGCCACACGTCACCCGCTCTCGCGCGGCTGAAGACGGGTGCCGCGCGAATGGCGCTGGCTGCGGAAGAAGGGTCCGGCTGGCGACTGGGCGTCAAGGTCGTTCCGCTCGGTCTCACCTACCATCGGAAGCATCGCTTCCGCAGTCGCGTGGTCGCGGCGCTGGGTCGACCGATCATCGTGGCCGAGTGGCGCGCTGCCTACGAGGCGGATCGAGTCGCCGCCGTGCGCTCGCTGACGGCGGCCATCGCACGCGGGCTCGAGGAACAGACGCTGAACCTGGCCGACGAGTCGGACCGCGAGCTGGTGGAAACCGCCGAGCTGCTCTACGCACGTGCAAGGAGAGAGGCTCGCTGGCGTGAGCGTCAGGCGCTTCAGACACGCTTGCCGCGGCTGCAGCGCTTCGCTCAACTGTTCGCCTGGCTGCGCGCCGCCGACCCGGAACGTTACGAGGAGCTGGCCCGCCGGGTCGGCAGCTATCAAGAGCGCCTGAAACAACTGGGAAGCGGCGACGCGGATGTGCCGCCGCGTTACGAGGCCGGGCGCGTCGTTCGCTACGTGGCACGGCAGGGCGTGGCGCTCGGCCTGGGCCTGCCGCTGGCAGCGCTGGGTACGGTCGCGTGGTATCTTCCCTACTTTGTGTCGGGTCTCGTCTGTCGCCTGCTGAGACCCGAGATCGAGACGGTGGCGACAGCCAGGCTCTTGGCCGGTGTGATCGCCTACCCGGTCGCCTACCTGGGCTGGATCCTGCTGGCGGCTTGGGCCGGGGGTGCCGGCGCCGCAGCGCTCACAGGACTGGCGCTTCCACTCCTCGGATTCGTGACTCTGAGCTACCGGCGTCGCCGAGAGGAGGTAAGGGAGGACGTGAGAACCTTCTTGCAGGTCGTCCGCCGGCCCACCCTGCGCGAGTGGCTGGCGAGCGAGCGCCTGGCGCTGGCGGCCCAGCTCGACGAGCTGGAGGCCGAGTGGAACCGGGAGCGGGAGGCGCGCGGGCCCGCGGAAAGTACGCGGCGGTGAGCGGCGCGGATCGGGGCGGCGGCCACCCGCCGGTCAGGCGGCGCGAGATCACGTCGTGGTGTCTCTACGACTTCGCCAATTCCGCGTTCACCACGCTGATCGTCACCTTCATCTTCAGCGAGTTCTTCACCCGGGTGATCGCCGCCGACAACGTGTCGGGCACCGTCATCTGGAGCCGGGCGGTCAATATCTCGGCCATCGTCGTGGCGCTCTCCACGCCCGTGCTGGGCGCGATCGCCGACTTCTCGCGCCGCAAGAAGCTCTTCCTCTTCCTGGCGACGCTGCAGACGGTCGTCTTCACCGTTCTGTTGTTCTTCATGGGTCCAGGCCAGGCGCTGCTGGCGGCGGTGCTCTTCGTGATCGCCAACGTCGGGTTCGAAGGCGCCAATGTCTTCTACAACGCGTTCCTGCCGGAGATCGCTACGTCGAAGAACATCGGCCGCATATCCGGCTACGGCTGGGCCCTCGGCTATATCGGTGGCCTGGTCGCGCTGGTCATCGCGCTGCAGATGGTTCAGTCCTGGATACCCGAGGATGGTTACCTGAACGTGCGGTCGACGAACCTGCTGGTGGCCGCATGGTTCGCGGTGTTTGCCGTCCCGCTGTTCCTCTACCTGCACGAGCGCGGTAAGGCACGTGAAGTCGAGCCGGGCACCTATCTCAGGGAAGGGTTCCGTCGGGTCGGCGACACTTTCCGGCATCTGCGCCGCTACCGCGAGGCGGCCAAACTGCTGCTCGCCCGGCTGATCTACAACGACGGTCTGGTCACGATCTTCTCGTTCGGCGCCATATATGCCAGCGCCGTCTTCGGTATGCAAACCGCAGATGTGATCAAGCTGGGCATCACGCTCAACGTCTGCGCGGCGGTGGGCGCCTTCGCGCTCGGCTATGTGAACGACTGGATCGGCGGCAAGTTGACGATCGCCATCACTCTGGTCGTGCTTGCCGTGGCCGCGATCGTCGGGGCTACGGCGGAGACCCGCGCCGGCTTCTGGGTCGCCGCGGTGGGCATCGGCCTCATGGTCGGCCCCAACCAGGCGGCCAGCCGCAGCCTGCTCGGCGTGATGATCCCCGAGGACAAACACGGCGAGTTCTTCGGTTTCTTCGCCTTCTCCGGCAAGCTGGCTTCCGTCGCCGGCCCCTTTACTTACGGCGCCGTGGTCGGCGCGACCGGCAGCCACCGGGCCGCCATGGCCTCGATCATCGCCTTCTTCGTCGTCGGCTTCGCCCTGCTCATGCTGGTCAACGAGAAGGCGGGAATCGCCGCGGCTCACGTCGAACGCGAGCTACCGCCTGGCCCATCGGACCCAGGCGCCTGCTGAAGGGTACGGACTGGTGAGGGCCGCGATGGCAGGCCGTACGCTAGCTAACGCTGCAGGGGGGTGAGTCAGTGATCCTGCCGAACCTGCGCGCCTCGTTCGGGGCCGACGAGATCGATACCCTGCTCCGGATGCTCGAGGAGCGGACGCGGCGCAGCCGCAAGCTCTGGGCAGGGCAGTTGGCTGAGGAGGGACTCGATGTGCTGCTCGACCATCCCGAGACACTGGCGGCGGTCCTCGCCTGCCGGCGCGTCAGCACGCTGCCGCCGAAGCTCACCTTCTACGTGATGGTACGCCACACGCTGCGCGAGTCCGGGCTCGAAGACTCGGCCCTCGCTGACTACGTCGCGGCACTCCTGGTCGAGTTCACCTTAGAAGGACGGGCGCACCGGATCGCGCGCTACGACGATGTAACGTATCGCTACCTGGTCGACATCGTCGCCGACCTCGAAGGCGAGCGAACCGAACGACGCCAGTTCCTGCTGCGCGCCCATCTCGGCAACTACTCCCTCTGGCTGAGCGGGCTATTCCCCGATTACGTCATCGCCCGGCTTCGCCGCCGCGGCGCGCCCGGACTCGAGTACTACGAGGACATGGGTACTACCGGCTACCGCCTTGCCAGTGAGTGCGAGATCGCCGACCGCCACGACCTCGTTCACATCTACAACCAGGTCGCCGTTAGTTTCGGCGCGGTCCGCCGCGCGCTCAACAGGGTCTCGGACCGCCACTTCTTCCCGCTGTCCCCCCCTCCCATCGACCGGCTGCTCCGCCAGGCCGTCGACGACTCGGATATCGACTGAGGTCGGCTCATCACGGGAACCAGCACGCAAGCGCTGGGTAGGGGAACGAGGGAGAGTACTACCATGTTACGGGGCGGGGTTCAGCGCTCCAGTGAGATAGAAGGTCACGTCCGTGTGACGAAAACGATAGAGAAACTGTAGGAAGAATAACTTAAGGGGGGCGATCGACGATGGCGGCGCAGGGCATGGACATTATCGGCTTGATACGAGAGAAGCAGGACGCGCGGCGGTATCAGGACCTGCACTGGGAAGGTACGTTCCCAGACTATCTCGGGATCGTGCACGAGACCCCGTTGGTGGCGCGCAACGCCTTTCAGCGGCTGTATGACATGATCGTCTCCTTCGGGACGGCAGAGTACACGGAATACAAGAAGAAGATCACGCACTACAAGTTCTTCGAAGACCCGTTCGAGGATGGCAGGGACGCGGTCTTCGGCCTCGACGTGCCGATGATGAAGATGGTGCAGACGATCAAGGCGGCGGCGATGGGTTACGGTCCCGAGCGGCGAGTGATTCTGCTGCACGGACCGGTAGGTAGTGCGAAATCGACGATCGTCAGGCTGCTGAAGAAGGGTCTCGAGCACTACACGCGCACACCGGACGGTGCCCTCTACACCTTCCGTTGGGTGGGTGAAGGGGCGGCGGCACCCCGACTGCCGGACGATCTGGCCGGCTCGCCGGAGGCGGCGGCGCGGGCCCAGGAAGAGGGTATGCCGTGCCCGATGCATGAGGAGCCGCTGCACCTCGTACCGGCGAACTTCCGTCAGGTCTACCTGGACCACATCAACCAGCATCTGGCGGACGAGCGCCGCATCATCGTCGAAGGTGATCTGTGCCCGGCCTGCCGCTTCATGTTCAACCAGTACATGGATCGCTACGACGGCGATTGGACCAAGGTTATCGAACATATCCGGGTGAAGCGGTTGCTGATGTCCGAGCAGGACCGCGTGTGTATCGGCACCTTCCAACCGAAGGACGAAAAGAACCAGGATTCGACCGAGCTGACCGGTGACATCAACTACCGCAAGATTGCGATCTACGGCTCGGACTCCGATCCCCGTGCCTTCAACTTCGATGGCGAATTCAACATCGCGAACCGCGGCCTGATCGAGTTCATCGAGGTCCTAAAGCTCGACGTGGCCTTCCTCTACGATCTGCTCGGCGCTTCGCAGGAGCACAAGATCAAGCCGAAGAAGTTCGCGCAGACCGATATCGATGAGGTCATCATCGCGCACACCAACGAGCCGGAGTATCGACGCCTTCAAAACAACGAGTTCATGGAGGCGCTGCGCGACCGGACCGTGAAGATCGACATACCTTACGTCACCCAGCTGAAGGCCGAGGTCGACGTCTACGCCCGCGACTTCAGCAATAAGCGGGTCCGCGGCAAGCACATCGCGCCTCACACCATCGAGATGGCGGCCATGTGGAGTGTGCTGACGCGGCTCGAAGAACCGAAGAAGATCAACCTCACACGGCTGCAGAAGCTGAAGCTGTATAACGGCAAGACATTGCCCGGGTTCACAGAGGACAATGTCAAGGAATTGCGCAAAGAAGCGGAGCGCGAGGGGATGCTGGGAATCTCGCCGCGCTACATCCAGGACAAGATCTCCAACTGCCTGGTAGCCGACATCGACGAGGCCTGCGTCAACCCGTTCATGGTGATGAAGGAGCTCGAGTCGGGCCTCAAGCACCACTCGTTGATCACCAGTGAAGAGCAGCGCGAGTTCTACAGGGAGCTGCTCACCACGGTGCGCGAGGAGTATGAGGACATCGTGAAGAACGAGGTGCAGCGCGCGATCAGTGCCGACGAGGAAGCGATCTCGCGCCTCTGCGCCAACTACATCGACAACGTCAAGGCCTACACGCAGAAGGAGAAGGTCAAGAACAAGTACACCGGCGAGTACGAGGACCCGGACGAGCGGCTGATGAGATCGATAGAGGAAAAGATCGACATCCCCGAGAGCCGCAAGGACGACTTCCGGGCCGAGATCATGAACTACATCGGCGCGCTCGCCGTCGAGGGCAAGAAATTCGACTACACGACGAACTCGCGCTTGCAGAAAGCCCTGGAGTTGAAACTGTTCGAGGACCAGAAGGACTCGATCAAGCTGACCAGCCTCGTGTCGTCCGTCATGGACAAGGAGTCGCAGGAAAAGATCGATGTCGTGAAGAGCCGGCTGATCCGTGACTTCGGCTACTGCGACACCTGCGCGGTCGACGTCCTCAACTTTGTGGCCAGTATCTTCGCCCGTGGGGACGTGAAAGAGCAGGAAGAGTGACCACCGACTCGTTTACCGGCTTCTCCTCGATCAAGCGGATCGAGCGAGACAAGAAGCGGTTCGATGCGATCATCCGGGGCAAGATCAAGCAGGACCTCCGGAAGCACATCACCCGCGGCGAACTGATCGGCAAGCGGGGCCGCGAGGTCGTCTCGATCCCGTTGCCGCAGATCGAGCTGCCGCAGATCAAGTATGGTCGCAAGGGGATGCGTGGCGTCGGCCAGGGCGACGGCGACGAAGGCACGCCGATCGGCACCGCCGAAGCTGAAGGCGGCGGCGGGGCCGGCGACCAGCCCGGCCACCACCTGCGCGAGGTCGAGCTGTCTATCCAGGAGCTGGCGGAGATCCTCGGTGAAGAGCTCGAGCTGCCGCGCATCGAGCCGCGTGGCAGTCGCACGCTGAAGAGCCGGCGCAGCCGTTACAAGACGGTGCGCAGCACGGGGCCCGAGAGCCTGCGTTCGTTCAAGCGTACCTACCGCCAGGCGCTGAAGCGGCAGCTCGCCTCCGGCACATACAGCTTTGGCGCGCCGCTGGTGATGCCGGTGCGTGACGATTACCGCTACCGGTCCTGGAAGGAGGAGCCGGAGCCGGTCGCCAACGCGGTGATCATCTACATGATGGATGTCTCGGGCTCGATGGGTAACGAGCAGAAGGAGATCGTGCGAATCGAGTCCTTCTGGATCGACACCTGGATTCGCGCCCACTACCACGGCATCGCCAACCGCTACATCGTCCACGACGCCGTCGCTCACGAGGTCGATCGCGAGACGTTCTATACGACCCGCGAGTCCGGCGGCACGCGTATCTCGAGCGCCTTCGAGATGGCCGCCAAGATCATCGCCGGCGAGTATGACCCGGAAGAGTGGAACATCTACTGCTTCCACTTCTCGGACGGTGATAACTGGGGCGGCGGCGACGACGAGAAGTGCTTCGAGCTGTTGAAGGAGCGCATCCTCCCCGTCGTCAACCTTTTCGGGTACGGGCAGGTGGAAAGCCGCTACGGGTCCGGCCAGTTCCTCGAGTCGCTGGGCGAGAACGTCGAGGACGAGAAGCTGGCCCTGTCACACATCCCTGACCGCGAGGGGATCTTGAGCTCGATCAAGGACTTCCTCGGCAAGGGGAAATAGCCCGAGGGGGCGGACTCGCATGCCGCAGCTGTTGAGCCGTGAGCTGAAGGAGCTGCAGAGGGAGATCGAGGAATTCGCCCGCGGCTACGGGCTCGACTTCTTCGATGTCATCTTCGAGGTCCTGGACTGGGACGAGATCAACGAGGTCGCGGCATACGGCGGCTATCCGGCCCGCTATCCCTACTGGCGCTTCGGGATGGAGTACTACGCTCTGTCCAGGGGCTACGCATACGGGCTACAGAAGATCTACGAGATGGTCATCAACAACGACCCGTGTTACGCGTATTTGCTGGCCGCCAATCCGACCGTCGACCAAAAGCTCGTCATGGCCCACGTCTATGGCCACGCCGACTTCTTCAAGAACAACTACTCGTTCGCCCAAACGAATCGGAAGATGGTCGATGAGATGGCTAACCATGCCTCTCGGATCCGGCGCTACATGGAGTTGTACGGCGAGGACGAAATCGAAAGGTTCCTCGACATCTGCCTGTCGCTGGAGAACCTGATCGATTACAACGCGCCCTATATCAAGCGACGTCGGCGGCCAGAGCCCTCCGGTGCCGATGCCGATCACCCCACGCGTCGCCCGCAGCCGCGGCGCCTCGCCGCCAAGGAGTACATGGAGGATTACATCAATCCCGAGCAGGTGCTCGAGGCCGAGGCGGAGCGCCTCAAGGAAGAGCGTGACAAGGAGACGCATTTCCCACCGAGCCCCGAGAAGGACGCCCTGCTCTTCCTGTTGGAGAACGCGCCGATGCCCAACTGGCAGCGCACGATCTTGGGGATCGTGCGGGAGGAGGCTTACTACTTCGCGCCGCAGGGGCGTACGAAGATCATGAACGAGGGGTGGGCCAGCTACTGGCACTCGACGATCATGACGCAGAGAGCTCTGTGCGACTCCGAGTTGATCGACTACGCCGACCACCACAGCGGCACCGTGGCCACCCAGCCCGGTCGGCTCAATCCGTATAAGTTGGGCCTGGAACTGCTGCGTGATATCGAGGAGCGCTGGGACAAGGGCCGTCACGGGCCGGAATGGGATGCTTGCGACGACTGGGAGGTGCGCAAGAAGTGGGACACCGGCGCCGGCGCGGGTCGCGAGAAGATCTTCCAGGTGCGCGCGCTGTATAACGACGTCACCTTCATCGACGAGTTCCTGACGCCGGAGTTCTGCCACAAGCACAAGCTGTTCGTCTACGACTACAACGAGTCGACCAACCAGTATCGGATCTCGAGCCGCTCGTTCGACGAGATCAAGCAGGGCCTGCTGTTCCAGCTCACCAACTTCGGGCAACCGTGGGTCTACGTTCGGGACGGTAACTACTTGAACCGCGGCGAGCTCGTCCTCTGGCATCGCTATGAGGGTGTACCGCTGCGCCTCGACTACGCGCAGGAAGTCCTCGAGAACCTCCACTACATATGGAAGCGGCCGGTACACCTGGAGACCTGCGACGACGATCGGCCGGTCGTTCTCAGCTACGACGGCGAGGAGCACAAGGTCGAGGAGCGGTCGGACGACTGAGCCCGGGCCTTGTAAGCCGCGCCACCCCTCATTAGCTTTTCCGCCATCTGGGAAGCAGGGTCCGACGCCCGGACCGTTCGGACGGGGAGGGGTATCAGGTGGCCGACGACAAACAGGCAACGCTAATCAGCAAGATGAGCGCCCACAATACGGGGCAGCTCAAGGACTTCTTCGAGGGCTCGGCGATCAAGGGCGACTGGCAGCTCATCTTCGCGGCCAGCTACAACGGGTGCATCATCTCGCTGCCGGCCAAGGAAGGTGGCCAGATGCGCCTACGGATCGCCGCCAAGTTCCGCGATGGCCAGCCTTACCTCGAGCTGCGGACCCAGTACGTGGGTCAGACGGACGAGGAGGACGAGTAGGAATCGCCACCCAGCCTCTTCATGCGCCGGATTCTTTCCTCAGTCATCGTCAACCTCATCATCATTGCCAGCGCCTCGTGCTCTGCCGAGCCACGTGAGATCGTTCTTACCTCCACCACATCGACCGAAGACTCCGGCCTGTTCGAGACCCTGGCTCCGATGTTCAGCCGGGCGTACCCCGAGTATCGCGTGCGGGTGATCGCGGTCGGCTCCGGTGAAGCCCTACGCCTGGCGGCGCGCGGTGACGCCGACGCGGTACTTACCCACTCGCCGCGCGCCGAGGAGGCGTTCATGGCGGCGGGCCACGGCGAGTCGCGCCGCCCCGTCATGTACAACGACTTCGTGATCGTTGGGCCCACCGATGACCCCGCCGACGTGTGCGGGTTCCTGGATGCGCCATCAGCGTTGGC
Source organism: Gemmatimonadota bacterium (assembly GCA_039586575.1). Lineage (GTDB taxonomy): Bacteria > Gemmatimonadota > Gemmatimonadetes > Palauibacterales > KS3-K002. The sequence continues at coordinate 12,706 of JBDHKD010000042.1, read as the reverse complement.
CTGCATCGCCGAGCATCACCTGCTCTTCATCTCGCGCGGCGATGACTCGGGCACCCATGCCAGGGAGCAAGAGCTCTGGTCGGCGGCTGGGGTCGAGCCGGGCGGGGAATGGTACCGGGAAGCAGGTCAGGGCATGGGCGCGGTGCTGATGATGGCCAGCGAGAGGCGAGCCTATACGTTGAGCGATCGCGGGACGTACCTGAGCATGCGGGACCGGCTCGACCTCGAGGTCGCAGTGGAGGGCGACCCGCGGCTCCGCAATCAGTACTCGGTCATCGTGGTGCGCGACGCGTTGAACGGCGACGGCGCCCGGGCATTCGCCGATTGGATCGCCTCCGACCGAGCTCAGGCAGTCATCGGCGAATTCGGCGTTGAACGGTTCGGGCGACCGCTGTTCACGCCGAACGCCGCGCCAAGCGATCCCGCGTCAGTCGGTCGCTAGGTCGGTAGGTTCTTATGGATGTCCTCGTCGACGCGGTCGGTAAGGCCTTTCGCTTGCTGCTGAGCGGTGACCCCTACCTGTGGGGCATCATCTTCCGCTCACTGCAGGTGTCAGGGGGCGCCGTGTTGCTGGGGCTGCTGGTCGGCATCCCGCTGGGCACCTGGCTCGGACTGGCGCGCTTTCCAGGGCGCGGTCTGGCCGTGGCGCTGGTCAACACCGGGCTGGCGCTCCCGCCGGTCGTGGTCGGCCTCTTCGTCTACATCCTGCTGTCGCGCCAGGGTCCGCTGGGCAGCCTGGGCTGGCTGTACACGCCCAGCGCCATGGTCGCCGCCCAGTTCATGCTCGCCGCGCCCTACGTGGCGGCCATCACCGTCGCCGCCGTTCAGTCGGTGCCGCCGGAGCTCAGGTTGGAGGCCCGGGCGCTGGGAGCGAGCCACTGGCAGGCGCTCGCTCTGCACCTGCGCGAGGCGCGGCTGTCGCTGATGGCGGCGGTGGCCGCCGGATTCGGCGCGGTGATCTCGGAGGTCGGCGCGGTGATGATGGTGGGCGGTAACGTGCACGGCGAGACGCGCGTCATCACCACGGCGATCGTACTGGAGACGCGGCGCGGCCGCTTCGCCACGGCGATGGCGCTGGGGCTCATTCTGTTGGGCCTGGCCTTCGCGGCCAACGCGTTCATCACCCATATACAGCAGGCGGCGCCGCGCCGGCGCCGCCCGCTCACGAGCTGATGGAAGCCAGCAGCGAAGCCGCCGCCGGCTCGACGCTGCTCGAGGGCGACGGACTGGTCCGCTCCTACGATGGCCGGCGCGTCGTCGATGGGGTCTCGGTTTGTGTGCGCGCCGGCGAAGTGTTGGCGCTACTCGGTCCGAATGGGGCGGGTAAGTCCACGCTGATGCGTCTGCTCGCCGCGCTGGAAGCGCCCGACTCGGGTCGTTTGCTATATAAAGGACGTGAAGCCTTTCAAAACGACCCGGAGTTGCGGCGCGCGGCTGCTGCGGTGCTGCAGCGACCGTACCTGTGGCGTGGGACCGTCGCCCAAAACCTGGAGTTCGGGCTCAAGGTACGGCGGCTGTCGACCGCTCAACGTCGTGGCCGTATCGCTGATGCGCTCGAGACCCTTGGTGTCGCGGCGCTCGCCGACGCGCCGGTGGACGCGCTCTCGGGCGGCGAAGCGCAGCGGGTAGCGCTGGCGCGGGCGCTGGCGCTGCAGCCGGAGATCCTCTTTCTCGACGAGCCCACGGCCGACCTCGATGTGACGGTGCGCCGCAGCCTGCTTGCCGACCTCGAGCGTATCGTGCGTCGTAGCGCTCCAGCGATCGTACTGATCACGCACGAGCCGGGCGAGGCATTCGCGCTGGCCGATCGGGTCGCGGTGATGGAGGGAGGGCGCATCGTGCAGACCGCTAGGCCGGCCGAGATCTTCGAAGCGCCGGCCAGCGAGTTCATCGCCTCGTTCACCGGCGCCGAGTTCATGCTTGCCGGACGCATCGAGCAGGTCGAGGAGGGTACGCTGATGGTGCGCCTCGACTCGGGCGAAGCGCTGGAGGTCGCCGGTAGCGGCGAGCTTGGTGCCGCGGTCAGGGTTGCCTACCGGCCGGAAGACGTGGTCATCGCTCCGCGCGAATCGCCAGGCACCAGCGCGCGCAACCGCTTTGCCGCCAAGATCGCCCGCCTACATCCCCAGGGTGGCCTGGTACGGGTGCGGCTCGATTCGGACGGGCTGCGACTGGAAGCTCTGATCACGCGCAGCGCGCTGGAGGAGTTGGGCCTGGCGATCGGTGCGCCCGTGGAGGCGCAGATCAAGGCGACGGCGTTCCACACCTTCCCCGTCTGACGCATGATCCAGCGCGAGGATCGCGGATCGGTCGGGCTGCTTCGCATCGATCACGGCAAGGTCGGCGCGATCGATCTCGAGCTCCTCGCGACGCTCGAGCAGCGCCTGGACGAAGTCGAAGCGTCGACCGCGGTCACGGCGGTCGTTCTCACCGGTAGCGGCACCTGCTTCTCCGCCGGTCTCGACCTACGGCGCATCCTCGATGGCGGCGAGCCGTACGTGCGCGAGCTGCTCGCCGCCTTCCGGCGCGGCATCGCGCGGCTCTTCACCTTTCCGCGACCCGTGGTCGCCGCCCTCAACGGTCACGCCATCGCGGGCGGTTGCGTGTTGGCCTGCTGCGCCGACCAGCGGATGATGGCGGACGGTGAGGGAGCGATCGGCTTCCCGAGGCTGCGGGCCCGCCTGTCGTATCCGGTGCTGGCCCTGGAGATCGTGCGCTTCGCGGCGCCGGGCGCCGACCTGGAGGACCTGGTCTTCCGCGGCGCGACGCATCGGCCGGCGCGGGCGCTGGAGTTGGGCCTCGTCGATGAGGTCGTGGCGCCGGAGCTTCTGATCGCCCGAGCATGCGAGTCGGCGGAGCGGCTGGCCGGCGTGGGTCCCGCTGAATTCGCCGCGGCCAAGGCCGAACGGCGCGGGCCGGTGCTGGAGGTTGCGGCACACCAGACGCTGCAAGACGAGGCCGTAGATCGCGCCTGGGCCGATCCCGAGCTGCGCGCGGCGCTACTTGCTCACCTGGAAGACCGGGCCGGCCAGCGCTAAAGCGGCAACCGGCGACATCCGTTTGCTTCACAGCCGCGCGCCGCGAGCCGTACAGTTGCCGGTGAGCCCCATCACCCTGCTCAACTCGGCCCGATCATGACGTCAAGCTCGAAGCTCGACGAGTCAGGCGGCGGATTCCCGCATCTTGGGAGGCCGCTCCGGTCACGGAGGTAATCGAGCGGCCGAAACGGCCGCCAGCAGTATAGGCAGCAAACCGTAGCGCGACCGCGCTGCGGCCGCTATACCCCGGGCCGGGAGGCGTCGGTATGGCTCCGATCCGCCTGAATCTGTCCGCGCTACGCAGCAGTCTCTCACACCACGAGTCACTCCCCAGCGCGAAACCGGAACGCTCGATTCTCGAAGGCCTTCTGACCGAGCGACCGGTAACGCGACGCACCGCGGTTCAGCTGACCGGAGGCGCGGTGGCCGGGTTCGTGCCGGTCTTGAGGCACCTGCACGGTTTTCTGGGGGGACTCGATCTCGTCTGGCCCTCGTGCGCTTTCAGCCGATCTCGGTGACCAACGCCCATATCTCCCGGGTCGTGCTGGCCGACTTCGCTCAGCTCGCGCCCGACCGCACCGCCAGCCTGACCTTCGATCCCCGGAGACGGAAGGAGGTCCAGCTCTCAGTCTGCGGCCCGACCTACCAGCGCTCCGAGGCCGTGCCTCAGCCGCCCGACCTCCGCGTCCGGGTCGAGACGCTACGGCCCGACGTGCCTGAGGAGTTGGGTTGGGTACCGGCCGAGGGTGCCGAGGTCGAGCCGGGAAGAGGGCGAGGCAGAGGCGAGCGACCGCTGTGGACCGGTAAGATCAAGCTGCCCGTCGATCGCGGCACGCAGCGCTTCCGCGCGGTGATCGAGGAGCACGAAGAGTACCTCTACCAGCCGGGCGCGCCTACCGCGGTTCGCGCGATGCGGGCGACACGGCGCGCGAGCCGGCTGGTGTACGCTCACGCGCTCGAGCTGTGACGTGCGGAACTCAATGGACTAGCTGCCCGGCGGGGTTGCTTCGACCAGCTCCTTGACCAGCCCCGCATAGCGGCGCTCGATCTTGAAGCCGTAGGCGTAGAAGTACTCGGGCCGGAAAAAGCCCGTGGTCAGCGTCTTGGTCCCGGCGGCGCGCAGCCGGTTGAACAGCTGATGCATCAGTCCATCCGCCACGCCGCGCCGCCGATAGCGCTCGGCCACCACGATCTTCTCCAGGTGCGCGCTCTCCGCGTCCTCTTCGACCTTGTAGTAGATGCCGCCGATAATTTGCTCGCGCTCGTTGATCGCCAGCAGGTAGCGGTGCTCGGGCCCGAACCGCACATCGAGCTTCGCCGCCAGGAACAGGCGATGGAGCCGCTCCACCTCCTTGGGCAGCAGGGCGTGGCGAACCCGGAAGGCATTGCCGTCCGCGTCATCGAGGGTGACCACGATCTCGCTCTGGTACTCGCCGCCCAGGTCGCTGGTGACGAAGTCGACGGCGTCCTCCGGCTGCAGGTAGGCGAACGCCATGCGGGCCAGGAAGTAGTCGTCAGCGGGCTCGACCTTGAGCCGCTGCCGCAGGTCGGCCACCGCGCCGGCCAGCTCGCCGTCCCGCAGCTCGCCGCTGCGCACCCGGCGGATCAGGTCGTCGATCCCTCCGGCCAGCTCGGGTGACGCGGCGCGGAACACCGTCTCGCGGAAGAAGCGCAGCCTGACCTCGGGATACGAGCGGGCCAACCGATCGAGCCCGTAGGTGTCGTAGAACTCTTTCAGCGTCCGGGCGCGCGCTTCCGGCGTCGCGTCTTCGGCCAACCGCTCCCAACGGCGGTAGCGCTTGGCAGCGAAGAAGAGTCGCATCGGCAAAAAGCCTCGACCCGTCACGGTGGACACGTAGTCGCGTAGCGCCGAGCGTAGCGCCTCCGATCCTCGCGCCTCCGTCTCCAGCGCCCGCTCGAACGCCGCCAGGCCTTCAGCCTCGCCGAGCACCTCGACCAGCGACGAGAAGATCACGTCCCAACCGACCAGGCCCTCGAGATCGGCGTACTCGCGCTCGATCGGATCGACGAACCGCTCCTTGAACGACTCGAGCATCGCGAGAATGCCCGCGTGGTCACACCTGACCGAGAGCGACACGATGCGCGACCCGCGATGGTAGTCGTGAGTCGGCACCACGATGTCGGTGGGGCTCAGCTCGCTGATCTCGCAGCGCCGGCCGGTCCGTACCCAGAAGGCGACGAACGCGCTCAGCGCGCTCCAGGCCAGGAACGGCCAGAGCTGAGCCAGCAGCTCGCCCTCGCCGGGGCGGCGTGCCAGTCGCCGCATCTCGCGATCCAGCGTCGCACCAGGGATGAATTCCTCGGTCCAGATATCCTGCTCGGTTACGTAGCCACCGAAGTCCTCCACCACGGGATCGCGCTCCTCGGTGTCGCCGCAGATGATCAGCCAATCGATCTCTTGCTTGACCTGCTGCGGTGTCAGCGTCCGGTTCAGGTTGGCGGCCAGCTCGTAGGATTCCTGGGCGCGCGTCTGGACCGTGATCCGGTACACCGCCTTGCCGTGCCGCTCGCCCAGCAGACGGATCCAGACCCCGCCGGGCGGTATATCGGTGAGCCCGACGACCTTGCCGCCGTGGAGCAGGAAGATCGATGCGCCGAGCAGCGGCGTGCTCTTGATGGCCGAGAGCAGTTGCCGGCGGTCGTTCGGCTCGGTGCCCTCCTCGAAGACGATCACGTCCTCCCAGCGGTACTCCTGGCCGGTCTCGGTGTCGACCGCCATCCGTGGGGTAGGCCCGAGCCAACCGAAGAAGCCGTCCCGCAGCGCGGCGCGCGCCGCCTCCGCCCGCTCGCGGATTCGCCCTGTGCTGCCGAACCGGCCCGCCCGCACCAGGAACGCCCGGATCCGACGGAAGCGCGTCGGGTGCAGCCCACCGTACTCGGCCAGGAAATCCATGAGCGAGATGGCGATCCGCTCGGCGTCCGGGTCGTCGGACGCCGCCCTGCAGGCGTCCCAGGCCAGGTCGGTGAACGCTTCGATCTTGGACGGCGACAGGTCGCGCTCGCAGAGCGCGGCGCGCGTCTCGGGATTCAGGAGGGCTGGGTCGCGTCTGAGGAAATCTCCCAGGCTGCCGCGGAAGCGGGACTCCTTCTCCGCCGGGACGAGCACCCGGAACGCCCGGCGCCTCACCTCCTGCGACGGGACCTCGGCTGTGCGAATGAGCAGGCTTCGGGCAGCCTCGGCCAGCTGGGAGTCCTCAGCGGCCGTGATAACGCGCTCGAGCAAGCGGACCGCTCTGAGGGCACTCTCCTCGTCGGCGGAGACCAGCAACCAGGCCGCCTGGTGGAGGTCCAGGAGGCTCCATTCGGCGTGAGCGATCGATTCGGCCAGCGCGGCGCGGTCCGCGGCGCTCGGCCGGGATGGCCTGGCGGCGCCGGCCCAGTCGATCGCCTCGGCTGAGCGGCCCGGCCGCGACCGGTCGTCGAGCTCGAGCGGCGCGAAGGCGACCAGCTCGTCGTTGCCGAGCCAGAGGTGCGGCGTGGCCAGCATGACGCCCAGGTTGAGGGTCCGGGCCCGGCAACGGTAGAGGCAGGTCCCCACCTGCACCGTCGTCTCGTCCACCCGGCGCATGGTCAGGCGTGAGTCGAGGGACGGGAGCCACAGGCTGTCGCCGTCGGCGCTGATGTCCTCCGTGGTCAGGCCGAGGGTCTGGAACACCCAGTTGGGGATGGTGAGATCGACGCCGCCCACGCTGAGATAGGTGCGGCGATACAGGGTGGCGATGACGGCGGCGAAGTTCTCGACGACGACCTTGCGGCGTGGCGTGCCCTTCGGGGTCAGCTCGCCTCTGTCGGCGTCGAGGTCGCGGTCGATGATCGCGAAATCGACGATCCGCTCGAATGGCGCCACGAACTTGTTTACCGAAACGACCAGCGAGCGGAAGTGCTCGCGCACTTCTTGCGGGGTCATCGAGGAGAAGTCCAGCTCCTCATACGCCGCGTTCGGGTAGATGAGAAGAGTGTTGTACTCCTTGTGGTCACCGACCAGGAAGGCGCGACCCACCGAGGCGAACTCGCGGAACAGGTTCTCGATCCGCTGCGGCGCGATGGTCTGGCCCTTGATGTTCTTGTAGATCTCCTTTTTGCGATCGACGAGTCGGATGTGACCCTCCTCGTCCATCCGCATGAGATCGCCGGTGTGGAACCAGCCGAGCTCGTCGAACGACGGCTCGCCGTCCGGCGGATCCAGGTAGCCCATCATCACGTAGGGGCCCCGCATCAGCAGCTCCCCGTCCTCGGCGAGCTTCAGCTCGATCCCGGGTAGCGCGACGCCCAGCGAGTTGTCCCGGTACTGGAACGGCGGCGTCATCGTGATGCCGCCCGTCGCCTCGCTCATCCCGAAGCCGCTGAGCAGCTGGGTGCCCTGCCGGTGGAAGAAGCGGAAGATGTCGGGGTCGAGGTAGCCGGCCGCCGAGAGACCCCAGCGTAGCCGGCCGCCCGTCACCGCGATCGTCGCCTTGCGAACTTCCTCGTCCGGCGCATGGAGCGGGTCGGCTCGCTTCTCGATCGACTCGTAGAGCTGCATCCACTTGCGCGGTACGCTGATGAACACGGTCGGCCGCTGCCGCCGCATCCCTTCGGTCAGCGCCTCGACCGACGGATCGCTCAGGAAGCAGTACCTGGCGCCCCAGAAGACGCAGCCGAGCATCTCCAGGTAACGGCCGAAGGTGTGGAAGAGTGGCAGATACGACAGGAAGACGTCGGCGTCGCCGATCTCGGGCAGCGCCAGCGCTCGGGCGAAGCGCTTGAAGACCAGGTTACGGTGCGTGTACTGGATCCCCTTCGGCATGCCCGTGGTGCCCGACGTGTACATCACGGTGGCCAGGTCGCCGATGCGGACCGCGTTGGATCGCTCCTCGATCAAACTCGCCGGCACTCCGTTGGCTCGCCCCTCCAGCTCCCGCAAGGTCGGCATGCCCCGGCGGCCGCCGTCGAGCGGCTCGATGGTGATCACGTGTTGCAGGTCGGGCAGCGATGCCCGGTTCTTCTCGACCTTCTCCAGCTGCTCGGGCCCCGAGACCACGACGGTGCCGACCCCGGCGTGCCGTAGGATGTAGCCGACGTCCGCGTCCGTTGCGTTGGCCGGCACCATCACATTCACCAGGCCGGAAGTCAGGCAGGCCAGGTCGAGGAGCGCCACCTCGAGGCAGTTCTCGGATAGGATGGCGAGCCTGGCGGGCGGCTCCGGGTGGTCAAGCGAGATGAGACCGCGGGCCAACCGCTCGACGCGGACCGCTACCTGGCTCCAGTTGAGGCTGGCGCCAGCGACGCGACCGGGGATCTCGAACAGGACCTTCGCCGCGTAGGTCTTCGCTCGATGCCGGAAGAGCGGGCCCACCGTGAAGTGTGAGGCCTCGACAGCGGAGAGGATCCGCTGCGCCCACAGCTCGGTCGCGCCGGCCTCAGTGATGCGGCGCAGCAGCGCCGGGTACCGGACCAGATCGAGCGCGTCCCAGGTCAGCTCGCGCAACGCGGCGTCCGGCATCTCGTCGCCGTCGCCCAGTCGCTCGACGCAGCGCGCCAACAGGCCGGCCAGCCTCTCGAGCTCAAGCGCCTCGAGGATAGCGTCGCGATGGCGGGAGCCCCGGAGCTGTTGGATGACCGCGCGGTCGAGCGCGAGCGAGTCGGCGGCAGCCGGGCGGCCGCGTTGCGCCGCGTCCAGCGCCGCCGCGACTCGGGCCGCTGCGTCGCGCACCGGTAAGTCTGTCAGGTCCTTGAGATCCTGCAATCTCGTCATGCACCGGCCTCAGAATCGGGTGTTCGCCCAATCCTACTGTGAGGCCGATCGGGTCACAACGGGTCGGCCGCCGACGCCTCTAGTGCCCCAGGTTCCAGCCGGGGCTGGTGAGACAGTCGGAAGAAGCACAAGCAACCGCAGCGACGATCACTGCGACGTCCACGACCGCGCCGGTGATCAGACCCTTCGTTCTGCCCGAGCTGGGCATGTGAACGATGTGGCGAACACCATCCAGCGGGATCCGGGCACGCTCCTCGCGGCGGCCGCCCGCCAGCGTGGCATCGTCGAGTGCGATGCCCGTCATCACAGGTAGCGCGCCCTGGTCGACCAGCAACGCCAGCTCATCGCCGGCGATAGCGCCATCGGCGAAGGCCAGCTCCTCCAACACCGCCAACCAGACCGTATGGCGCTCGTCCATGACGACGATCAGGCGACGGAAATCGAAGCCCGCCAGTTCCGCTTCCAGCCGCGCGCCCGTGTCGTAGATAACCGTGATCGGCTCCCCTAGACCGGGCAACGCGAAGCGCGGCGCTAGGTCCGCCCGGGCCGCCGCGTAGCGCTCCGCGTACTCCTCGGGCGCTTCCAGCTCCAGGCCGGCGTACTTGCCCTTCACCTCGCTCGAGTCCAGCAGCACCACCGTGATCTTGGTGCCGAGCTCGAGGTAGGCGGGCCCGAAGGCGGCGGCCTCGAAGGTCTGCTTGTTCCTGGCGTCGGTAACCGCGCCGACCCCGTAGCCGATCAGCGTGCAGGCGGATTGGGAAAGGGCGGCGACCGGCGGTAGGAGCAATGTGATCCAACGGCGCGTAGTTAACATCTTGGGCCTCCCCGTGCTCAAGCAGGATGCCGTAACGACCCGCCCCTACACTGTGGCCCACCGGTCAAGCGGCCGTCAAGCCAAGGGCGCCCCCGGTGGATGACGATTTGTTGATGCTCGCCCTCTAGTGTTCTCCGACACGATTCGTGTGCTCCGGGGCTGTCGGACCGGAGGAGCGGAGCGAAGCGTGTACGGTCTGAAGGGGGGAGCGATCGGGGGACGTGGCGGTTCAAGACGTCGAGCGAAGCGGCGGCACGCGCCGGGCGGCAACCGCCGCGTGGGCCGGGCCGACAGTGGAGTTCGCGTTCGGTGCCGTATTCACGTCGATCCGGGTCATCCCCCTTCGGGCCGGTCGCGGCGAGAGCCTCGCGGTCACCGATCTCCTACCCTGCGCGACGGGTCGGCTCTGGATCGCCGACGCCCCGGCCCGGGCGTTGAAGATCTACTCACAGCAAGGCTGGCGGTTGCGGACACTCGACCGCGATGACACCGGTCTCAGGCGACCGGTGAGCTTGACGTCGCTGCACGGTCGCTGGGTCGCGGCGCTCGACGGCCTGCTCCCGGCGATCGTCATCCTCGACGAGTCGGGCCGGCCGCTGCGACGCTTCCCGTTGCCGGAGCTGGATCGACCGGTGCAGGTCTGCGGCTTGGGCGAGCGGCGGTTGGCGGTGGCCGGGTCGGGTTGGGGGCGTGGCGCGGGGAAGCTGGTCCACATCTACACGACCCACGGCGACCACGTCGAGTCGCTGCTGGGCGAACCGCGCGACGCACGCCCGGGTGACCGGGTCCATCTGAGCGCGATCGGCGACCTTCTCTATATAGGACACAGTAGGACCGACTCCTTCGCGATCCACGATCTGGAAGGTCACGCCGTCTTCTCGTTCCCCAGCGTCACGGCGCGGATCGCTGAGCGTCTGGGCCGCGACATCGGGTTCGCCGGCGCGCTGCGGGGACTCTTCGCCACCGCCTGCGGGCCGCTGCTCGCCGTCTACTCCCGCTGGTCCGCCGGGAGGCGCGACTACCTCTACGATCTCTACGGTTTGGATGGGACACCCATCGCGCTGGGTACACCGAGCGGTGAGCGGGTGCTGGGGGTCGAGGGCTCGCTCTACTACTCGGTGCGCCGCGCGCCGGGCGGTGGCGACGCGACGCTGCGCATCTGGCGGCTCAGCCGAGCTGGGTGAGTAGCGTCTTCCAGCGCCCGGCCAGCTCTGCCTCGGCCTCGCGCAGTTCCCAGCCGGGTGGCTCGGCGTAGCGCCGGTGCTCGAGGTGCCACTCGATGGTGGGGGCGAGCCAGTGGTCCATGGGGGTAGGCTGGAAGTCGAGCTCGTGCTGCGCCCGGGCGATGGAATGAAGGTGGTTGGCCCAGGGGCTGTAGGGTGAGAGCCCGTCGGGGTCGATGCCGGCTCTCGCGATCACGTCGCGGGGAATGCCGACGATCTGCGGCTCGACGCCGAGGATCTCCGCCGAGCGCTCGACGAAATACCTCAAGCTAATGATCTCGCGCGAGCCCAGGTTGTAGGCGCGGCCTGCCAGCTCGGCGCCCTTCGACACGATCGCCAAGAGCGCCGCCACCACATCGCCGTAATAGACGGCGCGGTGCATCTCGATCCCCCCGTCCGGCAAGACGAGCCGCTTGTCGTCCAGGACGCGCCGCCAGTACGACCAGGCGCGCAGGCTGTAGTCGCGCGGGCCCAGCACGGCGGGAAGCCGCAGGCTGACGAAGGGGAAGCCGAACTCGGCGTGCGCCGTCATCAGCACTTCTTCGCCTTCGCGCCGCGCGATCCCGTACTCGTACGGATAAGTGTCCAACCGCTCGGTCATCGCGCGGCCCCGCCCGAAGTCTTCCTCTCTGTAGGGGCTGACGATCCCGTCGCAGACGCTGTAGACGGCCAGCGTGCTCGTGTGGACGAATAGATTGCAGCGATCGCGGAAGATGCGGACGGCGGCACGGGCGTCGTCGCCGGTGTAGCTCATGTTGTCCCAGACGACGTCCCAGTCGCGCACCGTCGCCGCCGCCTCGAGGTCGGCCTCGTTCTTCCGGTCGCCCTTGATGTGCTGGATCTTCGGGGGCAGGTCGATGCCCTGCTTCCCGCGAGTGAAGACGGTAACGGTGTGGCCCGCCTCGTTCAATGCCAACGCCGTGTAGTGGCCGACGAAGCGGGTGCCGCCGATGATTAGGATGTTCACGAGACGTCGCCGCCGACCCTCAGAGTTCCTGGGCGCTCTTGAACAGTTCCATCACGGCGCCGTCGTCCATGTGATGGAGCTCGTGCTCCGCCTGGGCCGGGTCGCCGCTGGCGTGCGCCACGAAGCGCGGCGTGCGCGCTGGCGTCGAGATGCAAGAGAACACGATCCGGGCGGCGTGCTTGGTATCGGGCTGGCCGCCCGAGACGAACGCCTCCCACTCGTCGAACTGGTCGTCCATGAAGGTCCGCCGCATGGCGCTCTTCCTCTCTATGCCCGTTTCATGACCACCGAGCGCTGCAGTAGCGCCCGCAGATCGTCGTCGCTCATCTGCTTCGCTGCCTGCTTCGGTACCTTGGGCGAGCCGGCGGGCAGTGTGTTGTAGCGGTCAGGCTCGACCCGAACCGGGTCCCGGAAGATGACCAGCAGGTTGGGCGACTGCTCGTTATCCCCCGAGTGCAGGCAGATCTCGGCCTCCCATTCCCGGCCGCTCTGGGACTCGAAGCGGCGCTTCGCCGTGGGGACTTTCTTGGGCAACTCTACCTCCGCAGCTGGAGCGGCCGACGGCCGCAGATGTCGTGGGGCGGCGCATCATTAAGCTGATCGCCGGGCGGAGGCAAGAGGGTGCGCCCGAGGTCGTGCCTACAACGGCGGATCCAGCGAGAAGCTGAGCAGGACGCCGCCGTCCGGCTGGACGATCAGCTCCGGCACCTCCAGGCCGATCGACTCCCAACGCTCCTCCGACAGCGATGAGCCCATGGCGTGACCGATCACCCAGCCCGCGGTGGCCCCGGCACACCCCCGGCTCACCTCCAGCTCGGTGACGGCGACGAGCGGCAGGGTGTGATAGCCGCGCCCACCGCCGGGGGCCACGACCAGGGTATCGCCATAGATGTTCGATACTTTGCCGAC
>JBDHKD010000118.1:0-6084 GCA_039586575.1 Gemmatimonadota bacterium | reverse complement strand
GGTCAGTTGCTGCGGCACGCCGCCCGTCGTCGGGATCAAATAGACCTGCTCGTCACCGTCGTACTGCCCGGTGAAGGCGATCCAGTTCCCGTCCGGCGAGAACTTGGGGAAAAGTTCGAGGCCGGGGTGCGTCGTTAGGCGGGTGGCCGTGCCGCCGGCCGCCGGCGCCACCCAGATGTCGCCAGCGTATGAGAATACGACTCGATCACCCTGAATGTCTGGGAAGCGGAGCAGCTTGGTCTGCGCGTCGGCGGGATCGGGGACGAGCAACGCCGCGAGCAGCATCAGATAGGCGCTCCAAGAGCCTGAACGTCTTAAGTACGTCATATACGTCCTTCCGGGCTTTGGGTGTGAAACGGAGCGGTAGTCGCGGGCACGCCAAGCGCCGCACGTCGGTCTGGCAACTTCGCCCTCCGCAGAATCGGGTTGTAAACGGTTGTCTCCTCTATCATGGATGGCCGTAGAGGCTGAAAAGGTTGCCTGCCAGCAGCTCCAAGTCTTCCTTGGTCTTACCCTCGAAGCGGCGGGCGCAGACGACGTCGTAACCGGCGCAGAGCTTCTGGCAGCCGGCCTTGTCGACCATGAAGTCCGCCATGTTGAACAGCACGTTGTCTTCCTTCTGGATATGGTCGCGCAGCAGCTGGACGTAGGCGCGCGCCGCGTGGTCCAACCTGTTCAAGGGTTCGACCTCGCCGCCGCGGGCGTCGGCGACCGCGGAGGCCATCTGCGCGACGAAAGCCCTACCCTGCCTGTGCTCGAACAGCATGACGGCGATCGGTCCCGAGTCGCTGGGCATCCCGCGGGCTTCCAGCTCGGGGAACAGGAGGTCCTCTTCTTTGCCGTGATGGCAGGAATCAGCGAAGAGCCGGAAGAAATCGACGCAGTCTTGCCAGGCGTCCAAGTCCCAGTCGCCGGCCTGCCCCTTCTCGAGCAGCAGCTGCACGACGTCGAGAACCTTGAGGATGAACCGGTGCTCCTCCCGGAGCACACCCGTGGGTGTGCGGGACTGCGCCATGGCTGGCTTCCTCCAATGGATTCGGGTTTCCCTACGAGGGATATCCGCAAAAGGTTTTGGGTCCCAGACTAGTCGTTCCCTCGCTGCCCGATCGGGCTTCCCGGCGGCAGTTCGGCCGCTCCGGAAGGCGGCGTCGACCCTTCGGCTCGCTGCTGCCAGCGCCGGATGTCATCCAGCGCCAGGCGCTGGTGCGGAGTCGGGTCCTCGAGCGCGCTCAGCCACTCCGCCAGGCTCGCCGTCTGAGCGGTCAGAACGGCCCGGACTTGCGGTGAGTTGTTCGAGCTACCGGCCTCGGCCAGCAGCCGGTCGAGAAACACGCGCTCCACGGCGTTTCGAATCTGCTCGAGGTACGGACCGTCCTCGGTCGGCGCGTACCAGGTGACTTCGAGGGTGCGATCGACGACCTCCGCCAAGCCGGGATACGACTCGTCGCGGGCGTGGAACTCGACCAGCCGGGCCATGCGCTGCGGCTGAAGGATCAGGCCGATGGTCAAGTCGGCGGCGCTGGCCGCAGCACCGATCGGGTCGAAGGTCGGTCCGGTGCGTGCCTCGAACGCTTCGCCGCTGCTCATCCCGAAAGCGCTCGGCGGCATGAGCTGAAGGACTCGCTCGGGTACCGCCAGGAACTCCGGCTCGATTGTCAGCAGCACCGCATCGAGCGCCCGGCGTTGCCGGCTGCCCGGCACTATCTCGATCGTCGTCTGGCCATCACCACGCAGCGCGTAGTTGTAATCCGCGCCGCCCACCGAGTGAGCTGTCGCCTCGACCTGATAGCGATGGTGGAGATAGAGCGGTACGAGGACTTGTTGGAGCGCCGCCATCGGCTCGCCCGGCCGGATGGCCGAGACACCGAATCTCTCGAGCCCGATCCGCCGCACCTCGATCTCGTGCTCCAGCATCGCTACCGGGTCGGACCCGTTGTCCCAAAGCGCGGCGAGCGGGTGCGCGGCTCCGGCCGGGCGCGCGTCACGGTCCGAGATGAAGCGGATCCCCCCGGTTAGTCCGTCCTGCACGATCTCCTCGAGAGCCGCCGCCTCATCGGTCCCCGACGGGAACTCGCCGTACAACCACCTGATGGCGAACCGGTCGTACTCGCCGACGCCCAAACCGTAAGCTTGCGACAGGTCCAGGCTGCCGTCCTCGGCTATGGTCACCAAGGGGGCCGGGTAGTCCATCACGCTGGCTCGACCGTAAGCGCTGGCGATGTAGTTGTGTGCCAGGCCTAACGTGTGCCCGACTTCGTGAGCCGACAGCTGGCGGACGCGCGCCAGCGCCAGCTCGACGGGATCCGTGCCGTCGGCCACCGCGGCCAGATAGTCGAACGTCGGACCGGCGGCCAGGTCACACTCGCCGATCGCCGCGCCGTAGGGTGCGGCGAGACCCTTACCCAGCAAGTGGTCCTGGCGCAGCCGCAGGCTGCCCAAGTTCACGTTCCCCTTCAGGATCTCACCGCTACGCGGATCGACAACGGACCCGCCGTACGACCAGCCGCGGGTCGAGCGGTGCGTCCAGTGTATCATGTTGTACCGCACGTCCATAGGGTCAGCGCCTTCAGGTAATACCTCAACCTGAAAAGCGTTCGCGAACCCGGCCGCCTCGAAGGCTTCGTTCCACCAGGACGCACCTTCGATCAGCGCGCTGCGGACCGGTTCCGGCACCCCGCGGTCCAGGTAGTAGACGATCGGCTCCAGCGGTTCCGAGCGAGCTGCCGCCGGGTTCCGTTTCTTCAGCCGGTGACGCGCAACCCAGCGGACCTCCAGCGGCTGGTCGATGGCCGCGGCGTAGTCGTGGAAAGCCAGGCCGAAGGCCCCCACTCGTGCGTCCATTTCCCGCGGTCGATAACCCTCGTCCGGCAGCTGCACGAGCGAATGGTGCTGCCTGAGCGTGATCGCCTCACCGCTGGCCGCGGTGCCGCGCACCAGAGGTCCCGGTCGCTCGCTGGTGAAGGTGAGCGCCGTCTCGATCTCGGTATTGAGAGGAAACGCACGGGTACGCGACAGATAGAACACGCTGCGGCTGCGATCGAGCTGGAATGTACCTTGCCCCGTCGCTTCGAGTCGGCGCGCTACACCGTGCGCATCGCGCAGGAAGAAATCGGTGGCGTCGACCAGCACCCGGTCGTCCGTCTGCGCCTCGAGCGTGAAACCCCAATGCGTCGAAGGTGCGAACGCTTCCTCGACCGCGCGGATTTCGTAGTAGTCGTCGGAACGCGCCCGGTAGCGATAGTTGGGCTCGATAAGCAGAACGCTTGGCCCGACACGGCGAGCTTTGAGGACGTATGTATCACCCAACTGACCGCGATCGAGTCCCACCGGATTGCTCCCCAATCCGGTGGAGAGCGAGACCTGATAGAGGAACTCGGTCTCCCAGCGGTCGATCTCCCAGTAGAGCTTCCCCGCCGTATCATCCCAGTAAAGGTCGAAGAAACCCTCCAGGTGCATCATCCCTCGCGTCTTGCGGTCGATCGACGGGACCTCCTCGTCCTGAGCGAGCGCCGGTGCGCCGACCGCCAGAACAGCAACCAAGGTGACGGAGAGCCCGACTCGGCGCTGCCAACTCGTACACGACGATCTCCGGGCGAATGCGCGATCGACCGACATCTCGAACCTCCTTATCCAGTGAACTTGGCTAGCGGCAAACGCTAGAGCGGTAGCTCGGTCCCGATACCCAGACGCTTCGCCCGCTCGTAGACCAGGATCGCCGTCGCCATGTCCTCGAGCGCCAGGCCCAGGTTGATACAGATCGCGCGTTGGCCGGGCGACGTGCGACCCGGCTTCATACCCGAGACGATCTCGCCGAGATCGGCGTAGGGCTCCGGCGTGTCGCGGAAGAAGCCCTTGCCTCGGTAGTAGTCCAGCTGGGCCAGGTCGTCGGTGGCGAGCAGGTCGGCCTCGCGCAGCGCCGCGCCCTGCCAGTAGGAATCGAAGTCCAACGGACAGGCGAGCGAGCCCGGAGCCAGCCAACCGGCCTCGATGACCGGGCTCGGGTCCCTGAGGATCGGCCCGCTGGTCACCACCAGGTCGAGATCGGCGACGGCGTCACGCGGGTGGCTCACGGCCTCGATCTCCATTCCCAGAGCCGTAGCCATCTCGGCGGCGAAGCGTTCCGCCACACCCTCGGCGATATCATACGCCTTCACGTGACTCAAGGCGAAGACGCAGGAAAGTGCCTCCAGGTTGCTGCGACCCTGGACCCCACAAGCCACGATCCCCACGCTGGCGCTGTCGCTCCGCGCCAGATACCGGGCGGCGACCGCCGTTGCCGCACCGGTGCGCATGGCGGTGATCCACGTCGCGTCCATCACGGCAATTGGGACACCGGTCTCAGGGTCGTTGAGTATCAGCAGTCCGGAGATGTATGGGAGTCCGCGCTCACGGTTGGCGGGATAGCCGGAGATCCACTTGAGGCCCGCGGCACCGGCGCTGGGAATGAAACCCGGCATCGCGTGGATGAAGGCGTCTTTGCGGGTGGAGATCCCGGGCTTGGGTGGCATTTGCACCTCACCCTTCCCCTTCGCCAAGAACATCCGCTGCAGAGCGTCGATGATCTCGGTCATGGTGAGGCCGACGTCAACGACGTCGCTGCGGCTGAGGTAAAGGAACGTCCCGTCGCTCATTAGCAGTCGTCCATTTCGAACCAGGCGCTCAGATCGTCCTCGCCCCACGGCTCACCGGCCAGCGGCTGGTACTCGTTGACCGCGGCCGAATACGTGTAGTCCTTGGACCACTCCCCGTGGCTACCCACGACCTTGGCGACCGCATCGACGATGTACTCGAGCTCCTCGTCAGTCGTCGTGGGATGCAGCGACATGCGGACCCAGCCCGGTTTCTCCGACAGGTCACCCTCGTCGATCTTGTCGGTGATGCGCTTCGACTGCACGGGATCGACGTGTAGCAGGTAGTGCCCGTAGGTGCCGGCGCACACGCAGCCGCCTCGCGTCTGGATGCCGAAGCGATCGTTGAGCAGCTTGACGATCAGGTTGTAATGAAGGCCCTCAACGTAGAACGAGATGATACCGAGTCGGTCCTCGATGTGGCCGGCCAAGATCCGGAGTCGCGGGATTCTCCGCAGGCCCTCGAAGGCGTTCTTCAAGAGTTCCTCTTCCCGGGCCAGCATCTTCTCGACGCCCATCTGCTCCTTGAGCTTGATGCAGAGGGCCGCCTTGATGGCTTGCAAGAACCCGGGCGTGCCACCGTCCTCCCGCTCCTCGATCCCCGAAACATAGTGCCGGCCGCCCCACGGGTTCGTCCAGTCGACGGTACCGCCGCCCGGCTGGTCCGGTACTTCCAGGTGATACAGGTCCGAGTTGAAGATCAGCACGCCGGAAGCACCGGGACCGCCGAGGAACTTGTGCGGCGAAAAGAGAATCGCGTCCAGCCGCTCCAGCGGATCGGCCGGGTGCATGTCGATCTTCACGTACGGGGCCGATGCGGCGTAGTCGACGAAGCAGTAGCCGCCGTGTTCGTGCATGACCCTCGCCAGCTCGTGGATCGGCGGCTGGATACCGGTCACGTTCGAGCACGCGGTAAACGCCCCGATCTTCAAGCGACGATCCTCGTACTCCGCCAGTAGGCCGCGCAGGCTATCGACATCGACCAGGCCTTGATCGTCCGGCTCCATACACACCACGTCCCCGATCGTCTCCAGCCACGATGTGTGGTTCGAGTGGTGCTCCATGTGCGTCACGAACACCACCGGCCGCCGCTCCTCGGGCACACGCAAAAACGGCAATAGCAAATCCGGTACCTTGAGACCGAGGATACGCTGGAACTTTGCGATCGCCGCCGTCATGCCGAACCCGGTTGTCACGATCACATCCTCGGAACCGGCGTTCACGTGCTGTTTGATGATCTGGTCGGCACGCCGGTACGCCCGCGTCATCCGCGTCCCCGTCACGATCGCTTCGGCGTGCGTGTTGCCCACGAACGGGCCCAGGGTCTCCGCGATCCGCTCCTCGATCGGCCCGTAGAGCCGGCCGCTCGCTGTCCAGTCGGCGTAGACGATCCGCTGCTCGCCGTACGGCGTCATGAACTTCTGGTCGATGCCGACTATGTTGCGCCGGAACCGTT
>JBDHKD010000041.1:0-23608 GCA_039586575.1 Gemmatimonadota bacterium | reverse complement strand
AGATCCTCGAACTGTCCCGCCAACTCCTCGACCACCGAGTCGTCGCTCGTGCCCTTCGTCTCGGGGAGCGGCAACCGCTCTCTCACATATCGCTTCCAGTCACGCATGGCTCAGTCCTATGACCTGGTTCACCGCCGCCGCGAACTCCACCCACGTCCGCTGCTCCTCGGCCAGCGCCGCCTGCCCCCCCGCCGTCAGCCGGTAGTAGCGGCGCCGCCGCTGACCGGCCTTCTCCACCCAGCGGCCCTCGATCCAGCCCTTCTTCTCCATGCGGCAAAGTATCGGATAGAGCGAGGAGACGCGGAAGCGCAGGCGGCCACCCGAGCGCAGCTCGATCAACTTGCCGATCTGGTAGCCGTGGCGCGGCTGGTCATCGAGGATCGAGAGGATGAGCAGCTCGACGCTGCCCTTCTTGAGCTGGGAGCTGAACAAGATCGGCCTCCTATACGTTCATAGCATATATCGCATTGCAATATATAGGAGGCGGCTGGGACCGACAAGCGGGCGCGGCTAGGCTTCCGGCTTGCGCCGCTCACGGAAGCGACGGGCCTTGGCCCGATTGCCGCAGTCGGACATGTCACACCAGCGCCGGCTTCGGTTGCGACTCCCATCGACGAACAACCAGCCGCAGTCGTGGGCGCGACAGAGCTTGAGACGCCGGAGTTCGTCGGAGGTGAGGAGATCGGCCGCCGAGCGAACGACCGGCCAGAGGATGCGGTCGAGCGGGGGTTCCGGCCCCTCCAGCCAGTCCCACTCAAAGCCGCCGCTGGAGGGGACGATGCCGAGCCAGCGGTTCGCAGCGGGCAGAGCGGCATTCAGCGTCTCGATGTCGGATTCCTCCGGCTCCTGGCCCTGACCCACCGCCGCGAAGATCCGGTAAAGCGTCTCCCGCAGGGCGATAGCTTCCTCGAGGACGCGTGCTCCTTCCTGCGGCACAGTCGCCGCCCTCCCCAGCAGCCGTCTCCCGACGGCCGGATCCACGATGCCCGCCCGCTCCGCCCAGCCCACCAGAGCCTCGTAACACGTGAACTCGTCGTCCGGCCGGTCGCGCTCCGCCCAGCCGACGGTTCTGACGAACTCCAGACACGTCCAGCGAGTCTCCAATCTCCCCCCCTGCTCCGAACAGCCGTGCCGAGCGAATCCCGGGGCCTCGATAACCAGTATAACACACTTGACAGGTTATTGCACCCCCCATAGATTAACTGTCGTTAGTCCCAACACTGGTTATATTGGAGGTGCCGCGTGATAGCTAGAACCTGGCGAGGCAGCGTTCGCGCCGGCGATGCCGAGCGCTACGTCGACTACCTGCGAGAGACGGGTTTTGCGGGATTGGGCTCGACGCCTGGCAATCTGGCGGTAGTGGGGCTCCGTCGCGCCGATGGCGATCACGCCGAGTTCGTGGTGCTGAGCCTGTGGGAATCCATGGATGCCGTGCGGCGCTTCGCTGGAGAACGGGCCGAGCGCGCCGTGTTTTACCCGGGGGACGATGGTTTCCTGGTCGAACGTGAAGAGCATGTCAGTCACTTCGACGTCGTACACCTGAGCGGTCCGGCGGGCAACGCGGCCGGCGACGAGCCCGCTGGCGGACTACTCCACCGCTTGGCGGGCTGGTGGCTGCGTCGGGGCGTGACGAGCGGGCGGGCGAGGATCCGTCAGGACGGCCGGCTGCCCCCCCACGGCTTCACGTACGTGCGGCTTCCCTGAACAGCGCCCCCGTGGCAGACCGCCGAGGCGCCAGTCGGAGCCCGGCGCCGGCCGGCCGGCTCAGCCTTGACAGCGCGGCGGGCCGGCCTGCAGTTAGAGCGAGCCATGGGGAACAGACATCAGAGGACCGATACGGACCGGCCGGGGATCGCGGTCGCGGGTGCGAGTCGCAAGGAGTTCGTTATCGCCTACTTCGCGCTCGCCGCGATCGCGCTGCACCTCGTCCTGCGCTTCGCGGTTCGGCCGACGGGAGTTCTGCTCGGCTTTCCGCTCCACGACCTGCCGCTGATCGCCGCGCTCTTGTTCGGCGGCGTGCCTCTGGTCTTCGATCTTCTAATCAAGCTGGCGCGACGCGAGTTCGGCTCCGACCTATTGGCTGGCATCTCGATCGTGACCGCAGTGCTCTTGGACGAGTACCTGGCCGGTACGCTGGTCGTTCTGATGCTATCGGGCGGCGAGGCGCTAGAGGTCTACGCGGTGCGCAGCGCTTCGTCGGCGCTGCAAGCATTGGCGAAGCGCATGCCGCCGATCGCCCACCGCCGGCGTGACGGCGAGGTCGCCGACGTGCCGCTGGAGGAGGTCGGGGTCGACGACGTTCTGGTGGTCTTCCCGCACGAGATCTGTCCGGTGGACGGGGTGGTGGTGGAAGGGCACAGCGTGATGGACGAGTCGTACCTGACCGGCGAGCCCTACATGATGGACAAGTCGCCGGGCTCGGCGGTGTTGTCGGGCGCGATCAACGGCGAGGCGGCGCTGACCATCCGGGCTGGCAAGCTGGCGGTCGACTCGCGTTACGCGAAGATCATGGAGGTGATGCGCGAGTCGGAGCAGAGCCGGCCACAGCTGCGGCGGCTCGGCGACCAGCTGGGCGCCTGGTACACACCGATAGCCATCGCGCTCGCGCTGATCGCCTGGGCGGCGAGCGGCGAGTCGATTCGCTTCCTGGCGGTGCTGGTGGTCGCGACGCCCTGCCCGCTGCTCATCGCGATCCCGGTGGCGATCATCGGATCGATCTCGCTGGCCGCGCGCAACGGGATCATCGTGAAGGATCCGGCGGTGCTCGAGCAAGCCGACACGTGCCGCACCGCCATCTTCGACAAGACGGGCACGCTGACCTACGGCCGGCCGAAACTGACGGAGATCATCACGGCCGAGGATTTCGCGCAACCGGAGGTGCTCGGCCTGGTCGCCGGGCTCGAGCGTTACTCGAAGCACCCACTCGCCGGTGCCATCCTGGACGCCGCCCGTGAGGCGGACCTGGCACTGGCCGAAGCGGTCCAGATCAACGAACGGCCCGGCGCGGGGTTGCGCGGCACGATCGACGGCCGGCGCGTCGAGGTGACGAACCGGCGCTGGCTGGCAGGGCAGGCCCCCGACATTGCTGAACTCCTCCCACCGGCAGCCGGCGGCCTCGAGTGCGTGATTACGATCGATGACCGTTACGCGGCGACCTTCAGGTTCCGCGACGAAGTGCGCAGCGAGGGCATGTCTTTCATCCGGCATCTCAGGCCACACCATCAGTTGGACCGTGTGATGTTGGTCTCGGGTGACCGCGAGTCGGAGGTCCGCTACCTGGCGGACCAGGTGGGCATCGAGGAGGTCTACTTTAGCCAGAGCCCCGAACAGAAGCTCGAGCTGGTGCGCCGCGAGACCGAGCAGTCGAAGACCATCTTCCTCGGCGACGGTATCAACGACGCACCGGCGATGACCGCGGCGACGGTGGGCATCGCCTTCGGCCAGCAGAGCGACATCACGGCCGAGGCGGCGGGCGCCGTGATCATGGACAACACGCTCCACAAGGTGGACGAGTTCTTTCACATCAGCCGGCGCATGCGCGTCATCGCACTGCAGAGCGCGGTGGGCGGCATGGCGCTGAGCGCCGTCGGCATGCTGTTTGCCGCCTTCGGCTACCTGCCACCGGTGGCCGGCGCGATCACCCAGGAGATCATCGACCTGATCGTCGTGCTGAACGCCCTGCGCGTGGCGATCCCACCCGGCAAGTTGACCGATTACCACGCCATACCGGTCAAGGCGAGTCCGGAGGCGAAGCCCAACGCCGTCGGCGGCTCGGGTGTTAAAGTCAGCGACGGGACCTTAAGTTGACCCCCGGTCAGGCCTGCCCTGAGGGGTGAGTGCCTCGCCCTTGCCCGGCCCTCGACGACAACCCTGCGGCCCGGAGAGACACTTAATGAAGCCTCAGGCCCCCGGCCTATCCATCCTAGTGGCCCTCTGGGCCGCTTTTGCAAGCGCCGACGCGACCGCCCAGGTAGCGGCGACCGACAGCGCGGCGCCGGCCCTCTTCGTATTCCTCGACTGCAACGCACACGAGTGCGACTTCGACCACTTCCGGCGCGAGATCACCTGGGTGAACTGGGTCCGCGACCGGCAGGACGCAGACCTCCACCTGCTCATTACGGCGCAACGGACTGGAGGCCGGGGCTGGTACTACACGCTCGACTACCTGGGCCAGCGCGCCTATGCCGGCATCAGCAAGTCGCTCGCCTACGTCTCCGACCCCAACGACACGGACGCCGAGGTGCGCGAGGGCCTCACCCGGACGATCGCCATCGGGCTGGTGCAGTTCGTCGAGACCACCCCGATCGCCCCCCGGCTGCGCGTTCTGTACGAGGAGCCCGACGTCGCGGTCTTGCGGCGCGAGGAGCACGACCCGTGGAACCTCTGGGTGTTTCGCCTGAGCCTCGACGGATCGCTGGAAGGCGAGCAGCGCGAGAGCAGCTACTCGATCGGCTGGTCGGCGCACGCCGACCGCGTCGCCGAGGATTTCAAGATCAACATGGCTCTCTATGGCGAGTACAGTCGCGACGAGTTCGAGTTCGAAGACGGCGAGGTGGAGGTTTACACCAGCGAGGAACAGTCAGCTGAAGTGGTCGCGATCTGGAGCCTGAGCGACCACTGGTCCGCCGGCGGCTGGGTGGGCGCTGACCGATCGACCTACCTGAACAGAGACCTGGCCCTATTCACCGGACCGGCCCTCGAGTACAACATCTATCCCTGGGACGAGTCGACGCGGCGGCAGTTGACCTTCCGCTACCTGCTCGAAGCGACGGCCTTCTGGTACGAGAAGGAGACCGTCGAAGATAAGACGGAAGAATTCCTGCCACGCCACAGCCTGCTGGTCGCCGCCGCCGTCCAGCAGCCGTGGGGCGAGATCCACGGAGCTCTGGAAGGGATCCAGTATCTGCACGATCTCAAGGTCCACCGCATCAACGCCGACCTCTACACAGAATACCGGTTGTTCCGCGGCTTGACCCTCGACATCGGTGTCGAGTTCTCACGGATCAAAGACCAGTTCTTCCTTCCCAAGGAAGGACTGACGGAAGAAGAGATCCTGCGCGAGCTGCGGGACCGGGAAACCAACTACCGCTTCGAACTGGAGATCGGGTTCAGCTACCGCTTCGGGTCGAAGTTCGCGAACATCGTGAACCCGCGGATCACGGGCTGACGGCTAGCCGGCACCGCCCGCCGCTTCGCGCAGCAAGTTGCGCGCGATCACCAGCCGCTGGATCTGGTTGGTGCCCTCGTAGATCTGCGTGATCTTCGCGTCGCGCATGTATTTCTCGATTGGGTAATCCTTGCAGTAGCCGTAGCCACCGAACAGCTGCACGCAGTCGGTCGTCACCTTCATCGCGACGTCGGTGGCGAACAGCTTGCACATGGCCGAGATCTTGGAGATGCTCTTGTGTCCCGAATCGATGGTGCGGGCCGCCGTGTGCACGAGCTGGCGAGCCGCTTCGATCTGCGTCGCCATGTCGGCGAACATCCACTGGACGCCCTGGAACGAGCTGACCGACTGACCGAACTGCTGGCGCTCGTGCGTATAGGCCATGGCCAGGTCGAGGGCGCCCTGGGCCAGTCCCACCGCTTGGGCCGCGACGCCGGGGCGAGCCCGGTCGAGGGTGAGCATGGCGTGCTTGAAGCCGCGCCCCTCGCTTCCGCCCAACAGGTTCTCGGCGGGCACCCGGCAATTCTCCAGGTGGATCTCGACCACCGGCACGGAGCGGATACCCATCTTGTCCTCGTGCTTGCCGACCCTGTAGCCGGGCGTGTCCTTCTCGACCACGAAGGCCGAGATGCCGCGCGCCCCTCGACCCGGCTCGGTGACCGCGAAGATCGTGTTGTAAGACGACACCGCTCCACCGGTGTTCCACTTCTTCTCGCCGTTGAGGACATAGTGGTCGCCGTCACGCTCGGCGCGCGTCGTCATCGAGCCGGCGTCCGACCCGGCCGCCGCCTCCGAGAGCCCGAACGAGATCAGCTTCTCGCCCGCCGCTATGCCGGGCAGCCAGCGCTCTTTCTGCTCGTCCGTCCCACCCACCAGGATGGGGAACGAGCCCAGCGCGTTCACCGCGAAGCCGACGCCCATGCCGCCGCAGGCGCGCGAGAACTCCTCTACCACGATGCACAGGTCGAGCACGCCGCCGCCCATGCCGCCGTACTCCTCCGGGATCCAGACGCCGGAGAGGCCGGCCTCCTTGATCGCCTTCTGCACCTCCCAGGGGTACTCCTGAAGCTCGTCGTACTTGGCTGCCACGGGACGCATGACGTTCTCCGCCAGCTCCCGGGCACGGCCCCTCAGCTCAATCTGCCGTGGCGTGTAGAGTTCCTCGATCATGGCTCTTCTCTTCTTTCGGTTCGTGGCGCCGGCTATCGCGGCTCGAGGACCAGGTAGGATACAACGTCAGGGAGGCTGGCGGGAGAGGCGGCGCGCCCCGGCCGATCTCAGGGAGACCATCGACCGGGGCGCCAAGCTACAGGCGAGGCACGTGTACTAGGCGTCCAGAATCTCGTCGATCAGTGGCCCATCCACATCCATCACGTAGGGCAGGCCCGTTACAGCTGCGGCCTCATGCGTCAAGGCGGCCAGATCATCACGCGCAAGGAACTCCAGTGCGAACTTGCGGCTGCCGGCCATCAGCTGGCGCAACCCCTGCCCCAGTCGCTCGTAGTACGTGTACAATCCGAGCGCCCCTGCCGGCAGCTTCTCGAACACCTTCTCACCCAACTCCTCGCGCAGCGTGTGGGCGGTGACGAATATCTCTTCCTTTGTCGTGCCGAACCTCTCGACGTACACGGGGATCTCACCAGCCTCGATGGCTCGGCCGATCGTCTTCCCCACCATGGCAGCGGCCAGCGGGCTCCGCGCCATGCCGATCAGCTTGACGAACGGCGCCCCGAGGGAGAGACCCTTGAAGATCTGGTCCTCGAAAGTGAAGCCACCCGCCAGCGCCAACGCCGGTACGTATTTTCCCTTGGCCGCGAGGCGCGCGGCAAACTGGTAGAGCAGCGAGTGCAACTCGAGCGGCGGGACCCCCCACTCGTTCATCATCCGCCACGGACTCATTCCTGTGCCGCCGCCGGCTCCGTCGACCGTCAGCAGATCCAACTCGTACCTCGATGCGTAGGCCAGCGCCTGGGCCAATGCGGCGGGCCGATAGGCTCCAGTTTTGAGGAAGATGTATTTCGCGCCCACGTTGCGCAGATACTCGACCCGAGTCGCGAACTCCTCTTCGCTGACCATACCGACGCGTGAGTGACGCTCGAATTCCTTGAACGCGCCCGCCTTGAACGCCTTGACGACCGCGGGATCCCTGGGGTCGGGCAGGACGACATAGCCCCGGTCGTACAGCATCTGAGCCTTTGCCAGGTCCCTGATCTTGACCTCGCCGCCGATGTTCTTCGCGCCTTGCCCCCACTTCAACTCGACGCACTCGACACCGAGCGTGTTGATGGCGTACTCGTGCTCACCGAAGCGCGTGCCCTCGACGTTGGTCTGCGCCACTATGGCACCGTATCCGTCACGCTGGTGCTCCTTGAAGAGCTGTACGCGACGCTTCAGGTCGACCGTGTCTACGACGCGGCCATTCTTCATCACCGCTTTGGGGTCCATGCCGCTGACGTTCTCACCGATGGTCAGGCCGGTGCCGGCCAGAGCCGACCCGATGGCGAGGCCTTCCCAGTTGTTCTTCGCCACGTCGGTGGACCCGATGCCCGGAATGATCCAGGGGTAACGGAACTTCAGCCCACCATCGCGGCCGAAGCGGACCTCGAGATTCACAGCCGGGAAGACGGCCTTGTCACTGTCGGGCTCGATCCCCTGAGCCCCGACCACACCACCCATGATGCTGAGGTGCGAGTAATCGACCGGGTAGTCTTTCTCCGCCGCCGTGGTGATGACACCGAACGGTTGCGGGTAGATCACCTCGTGGCCACGGAAGGCGGACTTGCCGATCTCGCACATACCGATGCAACCGTCGACGCAGGTTACGCACATTCCAGATAGCGGCGTGACGGAGCCTTCGGTTCGGTTCTTCGTTAACGTCGCTGCCGACGAGTTCACCCTGGACAGTGTCATCTAAGTTCTCCTAGGCTCGCGTAGACCCGGCGTCGCCGCTACTGATCTCACAGGCGACGCAGGGATTCATGAAGCACATCATGTCATCGAACTTGTCCGCACGGACGCACGGCGGACTCAGGTTCGCACACCCACCACAGATTGCTTTTTCGGGCTCCGTGTAGGTGCAGCGCAGCTGACAGGCCGGACATACGTAGATGCAAGCTCCGCAGAGGCGACAGGCATCAGACTTAATATCGAACGGCGCTCCTATGGTGCGGAGCTCGCCGCGCCCGCGAAAGCCGATCGCCTTCGCCATCATCTGCTGCTCGCAGATGCGGGCGCAAAGACCACAGAGAATGCAGTCCTCGTACTCCTGCCGAAAACGCTGCTGGCGTACAGCGTGCGCCGCGGCGAGGTCCTGAATGGTCTTCGACTGGGGGCAGGACCCGAGCAGAAGCTCGAGCACCACCTTCCGCGTCCTAATCACTCGCGAGGATGCGGTTCGAACCTTGAGCCCCTCCTCGACCTGGTAGGTGCAAGAGCTGACCAACCTCGACCGCTCGCCCTCGCCGATTTCCACCAGGCAGAGTCGACACGCGCCATAGGGGGACAGCCCCTCCATGTGACAGAGAGTGGGAACCGGGAAGCCGTAGAACTGCGCGACTTCCAGTAGGGTGCTGCCCTTCTCCGCCTCGACGGTCAAGCCGTTGATGGTCAGGCTGATCATCTGTCGCCTCCGCCGGCCTTGCAGAGCCCCTCGGCTGCCTGCAGCCGCTCGGTGAACTCCAGGTCGCACCTCAGGCAGCGCCTGGCTTCGCGGGCGGCATCCTCGACGGTCACCGTCGTCTCGACCTCATCGAAGTTGTGCACCCGTTGCGTGGCCGGCGCCGCAGGTGCCTCGACCCGAGGTGCCGGGAAACGCGCATCCTCCTTCAGCTCGGCCGGCTCTATGTACACGCTCGGCAGCCGAAGCTCCGCAGTCTCGTACAGGACGCGGCCGCTCAGATATCGATCGATCACATCGGCCGCACGCCAGCCGGCAGCGATGGCGGCGATCACGGTGTTCGGTCCCGTAGCCAGGTCACCGCCGGCAAAGACACCGGGCCGCTTCGTCGTCAGTGTCCTTTCGTCGATGACCAGCGTGCCGCCGGACATTTCGATGCCCGCACCAGCCTCTGACCCGAGGCTCGCCGCCTGCTCGCCGATGGCAACGATCAGGGTGTCGAGCGGCACGCGGCGCTCGGAGCCGGGCTTGGGCACCGGCCGGCGCCGGCCACCGGAATCCACCTCACCCAACTCGTTCTCGATGAACTCGACCTCGGCCAGGCGTTTCTTTTTCGAGACGAGACCGACGGGAGAGACCAGCGGCTCCAGTTTCACGCCCTCCTCGAGAGCACCCTCGATCTCCTCATCGTAGGCGGGCATCTCCTCGCGGGTGCGGCGATAGAAGATCGTGACTTCGCTCACCCCTGGCTGTCGTATCGCCACGCGCGCCGCATCGACTGCGGAGTTCCCCCCTCCGATGACCCCTACCTTGCCGCGGGCGAGCGACTCACCGTGCAGGTTCCAGGCCTTGAGGAACTCGATCGAAGGATGAACGCCGGCCACGTCCTCGCCATCGATACCGATGCGCCGGCTGCAGTGCGCGCCGAGCGCCAGGAAGACAGCGTCATACCCGTCCTCGAGCAGACTGTCGATGGTGAAATCTCGGCCCAGACCGGCTCCACAGCGGAGCGTAACGTTCTCGTCGATCAGAGCGTCGATCTCCTTCTGCAGCACGTCGCGTGGCAGGCGATAGGCGGGGATGCCGGAAATCAGCATCCCACCCGGGCGGTCCTCCGCCTCGAAGATGGTGGTTCGGTAGCCCTTGAGGGAGAGACCGTGGGCAGCCGTGAGACCGGCCGGGCCAGCGCCCACCACCGCGACTCGCTTTGTCGCTGCACCGGGCTCCGAACACCGGTGGGGCTGGTAGACGCTCGGATCGACCCGATCGGTCACGAATCGCTTCAGCGTCCGCAGCGCGACCGGCGGTTGCCCCGTGGCACCCAGGAGGCAGTGCCGCTCGCACTTGTGGTCACACACCCGCGCGCACACCGAGGGGAACGGGTTCCTCTCCCGGATCACGCGGTAGGCCTCTTCGTACTCGCCTCTGGCGATGAGGGCCGCGTAGCGCCACGCCTCGGTCCCCACCGGGCAGGCCGCCTGGCAGGCAGCGCCCATGAGCTCTTTGCAGACGTAGGCATCGCAACGTTTGTCGACGATGTGCCGTTCATACTCGTCGCGGAAATAGCGCAGTGTGCTGAGCACCGGGTTCGCCGCCGAACGCCCCAGACCGCACATACTCGAGTCGGCTACGGTCCGCCCGAGCTCCTCGAGTAGATCCAGCTGCTCGAGCCTGCCCCGTCCCCGTGTGATGTCGTCGAGGATTTCCCACAGCCGCTGCGTGCCCTTGCGGCAGGTGAAACACTTGCCGCACGACTCCTGCTTGAGGAAGGACATGAAGTACTTGGCGACATCCACCATACAGGTGTCGTCGTCCATGACGATCATGCCCCCCGAGCCCATCATCGCGCCGGCCTTCTCGAGGCTATCGTAGCTCAGCGGAAGATCGAACTGTCGATGCGGGATGCAGCCGCCGGAGGGTCCCCCGATCTGCACCGCTTTGATCCTGGAGCCGTCCAGCGGGCCGCCACCGATCTCGTACACGACTTCTTTGATCGAGGTGCCGATCGGCACTTCCACCAAGCCCGTGTTCCTGACCTTGCCGACGACCGAGAAGACCTTGGTACCGCCGCTGGCCGGCGTGCCGACACGGGCAAACTCCTCGGCGCCGACAGCGATGATCTCGGGGACGTTCGCCCAGGTCTCGACGTTGTTGATGCAGGTCGGTCTGCCGCCGATGCCGCGCTCCGTTGGGAAGGGCGGTCTCTGTCTCGGCTCGCCCACCTTGCCTTCTATGCAGCGGATCAGTGCGGTCTCCTCGCCGCAGACGAAGGCTCCCGCGCTCTTGACGATGTCGATATCGAAGTCGAAGCCGCTGCCCAGGATGTTGGTACCGAGCAGTCCGTAGTCGCGCGCCAAACGGAGCGCGATCAGCAGGTGCTTGACCGCCAGGGGATACTCCTGCCGCACGAAGACGAAGCCCGAGGTCACGCCGATCGCCCAGGCGCCGATCGCCATGCCCTCGATCACGCTGTGCGGGTTGCCTTCCAGGATGCTGCGATCCATGTAGGCCCCGGGATCGCCCTCGTCTGCGTTACAGACGACGTATTTCTCGGCGCCGGGTTGGCGCCGTGCCATCTCCCATTTCTCCGCTGTCGGGAAGCCCGCGCCGCCGCGCCCGCGCAGACGCGCTCTGCGTATCTCGTCAATCACCCGCTCGGGCGTGTACTCGGTCAGCGCCCGGCCGAGCGACTCGTAGCCTCCCTGGGCGACATATCCGAAGAGCCTGATGGGATCGAGATGCTGGTTCTTCCCCAGCAGCGTGCGATGTTGCCTGGCAAAGAAGGGGATGTCGTCGAGGCGATAGCAGGCTGCGCCCGTCGTGGGATCCCGATAGAGAAGATCCTCTACATACTCGTCTGCGAGCAATGCGTCGATGAGCCGCGGGACACCCCGGGTGGTGATCTTGGGGTAGAACGCCGCCTGTGGCTCGGTCACCACGAAGGGTCCCATCTCGCAGAAGCCGTGACACCCCGTGATGCGCAGCCTTATCCGGTCGACGAGGTCGCGCTCTATGAGGCGCTTCTTGATGACGCGCTGTATGTCGTTCGCACCGCACGCCTGACAGGCGGTGCCGGCGCATACTGTGATCAGCGTCTCGCGCTTATCGAGCCGGGAACGTATTCGGCGCCGCAGTCCCTGCAGCTCCTTGATCGAGCGGAGTCTCGGCATCGGTCTCTAGTCCGCGTTCTTCTCCAATGTCCCAGCGCCCCCCGCGGCACGCTCAGACAGCCGTCACATCCTCATTCACGAGATCGAGCATGTGCTCCTTGCAGCCGCGGCGCGAACAGAACTGCACTGTCCCGCCACCCTTGACCAACAAGCTGATCATTGGAGCATCACAGTTCGCACAGATCCTCGTGGACTTGAGCTCCGCGTGACAACTCGGACAGAAAAACTGGACTACGGTGCCCGGCGGTATTTCGTACTCCGACTCGATTCGGTAGTCGCCGTACAAGCTGCTCAGCATCACCCAACCGTGTTTCCTGCGGAACGACATGGTCACCCGAACCATGGGATACCCATCCAGCAGGTGCCCGTTGGTCATCAGGCTCCGATTGCAGCGCGGGCACGATACCTTCACCGCGAATATCCGCTCATCATCCGTCAGCTTGACGTTGTTCTCGGCCTGGCGGGCGTGCTCGACGACGCTGGCGACGTCACCCTCCCTGACGTGGCGGCGGTACTCGCCGTCGACGACCACCACCGGCCCGAGCGCGCACGCCCCGAGACAATTGACCGTCGAGAGCGAGAACTCCCGATCGCGCGTAGTGCAGCCCGCCCTGACACCCAGGTAGCGCTCGAAGCCCCTGAGCACATCGATCGACCGGCGCACGTGACACGCGGTCCCTGTACAGACCTGGACGACGTGTTTGCCGCGGGGTTCCAAGCTGAAGCCGCTATAGAACGTCGCGATGCCGTAGAGGTCGACGAGCGAGTGCCCGGTCCTCGTCGCGACGATCTTGAGCGCTTCTCTGGGCAGGTAGTGGTACTCCGCCTGGATAGCCTCCAGTACGGAGATGATGGCGCCCTGTCTTCCGTCGTACTTGTCGACGACCCTGAAGACGGCCTCCGGGTTCAGCCGCGTTCGCATCTGGCACTGGCCTCCCTGTCAGTAGTTCGAGCTATGATCCAGCCGAGCTCGCTACCGGTACTCGTCGCAGTGCCAGACGCCGCCCTCGGGACACGCGTACCCGCAGGTCTCCCAGCCGGCGCAACTCCTGCACAAGCCCAGCCGCCCGTTCAAGATCGCCGCGGCAGCCGCCGGGTTGTCCCCCGGGTTGTGCCCCGGGTTGCCGGTCGGATTGCCCGCTTGCCTGAGGGCCTCGACGGGCGTGACGGGCAAGAACTCATCGCACTGGAACACCCGACGCCGCTCCGATCCCAGATACGTGCAAGTGGGTGCATGCACGCAGTCCCCGCAGAGACCGCCTTCAACGCTCTCGTGGTTGTGCTTTATCACTTTTACCCCCTGGCTCGTTCGTCCGTCGTTTCTCTAGGGCAAGGGGCATGCTAGGCGTGCGGAGGACCTCACGCGTGGACGGAACGCTGCTCGGCGGGCCGGAAATCCTTTATACCAAGCGCTTTTCGGGTGTGGAGGGCCCTGCTGAAGGCCGGCCGACGCCGTCGCCGGCCGCCGGGTGGAATCGGCCGATTTCGAATCACCGGGGAGTATCGCCCCGGTTCAGGGTTGGTCAGCTGCGCTTCAGCTTCTCTCGCAGGGTCTTGCGGTCGATCCCGAGGATCTCGGCCGCCCGCGTCTTGTTGCCACCCACGCTGGCCAGGACGCTGCGGACGTGCTCGGCCTCGATTTCCGCCAGGGTGCAATGCCGGACGCCGCCGCGCGGGATAGAAAAGCGCATCACGGAGGGAAGGTCGGGAAGATCGATGGTCGCGCTCTCACTCATCACGACGAGCCGATGGATCACGTTCTCCAGTTCTCGCACGTTCCCCGGCCAGTGATAGCGCCGCAACGCCTCGAGCACGGCATCGGAGAAGCGGGGCACCTTCTTGCCGAGCTCTTCACAGGCCTTGGCGAGGAAGTGTTGGGCCAGGAGGAGAACGTCGTCATCTCTGTCGCGCAGCGGCGGGACGTCGATGCTGAGCACGTTGATGCGGAAGTAGAGGTCCTCGCGGAACAGCCGCCGGCGAACCAGATCGAGCAGGTCCTTGTTGGTAGCCGCGATGATCCGCACATCGACGTGCCGCGCCTGTGTGCCGCCGACCATCCGGACCTCGCCGTCCTGAAGCACGCGCAGAAGCTTCACCTGCATGGCCAGGCTGGTTTCGCTGATCTCATCCAGGAAGACGGTGCCGCCGTCCGCAACCTGGAAGAAGCCGGCGCGGGACTCGCCGGCACCGGTGAACGCGCCCTTGACGTGGCCGAACAGCTCGCTCTCCAACAGGCTTTCCGGGATACCACCGCAGTTGATCGGCACAAAGGGCGCGCGCTGCCTGGGCCCCGCGTAGTGAATGCCCCGGGCCACCAGCTCCTTGCCCGTGCCGCTCTCGCCGGTGATCAGCACCGTCGCCGCGACCGGGGCGGCCTTGGCCATGGATCGATACACCGCATCCATGGGCTCCGACTCGCCGACCAGCCCGTACGTGTGTAGCGGCTCCGCCGCCGTCTCCGACAGCGCCGCACGCTGGAAGCGGACTTTCTGTAGCGCATCGCGGACCGCGGAGAGCAGCTCGGAGTCCGTGAACGGCTTCTGCAGATAGTCCTCCGCCCCCTCCTTCACCGCTTCCACGGCGCTCTCGATCGACGCATAGCCGGTCACCATGATGATGCCGACATCTCTGAAGCGGGCGCGCACATGACGGATCAGGTCTAACCCGCCGACTTTCGGCATCTTGAGATCGGTGATCACCAGGTCGACGGAGCTGGCGTCGAGGATCTCGACCGCCTCCGTCACGCCGGGAGCGGTGAGAACCTCGTATCCTTCCGCGCTGAGATTCCGCCGGAGCACCTCCCGCGCGTCCGCCGAGTCATCGACGACTAGAATGCATTCTTTGTCGCTACTCATCGCCCCATTCTCATCCGGCTCCGGACTCGGGACCATCCTGAAACGGGAATCGTACGGTGAATCTCGAGCCGCTCCCGACCTCACTCTCGACGTCGATCGTGCCCCCATGCGCCGTGACGATCCCGTGCACGACACACAGGCCCAGGCCCGTCCCTTCTCCCACGTCCTTCGTCGTGAAGAACGGGTTGAAGATCTGGTCCACCACCTCTTCGCTCATTCCGATCCCGCTGTCCTGCACCTCGATGGTCGCCGAGCTGTCATCGCAGCGAATCACCACGGTCAACGTACCGCCGCCCGGCATCGCGTGGATGCTGTTCACCACCAGATTGACGACCACCTGCTTGAGCTGCACCGGGTCCGCCAGGATCTTGCATGGCTCCGCCTCGAGCCGCCTTACAACCTCTATCCCTTGGCTCGCACAACGGTTCTTCACCAGGCTCAACGCCTCGTCCACAACCCCGGCCAGTTCAACCCAGGCAGTCTGGATGGGCGCCTGCCGCGCGAAGAGCTTGAGCTTGTTCACGATCTCACGAGCCTGCAGGCAGGCCGCAACAATCTTGTTCATGTCGTCGGCGGTGCCCTCGGGCAAGTCGCCGCTCTTTTGCGCCAGCTGCGCGAACCCCAGAATGCTGCCAAGCGGCTCGTTGATCTCGTGAGCCACGCCGGCAGCCAGCTGACCGATCGTGGCCAATCGGTCGGAGTGCCGCAGCTGTGCCTCGAGCGTCAACCGTTCCGCCTCGGCTTGCCGTCGCTCGAGGAACTCGCCGATCTCCCGCGCGACGCCGCCGATCAAGTGCTCCTCTTCCCTGAGGAACGGTCCGTCGACGGCCTGCGGCAGATCATCGACATACCCGACCTCGACATCGCCGCGATATTTTCCGCTGACGACGATCTTGGCAATCTGCCGTGAGCGAGCCGCATCGAATTCGCCCGCCACATACGTGTTCCCATCCAATGTGATCCGAGCCACTGCGGTCTCCGGGAACTGCCACGCCGGTGGGAGGAGTTGCACGATGCGTTCCATCGCTTCTTCCACGCTGCCCTTGTTGTCCTCGATCACGCGGGCAATGCTGTAGAGGCACGACAGCTCCTTGACTCGCTCGCGCAGCGCCCTCTGCGCTCGCCGCTGGGCGATGGCCAGGCCGAGCGTCTCGGCCATCGCCTCGTACCCCTCCATCATGTCGAGAGCGAACGTGTCGCGCCGCCCGCACTCCAGACGCAGAACGCCAACGTTATTGACGTCGACCCTGAAAGGTATGAGCGCCATCGATGTCGTATCGGGGTACACGCTCAGCCGGACGTCTTTCTGGGACGAATACCGAGCTACAGTCTCTGCGACATCCCCCGTCCAAAAGCTCCCGTACTCGGTGAAGCAGGGCGACCCGTCTTCCACCACCCCTTGCAGCTCGTCATCGACGATTCGCCTAAGGTCCGACTGTCGCCGCCTAGCGCTCGAAGCCAGTTCGTCCTCCGGCCCACCGGCAGCCAGCGCTTCGTACTCGAACGACGGCTCAGGTCGCGCGACCGCTCGCCATCGGTACTCGATGTCCCCACGCAACCGCAACTCGAGCGCAGCACAACCCGAGAACTCCAGCAGCAATGCTGACAGGTCGCCCAAGAACTCGCCGCGCGGGCTCCCCTGATTGGCAAGGTGCATGATCTGCCGTGACAGCGTTATGAAGCCGCCGAGCGACTTGCTCGTCGACTGCGGCTGACCGCCTGGCTCCATGTCGGTACCGTCTTTCGCTTCCGTCCCGTTAGCGCATCTCTCTCAAGCGAACCTCGATCCCTTCCACCCCTTCCAGCAGCCCCACGAGCTCGCCCGGATCCGTGCTCCCATAGTGGTAAGGGTAGAGGACGCCGGGGCGGAACGCCTTCGCCGCATCCGCCACCATCGCCGGTGTCATCGTGTACGGTAAGTTCATCGGCAGGAACGCGATGTCGATGTCGGCCAGCGCCTTCATCTCCGGGGTGTTCTCCGTGTCGCCGGCAACGTACACGCGAACACCGCCGAACGTGATCACGTATCCGTTCCCGTCGCCCTTGGCGTGATAGGGCTGACCGCTCGACCGCATGTGCACGAGATTGTAAGCGGGAACGGCTTCGATCCGTAGGCCAGCTTCCGTCCGGGTCTCGCCGTTCTCCATCACGATCGCGCCGGCCACCCGGCCCTCGCACGACCGCGACACGACCACGACCGTTCCTTCCCTACTGATCGCCCCGATCGCTTCGGCGTCCAGATGATCACCGTGCTCGTGCGTGACCAGGATGAGGTCGGCATCCGGCATCGCGCTGTAGTCCGCCTCACGGCTCACCGGATCCACGTGGATCACCTTCCCGTCGTATCGGAACATTAGCGTGCCGTGGCCGACGAACGTGATGGTCAGATCACCGGCAGCGGTCGCGATGACGTCCTCTTCCAAGCCTGCCTGTCCGCAGGCGCCGCCCGCGACCAGGAACAGCAGCGCCGTCGTGGCAAGCGAGGTGCAGAACGCGCGCGTCTTCATGATCACCTACCGCGAGAGAGGAAAGACCTGGGAACAAGCTAGGGAGGGCCCGCGCCCCGGGCCACTCGCGACCCAGCCACGGTGTCCGTCGCCAAATAGTTGACACAGACAAATAAATTAGTATACTGAAGCAAGTATATCGAATTCCCGCTGCTTACCAGCCACCCCGAGTGAAGGACCATGGCGGACATCGATCTCGACCGACGCGTCGAGGCCGTCCGGCGCTTCAACCGGTTCTACACCCGGCAGATCGGCGTGCTCGAGGAGGGCTTGTTGAAGAGCCCGTTCTCGCTGGCCGAGGCACGGGTGGTCTACGAGCTCGCTCACCATGAGCGGAGCACGGCGACCGAGCTGGGCGCGGAGTTGGGGCTCGATGCCGGGTACCTGAGCCGCATCCTGGGCGGCTTCCAGCGGCGCGGCCTGATCGCGAAGGAGCAGTCCGAGGCGGACGGCCGGCGCAACATCCTCTCGTTGACGGAGCAAGGGCAGGAGGCCTTCGCCAAGCTCAACGCGGCCTCGCGCCGCGAGATCGCGGCGATGTTGGGCCAGCTGTCGGGGGAGCGGCAGGCGTCCCTGGTCGAAGCGATGCGCACGATTGAAGGTCTGCTCGGCGCCCAGCCCGAACGCCGGGTTCCTTACCTCCTGCGACCACACCAGCCGGGCGACATGGGCTGGGTCGTCCACCGTCACGGCGTGCTGTATGCCCAGGAATACGGGTGGGACGAGCGGTTCGAGGCACTGG
This sequence comes from Gemmatimonadota bacterium, assembly GCA_039586575.1. Taxonomy (GTDB): domain Bacteria; phylum Gemmatimonadota; class Gemmatimonadetes; order Palauibacterales; family KS3-K002. The sequence goes on along the minus strand of JBDHKD010000041.1, from coordinate 5,551 downwards.
TCGCGGAGATCGTCGCGAAGTTCATCCAGAGCTACGACCCGAGACGGGAGCGCTGTTGGCTGGCGGAAAAGCAAGGTGAGAACGTCGGCTCGGTGTTCCTCGTCAAGCAGTCGAAGACCGTGGCCAAGTTGCGCCTGCTGCTGGTCGAGCCGAGGGCCCGCGGGCTGGGCATCGGTAGTCGGCTGGTGAACGAATGCGTGCGTTTCGCACGCGGTGCGGGCTATCGGAAGATCACGCTCTGGACGAACAGCGTTCTGCACGCCGCGCGGCACGTCTACGAGAAGACGGGATTCCGCCTGGTCGACGAGGAGCCTCACCACAGTTTCGGCCATGAGCTGATCGCCGAGACGTGGGAGCTGGAGCTTTGAGCGTCCCGTCGCCTTGATGGCGCGACGCCGGATAGTCCATCCTGGCGGTTTCCGGGCACGTGCAGTTTGCACTGTTCAGTGCAACTTGCACGCAGGGGCCGGGCAACCTCTGAGTGGTCTCCTCCCCTAATCCATTGTCCTGAAGGGGGTTACACGAATCGGACCGCGCCGCCCGGTTGGGTTCGATGCTTGCGACCCGAATCACGGGACCCCCCGCCCCGACCCTGGCGGCGGAACCCGAGGCCCGCGTTGAATCATGGACACAGGGTACTATATCAAGGGCTTGGCTATCTACGGACCCGCCGGGTACACCGGGTACCGTATCAACCGCCGCAAGCACATCATCGGGCGGAAGGGCGACACACGCCACTGGATCTACGGCGAGCACATCTACTCGAGCCTGGAAGGCAACACGGGCTACTGGATCGAGGACGGCGGCCGTATCTGCGGCCCGTCATCCGAGCTCCCCTGGGAGCAGAACATGGTCTCGCGCGTGAAGCGGGCGAAGCAAAGGAAAGCGGCCCAGAGGAAAAGCGCCCAAGGCTCTCGCTTACGCGGATCTCCACCACACCCTGATTAACACCGATCAAAGCTGGCGAGCCATCTTCAGCTACGTGGAGGCTCCGTATCCTGTAGAGGATCGGCACTGAGACGCGACGAGCGCCGCACGCGGCGGTTTGAGCCGATTCCTCTGCCTTCGCTACGGGCGGCGGCGGCGCGAGCATCGCCGCCGGGCTTTACTCCTGGTCTTCTTCGGTTTCGGCGGCGTCCTCGCCCTGGGCGGCGTCTTCGCCCTGGGCGGCCCGAGCGGCTTCCTTCTTCAGACGTCTCTTCTCGGCCTTCTCCTCCTTCTTCTTCCGTTTCTTGATGTCCCGCTGTCTCTTCTCGAATCCATAGTTCGTCCTTCTCGCCACTCACTCACCTCCGTCTAGTAGGGGCACAGACGACTCGGTCGACCCGCGCCGGATCACACCTGACAACCAAGCTGTTGCCATCAGTCGCCCGCCTGGCACTGCAGCAAGGTAACCGAGACGGGAGCCGACCGCGAATCCCACCCGAATCGAGATCCCATGTGGCCAGCCCGATTCACGATTAGTGCAGCCCCCACGCTTGTCAGCCAGCACGTCCGAGAGGGTCCAGGGGGGCGCTGCTGGAGCTGCTCCCCAGCGGCAGCAGGCCGGCCATCCCCATATCTGGCAACCCTCTGGGTACTGTATGCGTCAATCAGTTGGCCTACGGATCTAGCCCCGACCGCCGCGCCCGCACGCTGGAGACGACCGATGAGACAGGAAGCGCGTGCCATCCGCCTCGCCGTTTTGCCGATCGCCTTATTTCTCCTATTCGCCACGCCGCTCACGCTCGCAGCGCAGTCGATATTCGACGCCGCGCGTGAAGGGGATCCAACAACCGTGCGGGAGCTACTCGCCAGCGAGCCCGACCTCGCCGTCCAGACTGACGAACGAGGGCGCACGCCACTGCACTACGCTGCGGCCCACGGTCACCACGAGGTCTGCACCGCGCTCGCCGACGCGGGAGCGGATGTGAACGCTCAGGACGAGGACGGCGAGACGCCGTTGCATTACGCGATTCGGCGGGATCAGGCCGCCGCCGCCGAGTTCCTGCTCGCGCGGGATGCCGACACGGAGCTGCGAAACGAGTATGGTCGAACGCCGCTGCTCCTGGTGGCGAGGGAAACTGGAAACATCGAGATGGCGCGGCTTCTCGTCGCTGCCGGCGCCGACGTGAACGTCCTGGACCGTTTCGGCGCCCCACCGCTCGGCCTGGCGGCGTGGAGGGGTTTCAGCGGCCTGGTCAACCTGTTCCTCGATGCGGGTGCCCAGTTGCCTCCCGCCGACAGCTGGGAGGCAAAGGGTCTCGCCAGGTTCGGCGCCGAGAAGGGGCTGGAGCGCCTCTTCCTGCTCCTCGCCGACTCGGGTGTCGACCTCAGCATGCGCAACGACAAGGGCGGCTCGATGCTGCACTCGGCCAGCCAGGGGGGCTCGGACATCATCGTCGCGCGCATGCTCGACCTGGGGTTCGATGTAGACGAGCGGGACCGCTACGGGCGCGTCCCGCTGCACTACGCGGCGGAGCTGGGACGCGAGGCCGTCGCGCAGACGTTGCTCGACCGGGGCGCCGAGCTCGACGCCCGTAGCCTGTCCGGCGAAACGCCCTACAACGCGGCCGAGGCCGTCGGCCGCGAGGCGATGGCGCGCTTCCTGGCCGCGGCAGGCGCAGGCACCGAGCCCCGCCGCTTCCCCGTGCTCGAAGGGCCTTACATGGGGCAGACTCCGCCGCCTGCGGGAGCGCCGCCGGCGCCGTTCGCCCTGGACATCGTCTCCACGCACCGGTTCCAGCACGGGACGATCGCCTTCTCGCCCGACGGGACGGAGGCCTACTGGTCCACCGAGCTCGCGCTGCCCGACTCGGGCTACTCGTACGGCATGATGGTCTTCTCACACGTTGTGGAGGGTCGCTGGACGGAGCCGGAGCCGGCGCCGTTCTCGCGCATCGGCTGGAGCGATGATGTTCCCATCTTCGCTCCCGACGGCGAGCGGTTGTATTTCCTGTCAGTCCGCCCGACGGGCGCGGAGGAAGGTCGACAGGCGGAACGGATCTGGTATGTGACGCGCGAAGCGCGAGGCTGGTCCGAGCCGCAGATCATCGAGGGCGGCCCCAACACGCTCGACCTCCACTGGCAGTTCTCGGTCGCCGCGGACGGCAGCATCTACTCACCTGGCGACGGCGACATCTACGTGTCCCAGCTGGTGGACGGTGTCTATCAGGCGCCGGTGAACTTGGGCGAGCCGGTGAACGGCGATGCGATCGAGGCTGGCCCCTTCATCGCTCCCGACCAGAGCTATCTCATCTTCATGCGGTTCCGGCACGAGGAGAACTTGGGCGGGGCGGACTTGTGGATCAGTTTCCGGGACGGATCCGGCGGTTGGACGGTTCCGGTGAACCTGGGGGAGCCGGTGAACAGCACCGAATCGGACATCTGCCCGATCCTATCGCATGACGGAAGCTACCTGTTCTTCAACAGCGCACGCGCCGGCGACGACGACAACTACTGGGTGGAGGCGAGCTTCATCGAGGAGTTGAGGCGCCAGGCCATTCGCTGATCAGAGTCCTGCCACCCGGCGTCCGGGTCCCGGGAGCTTGTGACGTCCCTTGTGCTTCTGACCGAATAGGCCTGGGCGGGCTCCGCCGCTGAAGCGCCGCCCAGGCGCCGGCTCACCAGTGTCGCCTGGCGCCACAACCGGTCGATGGGCAGATTGGCCTTGGCAGCTCCATTCGTATTCGCCAGGAGGCAGTGTGCCCCGCGGTAGGAGGGGGTTTCGATGAGTTACCATCGCTCACCGACCCGGCTCATTCCCGTTGTGCTCTTCCTCATCCTAACGCCGAAAGTGGCAGCGCAGGATCAAGCTCCTGCGCAGGAAGGCCCAAAGCACCGTAGAGTGGCCGGAATCCGTGACGTGACGGGCTCGGTGTCGCCGGATGGTCGCTACTACGCGTTCACTAACTGGCAGACCGGCCAACTCGGCGTGAAGGACCTGAGCACAGGCGAGAACCGCTACATCGTGACCCCGGGGTCGGAAGGCGAGTGGCCCTACCAAGCGAGGTTCGGGCCCGACGGCCGCCGCATCGCCTACGAGTGGATCATGCAGGACGGTGTCGAGCTGCGAGTCATCAACGCCGACGGTTCCGGGGTTCGCACGCTTTATCGTGGTGGCGGTGAGGTCCACGACTGGTCCCCGGATGGAAAGCACATACTGGCGAACGTGGAACGTGGGACGGTGTTGATTTCCATCTCGGATGGCTCGCTCGAAGTGTTGTCCGATTGGCTTCCATCGTTGGAGATACGTCTTTCGCCCGACGGCCGTTACATCGCTTACGACGTGCTGGTGCGCGATGACTCGCCGGATCGCGACATCCTCCTGCTGGAGATCGATGGAGGCCAGAAGACCCCTCTCGTGGAAGGCCCGGGAATCGAACGCGTGCTCGACTGGACACCGGATGGCAAGCGGCTCCTGTTTGACAGTGACCGAGGCCTTCTGCCCGGGGCAGGTCGACGTGCCTGGCTCATCGAGGTGGCCGATGGTAAACCTACAGGAGAGTCTGTACTCGTCGAGCCGGAGATCAGAGCCCTCCGTGGCCTGGGTTTCAGCCACGACGGTGCCTACTTCTACTGTTGCGGCGGAGAGGACGCCGATACCTCTCCGACCAGCCTTTACCTCGCCAGGCTCGACCCAGCCACCGGCGAACTCAGCGCTCCGGAGATGATTACAAGTGTCCCGGGAGCGGTAGTTCAGTGGTCGCCGGACGGTCAATACTTCGCCTATGCGTGGCATCAATGGCCCTTCCCCTCCACCCTCGGAATCCGTTCCGTCGAGACCGGCGAGGAGCGCAGGCTGCCCCTGACGGTCCGCTGGGTGGCAGAGTCGTTCGTACGCGACTGGTCGCCCGACGGCCGCTCTCTGCTCGCCCAAGGCAGAGACCTGAATGATCGCCGGGGGATTTACCAGATCGACGTGCAGACGGGTGCGGCGACGCCCATCGTGCAGGGCTGTTGTGTCCGCTGGCCCACCTGGTCGCCTGATGGGAACGTCGTCTTCGTATCGTGGGAGGGGAGCGGCGATACCATGCGCGTTGTGGCTCGGGACCTGGAGACCGGCAACGAACGCGAGCTTCAGCGTATACCCCCACCCGCCTATCTGTCGGAGTTGGCGGCGTCGCCCGACGGTCGATGGTTGGCGTTCTTCCGTTCGAGCGTGCCCGCCTGGTCGCAGGAGGAGGGAGAGTGGACGCTGATGACCATGCCCTTGGCCGGCGGGTCAATCCGGGTACTTGCCCGCCCGTCCGTGCAATCGCGACGAATTTTGAACCGAGGGTTTCCGCGCCTGGCCTGGCACCCCGACTCTCGTCATCTCATATACGCCGTCAACAGCGTAAGGGATGGCCAATCCGCGGTCTCGCTATGGCGCGTTGCTGTAGATGACGGCCAACCGCAGAGCCTCGGCCCACCCATGGAGGGATTCTCGCTGCACAGTCTCAGTGCGCACCCGAACGGACAGCAGGTCGCTCTCATTGGAGAGTACTGGGACGAGCCGCCTGCCGTCGGTGCCGAGGAGGACCCGATCGACGCCGCGGAGGAGATGTGGGTGTTGGAAGATTTCCTGCCG
>JBDHKD010000040.1:0-23746 GCA_039586575.1 Gemmatimonadota bacterium | reverse complement strand
ACGGGGAAGATGAACGGAGCGCCGAGGCGCGGCAGCGCCAGCGTGATGGCCCAATCGCGGCGCCACAACCAGGGCTCGCCCGGGTGCTCCCCCCGGCGTTGCTCCTCTTCCTGCTTCCGTTCTGCCAGACCGGCATCTTCATGGCCATCATGGCGCTAAGAGAGGCGATGGCCGGCGACTGGGGCGAGGCCGGGCTGGTACTGATCTTCGCCTTGGTCTTCGGCGGGGCGGGCTTCGGCCTCCTGGCGGCGGCGCTGCGCGCGTCGTCTACGGCCCCTTCGGCCGTCGTCGCACGATAGCGGCCGACGACATCGATGACATCGTGCTGAAGATCGGTATGCAGGCCGGTAAGCGTCCCTACTACGACATCCAGATCGCGCGCGCCGACGGCAAGAAGCTCTACGCGGGACGCTCGGTGCGTGACAAGCGGGAAGCCGAGTGGCTGGTGGAGACGATGGCGGAAGCGCTCGGGCTCTAGTTCGGAAGCTGGCTGGACCAGACGAAGAAGAGGTGGCTGCGGTGGAACTCGTCGTCCAGCCAGAGCTCGACCTCCCAGTCACCCTCCGGCGACATACCTGACAGGTCGAGCGTGAAGACCGTGATCTGCTCCGCCGGACCGTCGTCGATGTCGAGCACGGAAGTATCCACTATGTCGTCCGACGGGTTGATCCAGACCGCCTCGGCGACGTGCGGCGGCTCGAGCTTCTCCCAGCGTACCCACAGATGCACGATCTCGCCCGGCACGAAGGTGTCGGTGATGCCGACCGGTACGCCCTCCCAGATCCCTAGCGCGAGGACCGACTCGGCGACTCGTGGTCCGGCGAGCGGACCGACCAGCTCGCTGCCGGCCTTCTCGTCGGCGCAAGCAGAGAGAAGAACGACCGCGAGGACTGTCGCGGCCAGCGATCGAGTTCTCATCGCCATATAAGATGGTCGCTGCCGCGGTGGCGCGAAAGTTCGGATTTCCAAATCGCCCCTTCAACTAGTTGAGGTCGACCGCTTGCGGCGCCCGGCGCAGGACAGGAAAAATGGCGCCACGCAACGCAAAGCCCAGGGCTCCGTCCCTCGCTCGGCGGGCACACGCCTTGCAAGAACCGTTTTCCGTAATCGGCCCGCTCGCAGACGGGGGTAGGTTGTTCCACAGGAGGTTTCATGAAGCGCGTTGCTGTCTTGGCGTTCGCCGGTCTGGTCGCCGGCCTCGCCTTCCTCGCCGGGTGTGATGACGTCGATCTGCTGACTCCCAATTCGCTGGCCGGCGTGAGCTTCACGTTCGACGGCGACACGACAGGCGGCTACGCCGCCGCCGGCTTACCTACTACCCTCGAGGGGCAGCCGGAGTTCGGCAGCTGGGCGATATCCACCGAGCCCGACTCGCTGGGTGGCCTGATCGTATCCGCGTTCCGGGCCACCGAGCAGCCGAAGGGTGACCTTTTCGTTCTGCAGCTCGCCCCGCTACGCACCGGCAGCTTCACGCCGTGCGAGCCCAACGCCGCCTGCCACGGACGGGTGATCTTCGGGTACGATGGCGGCGGATACGAGGATTACTTCGAGATCGTGTCGGGCAGCGCGACGATCGACGAGATCGGCGAGGACCGCATCAGCGGCACCTTCCGATTCGTCGCCCGCGACGAGGGTGGCACGGGAAATCGGACCCTGACGGTCGACGACGGCACGTTCGCTGTGCCATTCGTGGCCACGGTCCCGCAAGACGAGCTACTTTGCCTGATCTCCGGCGGTTGCTAGTCGGAAGCTGAAGCGCCGAGCCCCGCTGAACACCACTACACGTAGGCGACGCAGCGGGGCTCTTGCATTCCCTATCGGCTCTCCTCCTCGCTCACCGTGGGCTCGCGGCCGAACACCCCGGCCAGCGTCTCGTCGAGTTTCTCGCCGTGCAGGTCGCGGTAAGTGGCGAGGATCGTCCCGTCCTTGCCGACAAGAACCGGTTTCGGTATGCCATAGACTTGGAACGTCTTGGCCAGTTCACTACCGAAACCATCTCCGACGAAGGCGTGCAGCCACGGCATGGTCCACTCGCCTTTCTCACGATGCTCGATGACGTCCTCGGGCTTGTCGTCGAACGAGAGACTCAAGATGGTGAACCCATCTTGCCCGTACTTCTCATAGGCAGCGTGCAGGTACGGCATCTCGGCGATACACGGCCCACACCAAACAGCCCAGAAGTCGATAAGGTAGATCTGACCCGCCAAGCCCTGGTTCGAGTAGATCACCGTCGAGTCCTCCAACGAGGCGATCTCGAACTCGGGTACCGGCTGCCCCTCGCGGACGGCGCGGTTCGGGTCGAACTCGGATCGCGCGTACTGGGCCTGCCACTCGTCCGGATACTCGGAGACCAGCCAGGCGTAAAGGATCCGCGTCTCATTTTCGTTATGATCCTCGTGGGCTTGCCAGAGCAGCTGGAACAGCACGTCGGGCTTGAGCGCCTCGCTGGGGTTCTCCCGCAGCGCGGCATAGAGGAAGTCCTCGTAGGCCTCCGGGTGACCTGTGGCATCGATGGCGCTGGGCAAGAGGAACTGTGCCATCCCCCATTTCGGCGATGCTGGCTCGACTTCGGCCAAGGCCATCCGTGCGTACAGCGAATCGGTCCGCACCGACCGGCTGACGTAGGTCAGGAGCAGCGTGCCGCGCAGGTCGGGATCGCTGGTCTCGTCCAGCCAGTCTTCGAGAGCGGCGTCGACGTCGGACCAGTCGTATTCGGCGCCGAAGCTGCGCAACTCTTCGTCGCTCGCCCCTTCCTCCTGCAACGCTCGGCGTTCTTCGTAGTATTCGGCGCGCCGGTCCTGCATGAACTGCGCGAAACTCGCATAGCGAGCCTGCAAACCCTCGGGGTCGCCGAACTGCACCGACGGCGCGGCGTCGATCACGTGCAATTTCTGGGGATCGAACACGATGCGGGCCACACCATCGGCCACCGAGATGACGGACCGGTAATCGCCGCCGCCATCGTAGACGAATCGATCGCTCTGCGTGCCGTTGATGCTGCGGCCACTGACGATGTTGATCAGTTGATAAGCCAGCGTGTCGGCGTCCCACTCGATCTCGAGGACGTAGGTGCCGTCGTCCTGCAACTCCAGCGGGCGGTCGTCCTGTCCGAAAGCGAAGTCGTTGAACTCGCCGATCACGGCGACCTCCGAAAGATCGTCCTGGAAGTCGTGCGTGCCCAAGCCGACGTCGATCTCGATCGCGCCGCCGGCCCCGTCCAACAAGAGCGCTCTGCTTTGAATCAAGCAGTCGACGCCGGTGTACCACAGCGAGAATACGCCGACCGAGTCGGTCTCCAGCACGTAACTGCCATCGGCCGCCACCTCCGCCGACTCGATCGCCGCTCCCCCGGAAAGAGGGTAAAGACCGACGTGAGCCATTTCGATCGGCTGGCCGTCGGCGCTCAGCAGCGTACCGGTGATCGTCGTGGTCGGCGGTGCCGGCTCCGCTGCGGGTTCCTGTGCCAGGGTCGGCCCGGCGAAGAGCAAGGCGATGACTGTTAGCTGGATAATCCTCATGAGACCCGTCCCTCGGTTGCGGCGCGAAGCTGAGCGGTCGCGCGCCTGGGTCTTAGTCAGACAGCTCATCGTCCCCGAGCCCGGTCCGGACTGCCCGGGGCCAGGCTGAAGGGGACGCTGAGGCTCACGGTCTTGGGCGGATAGCAGACCCGCTCGTCGCAGGCCTGGTAGCGGACGCGCAGCTCGACGCTGTGCGCGCCGTCCGGCGTGCCCGTTGCGAATCGCACATCGAGGCGCACGACGGCTTCGCCGGCGTAGACCAGAAGCTCGACCGGATCCCGGATGTAGTGGACCGTCACGGTCGCCGGCTCGGGCCAGCGGATCACGTCCACGGCCGCTCCCTCCGGGAGCGAGGAGGCTTGGACCGATGTGGCGATAGGCATCAGGCCTTCGAACTCGGGGGGTACGACCGGCTCGTGCGGCCAGGTGTGGAAGCCGGCGGCGTGGTCAAGAACGACGACGATGGAGAGCGTCTCACCGGGGCGAACGGTCGCGGGCTCGGCGTACGCCCGGACCTTGACCGAATCGGCGCCGCCCGGCACCTGGGCGTGGGCCGCCGCAGCCGTGCTCAGAACCGCGAGCACGCAGCTCGCCAAAGCGCCCCGGATTAGGCCGGCTGATTTCACTGTCAGCTAAGGGTTTGGGCGACCCGCCTGGTGGTCAGCGGGCATATTTTGTGAACTGGTTACACAATATAGTAGCGGGCCCACCGAAACGCCGCATCGGGTTTTCCAGGCGGCCGGGCCAGTGGCTCCTAGTGGAAGTCGTGGCTCTCGATGACCTCGGCGCCCGCCTGTGGCGCGATGGCCGTGATCTGCCGTACCTGCACGTTCACCACGTCTTGCTCGTTCTGGGCGATCCCCTCGATCAAGAGCACCGGTGAGCGGACGATGGTCTTACGGTAGCGCTGAAAGAGGTCGGCATAGACGACGAAGTTGGAGAAACCCGTCTCGTCTTCCAGCGTGATGAAGCAGACGCCCTTCGCCGTTCCGGGCCGCTGCCGGCAGATCACCACGCCGGCGACTTTGACGCGCCGGCCGCTAGGGACGCGGCGCAGCTCCTCGGCCGACAGCACGCCCTGCGCCCGGAGCGCTGCGCGCAGGTGCTCCATGGGATGCCCGTGCGTGCAGAGCCCGGTGGTCGTGTAGTCGGCGGCGACCAGCTCGACTTTCTTCATCTCCTTGAGCTTCGGCTGCCGCGTCGACTCGACTCGCGCCAGCGGCTTCTGCGCCAGCCGCGCCAGCACCTCCCAGAGCGCCGCGCGGCGGCCCGGGCCCCAGAGCGTCCGGAAGGCGCCCGCCTCGGCCAGCGTCTTGAGGGCGGGGAGGCCGAGTCCCGAGCGCCGCACCACGTCCTCCACACTCCGGAACGGTCCGCCGGCCTCCCACGCCGCCTTCAGTTTCTCTTCCGCCCTGGAGCCCAACCCACGGACGTAACGCAAGCCGATTCGCAGAGCGGGGGGAGGAGCGGTCGCCGGGCGGGTCGTCTCGCTCCATGTCGCGCGGCCCGGTTGCAGTAACGGCGGCTGCGCCGCCGCCGCGCTCCGAATTGCGCTCGACCACCCGCCCGGCTCTCTCCCCACCCAGTTCTGAGATCGAGTGGACGCAGTGGGGGCCCCTGAGGGAGGACTCGAACCGCGAAGGTCAGGGCGCGGCGGGGGCTCCTCGAGCGTGCAGTCCCACTCGGAGTAGGCGAGGTCGAGCGGCCGCACTGCGACGCCGTGACGCCGCGCGTCGTGCACCAGCGTGCCCGGCGCGTAGAACCCCATCGGTTGGGAGTTCAAGAGCGCGCAGAAGAACTCGGGCGCGTAGTAGCGCTTCAGGTACGCCGACGCATAGACCAAGAGCGCGAACGATGCCGAATGACTCTCGGGGAACCCGTAGTTGGCGAAGGCGGTGAGATATTTGACGATGTAACCCTGCACCTCCGGCGTCACGCCACGTTCGCTCATCCCGGCGCGCAACGCCGGCTCGATCGCCGCCATCGCCTCACGCGATCGCTTGAACCCCATCGCCCGCCGCAACAGGTCCGCCTGGCCCGGCGTGAACCCCGCCATCGCCACCGCCACCTTCATCCCCTGCTCCTGGAACAGCGGCACGCCCAGCGTCCGCTCGAGGATCGGCTCCAGGTCCGGGTGCAGGTACGTCACCGGCTCTTCGCCGCGCCGGCGCCGCACGTAGGGGTGCACCATGTCGCCCTGAATGGGCCCCGGCCGGATGAGCGCTACCTGCACCACCAGGTCGTAGAAATTCGCCGGCTTGAGCCGCGGCAGCGAGTTCATCTGGGCGCGGCTCTCGATCTGGAAGACACCTACCGTGTCCGCCGCCTGGATCATCTTGTAGACCTCGGGATCGGCGGCCGGTAACTGCGCCAGGTCGAGGCTCAGGCTGCGCGTCTCGCGGATGTAGCGGATCGCCTTCGCCAGACAGGTGAGCATCCCCAGCCCCAGCAGATCGATCTTGATGAGCCCCGCGAACTCGAGATCGTCTTTGTCCCACTGGATGACGGTGCGGCCGGCCATCGCCGCCGGCTCGATCGGCACCACCCGCGAGAGCGGGCCTTCGCTGAGCACGAAGCCGCCCACGTGGATCGAGCGGTGGCGCGGCAGTTGGTCGAGCCCGCGCACCACATGCACCAATGCCCGCACGCGACTGTTCGCCGGGTCGAGCCCACAGGCGGCCAAGCCGCCGTTCTCCAAGGCGTCGGCCGCCTCGGCCGCCTCGTGACGCTCCGCTTCCCCCGCCAACCGGTCGGCTACGTCGGTCGAGAAGCCGAGCACGCGGGCGGCGTCGCGGACGGCGGAGCGGCCCCGATAGGTGATCGACTCGCAGACCATCGCCGCACGCTCGCGACCGTACTTCCGATAGACGTACTGGAGCACCTCCTCGCGCTGCTCGTGCTCGATGTCCAGATCGATGTCGGGCGCGCCACCCCGCTCCTCCGACAGGAAGCGCTCGAACAACAGCTCGAACTTGATCGGGTCCACCGCCGTGATCCCCAGGCAGTAGCAGACGCAGGAGTTCGCCGCCGAGCCGCGACCCTGCAATAGGATCCCGCGCCGCCGCGCGAAGCGCACGATGTCCCAGACCGTGAGGAAGTACCCCGCCAGGTCGAGCCGCGCGATCACCTCGAGCTCGTGGCGGATCTGGCGTCGGACCCGCGCCGTCAGGCCCAACCTTCCGTGGTGGGAGGGCACTGCAGGGGTCCTCGCCCTCCATGTGGCGCCGGCCGGTCGGGCAGGACTGGAACCCCTCGCTTCATGTCGCGCAACACAAGCAGGGACGGGCGACGGGCCACCGCGCTCCAAATGTCCGCTCGGGGTTCCAGCCCTGCCCTCCCTATCGCGGCTCGCAGTCGCGCTCGACGACCCCTGCGGTGCCCGGTCACCATCCGAGGAAGCGACGACGCGCGTCCGATCGCCATTCTGAGGTATGTTCTCATCGCGTTTTGGCTGGCCCGGCCGAGGTGTGTGCCACCATCCTACCGTGCGATCGGCAGGGCGCGGCGGGTGATCCTCGAGCGGACATTTGGAGCGCCCCGGCCCGTCTTCCATCCCAGCCCGACGCCGCGCGACATGAAGCGAGGGGATCCCCGACGCCCCGCTTGGCGCGACTACCCGAATCGGATCCCCGTTCCGCCGCTGGCCCGTGGCACCGCCGTAGCGCTCCACCGCTCCCTTCCAGACGAGCGACTCGAGGAACTCCTGTCGCGTCATTCCCGCCGGCACCTGGAACCCCGGCATCGACGGCGACAGATCCGCCAGCCGGAAGCGGCACTCGGCAGCCAGGGCGAGCGTGTTCTCCACCACCTCGGGGCGATGACGCCAACGCCGCCACACCACCGACGGCGGCTTCAGGTACCACTCACCGTTGGGCCTGAGACGCGTGCCCGCCTCATCCAGCGTCACCTGGTGACGCAGGCAGGTCAGCACGTCGTGGACGATTCGGCCCGGCGGCGCCGCGTAATGCACGTCGTTCGTCGCCACCGCCGTGAGCCCACGACGGTCCGCCAACTCCAGCAGCGCATCCGCCAGCTCCCGCTCCTCCGGCAGCGCGTGGTCCCATACCTCCACCGCTATGTACCCGTCGTACACGCTGCACAGAAAATCGAGCAGCTCGCGCGCCCCCTTCCCCTCGCCCGCCCGCACCCGCCGCGCCAGCTCGCCCTGTGGGCAGCCCGTCAGAGCGAGCAGGCCAGAGCCCAGCTCCGCCAGATCGTCCCAGGTGACGCGCGGTAGACCCCGGCCCGGCGCCCAGCCCACCTCCGAGGGAAGCGTGCGGAACCCGTGTCGGGGAGCCGTGGCGGTCGCCGAGCGTAACTTGGAGCGCGGCGGCGGCGCAGCCGCCGTTCCTGCAACCGGGCCGCGCGACGTGGAGCGAAGCGACCGCCGCGGCTCCCCACCACCCGGGCTTCGCGATCGCGTGACGAGCTCCGCCAGGTTCGCGTAACCCTCCGCCGTGCGCGCCAACAGCGTGATGTGGCTGGGCCGCCCTCCCGGCTCCGCCGACTCCACCGTCAGCTCGGCCCCCACGATCGCCTCCAACCCCGCCTCCCGCGCCGCCTGGCTGAACCGCACCGCACCGCCCAGCTCGTCATGGTCCGTCAGCGCCAACGCCCCCAGGCCAAGCCCCACCGCCCGTCCAACCAGGGCTTCCGGCGTGGAGGCCCCGTCCAGAAGGGAGAAAGCGGAGTGACAGTGAAGCTCGGCGTAAGTCGGCATCGGACCGCTGCTGGTACCCGAAGAAATACCGTAAGTCCCGGCGACAAAAAAGCCCACCCGAAGGTGGGGACCAGAGCGGAGGGGCCGCTTCGAAGGAGGGGGGGGAGTGGGTGATCCCTCCGCCCTGGGAAACCGAATATACACCGAAGAAACGACCCGCGCAAGGACTTCTTCACCCTAAACTTTAAGTTATAAAGTACTTGACACTACCAACCCAAAGCCCTAGCTTCACCGCATGAACAAGCACACCTCCTCACCGAGACCCGACCCCGCCGACGACCCCGCCCGCGCGCTCGACGACCTGCGCTTCATCCGCGAGACCATGGCGCGGGCCAGCTCGTTCACCGCCGTCCCCGGTTGGGGCACGGTCGCGATGGGGCTGACGGCGCTGGTGGCCGCCGTGTTGGCGGTCCGCCAGACGACGGCCGCGGGCTGGCTCATCACCTGGCTCGTCGCCGCCGCCCTCGCGCTGGCGCTGGGACTCGGCGCCATCCTCCTCAAGGCCCGCGCGGTCAGAGCACCGCTCTTGCGGGGCGCCGGGGCGAGGATGGTCCTGGGGTTCTGTCCCCCGGTGGCCGCCGGCGCCGTGCTGACCGCCGTCCTCTACCGGGCGGGACTGGTCGACGCCCTACCCGGCACCTGGCTGCTGTTGTACGGGGCCGGCGTGATGACCGGCGGCGCTTTCTCGGTTCGGGCCGTGCCCGTCATGGGGCTCTGCTTCATGGTGCTGGGCGCCCTTGCCTTCCTGGCACCGGGGGGCTGGGGCGACGCCTTGATGGCGGCCGGGTTCGGCGGGCTCAACATCGTGTTCGGCGCCGTGATCGCCTGGAAGTACGGTGGCTAGAGGAGCGGCCGAGCTCGACCGACTCATCCACCAGCGAGTGCGGCTCGGCATCATGAGCGCCCTCGCCGTCAACGAGTCCCTCACCTTCAACGACCTCAAGGACCTGCTCGAGATCACCGACGGCAACCTGAGCGTGCACGCGCGAAAGCTGGAGGAAGCGGGCTACGTGGAGTGCATCAAGTCGTTCGAGGGACGGCTACCGAGAACCGAGTACCGCTTGAGCGAGCCCGGCCGTCGGGCTCTGGAGCGTTATCTGACCCGAATGGAGGACCTGATCCGCGCGACGCGCGGTGTCTGAGGTATCTTTACGATGGAAAGATCAAAGCTCGTCATCCACGTGTTGATCGCCGCGATCGTCATCGGCGTGCTGGGCGACGTCCTGCTGCGCGCCGGCCCCTGGTCGCTGAATCTGGGGCTGTGGATCGCCGCGCTACTGGCGGTTGCCGTGGTGCTGGGCCACCGGGTCGACTGGCCGCGGCGGACGCTCTGGCTGGCGCTACCGGCCCTGGTCTTCGCGCTGGGACCGACGTGGCGGGACGCGCCGGCGCTCAAGATGCTGGACATCCTGGCGGTGCTGGCCGGCCTGTCGATCTGGAGCCTGAGCCTGGGCGGCGTGCGGATCCGCAGCTGGGGGATCACCGATTATGTTCGGGGGCTCGTGAATTCCGGCGCCGCGGCGGCCGCCGGTGTGGCGGCCATCGAGCGGCGCGACCTGGCGTGGGCGACCCCGGCCGATCCCGGCGCGCTGCGCACGGCGCGCTCGGTCATCGTCGGGCTGTTGATCGCCTTCCCGCTCTTGTTTGTATTCGGCGGCCTGCTGATGGCGGCGGATGCGGTGTTCGAGAACGTGGTGACCCGGGCGCTGGACTTCGACTTCGCGAAGCTGTTCTCGCACGCGGCGCTGACCGCATTCTTCGCCTGGATCGCCTGCGGTTTCTTGATCCTGATGCTCGGGATCAGGAAGGCCTTGTTGGCCGGCCGGATCGCCGTCGAGCGACCCGGGCTGGGGATCGTCGAGGTCGCGCTCCCGTTGGCCCTACTCGACCTGCTGTTTCTCGCCTTCGTGTTCGTGCAGCTCCGCTACCTGTTCGGCGACGCGTCGCTGGTTCAGGAGACCGTCGGTCTGACGTACGCGGAGTACGCGCGGCGCGGCTTCTTCGAGCTCGTCACCGTCGCCGCCCTGGTTCTTCCGCTTCTGCTGGCGGCCGATTGGCTGCTGGCCGAGTCGGCGCGGCGCCCGCGCCACATTTTCCGGGCGCTGGCGGGGTTGCAGCTCGTACTGCTGTTCGTGATCGTGATCTCGGCGATCCAGCGGATGGGCCTCTACGTGGACGCCTACGGCCTGACCGAGTTGCGCCTCTACACTTCGGCCTTCATGGTCTGGCTGGGGATCGTGTTCGCCTGGTTCGGCGCCACGGTGCTCCGCGACCGTCGCGAGCACTTCACGTTCGGCGCGGTCGCTTCCGGCTTCCTGGCGATCCTCGCGCTCAACGTCATGAGCCCGGACGCCTTGATCGCCCGGGTGAACCTCGATCGTGCCCGTGCCGGCCACGAGTTCGACGCCGCTTACGCGACATACTTGAGTGCCGACGCGGTTCCCACGCTGATCGCGGCCCTGCCCGACATCGACCCGCAGCAAGGCTGTGTCGCGGCCGCCCGCATCCTCGAACGCTGGTCGCCGCCCGACGAGAGGGACTGGCGCACCTGGAACCGGGGCAGGTCGAGGGCCTGGCGGGCCGTCGAGCGAGCGGAGCGCGAGCTCGAGGCGGCGGCGTGTCCGCCTGCCCCGGCCGAGGAGGCGAGCTCGGCCTCTTGACCGCGCTCCGCTCGACGGGCATGCTACGGCTGAATCAGACTTTTGACACGGTTGGTGTGGCATGCCCTCCCCCAGGCGCTCCCTGTCCGGCCCCGTCGTCGCGCTGCTGTTGATCGGCGGCTGCGGAGAGGGTCATTTCGAGGCGGTCGAGCCTCATCCTTTCGACCCACCCGCGCTCTACCGGGTTTGGTGGAGCGAGGTCGAGACGTGCACCGAGACGCGCGGTCCGTTCGACCGAGTCCGCTGGTACGAGGCGGAGGAGATCCGCAACGGAGGCACAGGAGACTGCCACGTCGGGGCCTGGCAGCCGCCTCATTCCATATACATAGACTCCGACTACCTCCACTACAGAGCCGGGGTGAAGCACGAGATGGTCCACGAGCTACTGCAGCGGAGGGATCACGATACGTCGTTGTTCCTGGCCTGCGCCGGCATCTGAGCAGGAGGTTTCCGTGGATCTGGGTATCGAGGGAAGAGTCGCCGCCGTCGGCGGTGCCAGCAGTGGACTCGGCAAAGCCATCGCCTGGGCGCTCGCCCGCGAGGGGGCGCGGGTCGCCATCTGCGCCCGCGGCGCCGAACAGCTGGAACGCACCGGCGCGGCGCTCGAGCGCGCTGCCGGCAGTCCGGTCTTCACCCATCCGTGCGACCTGGCCACGGAGGCGGGGCCGCAGGAGTTCGTGGAAGCCACCGTCAAGGAGTTTGGCCGACTCGACATCCTGGTGACGAACGCCGGCGGACCGCCGGCGACGACCAGCTCGCAGACACCGCCGGAAGCCTGGGCCCAGGCGCTCGAGCTCAGCATGCTGAGCGCCATCCGGATGTCGCAGGCCGCCATCCCCTACATGCGGCGCCAGCTCTGGGGCCGGATCATCTGCATCACTTCCATCTCGGTGAAATCGCCCTTGCCCGCTATGGTGCTCTCCAACACCGTGCGCCCCGGTGTCGTGGGCTACGCCAAGACGATCTCACAGGAGTTCGCCGCCGACGGCATCACCGTGAACGTGATCTGCCCCGGCTACATGGCCACCGACCGGGTCTCCGAGCTGGCCGAGACCCGGGCCGCCCATTCGGGCCAGACCATAGAACAGGTGATGGCCGGACTGGTCGCGAACATCCCGGCCGGCCGCATGGGCGATCCCAAAGAGCTCGGCGATCTCGTCGCCTTCCTCGCCTCCCAGCGCGCCGCCTACATCACCGGTACCACCATCCAGATCGACGGCGGCTATCTCCGCAGCTTGCTCTGAAACCTGCCGTCACACCACTCGTAGTGTCGCTTGAAGCCCCGAGACAGGCCCTGAGTCATCGATTCCCGGGAGGGGGCCTTGCCTGTGGGGCTCACAGCGGGCCCGATTGTTCACAGACTTACAGTTCAAGCAAGTATATGGAGCAGCGGGATGAAGCGACGGACCAAGATTGTCCTCGGCGTGGTCGCCATCGTCGCGCTCGGCGGCGGCGCTTTCGCCGCCGTTCGCAACGGTAACTCGGCCAGCGATGACCTGCGCACCGTGGAGGTCGAACGCGGCGAGATCGTCGACAAGGCGCTCGCCGTAGGACGCATCGAACCCGAAGTCGAGATCAGCGTCAAGTCGAAGATCTCCGGCGTCGTGAGCCGCGAGTTCGCCGAGGTCGGCGACTTCGTCAGAGCCGGCGCCCCACTCCTCGAGATCAAGCCGACGCCCACTCCGCTCGAGCTCGTCGAGACCCGGCGGCAGCTCGAGTTGCGCCAGCTCGAGCTCGAGAACCTGCGCCGCGAGCTCGAGCGCCAGCGCCGCCTGGTTGAGCAAGGCCTGGTATCACAGGACGAGTTCGAGACCCACGAGCGCTCCTACGGCGAGGCCGAGCTCAACGTCAAGCTGGCACAGGAACGCCTGGCCCTGCTGGAGGAAGGCAGGGTAACGATCGCCGACCAGAACATCGAAGCGATCGTCTACTCGCCGATCAACGGCTTCATCCTGGAGAAGAACGTCGAGATCGGTGACCCGGTCACGCCGCTCAACCCCTACCAAGAGGGGACCGTGCTGGCGACGATGGCCGAGATGAGCGCCCTCATCTTCAGGGGCACCGTTGACGAGATCGACGTCGGCCGGCTGCGCGAAGGGTTGGCCGTCGAGTTCAAGATCGGCGCGCTGCCCCAGGCCGAGGTGACCGGGACGCTGACCAAGATCTCGCTCAAGGCGCGTACCGAGGACAACTCCACCGTCTTCCCCATCGAGATCTCGCTCGATGAGGCCGACGTCGTCCTGCGCGCCGGCTACTCCGCCAACGCCGATGTGATCATCGCTCGCCGCTCAGACGTCCTGATGATCCCCGAGCGCCTCGTCAGCTTCGCCGGCGACACAGCCAAGGTGACGGTGCTGCTGGAGAGCGGCGATCAGGAGGAGCGGATCATCGACACCGGCTTGAGCGACGCGATCAACATCGAGATCATCGCCGGCCTCGAGGAAGGCGATAAGGTCGTCGAGCTGCCGCCGAAGGAGATCGAGTGAGCGAGCATGCGCGTCTTCGGTAGCTTCAAGGACTTCTTCAACGACATCCGCACCCAGCGGCTGCGCACCTTCCTCACCATCATGGGAATCACCTGGGGAACGGTCGCCGTCGTCGTTCTGCTCGCCTTCGGCGTCGGCATGGAGCGGCAGACCCGGAAGCGGATGCACGGGCTCGGCGAGAAAATCGTCATCCTCTTCGGTAACCGCACCACCAAGTCCTACGAAGGCTTCCCCGAAGGACGCTGGATCCGCATGCAGGAAGAGGACGTGCAGCTCCTGCAGAGCGAGATCCCGGAGATCGTCCAGATCAGCCCCGAATACAGCACCCGGCAAGTGCCGGTGCGCCGCGGCCGCAATAGCGCCTTCCCGAATATCACCGGCATCTACCCTGTCTACGGTGAGATGCGGAACGAGATCGCCGACTGGGGGGGCCGCTTCATCAACCAGGCCGATGTGGACGAGCGCCGCCGCGTCGCCTTCCTCGGCAACGAGCTCGAACAGCTACTGTTCGAGGACGAGGAGGCCATCGGCAAGACCGTGTTCGTCGGTGAGATACCGTTTGTCGTCGTCGGGGTGCTGAAGGAGAAGCAACAGAATTCTTCGTACAACTCGCGCGACCGCGACCGTATCTTCATCCCCTCCAGCACGCACAAGGCGATCTTCGGGCAACGCTACATCAACAACATCATCTATCGGACCAGTAGCGTCGATGTCGTCGAGGCCGTCGAGCAGCGCGTCAATGAGGTATTGGGCCGCAAGTACCGCTTCGACCCGACCGACGAGGACGCGATCTGGGAGTGGGACACGAGCGAGTTCGAGAAGATCATCGACTACGTGTTCATCGGGATGAACACGTTCCTCGGCGTCGTCGGCGCCTTCACCCTGATCGTCGGCGGCATCGGCGTCGCCAACATCATGTATATCGTAGTCAAGGAACGAACGCGTGAGATCGGCATTCGGCGCTCGATCGGCGCCCGCAAGCGCGACATCATGCTGCAGTTCCTCGGCCAGGCGTTCGTCGTCGTCGGCACCGGCGCGGCGCTCGGCTTCCTCATCTCGCTCGGACTCGTAAAGGTCGGACAGCTGATGCCGCTCCAGGAGTTCATCGGCGTGCCGACCCTCTCGCCGCTCGTCGCCATCGTAACGATCGTGCTGCTGACCGTCGTCGCACTGCTGGCCGGATACTTCCCCGCCCGCAAGGCGGCGAATCTGGATCCGGTGGAATGTCTACGCTACTAGGCCATGTGGAGAATATTACTCGGCGAGTTCATCGGTGACCTGAAGACGCAGAAGACACGCGTCGTTCTCACCATGTTGGCGATCACTTGGGGCACCATCTCGGTGGTCCTGCTGCTCGCCTTCGGCGAGGGGCTGCGTTGGGCCATTCTGGAGGGGAACCTGAATGCCGGCGAGCGGATCTTCATGGTCTACGGCGGCACCACCAGCAAAGAGTGGGAAGGCCTGCCGAAGGGGCGTCGTATCCGCCTGAGTGAAGAGGACCTCGATTTGATCAAGCGGTCGATCGAGGAGATCGACCTGACGAGTCCCTCCTATGGCCGCTGGGGCGTCACCCTGGAGGTCGGCGACAACAAGACCACCACCTATATGGAGGGCGTCCACCCCGCCTTTCAGGACATGCGGCGCATGTTCCCACGCGCCGGCAGCCGCTTCATCAACCAGCGCGATGTCGACGAGCGGCGACGCGTGTTGTTCCTGGGCAACGAGATCGCCGAGGAGCTGTTCGGAACCGAAGACCCAGTGGGCAAGATCGTCATGCTGGACGACCTGCCGTTCACCGTCGTCGGCGTGATGCAGAAGAAGTTCCAGGACAGCATGAACAACGGGCCCGACGCAGACCGCGCCATCATCCCGGCTTCCACCTTCAAGAGCATCTACGGCTTACGCTACGTGAGCCATCTGCTGCTCAGGCCGCGCGATCCGGCACGCGCGGTGTTCGTCAAGTCGGAGCTGTTCCGCGTGCTCGGTTCCCGCTACAAGTTCGACCCGGAAGACGAGCGGGCGCTACCGATGTGGGATTTCATCGAGGACGAACAGATGATCAACCAGATCGGTCTGGGGATTCAGGTCTTCCTCGGCCTGGTGGGCGCCTTCACGCTGCTGGTCGCCGGCGTCGGCGTGGCCAACATCATGTACGTCGTGGTGCGCGAGCGGACGAAGGAGATCGGCATCAAGCGCTCGATCGGCGCTCGCAAGCGTCACGTCATGAACCAGTTCATCTTCGAGGCACTGGCCCTCACGCTGACCGGCGGCGGGGTCGGGCTGGCGTTCTCGACCGCCGTCATCCTGCTGGTCGACAGTCTGCCGGCCGACGATGGCGCCATGGTCTACATCGCCAATCCGAAGCTGTCGCTCCCCATCGCGCTCATCTGCATCGGCATCCTGATAATGATCGGGCTCGCCGCCGGCGTGCTGCCGGCACGCCGAGCCGCCCGGGTCGACCCGGTCGAGGCGCTGCGCTACGAATAACGGCGTCGGCGGGGCGGGTCGTCTCGCTCCGGCCTCCCCCACGCTCACGGCTGCGCCGTGAGCGCGGGGTCGCTAACCCCAGCTGCGCTTCACCGACCCGCCCCGCCGCCTGGCATACCTGCGCAGACACCTGAACCCGGGCAGCTCAGCGCCTCAACCTCGACCCACCCAGGACTCGACCGACGACCGCTCCACGCTCAGAGCCACGCTGCCGATGATCGCAACGAACGGCTGGGCAGCGGTCGCGCGCGCTGGCGAGAACGAATGCGCCATGTACTACGGTGAGATCGCGCCTCCGCCTCCCTACGCGCAGCACGGGCGTGCTGTTTGCAGGTAACGGCCAGCGCCCTCATCCCGGGCGTTGGGACGGGTCGTCGTAGCGGAGCTGGGGTTAGCGACGACCCGTCCCAACGCCGCGCTCTGTGGCAACAGTTCGAGCTGGGGACTACTGGGGAATCACGCCGACCATGCGGAGCGGGCCGCCGCTGCCGCCGGCGATCTTCATCGGCAACGCGATCACGTAGGCACCCTTCGCCGGTAACCTCTCCAGTGCCGCCACGTTCTCGAACGCCGGGATGTTCTGCTCGTAGAGCACCCGGTGGGCCTCGAAGGTCGTCGACCGCCCGTAGTCGATGCTCGGCGTGTCGATTCCCAGCGCGTCGATCCGGCGGTTCTCGACCAACCAGCGCGCCGCGTCGGGATGGAGGCCCGGAAAATGAAGCAGTGGCACCGCCTCCGGGCCCGTGAGCTCGGTGCCCAGATATTCCGCCTTGTTCGGCCAGCGCGCCCCCCAGCCCGTGTGGAGCAGCAGGATCGAGCCGTCCGCGATGGCGCCGTGCTCCGCCTCCCACGCCTCGAGGTCGCCGACGCCGATCTGGTAATCGGCATCGGCTGCCGCCGACTCGCTCACGTCCACCACCACCGCGGGACCCACCAGCCGCTGAATCGGGACCTGCTCCGCCGTCTGCCGGCCCTCCGAGAAGTGGATGGGTGCATCGAAGTGCGTCCCCCCGTGCTCGGCGGTGCAGAAGTTGTTCGCCGCGTAGTAGTAGCCACGCTCGGTCAACTCGGCCGACACGACCTCCAGCTCGAACGGCTCCGCCGTGGGCCAGAAGATCGTGTTCTCATCATACGCGTAGCTCATGTCGATCCACTCGGCCCTCGCACCAGAGAACAGACCGGCGACGACTTCCGCCGGCTCCTCCCCCGCCGGCTGGCAGGCGAGCCAGGCGGTCAGAGAAGCCGCGCCAGCAAAGGCAACCCGTTTTGCATACCGCATGTGTACCCCCCAATACCGTTGAAAGGCTGCCGATCCGAGCCCGGGTCTCAGTCGGCGGCCTCAGCGAACACGACGTCGTAGTGTGTGACCTGCGGCTCCAGTTCGAGCAGGTACTTCTCATCCTCGGGGTAGTAGACCGCCTTCTCGTAGTCCTCACCGGCGAAGCGGCGAATCGCATCGTACGACTCCCACAGCGAGATGAGGAGAAAATCGGCCCGTTCGGCGCCGCTGCGGCGGAGCACGAAGACGCCGAGGTTGCCCTCGACCGACCGATACTCCCTGAGACCCGTCGCCTCCAGGTAGGCGAGGTACTCGTCCGCCCGCGAGGCCGGGGTTACACCGTGCCAGGAGCGTGCAATCACCGTCGCTGCCCTTCCCTTCGATTCTCGGTTTAACTAACGTGCCTCGCTCGGCATCAAAGTACAAACTGGTAGTACGATCAGGCTGAGACCAGCCTCAGCCTGATCTCGTGCCCACACCCCCGCCCGGAGAACGACCATGAGTCGGAGTAGCGCGATTCGCGTTCTGTTCGCCGCGGCGCTGCTGGCCGCAGCGGTGCCATCCCCCGCATTTGCCCAGAAGTTCGCCGTCGGTGTCAGGAGCGGTTTCGATCTGGCGACGCTCAGCGGCGAGGTGGCCGAAGAGCTGGACACGCGGCTCGCCCCCAGCCTCGGCGGTTTCTTCATGTTCCGCTTCGCGAAGCTCTTCGCTATCCAGAGCGAGCTCATGTATGTGGAGAAGGGAGCGGAACAGGATTTCCCGTTCTTTCCGGGGCCGGACAACCCGGACATCATCGCCAGCGGCAATTTCAAGCTCGCACTCGACTACCTGGAGCTGCAGGTCCCGCTCACCCTCATGATCCCGGTCGGCGGTGAGCGAGTGGTTCCGCGCCTGTACGCCGGTCCGGTGGTATCGCTGCAGCTCGGCTGCCAGGTGAGTCTGGCCTCGGAGATCTTCACGCTGTTGGTCGGCTGCGATAATCGGATACCCACAGAAGAGGGCGGGACGGTCCAGCCGTTCCCGACCGAGAGCATCGACTTCGGAATTCTGGGCGGGGCCGGCTTCGATGTGGGCCTGGGACCCGGGTTACTGACCACCGATGTCCGCTACAACTACGGGCTCCGCGACATTGCGACGGCGGAGGCGTGGGGTTCGATCAAGAACAGGAACCTGCAGTTCCTGATCGGATACGCCTACTACTTCGGCGGCTAATCGACCGCCTCGACGAGCCTGTAGACCCTACCGTTGCCTGAGAGGACATAGAGTTCGCCGTCCGCGTCCTCGCCGAACGAGAGGACGTTGCCCACGTCACCGACATCCCACTGGCGCTCGTCGCCCGCGACCGCGCCGTCGAACTGGAAGCTGCGCAGGAAACCGGCGCAATAGTCCGAGTAGAAGTAGTGGCCGTGGATCGCCGGGATGGCCTGGCCGCGGTAAACGTAGCCGCCGGTAACCGAACAGCCTTCTCCGTGCCCGTATTCGATCGCTGGCAAGACCAGGTCGCCCGAATCGCACGGGTCCGTCGCGAAGCAGTGCGCGCCTTCCAGAAGTAACCGTTGCTCGCGTAGTCGGGGTGGAAGGCCAGGCCGAGCAGCCCCCGCTCTCCGCCGCTGCGCACCCGATCGGTTATGTCCAGGAACGGCGTGTCGATCAGCTGACCGTCCTCGACGATCCGCACGCGACCGGGCTGCTCGACGACGAAGCTGCGCGGATCGCCGGCCGGCGCCGTCAAATAGAGCGGGTTACTCAGCCCGTCGGCGATGACCGCGACCGCCAGGCTCAGATCGCCCACCCCTCCGATGTCGTCGCCGTTCGGCGGTCCGTTCGAGTCGGAACAGCCCGCCAGGGCGAGGACACACCACGCGATCATCGTGACGAGACCCGACATCGGTCGTTCCACTCAGTCGCGCACGCGGCTATCGAACCTTCCAAGCACCAACATCTGGATGCCGACCAATAGCACGATCGTCACCCAGCCAGCGGTCTCGAGCCCGCCATCGACGCCGGTTATGCCGTAGACGATCGCGGCGACCGCGAGGATGGCCCAGACCAGGGTGAAAGCCCCGTGAATGGCGACTGGCACACCTTCGGAGTCCGCCAGACTCGCCCGCCGGCGGCGGAACATGAAGTAGACCCGCGCCTGGACGATTGCGTAGAGCGTGCAGAAGACCGCGAAGAACCAGCGCGCTACGATGTCGACCACCGCCTCCGTCGCCCCGCTCACCGGAATGAGAATGGCGAGCACGAGCCCCAGGACCACGACGGCCGGCAGGATCCAGGTCAGCGATTTCTTTTGCGTGCCTTCACTCATCATCGACTCAGAATAGTCGCAACTGAAAACGAAGCAACCGTCCCGGCTGCGGCAGCCCGCACTGATCGTAGGCGGCGCCGTCCGTCAGGTTGTCGAGCGCCAGCACCAGCTCGAGGCTTCGCCGAGTGCGTCCCAGGCTGAAACCACGTCCGAACTCTAGGTCGAGCCAGGTGTCGCTGTCCAGCCGGACCTGACTCTCGAGCTCCGGGTGGACGCAATACCGCCGGCCCACATGGTGCAGCCGCCCGATGCTCCAGATTCCGAACCCCAGCGGCAGCGAGAGGCCCAGGCTGCCGGCGATCCACGGCTGGTACTCGGGTTCCTCCTGTCCCGCGGGGACGGCCGGGTCCTCCTGGTTGACGTCTTTGATCGTCAGATCGCCGGTCAGCGAGAACCAGCGCCAGCTGTAGCTGGCCAAGAGCTCGATGCCGAGGCTGCGGATACGATCCCTGTTCTGTCGTTGCAGCTGGCCGTCGCCGATGCTGACGCGAACGATGGCGTCGGTCAGCCGCTGGTAGAAGGCCACGGCTTGCGCCTCGAGGCCCGGAAGCGAGGTCGTGAGCCCCAGCTCGGCGACGGCCAGCACCTCGGGGTCGAGGCCCTCGTTGACCACGTACCTTCCCAGGGCGCCGGAGTAGAGCTCGCGCAGTGCAGGGAAGCGGACGCGCCGGCTCAGGCCACCATGCAACAACCAGTTCCCGGTCCCGAGGGCGAAAGTGCCTCCCGCTCGCGCTCCCCAGGCCCAAATCGGATCGCGCGGTGTGCGGCCGCCCGTCTCCGGCGTATCGGAGCCGTCGACGCTGAGCCCTAGGCTCAGCCGGGCTCGCGGCGCGCCCGGGCCGACCAGCAGCGGCTGCTCCACCTCGAGCCCCAGACTCCACAGTCGCTGCCGGTAGCGGGCGCGTTCGTCCGGCTCGATCAACTCATCGTGGCGGCTCTCGGCCAGCGTCAGCGCGCCGCGCAGGATGCCGCGACCCAGCGTGTGATCGCCGAGCAACCTGAACGACAGCGTGCGGTCGTCGCCCCGCTCGCCGCCAGTGATCGAGTCGTAGTCGAGCGTCGCGTAGGTGTCGATCTCGGTCGCGCCCAAGTCGATACCCAGGCTCGCCTCGAGATCGCCTTCGCCCCACGGGGTTCGCGACCATCCGGTACCGGCCGAGACCGCCGTCACCCAGCGTGTCGTCCGCGGATAGCGCCAGAGCCGCGGATCCGCGATATGCAGCTCCGGCGGCACGCCCCGCTCGGACCAGAAACCGAACGACGAGAACGACGCCCAGGCTCCCCCGTCCGCCTCGTAGCGGGCCACCAGGTACCCGTTCAACTGCTCGAAGTCGCTGTTCAGTCGCTCGTCCGGAACCGCCGGCGGCGGCTGCTCCACGTCCGCCGGCAGCGGCACTGCCGAGCGGTTCCGATAGCCTCCCCCGCCCCGCAGCAGCAGGCCGCCGCTCCCGACGCGCACGCGAGTCACGAGCCCGAGCGCCAGGTCGCTGTTTCCCAGGTCGTCCACGCCGGCCGCCAACTGGAAGGGCGAGACAGACGCCGCGCCCGCACCGTCACCGATCGAGACCAGCACCACGCCGCCCAGCGCGTTCGGGCCATGGAGCACCGACGAGAGTCCACGCACCAGCGTCAACTGCCGCGCCGCGGTCAACGGGATAACGCTCAGGTCAGTGCGGTTGTCCCAACCGAGCGTCAGCGGCACATCGTCCACCAGCACGGCGACGCGTCGTGATTCCATCCCCCTGAGCTGCGGCTGCGCCTCGCCGCGCGAGTTCTCGCGGATCATAATCAGCGGGACGCGGCGAAGTACTTCCTCGAGCGTCGGCGACGGCGAGGCCCGCACCGAGTCGATTCCCGCCGTCAACGCGCTGGCGCCGCCCGCCGTGGCCACCGGCCGCGCCACGCGCACCGTCAGACCTTCGACCGTGTATACGCTGTCGGGAAGAGGAAGCGTGTCGCGCGGCTCCTGCGCGGACGCCGTGCCCGCTACGCCGAGCCAGGCCACGGTAGCCGCCGCCGCTACGCTTCCGAGATATTTCGATCTATGCCGCCGGCTTTCCTTCACGGGCCATCTTCGTCATCGTCCGCTCTGCCGTCGTGCTCGTCGAGTGTCCGGGAGATTAGCCTCCTCGACGATCGAGTGGCAACAGTGCGGCGACGACTAGACTGGCCGCCGGGCCCTGACGAACGCCGAGCTGAACCGCCCTTCCGCGAGCCAGCTGTCCTGCACCTCGATCCCGAACGCCCGCCCGAGCTCCTTCAACTCCTCTCCCGCGAAGCTGCGCGTGATCTCCAGCTCGATCTCCGTGAAGCCGGCAGCCGCCAGTTTGGCTCGATACTCGTCCTCGTGCAGCGCCCCCGCCACGCAACCGCTCCACGCCTCGAGGTCCCGCCGGATCGCTTCCGGCACCGCGCCCTGAAACACCATGTCCGAGACAGCCAACCGGCCACCCGGCCGCAAGACGCGATACGCCTCTCGCAGCACACGGTCCTTGTCCGTCGAAAGGTTGATCACGCAATTCGAGATCACGACATCGACGCTCTCGTCCGGCAACGGCACCTCCTCGATCGTTCCCTTCAAGAACTCGGCGTTCGCGATCCCAGCCTCACGCTGATTGCGCCGCGCCAACTCCAACATCTCATCCGTCATGTCGATGCCGTACGCCTTGCCACGCGGGCCGACTCGCTGCGCCGACAGTAGCACATCGATCCCGCCACCCGAGCCCAGATCCAGGACCACCTCTCCCGCTCCCAGCTCCGCCAGCGCCGTCGGGTTCCCACAGCCCAACGAGGCCAGCATCGCCGCCTCCGGAATTCCTTCCACCTCCGCGCCACTGTACAGATCGCGCGAGATAACCCCCTTTTCCGCCCCCTCGCAGCAGCTCGGCACCGCCGGGCCACAACAGCTCGCCGCAGTTGCTTCGCTCGCCTGCCGCGCCGCCGCCGCGTAGCGCCGCCGCACCGCCTCACGGATCCGCTGCTCGTCGCTCATTGTCGTCCTCCCCTACGATCCGGGATCACCGCTCGCTTGGTTGGCGGGGACCCGCGGTAGTTGGTACTAACAACTATAACGCCGCCGGCCCCTCGGGTCAAGTCCCGGATCGCGACCGGCCCTCTCTTGACGCCCTACCCCGGAACGCCTGATTATGCGTTCGACCCAATCATCGGCGTGCGGCCGAACTAAGGGAGCGCCTCGCCCTCTAGCGGGGGGCAACGAACA
Source organism: Gemmatimonadota bacterium (assembly GCA_039586575.1). Taxonomy (GTDB): domain Bacteria; phylum Gemmatimonadota; class Gemmatimonadetes; order Palauibacterales; family KS3-K002. The sequence continues at coordinate 1,065 of JBDHKD010000040.1, read as the reverse complement.
ACCTCTAAGAGGAGGAGGTTTGCATGAAGAGGTATCTTGTCGGTTTCGTGCTGCTGGGGCTGGCGTTTGCGCCGGCTACGCTTCGCGCGCAGGTGGACCTGGCCGCGCAGGGGAGCTGGGGCGACGAGTTCGACTTCGCCCTCGGTGCCCGCGCGACGCTGGGCATTCCGAGCCTGCCGTTACAGCTGCAGGGCAGCTTCGACTATTTCTTCCCCGAGGCGGATAGCGTGACGTACTGGGAACTGAACGCGAACGCCGTGTTCTTGGTACCGGTGCCGGGCCCACTGGTCCCGTACGGCGGCGCGGGTGTCAACCTGGCGGTGATCGAAATCGAGGAGACGGTCGAAGAGGAAACGATCAAACGAAGCGACACTGAGTTCGGAGTCAACCTGCTGGGCGGAGCCAGGTACAGTTTCGGTTCCTGGTCGCCGTATGCCGAGGCGCGATACGCCGGCGGCGCGGAGCAGTTCTTGATCACGGTTGGCGTGGCTATCAACGTCGGGCCCGGGCTGACACCCGTCAATTAACCTGCGCAACTTGGAGGAAAGCTGAAGAGAGCACAGCTAGCCGCATGCCTGTCGGTGTTGCTGGTTGCGCCAGCCAGTGCCTACGGGCAATTCGCGCTCGGCGTTCAGGGTAACTGGGCCGACGATTTCGATTTCGGTATCGGCGCGCGTGCCATCGCGGGCTTGCCCGTGGGCGGGCCGCCGCTCGCCATTGCGGCGACGTTCGACTGGTTCTATCCCCAAACCGAAGGAATCGACGAATACTGGGAGATCAACGCCAACCTGGTCACGACGCCGGCGCTGGCGATCGTCACCGGCTACTTCGGCGGCGGTCTCAACGTCGCCCATGTCGAGGGAAGCGGCGCGCTGGGGGGCGAAATCTCGGATACCGACTTAGGGTTCAACGTACTGGGCGGCCTGATGTACGATGCGACTCTGTTCGTGCCGTATGCCGAAGCGCGCTTCGAGCTCGGAGGCGGCGAGCAGTTCGTTCTGACCGCGGGTATCGCGGTCCGGCTCACCGCGGCCACGGGAATCCGCTAGCGTCCACCCGGCGGTC